>JBMOMP010000092.1:0-47093 GCA_049323115.1 Chloroflexota bacterium
GTTGTTCCATTTCAAGGTGCCCCCACCTCGCTGGGAGCCACCTAAACAACGCGGAAGACCTTCAATGGCTATCCTTCAACTGGCTCAACAATGGGCAAATTGACTACGTTTAACTGCGGTGATACCAAATAGCAAATCCCCGGAATTAGCATAAGGAATAGTAAAAATGTCCTCCGAAATTCAGAACCTGCTACTTGGTGCAACTATTGCCCTTATAGCATCATTAATTACATCATGGGTAAACAATAAACATCAACAAAACCGCGATGAAAAAGCAAGAAAATGGGAACTAGAAGACCGACTTAGTCAACGGGAACGAGACTTGTTCGATAAAAGAGCTACTGCCGTAGAAAATGGATTGAATGAGCTAATCACGGCTATGCAAAAATATGTAACAGCAGTAGGTTTTCTCATGCAAGGATCAGAAGAACAGGGACGGGGTTTACTTGTCGAGTCTACATTGGCGGACTTGTCATCACAACAAGGTTTATCTATTCTCACAACGATGGGGGATCCTTATCTTAGTCAGGATATTGAAAAAATTAAATCTATTTATGACCAAATATTGGATATTGGCTTTTCTTCCTATCCAGCCAGTAGAAAGGATGATGTGTATAAACAACTAACAACATTGAAAAACGAAGCGCTCACAATAAAAACAAGTATGCTTGAAAAATTAGATGAAATATCCATAAAATATTAGAATTACAGACCTTTTACAAGGGGGTATGCTTTCCACCATAGTACACAGGTATAATCCACCCCATGCAACGCTACATCGCCTTCACGGTCTTCCTCTCCGGCATGACCACGCTGGCCGCTGAGTTCGGCGCCTCGCGCCTGCTGCAGATGCGCTTCGGCAGCGTCAACCTGGTGTGGGCCGTCATCATCGGCCTGATCCTGGTCTACTTTGCGGCCGGCTACGCCATCGGCGGCCGGCAGGCCGACAAATCCCCGCGCCCTGAAACGATGTTCACCTTCCTGGCCTGGGGCGGCGCGACGCTCGGCCTGATCCCGGTCATTGCCCAGCCCATCCTGCTGGCGGCCGCCTCCGCCATGGACGCGCTGGCGCTGGGCGTGATCGCGGCTTCGTTCCTGGCCACCCTGCTGCTGTTCAGCATCCCGGTCACATTGCTGGCGATGACCTCGCCCTTCGCCATCCGCATCACCCTGCAAGATGCGCAACAGGCCGGCAACGTCTCGGGGAACCTGTACGCGCTCTCCACGGTCGGCTCGGTGCTGGGCGCCTTCCTGCCCACCCTGCTGCTCTTCCCGCTCATCGGCGCCAGCCGCACCATCCTGTTGTTCGGCCTGCTCATCCTGCTGGCAGCCCTGGGCGGCCTGGGACTGGAGAAACGCTGGAAGAAAGTTGCGCTCTTCGGACTGTGGGCGCTGGCGCTGGCAGGCTTCCTGTTCTTCGGCGACTTCCACGTCAAGGACTCCCCCGGCCAGGTCTTCGAGAGCGAGTCGCAGTACAACTACATCGAGGTCCAGCAGGTCAACGGCTTTACCCTGCTGCGCCTGAACGACGGCCAGGGCGTCCACTCCATCTACCACCCCGACCAACTCTACTACGGCGGCCCGTGGGAGCAATTCCTGGTGGGTCCCTTCTTCAACCCGGACTACACCCCCGAACAGGTGGAACGTTACGCCGTCATCGGGCTGGCCGCCGGCACCTCCGCGCGTCAGGCGACCGAGATATTTGCTTCCGTTGAAATAGACGGATTCGAAATCGACAGGCAGATCGTCGCCGTCGGGCGCGAATATTTCGGCATGACCATGCCCAACCTGACGGTCTACGTCGAAGACGGGCGCTGGGGCTTGGAGCACAGCCCGCACACCTACGACCTGATCGCCGTGGACGCCTACCGCCCGCCCTACATCCCGCCGCACATGACCACGCGGGAGTTCTTCCAGATCGCCTACGACCACCTGGCGGACGACGGCGCGCTGGCCATCAACGTGGGACGCGCCCCGGGCGACCGCAGCCTGATCAACGGACTCTCGACCACCATCGCCGCCGTCTTCCCCTCCATCCACATTATGGATATTCCCAACACGCTCAACTCCATCGTCTACGCCAGCAAACAGCCCACCAACGCAGACGCCCTGGTGCGCAACTACGAAACGCTTACGGCGCGCGGCGACGTACATCCATTGCTGCTGACCGCCATGGGCTCCACCATCGTCAACCTGCAACCGGGCTACGAACCCGCGCAGGTTTTTACGGATGATAAAGCCCCCATCGAGTGGTTGACGGATACCCTGGTGATCAACTTCTTCCTGCGCGGCAACGTACAAACGCTGCAATAGCGCAAGCACGTAGGCGCGTAGACATGTAAACACGTAGACATGTACCTTGTCGAGGCAGACGCACGACCGACACATTGGAGAAAAAAACATGCTATCCCAATCAAATCACCTGTGGATACCTGTGACCCTGTTGATATTATTGATCGTCGTTGCAGGCTTCGTTTACGCGAACCGGCCAACTGGCGGAATCCCTGAACAGACCGTCGCCTACCTATCCCTGGAGGGACCGGTTGCCAATCCAGACGCCGAACTTTCCGGGCTGGCCTGGTATGGAGAAACGCTGATCCTCCTGCCGCAATATCCCGAACGCTTTGGGGAAGGCGATGGAGTGCTGTTCGCCCTGCCGAAAGCGGATGTCCTTTCTGCGCTGGATGCAACCCATACTGTTTCGCTCGATCCCGCTCCTGTCGCGTTGATCGCACCCGGTCTGAAAGAAAGCATTCCGAACTTCCAGGGATACGAGGCTATCGGATTCCATGAGGATCAGGTCTTCCTGACTGTCGAGGCTGGGGAAGGCTTGGATATGCACGGCTACATCGTTAGCGGCGCAATTTCTCCAGACCTGGGCAAGATCGAACTGGATACATCCAACGTGGTGGAGATTCCCCTGCCCATCCAATCTGAAAACCATAGCGACGAGGCGCTGGTAGTCTTGGACGATAAAGTCCTGACTTTTTACGAGGTCAACGGCGCAAACCTGAACCCACAACCCGCCGCCCGGGTCTTCGACTTCGACCTGCAAGCGCAAGGGATAATCTCCATGCCGCACCTCGAATATCGCCTGACCGATGCTGCCCTGGACGATTCCGGTCACATCTGGGTCATCAACTATTTCTTCCCGGGCGATACTGGTTTGACCCCAAAATCCGACCCGCTGGCAGAGTCCTATGGCAAAGGGCAGAGCCATTTACAATATGACCAGGTTGAGCGCCTGGTAGCGTTCGACTACAGTGACAAAAGTATCACCCTGGTCGAATCCGCCCCGATCCAACTCGCATTGGAAAGCGAAGATGCCAACAACTGGGAAGGCCTGGTTGCGCTGGATGGGCGCGGATTCCTGCTGGTCACCGACAAGTTCCCGTCCACGCTACTGGGGTTCGTGGAAATCCCGTAAAGGATTCTCGTGTCACAAAAACTCTCTCCCGCTCTCTCCTGGCTGATCACGCTTCTCACCCCCATCTTCCTGCTTGGACTGGCGCTGCGGCTGCTGCTCACCCCTGCTTTCCTGCAAATCGAGTACAACCTGCCATCCTTCCCGCCGGACGAATACGGATTCACGACTGCCGAGCGGCTGTATTACGCCCCGTTTGCCCTGGATTACCTGGTGAACAACGAAGACATCTCGTATCTCGGCCGATTGACCTTCCCAGATGGCAACCCGCTTTTCAACCAACGGGAACTAAGCCACATGCAGGACGTCAAAATCGTCACGCAGGCGGGCCTGAAAGTCTGGTATGCCTCCCTGCTGCTCCTGGCCCTGCTGGGGATTTGGGCCAGGCAAGGGAAATGGGAGCAGGCCTGGCGTCAGGGATTGAGGCGCGGCGGGTGGTTGCTGATCGGGCTGGTCGCGGGCGTCGGCCTGTTCGCCGTCATTGCGTTCTGGCAATTCTTTTCCCTGTTCCACGCGCTGTTCTTCGAGGGCGATTCGTGGCTGTTCCTGTACTCGGATACGCTCATCCGCCTGTTCCCCATGCAGTTCTGGCAGGACGTTTTCCTGTGGGCGGGCGTGATCGCCATCGCCGGCGCGTTGGGGTTGGCTTTGGGCTTGTGTGAAAAGAGCAAGACCGATTGAGAATTTTAGTGTTAATGACGGTGTATAATTCTAAATCGAGGAGAAAAATATGAGCGAATACAAGCCTTTGGCTGGTCGTGTAGCCGTTGTAACCGGCGCTTCACGCGGTATCGGACGGGCAATTGCAGAACTTCTCGCTCAACGCGGCGCAGACGTAGCCTGCGGGGACCGCCTGGGAGAGAAAGCTGAAAAAACAGCTTCCGAAATCGCCGAAGCAACCGGGCAGCGCACCAGCGGATGCCTGGTGGACGTGGCTGATTACAAAAGTGCACAGGATTTTATCGCTTGCGCTCTAACCCAATTTGGGAAGGTGGACTTCCTGGTCAATAACGCCGGGATCACCCGCGATAATTTACTGATGCGAATCAGTGAAGCTGATTGGGATGATGTTATCAACGTCAACCTGAAAGGCGCATATAACTGCTGCAAGGCTGTCGTCCGCCCGATGATGAAACAGCGTTTTGGGCGGATCGTGAACATTACTTCGGTTGTCGGTTTATCAGGAAATGCCGGACAGGCCAATTATGCGTCTTCGAAGGCAGGCATGATCGGCCTGACAAAGTCGCTGGCCCGCGAACTAGGCTCACGAAATATCACGGTGAATGCAGTAGCGCCCGGATACATCACCACAGCCCTCACTGATGTGCTTTCAGACGAATATAAAAAATCGGCTATCGAATCGACGCCTTTGGGCCGTCTTGGCGCGCCGGAAGACGTCGCCCGCGCCGTTGCTTTCCTGCTCTCAGATGACGCCGCCTTTATCACCGGACAAGTACTCAGCGTGGATGGCGGCATGGTAATGATGTGAAAGGTAGAGGGTAGAAATTAGAGAGTAGTGAAGAAAGCGGGCGCAGTCGAAACGACCGCTCTCCACTCTCTATTCCCTGCTCTCTGGATTAAGGAGAACCCATGTCAGGCTCAACCAGACCCCCCGGAAAGACCACCGTTTCCCCCGATGTGCTCATCAGCATCGCCAAACTCTCGGCGTTGGGCGTACCGGGCGTCAGCCAGATGGCCCCCGTTTCGGGCGGGGTCAACCGCCTGTTGCGCCGCGGCGCCGGGGACGGCGTCCGCATCGATGTGCAGGAAGATACTGTCTTTGCAGATTTGTACCTTGTGTTGAAGGAAAGCGTCAATATCCGCGAAGTCAGCCGCAACGTGCAGCAACAAGTGGCGCGCGCCATCCAGGAAATGGTCGGCATGGACGTGGGCCACGTCAACATCCATATCGAAGATATAGATTACGAGGAAAACAGCGAGGCCTGAAACCCGTATGAAGTCCCGCACCAGGGCGCGCAGCCTGGCACTGCAAGTACTTTACGAAGTAGACCTTACCAACCATCCTCCAGCCGAAGTCCTCAAAGCCCGGCTGGAAGAAACGCCATTAACCGATGACCTGGCCGAATTTGCCCGCCAGATCATCTTCGGCACCCTCCCCCTTCTCGAACTCATCGACCGGGTGATCGCAAAATACGCCCCCGAATGGCCGCTGGACCAGATCGCAGCCATCGACCGCAACATCCTGCGCATGGCCTGCTGGGAATTTGCCGGGCAGGGAGAGACGCCTGTCAAAGTCGCCATCAACGAAGCGGTCGAACTGGCAAAAACCTACGGCTCCGACAGCGCGCCGCGCTTCGTCAACGGTGTGCTGGGCAGCCTGGCCGATCACCAGCACGAAATCCGACAAAATCTGTCTAAAAAAGGCATCGCATTGCAGGAGACCAATAGATAAGCATGGACATTTTCGGCATTGGCCCCACCGAACTGGTTTTCATTGTACTCATTGCCCTCATTATCCTTGGGCCCAAAGACATGCAGAAGGCGGGTCGCACCATTGGCCGCTGGCTGCGCAACCTGGTCACTTCTGACGGCTGGCGCGTCTTCCGCGATACCTCGCGCGAACTCCGCAGCCTGCCTAACCGCCTGATGCGGGAAGCCAGCCTGGAAGAACTCGATCAAGTAAACCAGGAAATCGGGAAGATCGGCGCTGAAGTGGCGGCCTCCCCATTGGGAAAGGGAACAGCAGACAAGAACCCGCGCCAGGAACGCTTTGGAACCTGGGGCAGTCCTGCCCCGCCGCCTCCACCCAAGCCTGCGCCTGCTGAGGCCACGAAGGGCGCCATCGCCTCCCCGGCGCCGCCCACTGCGCAACCTGACAACAAACCAGAGGCAACATCCCCGGCGGGGAAGGAAACCGAGTCCCATGCGTAGATTCTTTCTCGACCTGTGGCGGCTTCTTACTGCTCCCTTCCGCCTGTTGTGGAAAATCGTTTCCTTCCCATTCCGCGCGTACCGCCAGGTGCACACGTTCCTGACCGAAGAACCGGACGAACACGCCCTGGTGGATGTTTTCAGCGGCGTCGTCAGCGACAAAGAGGTGCGCGAGTCGCTCTGGAACCAGGTCGAAGACCTGCGCAAACACCTGTTGCGCTCCCTGCTGGCGCTGGCGCTGGCGGTCGTCATTTCGTTCGCTTTCACACAACAATTGATCGAATACCTGGCCCGGCCTGTAGGCGGACTGGTGGAACTCAAAGCCATCGAAGTGACCGAATCGGTGGGCGTGTTCATGAAAGTAGCCCTGCTCTCCGGTGTGATGCTCTCGTTACCCTATATTGCGTTCGAATTCTGGTTGTTCGCCGCCCCTGGGTTGAGATCGGCTTCGCGCAGGTTCGGGCTGCTTGCCATCCCGCTGGCTACGTTTTTATTCGTCTCCGGCATGGCCTTTTCGTACTACATCATGATGCCAGCCGCCCTGCCCTTCCTGCTCAACTTCATGGGCATCGAAGCGGAACTCCGCCCGATGTCTTATTTCAACTTCGTCACCGGGGTGATGTTCTGGATCGGGGTATCTTTTGAATTCCCGCTGGTCATTTACGTATTGACCGCCGTCGGGTTTGTCAAGCCCCAAATCCTGGCAGAACAATGGCGGCTGGCAATCGTGCTGATCGCCATCCTGGCTGCGGCCATCACCCCCACCGTGGACCCGGTCAACATGGCGCTGGTCATGGCGCCCATGTCGCTGTTGTACTTTATCAGCATCGTCCTAAGCCGTATCGCCTATCGAGGCCGGGTGCGCCAAATGCAGGCGCGCGAGTCCGCAGAGGAGGGAGAATGAGTCCCTGGAAACGAAGCATACCACTTCGTGGTACTTGGCGCAGGCTGGGTCTGACCGCGCTGCTAATCTTCTTCGTCCTGGGCAGTTCCGGCTGCCAGTTGTCCCTGATCAAATTACCGTCCTTCTCCAGCCCAAGCGGAGAACAAGCGACTCCTTCCCCGGCCATAGCGGTCGGGCCGACACTCACCCCCATGCCGATGGCGCAGGTCATTTTCATTGCGACCATCCCTGAGCCGCTGGGTGCCGGTGAGAGCCTGGCAATCGCGATCCTGGATGAAGTCACCGGCCTGGCCCTGAACAGCGTGCTTTATCCGATGCAGCCGCGCGACCCACAGACATACGCGACGGCGCTACCGATGCCGCTCAACTCGGTGGTCAAGTACCGCTATGTGCGCCGCACCAATGCACAGATCCAGGAAGACAGCGGCACGGACGTGGCCATACGCTACCGCCTGTACCACGTCACCGGGCCGGGCGAGACGCGCGACATCGTTGCCGGTTGGATCGACAAGACCTTTACCGGCAAGACCGGCAACATTGAAGGCGAAGTCCACGCCGAAAACGGCGTCCCCCTGCCAAACATCATGGTAACGGCCGGCGGCGTACAGACCATCACGGACTCCGCCGGGCGCTATTCCTTGAAGGGCCTGCCGGCCGGCACGCACAACCTGGTCGCCTATGCGCTGGACGGGACGTACCAGACCTTCCAACAGGGCGCCAACGTGGTGGATGGGCTGAACACGCCGGGGAAACTCTTCCTGAAACCCGCCCCCCTGGTCAACATCACCTTCAACGCCAGCGTACCGGCCAACACCGTGCCGGGAGCGCCTGTGCGGCTGGGAGGCAACCTGTTCCAACTCGGCAACACCTTCGCAGACCTGCGCGGCGGGTTGAGCACCATTGCCGACCGCATGGCTATCATGACCGCGCTGCCAGACGGACGCTACACCGTCTCCATGCGCCTGCCAGCCGGGGCAGACATCCGCTACAAATACACGCTGGGCGACGGCTTCTGGAACGCCGAGCACAAATCCAACGGCGAGTTCCTCGTGCGGCAATTGATCGTTCCCCCGGTCGATACCACCATCAACGATGTGGTCGAGACCTGGCAGGCAGGCAAATCTTCCCCCATCTTGTTCGAAGTGGATACGCCACCCAACACCCCGGTCGGCGACTTGGTCTACATCCAGTTCAACCCTTACGGCTGGACAGAACCGGTGCCTATGTGGCCGGTCGGCAACAACCGCTGGATCTACAAACTCTACAGCCCTCTCAGCATTCTGGGTTCCTTTGGGTATCGCTACTGCCGCGCCGGGCAATGCGGCAGCGCGGACGACAGCGCCACCTCTGGCGACGCCGCGCGCGGACGGGAAGTTTCCACCAGCCTGGCCCCGCAAGACATCAAGGACACCGTCAGCCGCTGGGTCTGGCTCGAAGATTCGCAGCCGGGCAACCTGGTCGGCGTGACCATTGCCCCTCGCCAGGCATCCTTTTTTGCCGGGGTCGAACTGCAGCCCACCCAACATCCCAACTGGGTCACTTCGATCCCGCAAGCCATGCAGAATATCCAGGCGCTGGGCGCAAACTGGGTGGTCCTGACGCCCACCTGGTCCTTTGCCGACGCCGACCCGTTGGTGCTGGCGCCCGTACCCGGCAGGGATTCTTTCTGGAATGACACCTACCGGATGGTGACCCAGGCGCGCGCGCTGAACATGAGCGTTGCCGTGTTCCCTACGCCGCGCTTCGCCTCGGACGCAGACGATTTCTTTGCTTCCGCGCCCCGCAACGCGGACTGGTGGCAGGCCTGGTTCGAACATTACCGCGCCTTCCTGCTCAACTACGCCGACCTGGCCACCCAGTCCGGCTCACAGGCGCTGATCTTGGGCGGCGACTGGCTCGCCCCGGCCCTGCCCGGCGGCCTCCTGGCAGACGGGGTCACGCCGTCCGGCATCCCCGCTGACGCGGAGGCGCGCTGGAAAGCCCTCATCGCAGAAGTACGCACGCACTTCCGGGGTAATATCCTGTGGGCGCTGCCGTACGAACAGGAGACGCTCGACACCCCGCTTGGCATCCTGGCGAGCGTGGATGGCATCTACCTGCTGTGGAACATCAAATTAAGCGACGCGGCCATCCCCTCCAAAGCGGACATGATAGAAGAGGCCGGGCGCTTGCTGGACACGGGCATTTCCCCGCTGGCCTCGGTGACGGGCAAACCGGTCATTGTCGTCATCACATATCCATCCGTCAACGGCGCGGCCAGCGGCTGCCTGCCCGGCGGGTCAGGCTGCCTGGATTGGAGAACACTCAGCCAGCCCAACACCGACAACCCCGCCCTGGCGTTGAACCTGGGACTCCAGGCCGACATCTACGAGGCCGTCCTGTCCGCCGTCAATGAGCGGCAATGGGTGGGCGGCGTCGTCAGCCGCGGCTACTACCCGCCGACCATCCTGCAAGACAAATCGGTCTCTGTGCATGGCAAACCGGCGGCAAATGTATTGTGGTATTGGTATCCGAGATTATCGGGTACAGTCAAGTAAAACATAGACAGCGATCGTACCGCCGACCTGTGGTCGGCCATGCCAAGCAAAGCCTGGCGGTACGAAAAAAGAAGTACTGACATTCGCCAACTGGAGGAGAAAATGAAAAAAATTGGTCGCGTTCTTGCCAGCGTCCTGATCGCGTTGGCCGTCTTGGGTTTGCTGGTGGGGGCTGTGGGCGCATTCTACGTCCAAAGTTACATTCCCGTCATCGCAGCGCCAAAATCCTTCCCGCAAATTGACGGCGAAATCCAGGCCGCCGGCTTGGACGGCGCCGTGGACATCTACCGCGACGGCATGGGCGTCCCGCACATCTACGCCGGCAGCGCGCACGACCTGTTCTTTGCGCAGGGCTACGTCCACGCGCAAGACCGCTTCTGGCAGATGGACTTCTGGCGGCACATCGGCTCCGGGCGGCTGTCCGAGATGTTCGGCGAGGGGCAGGTCGAAACCGAC
Source organism: Chloroflexota bacterium (assembly GCA_049323115.1). Classification (GTDB taxonomy): domain Bacteria; phylum Chloroflexota; class Anaerolineae; order Anaerolineales; family Villigracilaceae; genus JAABUE01. Next base: position 10,214 of record JBMOMP010000092.1, read on the forward strand.
ATGTTCCTGCGCACGCTCGGCTGGCGGCAGACCGCCGAAGCGGAATACGCCGCGCTGGGGCCCGAGTCCAAAGCCATCTTGGACGCTTACACCGAGGGCGTGAACGCCTACATCCAGGAGCGCGAACCGGTCGAACTCAGCCTGGAATACCTGATCCTGACCGGGGTCCTCAACCCGGATTACACTATCGAGGCCTGGACGCCCATCCACTCGCTGACCTGGGGCAAGGCTATGGCCTGGGACCTGGGCGGCAACCTGGACGCCGAGATCGAGCGCGCCATCCTGCTCAAAACGCTCACCCCCGAACAGATGGACGAACTCTTCCCGCCCTACCCGCAAGACCATCCGGTCATCGTCCCTACCATCGGGGAAAATGCGGGCAACCTTGAACCGTTGGCGCTTGAACGTTCAATCTTCGAACTGCAACAATTGGACCTGCAACCGCTTGCAGCCCGACTCGCCCTGCTCGATTCTGTTCTCGGCCCCTCCGGCCCCGGCGTCGGCTCGAACAGTTGGGCCGTCTCTGGCAAATTGACCGCCACCGGCATGCCCCTGCTGGCCAACGACATGCACCTGGGCATCCAGATGCCTTCCATCTGGTACCAGGCGGCGCTGCACTGCCAGCCCCGTTCCGAAGCCTGCCCCTTCGATGTGACCGGCTTCACCTTCCCCAGCGTGCCGGGCGTCATCGCCGGTCACAACGACAAGATCGCCTGGGGCTACACCAACGTCGGGCCCGACGTGCAGGACCTGTTCATCGAAAAGGTCAACCCTGAAAACCCGAACCAGTACGAGGTGAACGGCCAGTGGGTGGACTTCGAGACCCGCCAGGAGACCATCCAGACCGGCGGCGACCCGGTCGAGATGACCGTGCGCATCTCGCGGCATGGCCCGGTCATCTCGGAGACCTACGGCGCCCTCAAGGACGAAGTAGACCCCAAGGACCCCGAAGCGTTGCCCTTCAAAGAAAAGACCGGCGTGGAACTGCCCGAACAGTACGCCATCGCCCTGGCCTGGACGGCCCTGTCCCCCTCCACGCCCTTCGAGGCCATCTGGGGCTTCAACAAGGCTCAAAGTTGGGATGAGTTCCGCGCCGCCGCGCAGCAGTTCCACGTCCCGGCCCAGAACCTTTTATTTGCAGACACAGCCGGAAACATCGGCTACCAGATGCCCGGCGACATCCCCATCCGCGCCAGGGGCGACGGCGCGCTGCCCGTCCCCGGCTGGACGGACGAGTACGCATGGACCGGCTTCATTTCCTTCGACGAACTGCCCTACGCCTTCAACCCGCAAAGCGGCTATATCGCCACCGCCAACAATCGCGTCCCGCCCTGGGGATATCCCCACATCATTACGCAGGACTGGAGTTACGGCTTCCGCGCCGACCGCATCGTGGATATGATCGAGAACGCGCCCGGCAAGATCGACTTTGCCTACATCCAGCAGATGCACGGCGACGCGCGCAACGGCAACGCCGAGAGCCTGCTGCCGGTCCTGCTGGCGGTCGAACTGGGCCCCGGGCCTGCTTCCGTCCGAGAGCAGTTCCTGGCCTCCTGGGACCTGCGGAACAGCGCCGATTCGCAAGCCGCCGCGCTGTTCGAACACTTCTGGGTACAACTGCTGGCGGTCACCTTCCACGACGACCTGCCGGAGGCCTACTGGCCGGCCGGCGGCTCGCGCTGGTACGAAGTGATGCGCCGCCTGATCGAGCAGCCCGACAGCCCCTGGTGGGACGACAAAGACTCCGAAGCCGCTGTCGAAACCCGCGACGAGATGTTCGCGCGCGCCTTCGAGCAAGCCATCGCCCAGGTGCAGGAGGCCTACGGCAAAGACCCGGCCAAATGGCCGGCCTGGAGCGAGATCCATGGCGCTGATTTCCGCAACCAGACGCTGGGAGAATCGGGCATCGGCCCCATCGAAGCCCTGTTCAACCGCGGCCCCTTCCCCACCGGCGGCGGCGAGGAACTGGTCAACGCAGCCGGCTACACGGTGAAAGAGCCCTTCGGCGTGGACTGGCTGCCGTCCGAGCGCGAGATCGTGGACCTGGGAAACCTGGACAACTCGCTCGCCATCCACACCACCGGGCAGTCCGGTCACGCCTTCCACCCGCACTACGACGACATGGCCCCGCTGTGGGCCGCGGTGCAGTACGCCCCCATGTGGTGGGAGCAGGATTCCGTCATGAACGATGCGGAAGGACATCTCAGACTTATCCCATAATGGGTGAACAGATGAACGATCAAGGCCTCCCATCCAATGCAAACGCCCCCCTGGGCGCATTCCGCAATTCCTTCCTGCCGCGCAAAGACCCCGGCAAGGCCATGCTCCTGGCCGCCATCGTCAGTTTCATTGCTTGCGCGTTTGCAGCCTATAGCGCGGTCGAGCGCGCCCTGCGCCCGGCCACCGAAGGCCTGTTCGGCGAGCGGATGCAGCGCGACGCCATCCTGGTCAACGCCATCATCAGCATCGTCCTGCTGCTCACCGCGCTGCTGCTCCTGGGACTGCGCTACACCCACAGCAAGGCGCGCGTTGACCTGTACGAGAACGGCGTCGTGGTGTTCGACTGGCGGAAACAGACCACCGTGCTGTGGGACGACCTGTGGAAGGTAGACAAAGAGCCGATCTACGGTTCAGGCCGCCGCGTCGTCAACTGGACCTACACCCTGACCCTGGTCAACGGGCAGAAGGTGCGCTTCCGCGGGCTGGACGGGTTGGGCGTGCTGGGAAAGGCGGTCGAGAAGCATGCCGCCTGAGACTGGACAACACAGTCACTCTCTCACCGCAACATGGTCATTCACCATCCTGTACCATCTCATCCAAAAGCCTGCCGGCTTCGACCAAATCGGGGGTGTCGAACCCCTCGCTGAACCAGTTGTAGATGCCTGCCAGTAACTGGCAGGCTTCTTCCTTTTTCCCCTGCTTGTTCCATAAGCGGGACAAACTCATTGCAGCGCGCAGTTCCAGTGACCTGGCGCTCTGCCGGCGGGCAATTTCGACGGCTTTTTCCAGGCTGGTTTCGGCCTGCGCTTCCTGCCCCTGTATTCGCCACACATCTCCCTGAAGCCTGTGAAGTTCTGCCTCCCAGTAGCGTTCGTCGGTCCTTTCGACTGCTGCAAAAGCCTCGTTCAAGGTTGCCTGGACTCCCTCCAGCCGGCCGGCCTTGATTTGAGCCTCGGCCAGGGTGGCCAATGTTCCGGAAAGGTAGATCTCCATACGCTCTGAGGTCATTTCCCTGATTCCCTTATGACATTCAGCCGCTCCTTCTTCGATCTTCCCCTGCAAGACGAGCGCCTCGCCCAGGTACCGCGTGGCGAAAGCCAGCCAGCCTGTCAGGTTGCGCTCCTGTGACAAGTGGATCAGTTCGAGCGCATTCTTCTCGAGGCTTTCCCCGTCCCTGCGCATTGCATGGAAGAGGCATCCCGCATAACACAGTACGTCCGCTTGTGTAAAGGGATGATTCAATTCCCGCGCCAGGGTCAACGCCGCACGGCTGTGTTCCAGGGCCTGGTCGGGGTATCCCAGGCACCAGAGGCAACAGCCGTGGTACGCCATGGCGCCCAGGCCTGCATCGGACCCGCGCAGAGAAATAAGAGAGTGGTGATGCCTGGCGGAATCGTAGGTGTCCAGCGTATAGCGAAGGTGCATCGAGGACTCTTGAAACTCTCCCAGGCAGAACAGGATAAAGCCCAAATACCAATGGCATAACATCATCAGCAATGGTTCATTCTCTTTTTCGGCCAAAGCCAGCCCCTCCTCGGCAAGTTCCTGCGCCAGGTGATGTTCACCGCGCACATAATGGAGAACGGTCAACCCGCCCAACACCTGCGCCATCTGAGTTGTATTCCCATACTCTATACACAATTCACGCGCCTTGTCAAAGGCACCCTTGACTTCAGCCGGTTGGGCCCCCAATGAGCCCTGCCAGGCAAGGCCTAGATTTACCAACAGGTCGAGTTCCAACCGAGAGCGATAGGGGGAAAAGGGCAGGTCTTCCAGCAAGGTCAGGCCGCGGGTCAGGTGGGCGATCCCCTCCCGGTAAGCAGACAACTGCACGGCTCTCCTACCGGCGATATGCAAATAATGGATCGCTTTCTCGATGATCTTGGCTTCCTCGAAGTGACGGGCCATCTGCACGGCATTGGCAGCCATATCCACCTGGTCTCCATACAACTCCTCCAGGGCAAGCCCAACCTGCTCGTGCAAGTGGACGCGTTCCACCTCGTCCAGGCTGCCATAAAGGTATTTCTGGAAGAGGATGTGCCGGAAACGGTAACGGGAAAGCGGCTTGCCATCCACACGTTGGATGCTTTCGGCGTGCACCAGGCGATGTTTCTTTTCCAACTCGCTGCTCAGATATTCCAGCATCCTGTGCCTTTCGATCGCCCTGATGCGAGTGACCACTTCGGCAGTGAACAACTCGCCCTCTACACTGGCAACCACAAGCGCCTGCTGCAAGGCCTCCGGGAGTCTGGCAATGCGCTCCTGGATGGCGGCTTCGACCCGCACCGGCAGGGTCTCCCAATCCAGCGAGTCGCCCTCGATCCAATACCCCTGCGGGTCGCGGGCGATGTCCCCACGCTCCTGCAGGCCGCGCAGCAGTTCGATCGTGAACAAGGGATGCCCCTGGGTCTGGTGATAGAGCATCTCTCGGAAGGAAGGTCCCAGGTGATGGGGCTCACTGTTCAAAAGTGTTTCGATGAACCTGCGCCCCTCGATCTTGTCCACATCCAACAGGATGTCGCCGAACTCGCGCCGGAATTCGTTGATGACCGGTTCGAGCGGATGCCGGCCCTCCTCCCTGCCCAGGATCACCTCTTCAGAGCGGTATGCTCCCACGATGAGGATGCGGTTGCTCTTGATCCTGCGTCCCAGATGGAAAAGAAGGTGGATGGAACCAGCGTCTGCCCACTGCAGGTCGTCAACGATGAGCAACAAGGGGCTTTTTTGCTCCAGCATTTGCAGGACGCGCGTGTACTGCTCGAACAGGTCAACCTGGTGCATGGCAGCCGCGCTCGGCGCGGGGGGTTTGCGTTCAAGCAAGTCTTCCAGATCTGACAGCCACTCCGGTCGTCCCTCCACGCTGGCCCTGGCGCGTTCGAGCAAGGCTGTGCGCTGGACGAAGGTGTCTATCAAATCTGCCCCGGAATCCACGAGCGCGCCCACAGTGACCGGGAGTTTGTTCCACAGGCGGAGGGCGTGGTCGTGAGAGATCGTCCCCGCCGCCCACCTGGCCTCGACGTCGCCGCTGAGCAGTTCCAGAATCTCGCGGAAGGGCAGGTAGGGGTCGCCGATCCCGGTATAGGCGCTGCAGTTGCCGCTGGCAACGATCAAGTCCTTGACCGCCTCCTGCGAGCGGCGCGAGAATTCCTGTACCAGGGAAGTCTTGCCGCTGCCGGCCTCCCCGGTGACGAACACCACCTGTCCCCGGCCCGCCAGAGCCCGTTCCAGGAAGCCGTTCATCTTCCCCAACTCGGACTCGCGCGCCACGACCAGAGGGGGTTCCACGCGGGGCGGCTCCGCTTCCAGGAAGGCAGGGACCCGGACAGGGGCAGGGACTGACGCCGGGGGGACAGGCCGGATGGGTTTCAGTCTGCCAGCGCGGATCTGCTCGTACAACTCCCTGCTCTCGTCGGACGGCTCGACGCCAAGTTCCTCTTTCAATGCCTTCCGGCAGGATTCATATTGCGCCAGCGCTGCACTGCGCTGACCGGACAACGCCAGCAGGCGCATCAACTGTTGGTGGGCGCATTCATCCCAGGGCTCCAGTTCGAGTTGCTGCCATGCAAAGGACCGCGCCTTTTCGTATTCGCCCCCTTCTTCGTAATGGTCTGCCAGCGCGTGGAGGCAGGCCGAGGCCTGGCGGACCAGTCTCTCGCGGGCCATGAGCGCCCAGTCTTCGAAGGCGGGGCTGTCATCCACGTAGAAACCTTCCAGGAAACTCCCCCGGTACAGCCCGGCGGCTTTTTCCTGCGCTGCAATGAAGTTGGGATGGGATTTTTCGAGACTGGCGCTTTCCACGAAAGCGGCCACGTCGAGCCAGCAATCACTGGCGGAGTTGAACTGGACGCTCTCGCGGGAGATGATGAGAAAAGGGGGATCGGCGTTCCGGTCGTCAATGGCAGACCGCAGGTCCGAGAGAGCGTAGCGCAGGTTGCCCAGGGCCTCGCGGTCGGACCAGTCGGGCCAGAGCAGGCCGGCCAGGGTCTCGCGGCGGTGCGGCTTGTCCGACTCCACGACCAGATAGGCCAGGAGGGCGCGCACCTTGTTGGACTTGAATCCCGTAACGGGTTGGTCATCCAGCGTCACCTGGATGGGCCCGAGCAGGGAGATTCCCAGATGTGCCATGTTCTCTCTCCTCGTTCTGATCGGAGTCATTCAGCACATTATCATTGTACACGATTTGGGGGCGAACGGAGCAGGAGCAAGTCCCACGAATCCGCCACGGAAGAACCACGTTCCCGCCACCTCTGTTTTCTATACTGGGCATGAAAACGATATCCGGTCTTCTACTAAAGGAGGTAGAAATGTCAACCAATCGTTCCCTCATTTTCCTGGCTGTTACGGTGCTGGTGATTGCCGCCGCCCTGGTGCTGGTGCAAAACCCCGCCACACATGCAGCCGCCCCAGACATGGATTCGGCCACCCGTTCTTACACTGCCTGGGCAAAGGCGGAGCAGGCCCAAAGCGCTGCCATCCCCGTAACGGGCAACGTTCAACCTATCGATTCTGCGACCCGCTCGTATACCGCCTGGGCGAAGGCGGAGCAGTGCGGCGCGGATCTAGTGTATGACCCGACCATCGACTCGGCCACCCGCTCTTACATGGCCTGGGCAAGATCCGTGGAATACGGATGCGCCCATTGAGCCCCCAACCCCAATACGCCGCAAAACAGACAGCCACCCGCGCGGGTGGCTGTCTGTTCTTTAATTCTCGATATGGCTTTGCGGGATTGCCAAATCCGGCAAACATGGCTTCGGATTTGGCAATCGGTAGGGCTACACTTAAACATGACAAAGGTCTTCTCCACTAATCTTCACGAAGTGAATCTGCGTCCAAAGAATCTTGGCGGTGGTGATAGATTCCCAAGAGTAATACTATACAACCTTCCCAAGTAAGCACTCAGCGGTCTGAGTACGGAGGGCGCGAAAACTACAAAACGCTCACAGCAAACCAATTCAAGATTTGGCTTCCCTATCAGTTTTGTAGTATATTTAAGAAGGAGGGATTTTCAGCATTGCTGCCCCATCGTAGAAATTCGTTTTGTACGTTATGGAGGTTACTTTGATTAAACACATTCTTATCCCCCTGGATAGTTCACCGTTGGCCGAATGTGTATTGCCACATGCGCTTGCAATCGCGCAAGCAACAGACTCCTGCATCACATTGCTGCACGTTTTGGAACGCCCACAAGGGACCGGGGAACTACCGGCAGATCCTCTTCACTGGCACTTGAAGAAAAACACTGCCAAAGTTTACCTTGACCAGGTCGCCTCCCGCCTCGAAGAAACCAATTTGAGTGTGACGAATGTCATCCTGGATGGTGTACCCGCTGAACGCATCATCGAATATGCCAACAGCAAAAATGTGGATTTGATCGCCTTGAGCACACACGGTCGCAGCGGGTTGAGCGGTTGGAATGTCAGCAGCGTGGTTCAAAAGATCATCCTGCGCGCCTATAGATCGACCCTGCTTGTGCGCGCATATAAACACACAGGACCGGCGATCGATAAAGGCTGTGTCTATAAGCGCTTGTTCGTCGGGTTGGATTGTTCCCCGCGTGCAGAAATCGTGCTGCCGATTGCTGTCAATCTATCGCAATACTATAAGGCAAAATTGATCCTTGGTACGATCATACGCAGCCCGGAACTGTTTCACCATTTTCCACCCTCTGACGAAGACCTGGGGCTTGTACGCCAACTTTCGGAGCGCAATCAAAAAGCGGCCGAGCATTATTTCCAACAGTTATCCGCTCAATTTTCTTCGCAAGATATCGACCTGGAAACCTTGCAGGTCTCAAGTGACAACGTAATCAGCACATTACATAACATTGTGGAAAAAAATAATGCTGACCTGGTAATATTGGCGGCTCACGGTCGCTCGTCGGATAGCCGTTGGCCTTACGGGAGTGTAACTACCAGTTTCATTGCTCATGGCAATACAGCCGTTCTTATCGTTCAAGACCTTCCACACAACCAGATCCAAAGCACCCAGGCTGAATTGGTTGCCCGCGAAACCAAAGGGCATTAAGCATGCAAAGTGTAGAACTCTCCGACAGCGTGGAGACAGGAGTTTCCACACTATCGACTGTCAGTTCCCCACAAGAACGCATCGAATCTCTGGCGCTAGAACTGGCGCAGACGCTCAAGCCCGCCCTGCACTCTGGGCAAGGTGAGTTTGTACGCTCCCGCCTGATGAAATCGGAAGATTCGATCCGTTCTGCTTACCAATCCTTCGAAGAAACCAGCAAATCAAAGATGGCGGCTCAACATGCCGCTGAATGGGTGCTTGATAATTTCTATATCATCGAGCAGGCCATTCGACAAGTGCGGGAAGGGATGCCGGCAGAGTACTACCGGCGTTTGCCCCAGGTCACGCTCCCAGGCCAAAATAATGTCGCCCGTATTTATGCCCTTTCCGTTGCCATCATTCGGGCCAGCGAGGGCAGCCTCGATATTGCCCAACTCGAAAGTTTTGTGCGGGCATACCAGAAAATCATCGAGTTAAAGATTGGGGAAATCTGGGCGCTTCCCTTGATGCTGCGCCTGATCATCCTGGAGACGCTGGCAGCCGCGCTGGCGCATCTCACCCAAATCCCTTCTTCTGCCCCTAAGCCTTTGCCTATCCTGCCGACAAACGCAGCGGACTCCCCCCATCCCGATGACGAAATCCTTGTCGCAAACTGCATCCTTAGCCTGCGCCTGCTGGCTACGCATGATTGGAAGGCGTTTTTCGAGCGCCTCAACATTGTCGAACAGACCTTGCATAATGATCCGGCAGGGGTATACGCCCGCATGGACTTCGCGACCCGCAACCGCTACCGCGATGTGCTTGAAGAGTTGGCGCTTGGATGCAACCTTCCCGAGGCTGCAATTGCAGCAGTGTCCCTGGACCTTGCGAGAAAAGGCGAAACAGGCCGAAAGCAACATATCGGTTACTACTTGATCGATGAAGGGCGCAAAGAACTCGAAGCGCGCATCGATTACCGTGCTCCCCTAGCAAATCGCTTGCGCAACTGGCTGTACGGACATGCCCTTTTGTTATATCTGGGCAGTATTTTCAGTATGACGATAGCGCTGACTTTAGGGGTTATGCTCTTTTGCATACTCTCCGGAGGCGCGCTGTCACAAATCATTTTCGCTGGGCTGTTGGCTTTCCTGCCCGTTTCATCCTTGATCGTGAATCTAATCAATTGGGCGACTGTGCAGCTCGTGCCGCCGCGCGTCCTCCCCAAATTGGATTTTCGAACAGGGATTCCAGCGGAATACAGTACCATCATTGTCTTTCCTGTCATTCTCAAAGGCCCAGACGAACTGCAATCCTTGCTACAACAGGTCGAAAAACATTATCTTGCCAACCCTGGTCCCAACTTGCGCTTTGCTTTATTGACCGATTTCGCCGATGCACTCCAGAAAGAATTACCAGGCGAGCAGGAACTGATTGCCCAGGCCAGGGCTGGCGTTGTCGAACTCAACGACCGTTATGGGAATGACGCCATCAAACCCTTTTATCTTTTCCATCGTGAACGTGCCTGGAACCCTGACGAGGATTGTTGGATGGGTTGGGAACGGAAACGGGGTAAGTTGGTAGAGTTCAATCACCTGCTCAAAGGAACACATGAAACTTCTTACTCAGACATTGTGGGAGATTTAGAGAAACTATCCGGGGTTCGTTATGTCATTACACTGGATGCGGACACAATTTTACCCAGGGAGGGCGCTTCCCGCCTGATCGGGGCATTAGCGCATCCACTGAACCAGGCCCAATTCGAGCCTGAAACGGGGAGGATAAGCGCAGGCTATACGGTGCTCCAGCCTCGGCTGCAGGTGCGACCAACGGTGGCAAACCAATCCATCTTCACGCGCGTGTACTCCGGTGACCAAATCCTCGATCTGTACACACGCGCCGTGTCCGATGTCTATCAAGATTTATTTGGAGAGGGCAATTACGTGGGAAAGGGCATCTACGATGTAGACGCTTTCGAGCGCAGCCTCAAGGGGCGCGTGCCCGACAACCACATTTTGAGTCACGACCTTTTCGAGGGGATACACGGACGTTGCGGACTGGTAACAGATGTAGTGCTTTTTGAAGATTTCCCCCCCACCTATCTGGTTTTTTCTCACCGTTTGCATCGTTGGGTGCGCGGGGATTGGCAATTGCTGCCCTGGCTGTCTCCACGAGTGCCAAGCCAAAACGGTAAAACGATTCCCAATGACCTTTCGCCCCTTGACCGCTGGAAAATCATTGACAACCTGCGCCGAAATCTCGTTACACCTACAACCCTGCTTATGCTGATTAGCGGTTGGATTTGTCTCCCGGGCTCGCCATTGTCCTGGACAACCCTGGCTCTGGCGGTTTATTTTTTCCCGGTCCTGGTGAACACTATTTCTGGTTTATGGAAGCGTAAATCCGAAGAACAGTCGAGGTTTGCGGAACGCCGGGCCTACCAGCCCTGGCTGCGCGCCCTGTTCGAGATTATCTTCCTGCCGCACGAAACATTTATCATTTCCGATGCCATCCTGACCACATTGGTGCGACTATTCTTTACGCGCAAGCGATTGCTCCAATGGATAACAGCCGCCCATACCGTCAAGATCCTGGGAAGTGAGATGAAGTTGAAAGTGGCCTGGCAGGCAATGATCGCGGCTCCCCTGTTTGCGCTGGGAGTCCTGCTGACCGCAATCGTGTGGGATCACTCCGCCCTGGCGGTACTGGCGCCGCTTCTGTTGGGTTGGATGCTTTCCCCTTACATCGCCGTCCTCATCAGCCGGACATCCTATCACCCACCCAGGCAGTTGCAACCCGATCAGACTCGGACCTTGCGCCTGCTTGCGCGTTCGACCTGGCTTTACTTCGAGCATTTTGCCGGCCCCGAAGATCACTGGCTGCCGCCCGATCATTTCCAAGAAGACCCGCGTGGCCTGGTAGCACACCGTACTTCCCCCACCAATATCGGCTTATTTCTCCTGTCCACACTCGCAGCGCATGACCTGGGTTACATCGGTCCACAAGAACTGGCACGACGCATCGAAAACACATTCGATGGCATGGATGAATTAGAGCAAGTGCGCAACCATTGGCTGAACTGGTACGACACCCGCACACTGGCCCCATTGCCGCCGCGCTACATCTCTACAGTAGACAGCGCCAACCTGGCCGCCTGCCTGCTGACTTTCAAGCAAGGCTGCTATGAACTGGTCGATGGCCCGGTCATTCACTGGGATGGATTGGTCGATACACTTGAAATCTTGATCCAGACGCTCCAGGAAGCCAGGCTAAGTTCTGTTACGGGTGAGTTTTACAACGCCATCCAGTGCCTGTATGACCAAGCCAAAGCTTTACGCCAGGCAAATCAATGCAACCCGAAGATTCTGAAAGCGCTCTTCGAGGAAAACCGTGAAGCCATGGAACACTTACTGGTCAATCTGGTGGAAACTTCGGGCGAGAGGGTGGATATTACCCCTGCGACCTGGCAACACCTGACAACCTGGATCGACCGGACACGTCACCATATCGACGCCATCCAGCGCGAAATACACGATCTGTGTCCCTGGGCATTGGCAATGGCCGAGGTCCCTGAAATGCTGCTGGTCCTTCCAGAAAACGACCAAGATGACCTGGCCGCCACCTGGAGGGCCCTGCACGCTGAATTCCAATATCGCCCGGCTTTGAGGGATATTCCCAACATCTGCGCCGGATCTTTACGAAAACTCAAGCAACTGCGAGATCGATTACCAGAAACCGCAGAAGAGGCAAACGCCTGGTGCGAGAGTCTTACTGCCGACTTGCAAGCCACGCAAAAGACAGCCCGAAACCTGCTCAAAACCTTCCGCGATCTAGCCGAGCGCGCAGAAACTTATTTCCAAAAAATGGACTTTAGTTTCCTCTTCGACCCCCAGCGCCAAATATTCCACATCGGCCTCAATGTCGAATCGGGGCGATTCGACCCCAACTATTATGACCTGCTCGCCTCCGAAGCGCGCATGGCGGGAATCCTGGCAATCGCACGCGGTGATGTGCCCCAAAGCCATTGGCTACACCTAGCCCGTCCACTCACACAGGTCAACGGCACACGCGCCCTTATTTCGTGGGGCGGTGGGATGTTCGAATACCTGATGCCCACCCTCTTTACGAAAAACTACCCCGATACGCTCATAAATCAAAGCTGCCACGCCATAGTAGGCCACCAAATCTCCTACGGACGCAAGAAGAACGTTCCCTGGGGAATCTCGGAATCCAACTATTATCATTTCGATGCCAACCAGGTTTACCAATATCGATCGTTTGGCGCCCCCGGTATGGGATATAAACGCGGTCTTGCAGACGACCTGGTCATCGCCCCTTACGCTTCCATCCTGGCCCTGCCGTTTGCGCCACAAACTGTCATCGAAAACATCGATCGGCTCAGGCAAATGGGCATGCTTGGCCTATACGGCTTGTATGAATCCATAGATTTCACGCCAGAGCGCCTGTCGGCCGGATTGGAATTTGCCATTATCAAATCGTATATGGCACATCATCAAGGCATGACGCTGCTGGCGCTGACCAACCAGTTGAAAGACAACCCCATGCCGCGCCGCTTCCATGCAGATGCGCGCATCAAAAGCATCGAGTTGCTTTTGCAAGAACAGGCTTCGGGTCGCACCCCAATCGAGCACCCACAACCACATGAGATCAGTTCGCTTCAACCCACCCCCATGGCCGTCTCGTTCGAACCGTGGAGAGTTTCACCAGATAGCCCCACGCCCCAAGTGCATACCTTGACCAATGGCAACTTCAGTACACTCATCACCGCCGCCGGGAGCGGATACAGCCGTTGGGGTGAAATCGACCTGACACGCTGGCACGCGGATACCACGCTGGATGACTATGGCACATGGTTATATGTGCAGGACAAAAATAATGGCAGGTTGTGGTCGGCTGCATTCCAACCTTCGGGTGTCACCCTCGAAAGCCAGGATGTGCTCTTCTATCCCCATAAGGTTGAGTTCGAGCGCCACGATGGGGATATTTCCCTGCGCCTGTCCATCACCGTTGCCGCCGATGATGATGTTGAGGTCCGCAAAGTCACGCTCATCAACCACGGACAGGAATTGCGCCATCTCGTTCTCACCAGTTACGCCGAAGTCATCCTCGCTGCTCAATCTGCAGACCAACGTCATCCGGCTTTCAACAACCTGTTCATCGAAAGTGAATATGTGGAGGCCGAACATCTCCTGCTATTCCATCGCCGCTTGCGAAGCCAGCAAGAAAGACCCGTTTACCTGGCGCACTTTGTCACAGACGGTCAGGTGGCGGTAGATCCCGCCGGTTACGAAACTGACCGTTCCCGCTTTCTTGGGCGTGGCGGTAGTGTGCGCACCCCGGCTGCGTTGCTAGGAGGCGGCCTCTCCAATACCACTGGCGCAACGCTCGACCCCGTCCTGGCATTGCAAGTTGAGATCGAGGTGCAACCCTATGACACACAACAGGTAGCCTTTATTACCATGGCTGCTGGCTCGCGCAAGGAGGCGCTTGAACTCGCCAACCGCTACCGGAACTGGTTGCGGTTGAATCGCGCCATCAGCGACGCACACCGGGAGGCCGTAGGGGAACTGATCCAACTTAACCTTTCCCTGCCATTGGAGCGCATCCAGAAACTGCTCTCGGCCCTGCTCTATTCCACCGACGCCCTGCGCGCCGCGCCTGCCACGATCTCCGCCAACCTCCTCAGCCAACCTGCACTCTGGCCCTTCAGCATCTCCGGCGATTACCCCATCCTGCTCCTGCGGCTCAGGAGTGAAGGCGGCCTCTCCCTGTTCAACGAAATCCTCCAGGCGCACACCTACTGGCGCAGGCGCGGCCTGAAGATCGACCTGGTCATTCTCAACAGCCAGGAAACCAGTTACGACGAAGGATTTACTGGAAAGATACGCCGCCAACTCGCATATACCGACAGTGAAAAGTGGCTCAACAAGCGCGGCGGCATTTTCGTCCTGCGTGAAGACCAGATGGGCGAAGCCGAGCGCACCCTTTTGGAAACGGCCGCCCGCGTCATTCTGGATGAAGAATCCGGCCCACTCACACATCAATTGGAAAAATTGGACTACCAGCCGGTTCGCTTGCCACACATAGTCTCACTAAAGGAGCCGGATGTCACGCCCAAAGCCGAGGAGCGGATCGAACGACCCTCGAACTTGCTCTTCAACAATGGGCTGGGGGGGTTCACCCCCGATGGACGGGAATATGTCATCTACCTCGAACCCGGCCAGTGGACGCCCGCCCCGTGGAGCAACGTCATTGCCCAGCCCGAGTTTGGCTGCCTGGTCACCGAATCCGGGCTGGGGTGTACCTGGGCGCACAACAGTGGCGAGAACCGCCTGACTCCCTGGCGCAACGACCCGGTCTGTGACCCGCCTGCCGAGGCCGTCTATCTACGGGACGAGGATACCGGTCAATACTGGTCGCCCACGCCGTTGCCGACGCGGGCAGATGCGCCCTACCTGATCCGTCACGGAGCCGGATATTCCGTTTTCCGGCACGCAAGCCACGGGTTGGATCAGACCCTGCGCGTTTTTGTCGTTCCTGACGAACCGGCTAAAATCGTCCAACTCCGTTTAAAAAACACGGCCACCCATATACGTCGCATCAGCGTGACGTATTACGCCGAATGGGTGCTGGGAACTATTCGTGAGACCAGCGCGCCTTATCTCATACCGGAGTTTTCCAACGATCGGCTGGCGCTGCTGGTGCGCAATCCCTATAACCTGGATTATGGCGATAACATGGCTTTCCTGGCTTCCACCCGCGAACTGAACTACGTGACGACCGACCGTACCGAGTTCCTGGGGCGGCACGGCAGTTACAGCCATCCCGCCGCGCTGCAACGTGTGGGGCTGGCAGCCAATTTGCAAGCCGGCAGTGACCCCTGTGCGGTGGCGCAACTGCTGTTATGGCTTGGACCCGGCGAGACCAAAGAAGTTACTTTCTTGTTAGGTCAGGGGGAAGACCGCGCCGATGCCGACCGGCTCATCTGCCATTATCAGAATATCGAGAATGTTCAGGCTGCCTGGAAATCCATAGGCCGGTTTTGGGATGAAATTTTGGGACAAGTGCGGGTTGAAACTCCGGATGCCGGCATGGACTTGATGCTCAACCGCTGGCTGCTCTACCAAGCGCTGTCCTGCCGCATCTGGGGGCGCACGGCCCTTTACCAGTCGAGCGGGGCTTTTGGCTTCCGCGATCAACTACAGGATGTAACCGCCCTCGTCCACACGCGCCCTGATCTGACGCGCGCGCATATCCTGCAGGCCGCCGCTCACCAGTTCGAGCAGGGCGATGCGCTGCACTGGTGGCACCCCCCTGCGGGCCGCGGCATCCGTACTCGCTGCTCGGATAACCTGCTCTGGCTTCCTTACGTCACTGCCCATTACGTGCTGACCACTGGCGATGAATCCATTTTACATGAACGCCTCCCCTTCCTGCAAGCAGAGCCATTGAAAGACGATGAGCACGAGCGCTATGGTCAATTCCCGACCAGCGAACAGCGGGCGACCCTGTACGAACATTGCATCCAGGCCATCCTGAAAGGAGCAACACGGGGCGAACATGGCCTCCCGCTCATCGGTGCACATGATTGGAATGATGGCATGAATCGCGTTGGCCTGGAAGGAAAAGGGGAAAGCATCTGGCTGGGCTGGTTCCTGTACACTGTCTTGGAAAGTTTTGCGAAGATATGTGACCGGATGGATGAAGAGGAACAGGCCGCTGACTTTCGCTCCCGCCTGGAACCACTGCGAGAGGCGCTCGACGAACACGGCTGGGATGGAAGTTGGTACCTGCGTGCATACGATGACGAAGGCAATCCACTGGGTTCGCACCAAAACCTGGAATGTCAGATCGACTCGTTGGCTCAGTCCTGGTCTGTGATTTCGGGTGCATCCGACCCGGACCGCGCAGCAAAGGCCATGCAGTCGGTTTATGAGCGACTCGTCCGCCAGGACGATGGATTGATCCAGCTTTTTGCGCCGCCTTTCGACCGCACCATGTGGGATATCGGTTACATTCAAGGGTATCCGCCCGGTGTGCGCGAGAACGGCGGACAGTACACCCATGCCGCGTTGTGGGCCGTCTGGGCTTTTGCAGGACTGGGGCAAAAAGACCGCGCCGCGTCGCTTTTCCACCTGCTCAACCCTATCTTCCATGCCGATACGCCCGAAAAAATCGACCGCTACCGCGTGGAACCATACGCTGTGGCAGCAGATATCTACAGTGTTCATCCCCATCTCGGTCGAGGCGGCTGGACCTGGTATACCGGTTCTGCCAGTTGGATGTACCGTCTGGGCTTGGAATCCATTCTTGGTCTTCAGCGTAAGGGAGATAAACTGGAAATCCAACCCTGCATCCCCCCTGGTTGGCCCGAATATTCGATAGACTATCGCTTTGGAAATGCGATCTATCATATCCGTGTGGAAAATCGGGGCGGCGCAGTGTCCCAGGTGGTTATAGACGGTAAATCACTTTCCGAGAACGCTATCCCCCTGTATGATGATGGAGAAGAGCATGATGTTAATGTGATCTTGAAAATGAGGGGCTTTCACAATATGAAAATGGAGAACAGAGGTGAGTGATATGCCACAAGAAACCGAAAAATACCGCTCGACAGCCGCCTTGAACATCCGTGAAGCGCCCAACACGTCCTCCAAAGCGCTGGGCAAACTGGGCGTCGACGATGTCATCGAAAAACTCGGCGAATCTGAGGATGGCAAATGGGTCAGGTTCCTCTTCAACGGGCTGGAGGCCTGGTCATCCAAGAAATACCTGGCGAAAGTCCCCTACATCCCGCTGCCGGGCGAGGACTTCCCCTGGATGGCGATCGCGGAAGCCGAAAAGGGTGTCAGCCAGATCGAAGGCAGCGCGCACAATCCCCGCATCCTGGAATACCTAGGCGCTACCACCAATCTGGGCAAAAGCGACGTCTCCAGGGACGAGACCTCCTGGTGCTCTGCGTTCGTGAACTGGTGCCTCAAGCAGGCCGGCTACGCCAGGACAGGGAACGCGGCCGCCCGCTCCTGGCTCGGTTGGGGCCAGGCGATCGACACGCCGCGCAGGGGCTGCATCGTCGTCTTCAAACGAGGCGAGAAGTTCGGCCACGTCGGCTTCTTCCTCGAGGAGACAGGCACCCACATCAAAGTGCTGGGCGGGAACCAGGAAAACCCGGAAACCGGGAAGAGCGAAGTCAGCGAGAAGTATTTCCCCAAGTCTGCGCTGCTGGGGTATCGCATCCCGAAATAGCCTGGAACCAGGCAGTATAATACCCCTATGCCGCCTTCCCTGCCCGCTTCCTTTACCTTCTCCCAATCCTCGCTGCAAGATTATGCCGACTGCCCGCGCCGCTTCCAGTTGCGCTACCTGGAGAAACTGGTCTACCCGGCAGCCGAGGCCGAACCGGCGCTGGAGAACGAGCGCCGCATGGCCGAAGGCTCGGCCTTCCACCGGCTGGCGCAACAATCCCTGTTGGGCATCCCGGCAGACAAACTGGCGCCCCTGGCGCATACGCCCGACCTGGCGCGCTGGTGGGAGAACTTCACGCGCGCGCCGGAAATCGCGCAACTTAAGCGGCTCGCCTGTTACCCCGAATTCACGCTTTCCGCGCCGCTGGGCGAATTCCGCCTGGCAGCCAAATATGACCTGGTCGCAGTGATGGACGACGGGCGGCTGCTGATCTACGACTGGAAGACCTCGCGCAGGCGTCCGCGCGACGAATGGCTGGCCGTCCGCTGGCAGACGCGGGTTTACCGGGCGCTGCTCGCGGCGGCGGGAAGTCAACTAAACGGCGGCCGGCCGGTCGTCCCGGAGCGATGCGAGATGGTCTACTGGTTCACGGACTTCCCCGACGATCCCGCCCGTTTCCCGTACAACGCCTCCCAGTTCCAAAGGGATTGGGACACGCTGGCCCGCCTGGTGGACGAGATCCGCTCCGCTTCTTCCTACCCGCAGGCTGATGACCGTCAAAGGTGCGCTTACTGCCCTTACAGGTCATACTGCGAACGCGGCACCCGGGCCGGCGACCTGGACTCAGCCGAGGCCGAGATGGAAGCCGACGCGTCCTTCGACTTGGATTTCGAGCAGATCGGGGAGATCGCTTTCTAGTGGTCGAGATAGACGCCCAGGTGGTTGGCCACCGGGCGCTCGCGGCCGGGGATGTGCTGGTCGATGGGGGAATTGAGCACCACCGGCTGGCCGTTTTCGCCTTCGATCACCAGTGTGGAGGAACCGCCGCCGTCCAGGCTCATGCCGAAGTGCGCGCCGTGCGCCAGCAGGATGCCGGCCAGTTCGAAGAAGGTAGCCCCCTCGCTATAGAAAGGCTGGCGGCCATCCACGACGACCAGGATCAGCCAGCGGCCGTTCTTGTTGAAGCCGACGGCGGTACGTGGGTTACGCACGCTGTCGTCCAGGCCGGAGACCGGCTCGCCGTTCAGCACCAGGTAGCGGTCGCCGCCAATGGCGTTGATCACCTTGCCCGGCTCACGGAAAGAAAGCGCATTGCGGCGGCCAATGTACAGGATCGGCTCGTCCCCCTCGGCGTAGACCTTGCCGCCCGAAGCCGCAAAACCGTTGGGCGTGACCGGGTCGCCCGGCTGCGGGTAATAGTCCAGCGGCCCGCGCGACCACCAGGGATGGAAGCCGTCGCCGTTGACGGCGATCTGCAGGTCGAACTCGTCCAGGAACTGGGAAGTGGTGCGCGCGTCCAGCGGCGCGCCGTCCGCATGGTCGGGCGGCGTGACCAGAAGCCCCACTCCCCCGGCTTTCATGTCGATGACCAGCACGTGCGCGATCATCATGCGCGGGAAGTAATACACCCGGCGGTGGTACGTGGCCGCGCCGTCGAACAGTTTTTGCTTGGCGGGGACAGGCGCAGGCCGGCCCTGGTCATATAGGAAGTAGCCGCCGATACACAGGAGGAGGGCAGCCAAGACCAGGAGGACAGACCGGCTGTGCTTGCGCGAAAATAGTCTCATGGGAATTGACCTGGTCAACCGGTTTCGAGATGGATGCCTGCAACGCGCCGCGCGAACCGCCGCTCCTCGTTACGCTTACAGGCTACACAGCCAATGAGATATGGACACAACCTGATCCTCGTCGGTCAAATTTGCGGCATTACCCAAAATACCCGCCTCTAACTGCTCCCAGATTTCCGCAGACATCTTTTTCTCAATCGCCGCGCCCACAAAAAATGTTTGCGGGGTTGCTCCTGCATCCGAAAACGCTTCCCGGATTCGGTCTAACGCTGCCCGCGCTGTTTTCCAATGCTCATCGGCGCCTGCCGGGTCGATGCCGCCTTTGAGTTCGCCCAATGCGATATATGTTCCTGCTATCCTGTATTTGCTGGCTTCTACTTCTTCGGGCAAGAGATCGAACAGACACATATCGACGTTGTTTTCCACCAATGGGACCGTCAAATTGTAAATCAAGGTGCGATTTCTCCCTCCATCTTGCCACCCCAATCCCCGTAAAGACAACTCGATTTCAGAGTCATCATCGGTCATTTCAAGCCAACTCCGGCTCCTGGCATGTTGCCAGCGATACCTTATCCCGGCAATTGTCAATGTCGAGATGATCGCGCGGGTTAATTTCCGCTGCGCCAAAACACCCCCAACGTTTCTCATCGAGCCGCCAAGCGCATCGCCGCGCGTGAGCAAAAAGCGAAAAACCAACTCTTCCACGAACTTTGCCCCTGCCGGTTCGAGAAAATCTTCGATAAGACTGTTGATTGCTTCCGTCTTGTCTCGCGCTAAAAGATGTGTTTGCGCTTTGGCGGATAATCCCGCCGCAGCCAGGAGACCGGATTCGATCCCTGCAATGTTTCGCAAATCGGCCGGCGTCTTGGCTGAGGCTGCCGCTTGTTGGAGCGCGCGCGCTTCTGCTACATACGGGGTGGCCTTGCGGTTCTTTTCTAAAGCCAGCGCCACAAAGCCCGCGCGAGTGGCTTCATAGGTTGTTACCAGGTCGTCGCTGGAGTTTAGATGGCTTCGATACGGACTCATCGTTTTCTCCAAACATAAACACATTTCCTCAAGGCTTCACGTCCATGCTCGCCCATTTGCTGGCTGCTGTTCCCCTTGCCATTGGGCAGTACAAGAATGTTTTCGACGAAAAAACCAAGTTTTTCGGCCATACTTGAGAGTATCAGGTCAACAGAGATGCTTGCGCCAGCATACCGCACATTGTCATTCACCATAATTAACGGCGAACCGGGTTTTAACACCCTCGCGCTCTCGGCAATAATGCAAGCCATTTCATAAAAGTATCCACGAACCATTCTAGGAATACCGTTGTTATTTAGGTTTCCTTGCGCTTTTTGGGACTCTAAATATTCCAAGATGGCCTGCAAAAGTTCTTGCGCATCGGCGGCGGAAATCGCATTTGTCCACTCAGGATTAATTGCCAACAAATCTTTGGCTCGATTTTCGACCGTGCAGCTCAACATTTCCTGGCGTAGTTTCAGCAGGCCTTTTTCATCCGTATCAAGCAAAGCCAGTTCCAGCGCGTAGGTTCGCGTGTAATCATAGCGGTTACAGTACGGCGGCGAAGTAATGATAACGTCGAACGACCCTTTTGGAAGCCTTGGCAACACTTCTAGGGACGAACCGCTGTATAAGAATATGTCACCTTGTTTTTCTGTAACAGGGAACAGACTTGTTTGTTTTGCAGGAGACAGGTCCGCAACGATTTCCCGGATTTTTTCTGAAATCGCCTGCCCAAAATCCAAGATTTGACCTTTATCGAAAATTTTCTTCCCCTGCCGTCGCCCGGAGCGATAATCCCATCGAAGATACTGTCCGTCTTTGCGGGTAAAACTAACAGACTCCAGTATGCAGAACAAGGCAAAATGTAATACCGTCCTAACCCGGCTGTTTTCTTGCTCGCAAGCGGCTAAGTATTTTTCAATAGATTCCTGTGTTTTTTCAGGGTATGCCCCCTTTGTGATCCTTAACTCCGGTAAATTTTCCTTTTTTTCTGACTTTTCCCAAACCTGTAAATTCGCCCATCTTTGTAAGTCATCGAAATCGCCAGGCGTGAACTCTGATTCGAGGATTTTTTTGGTTGCGATAATTTGTTGCCCAATGGGCAATAACTCAACGCCGACCGCATTCATCCCTTTTGCGCTTGCGGCAAACAGGGCCGTTCCGCTTCCAGCAAAAGGGTCCAACAGGGCACCTTCGAAAATTTTATATTTTTCAAGAAAATACTCAACCAAAGAGGCTGAAAATGCTTCTTTATACTTATACCAACGATAGACGGGGCGAGATTTATTGGCCTGGAAACTGACCAAAGAGCGCGTTAAGACAGGTTGAACGATCAACTTGCCATGAAAGTGTTCTTGTAAACTTTGGTCAAGTCGAGTAATTTCAGTTAGACTGATGCCTGTATCACTGGTCGCTATTTTTTCGTCAATCGCTAAATTCAACACGATTCGCTCTCACTTATCTGTTTGCATACCTATGTGACAAGTTCCTGTTCGGCCTGGTGCATGGTCTTGAAGGACTGGATGGCGACTTCGAGCATCTGCAGGTCCGGTTCGCGGGTGGTCAGCGATTGCAGCGCCAGGTTGGGCTTGACCAGCCAGCGGACGAGGCGCGAATCCAGGTGGTTGGCCGTCCAGCGGATATATTCCACGGCCACGCCCGCCAGCACAGGGATGAGCAGCACACGGCTGGCCAGCCGCCAGAAGACCGGCAGCGGCCCCAGCGCGGTGAAGACCAGGATCGAGAGCAGCACCAGCGTCAGCAGGAAGGCCGTGCCGCAGCGGGCGTGTTCGCGCGAGAATTTGGAGACCGATTCGGGCGTCAAGTCCGCGCCGGCCTCGAAGGCGTTGATGGTCTTGTGCTCCGCGCCGTGATAGGCGAAGACCCGTCGGATGTCGGGCATGAAACCAATCGCCCAGATGTACCCGACCAGCAGCAACAGGCGCACCACGCCTTCCAGCAGGTTGTTCCACCACACGTTCCAGCCCAGCCAGGCTTCGGCCATGTGACCGACCCCGGCCGGCAGCAGGAAGAACAGGCCAATGCCGAGGGTCAGGGACAGGCCCAGGGTCAGGTAGAGAGCCGGGCCTTCCAATTTCTCGTCCTCGCCGGTTTGGGTGTTGGCCGAGATGGTCAACGCGCGCATGCCCAGCCCGAGCGCGTCCCACAGCAGGATGATCCCGCGCACGAAGGGGATTTTGGCGACCCCGGAGCGATAGACGGTCGCCAGTTCTTCTTTGTGGGTGACGATGTGTCCATCCGGGGCGCGCATGGCAATGGCCATGGCTTTTTGCCCGCGCATCAACACGCCTTCGATGACGGCCTGGCCGCCGTATGTGATGATTCTATCTTCCATACCGATAATGTCCTCTCAAGGGTTTTCACGCGCCTGGGAAACCGCCTGCCACAAACGCCGGTACTCTCCCCGCACGCTTTCATCCAACTGCTGCTCCAAAGTGAGCGGTAGACCCAACGCTGAAATCAGGTCCTGCACATCTGCCAGGTCGCGCAGGCGGTGCGGCGCTGTCATCCCGGAAGCGAGTTTGAGTTCGATCAATTTTTCCAGGGTGATGACCTGGTAACCGTCGCGCTCAAAACTGGCCTCGGCCGGATCAGGGAAGGCAACCGGCTTGGGCTTGCCATCGCCGGGATAGTCGCCGGCGACAAGCGCCTCCACCTTGACCTGCGTCTGCGTGTCGCGGAAACTTTTGGCAGCCCCGGCAAAGGCCATCGCATAGCCCCGGCCAACCAGGCGCTCCCGAAACCGCTCCAGACCCTCCGGCGTCAGCAAGATATCTACATCTACCGTTTCACGGGTGTATCCCAGCAGGTTGAGCGCCATGCCGCCGACAATGGCGTAAGGGATGGCCTCTTCCGCAAGCGCCCGGGCCAGCCGCTTCAAGGTCTGGTGAACCTTGCCTTCTTTCATGAAAAACGCCTCCGACTCGCGCAAGACCAAGTCCGCTGGGCGAAATGCAGCGCCAGACTGGGAATAGGAATATGCTGGTTTCACGCCGCTAATTATATCTTGTATATTGCGAACCGGCCTGCCGCCCCATAACTGGTTACAACGAGGGCGAGCGTGAAACCGGGACAGGCGTAAAGCCTGTCCCTACTACGCCAGGTTGTAGAGGAAATGGATGTAGGCTTCGATGGCCTTGTACCAGGTGGGGAGGTGCAGGCGCTCATTCGGCGCGTGGACATTGTCCTCCGGCAGGCTGGCGCCGCATAGGATCGACTCTGCCCCAATGTTGTTTTGCAACATGGCTACCACCGGGATGGAACCGCCCTCGCGCTTGAACAGCGGGCGGGTACCCCAGACCGCCTCCATCGCCTTCGCCATGGCCTGCACAGCCGGCAGGTCGCGGTTGGTGATGGCGCTCAGGCCGGCGTTGAGCAGTTTCACTTCCCATTTGATCGTCTTGGGCGCGTTTTCTTCCATGTAGCGCACCAATTGCTGGTGTACCTGGTGCGCGTCCTGGTCCGGCACCAGGCGGCAGGACAGTTTCACCATCGCCTTGGCAGGCAAGACAGTTTTCGAGCCTTCGCCTGTGTAGCCAGACAAGAAACCGTTCACTTCCAGCGTGGGACGCGCGCCCGTGCGCTCGACCGGCAGATACTCCGGCTCGCCCCACAGGGCGGGGACACCGGTCTGCACCTGGTAGAAGGCCTCGTCCATGGGCAGTTTTGCCATCTCGGCGTGCTCTTCCGCGCTGACCGGCCGCACCGGGTCGTAGAAACCGGGCAGGGTCACGCGCCCGTTCGCATCGTGCATCCCGGCCACCAGTTCGATCAACGCCTGGGCCGGGTTATGCACCGTCCCGCCGTACAGGCCGGAGTGCAGGTCATGCTCAGGCCCCCAGACGTGCACTTCGAAATACGCCAGTCCGCGCAGGCCGTAGGTGATAGTGGGCTTGTCTGCGGCGATCATCCCGGCGTCCGGATTCAGGCAAAAATCCGCCGCCAGCAGGTCCTTGTGGCCCGGCAGGAAGGCTTCCATGCTGGGCGAGCCCATCTCCTCCTCGCCTTCGAGCAGCCACTTGACGTTGACGGGCAGGCCGGAAGTCCGCGCGACCGCCTCGACCGCCGCCATGGTTGCGATGGCCTGTCCCTTCATATCGGATGTCCCGCGCCCGAACAACAGGTCGCCCTGCTGCACGGCTTCATAAGGCTGGGTTTTCCACAGGTCGAGCGGGTCCACCGGCTGGACATCGTAATGCCCATAGATCAGCATGGTCGGCGCATCCTTCCCGGCGCCCAGCCACTCGCCGAACACCACCGGATGTTTCGCAGTGGGCAGCACCTGGACGTTATCCATGCCGAGCGCGCGCAGTTTCGCAACCAGCCAATCCGCCGCGCGCTGCATATCGGCCTTGTGTTCTTCCTGCATCGAAACCGACGGGATGGCTACGATCCCCTTCAAATCCGCGAGGAATCGCTCGCGGTTCTGCCTTGCATACTCGATCGCTTTCCCCAAAGGGGATGCTATCTGGCGTGCATCAGTCATTGCAACCTCCTTAACCTTTCAACCTTCCATACAGATACCAATACGCCTCGCGCGGGAAACCGGCTTGCAAACCGCTGTCCCACACGAAGCCGCCCGGAGTCAAATTCGCACGTAAAACGCCGTCCAACTGGGAGAGGAGTTCACCCTCCGCTGGCTGCGACGGGAGTTCAGCCAGCAACAGGTGCAGCATGACGCGGTAACGCACCTCCTGCGGATAGGCGTCCGCATGTCCTTCGGGACTGTGACGATAATCCGCCAGATAGGACTGCCATAACCCGCATCGTGACCGGACCTCGCGGCCTGCCCTCGTTTCCCAGGCCACCCGCCGCCTCGAGCGGACTCCGTCAAGCCGCGCCTCGAGGGCAACGCTGCGCTCCCCGGCCGCTTCCAGGCGCGCCAGCGACAACAACAAGCCGCCAATGGTCAGGCGCGGTAGGCTGTATCCACGCGCGGTCAGCGGCCAGTACAACTCCTGGGAAAGCAGGTAATCGTCCAGTTCGGGGATACCCGCCTCCAGGAAAGCCCTGTCTTTTTCGACAGAATACATGTTTCGTCCTGTTTCAGGGCGCAGTTGTCCCTTCCGGCGCCGCCTCCAGCGAGCGGCGCGTCACCAGGTACCAATCCGTGACGACCGAGAAGCGGTCGCTGATATCGTACAACGGCGGCACTTGCACGCCCAAAACCTGCGCGTCCACTGCGAACGAATAGACCGGGTAATACAACGGCAGGGAGGGCAATTCCTTGGCAAACACCACCTGGAAGTTACGGTACAGGCGCGTGCGCACGCCAAAGTCCGTGTTGACGCGCGCCTGCTCCAGGTACTCGCTGGCGGTGCGGTTGTCCCACTGCGCGTAGTTCTGGCCGCCGGTCGCTTCCGCCTGGTGCCAGAACGGATACGGGTCGGGGTCGGGGGTGCGTGCCAGGTTCAGGTCCACCAGCGCGGCCTGGTAGGCGCGCGGCCCCAGGTAGTCGAAGGCGATGCGGTCATACGGCACGGCTTGCAGGTTGGCCTGCACGCCGATCCCCGCCCAACCGGCCTGCATCATCTGGGCAACCTGCGTGTGCAATTCATCGTCCGGGTGCAGCAACGTGAACATCAGCGCCTGGCCTTCTTTGGCGCGCACAGCGCCCCCCTCGGCAGGGATGACATACCCCTCGGCCTTCAACAGGGCAATCGCCGATTCCGGGTCATATTCGAGGCGTTCGACGCCGTCATAGTACGCCCAGGAGCCGGGCAAGATCGGTCCGTGCGCCACAATCGCCTGTCCCTGCAACAAAGTGGAAATCATCCGCTGGCGGTTCAATCCCAATAACAGCGCGCGCCGCACCTGGGCATTTTGCAAAAAGGTCACCTCCGGGTTGTTCAAGTTCAGCATCACCATGCTGACCTGCGGCATCCGGCTGGTGTACAGGGACAGGTTCGGCAGGGACAACGCCTCCGGGAGCGCATCGGATGTAATCCGGCTGATGCCCAGCACATCGCCCTGTTCGTACGCATCCAGCGCCGCCGTAGAAGTTGGATAATAGCGGAAGACGACCTGCGGGATGAAAGGCTGTTTCCCGTAATAGGCCTCGAAAGCCGTCAATACCACGCCTGTGATCTGCCCGCCGCTCAGGATCAGGTGGTCGAACTTATACGGCCCGCTGCCCACCGGCTTGATGTTGAAATCGGCGCTCACCAAGCCCTCCGGCGGGACCGCCTCCAACACATGCTTGGGCAGGATGCCAACCGTCAGGTAATCCAGGAACGGCGCAAACGGTTCCGGGATGGTGAACTTCAGGTTCTTGTCGTTCAACTTGCGCACTTCGACATTTGCCCACAAGTCTTTAATATCCTGCGGGTAAAGCGAGCCGCTGCTCTTGAGCATTTCGATTGTAAAGATAACATCATCGCTGGTAATCGGCGCCCCGTCGTGCCAGGTAGCATTTGGCCGGATGGTGAAGTTATAGATCGTCCCCTCCTCGTTCACCCCCCAAGATTCAGCCAGGTCTGGCTGCGGCATCCCGCGCTCGTCAAAGCGGATCAAACCGCTGAAGATCAAACGGTCGATATCGCGGTCCGCCGGGTTGTTCCAGTCCAATAATGGGTTCAACCGTCCCAGCGAACCGACCAGCCCCTCAGAATAAACCCCGCCTGTCGTTGGCTGCGGCAAGACCTGCACCGGTCCAACCGGCTGCTGCGTAATCAATAGAACCCCGACAACGACCAGGGTCAACACCACGATCAAAATCTGCCAGCGTAATCGTTTCATGAGCAAAAAAAGAAAGGCCATTGCCGGTCCCAGCAGAAGCCGAAGCCGGAAGCGGCCTTCCCAAATGCGGGTTGTCCCTAGCGCCCGATCAACACAGACGCAATCGCCAACGCAAAGAAAATCACGCTCAATACAATAGTCACCCAGAATAAAGTGCGTTCGATGCCTCGCCGTGCGGTGAACACGCTGCCGGAATCCGCGCCGGTCAACCCGCCCAGCCCCGCGCCCTTACTTTGAAGGATGACGCTGGCGATCAAAGCCACCGAGGTTATAATCAAGGCGATATTCAAAAATTTTTCCATTTACGAGCCTCCTGTAAGCAAGCGGGGGGAATTATACCTGCCATAAAGGGAAATCGTCAACGCCGAGGTTATATGCACGAAATCGTCGTCAATTTACACATGCACACCCGCTACTCCGACGGCACCGGTACGCACAAAGAAATCGCCCAGGCCGCCATGAAAGCCGGGCTGGAAGCCGTGATCGTGACGGACCACAACGTGCTGGTGCAGGGCGTGGAAGGATACTACCGCAGCGGACCCAGCCGGGTGCTGCTCCTGGTTGGAGAGGAGATCCACGACCAGGCGCGCGCCCCGCAAAAGAACCACCTGCTGGCCTTCGACACGAACCGCGACCTGGCTACCCTGGCAGAGAACCCGCAGCATGTCATTGACGCAAGCCGCGAAACGGGCGGGCTGTCCTTCCTGGCGCATCCGCATGACCTGGCTGCGCCGGCCTTTGGCGAAACCGACATCACCTGGGAGGCCTGGGATGCGCAAGGGTATACCGGCCTGGAACTGTGGAACGGCTTCAGTGAATTCAAAGTATATCTCACCAACAAACCGCGCGGCATCTTCTACGCTTACTTCCCGCATCTCATCGGGCGTGGACCCAGCCCGCTGACCCTGCTCAAATGGGATGAATTGCTGCTGGACGGCAAACGCGTGGTCGCCATCGGCGGTTCGGACGCGCACGCCCTCCACCTGCGGCTGGGACCGCTGGCGCGCGTGGTCTTCCCCTACGAATTCCACTTCAAGACCGTCAATACCCACCTGCTTCTCCCGCAACCGTTGACGGGAGACGCTGCCACAGACCGCAAATTGATCTACAAAGCCCTGTCCGCCGGGCACTGCTTTGTAGGGTACGACCTGCCCGCCTCCACACGCGGATTCCGCTTCACGGCGCAGGGACGCGAGAAGACCGCTGCAATGGGTGATGAGATTTCCGTCGAAGGCGGCGTGACATTACAGGCGCGCTTCCCCAGCCTGGCAGAATGCCGGCTGGTCAAAGACGGGAAAATCATCAGAGCCTGGAAGCGCCACCAGGCCTGCGCCCATATCGTCACCGAACCGGGCGTATATCGTGTAGAAGCCTACCGCCGCTACCTGGGAATGCAGGTCGGGTGGATTTTCAGCAACCCGATCTACGTCTTTGGACACGGATAATACGGAAAGCACGGAAATTCATCCGTTTTTTTACGGAAACGCTCCGTTCACTCCGTGCAATCCGTGTCCGAAATCTTTCTCCGCGACTTTAAGCAAACCGTGCTCAGGGTCGGCGAAGAAGCGCACAAAGCCCACATTTTGTGGTAAACTTCGCCCGCTCAGGTACGTCTTATCGTGCCTTTCCGCTTCCGGCTGCGCCTACGGCGCTGACCGGGGGCAATCCCACGGAAAGGAGGTTTCCCTCATGCGTAACTATGAATTGGTTTGTATCGTCCAGCCCGACCTGGATGAGACTGCTTTCACCGGCGTCGTCGACAAGGTCAAAGGTTGGGTCACGGAAGCAGGCGGCAACGTGGACAAAGTGGATGTGTGGGGTAAGCGCAGGTTGGCTTATCTCATCCGCAAGCAACGTGAAGGCCACTATGTCTTGCTCAACGTCAGCCTGCCTGCGGATGCCACGACCGCGCTCGAACGCAATATCCGTTTCCTGGAACCGGTCATGCGGTATATGTTGACTGCGGTATAGTGAACTCGATTTTCTCGGTTTAATGTTTAAGGAGAATCCTATGAGCCGAGGCTTGAACAAAGTTATGATCATCGGACACCTGGGGCGAGATCCGGAAATGCGTTACACCCCCTCCGGCCGCCCGGTGACGACTTTCACCGTAGCCGTGAGCCGCTCCTGGAACACGGTGGACGGCGAGCGCCACGCTGAAACGGAATGGTTCAACATCGTTGCCTGGAGCAACCTGGCGGAGATTTGCAAACAATATCTCTACAAAGGGCAGCAAGTCTTCATCGAAGGCCGGCTGCAGACCCGCCGCTGGGAAGACAAAGAAGGCCAAAAACACACCAGCGTCGAGATCGTTGCCAACGAGATGATGATGCTGGGCGACCGGCGCGAAAACAATGCCCAGGCCCAGGAAACCGAATCCGGCAGCGACCAGGCCGAACCGATGGCTGACGAAGATGAATTTCCCTTCTAAGAGGGTAAAATGGAGTAACAAATGACTGAAGATCGTTACAATCGCAATGGAGGCGCCCAGGGCGGCCAGGGGGGGCAGGAACGCCGCTTTTTCTCGCGTCCCAAATTCTGCCAGTTCTGCTCCGACAAAGAACTGGTGATCGACTATAAAAAAGTAGACCTGCTCAAACGCTATATTACCGATGATGGCAAGATCCGCCCGCGCCGCCAGACCGGCGCTTGCGCCAAACACCAGCGCGAGGTGGCCGCAGCGATCAAGCGCGCCCGCCATATCGCCCTGCTGCCCTTCACCGGCAAATACTGGGAAGAAGGCCATAACTAATCCCTGCGCAGCCAGGCAAGGCGTTATACACGTCCATCCCTGGCTGCCTGAAGGAGGCATCCCATGGCGCCTAATCCCAAAATCGCAAGCAAAAAGCACATTGCCCGCCTGGAACGCGAACGCAGGCAAACGCGCATCATACAAATCATTGCCATCCTGGTGGTGGCGGCTGTCGTCCTCATCCTGGGGTATGGGTACCTGGATATCAACGTCCTGCAAAAACTCCAGCCGGTGGTTGAAGTGAACGGCGAGAAAATTACCACCAAGGAATTCCAGGCGCGCGTCCAGATCCAGCGCAACCAAATGATCAACCAGTACATGCAATACCTGCAATACCAGCAAATGTTTGGCATGGACGTCAGCGCGCAACTCGAGCAGATCCAGGTGGCCCTGGATACTTCTACTTCGGTTGGGCAGCAAGTGATGGATGCAATGATCGAGGAAGCCCTCATCCGCCAGGAAGCGCAAAAACGCGGCATCAGCGTGAGCGCCGAGGAAATCGAAACCTTCCGGCAGGAACAATTCCGCTTCTTCCCGAACGGCACGCTCACCCCTACGATCACCCCCACCCCGGTGGAGGTCGTCTACCCGACCCTTTCTGCGGAACAGATGGAACTGGTGACGGTCACCCCCGTCCCGACCATTGGCCCGACCGCCACCCCGCTTCCCACCGCGACCCCTGACCTGTCTGCCACGCCGACGGTCGAAGCCACGCCCGCGCCGACCTCCACGCCCCTGCCCACAGCAACCCCGTATACACTGGAAGGCTATCAAGGCCAGTACGCAACCGCTATGGCGGGTTTCATGGAAACCGGCCTGACCCAGGCGCAATATGAACAATTATTCGAGACCGACTTGCTGCGCAAGAAACTCTTCGAGGTTGTCACTGCCGATACGCCAAGAGAGGAAGAACAAGTCTGGGCGCGCCATATCCTGGTGCCCGATGAAGAAAGCGCCAAAGCAGTCATAGAACGCCTGGACAAGGGAGAAGACTTCGCCAAAGTTGCCCAGGAGGTTTCACAGGATCCAGGCAGCGCCAGCGTTGGCGGCGACCTGGGCTGGTTCGGCAAAGGCCAGATGGTAGCCGAATTCGAGACGACCGTCTACGCCCTCGAACCCGGCCAGGTCAGCGAACCGGTGCAATCCAGTTTCGGCTGGCACATCATCCAGTTGATCGGACGTACCACCTTGCCCCTGACCGCTGATGGTTATGCGCAGGCGCGCGAGACCGCCTTCAACGATTTCCTGGCGAAACTGCGCGAAGAGGCAGAAGTCACCATCCACGAATATTGGACAGAGCGCGTTCCTACCACCCCCAACCTGGACACGGCGCTCCAGTAAAAACACAGGTCGCCAGAATAAATTTGCTACCGTACATTCTATCTTTGCGATGTCATTGCGAGCGTTTTTTGCGAAGCAATCCCCTGTTTTAGCGAATTCACCGCCAAAATAGGCCGGGAGATTGCCTGTCCTGGCGTCAGGCCAGGGCTTCAAGCGGGAGAACGCCGCTCTCGCAATGACATTTGTACGGCAGAGAAAGAATAAAAAAACTCACCGCCCATGAAGCGGTGAGTTTTTTCTATCCAATCCTGCGCGATGTAGATGTTCGACCTTGCAATATTTTTTTACGCAGCGCCGAAACCGCATCAGGCTGGGGAATATGTACACGCAACACCCTGCGGCCACGCGCCTGCAAAGCCTCATAATCCCCCAACGCCTGCGCCCTTTCCAGCGCGCCAAAGGTCATGGACTGGGTTGGGATCTCGATGTCCTGGGCCGGCTCGGCAGTGACCAGCAGGAACAAACCGTTATCCGCGCCGCCCTTGTGCAGTTGGCCGGTGGAATGCAGGTAACGCGGGCCAAAACCCAGCGTGACAGCGCATTTGGTTTTGGCTCTAATGGCTGCGCGTAAATCCTGTAAGGCGGCGATCATTTCGCTGGAGCGCGGTAAGTAAGCAAGGATGGCGACATAATCGCCGGCCTTGGCCTGCGCCAGGAAATTTTTCAGGGCCGGTTTTGCATCCGCAAGTGAAACGAACTCGCCCACCGGCAGGCTGCCTTTTTCCTGGAACTCTGCGATCTTGGCCCGGGCGCGTTTCTTGGCGTCCTCCACATCAGGCTGGTCGAAGGCGTTTACCCCCAGAATGTGACAGGCGACCGCCGTCGCAATCTCCCAGCGGTAGAACTCCGCGCCCAGGTCATAGGCATTTCCAACGGCGATCTCCAGGACAGGTTGCTTGGCCTCGCGCAGTGCGGCGACCTGTTGGTCGAGTTCACCCGTCTGGCGCAGGTAGACGAACAAACGGTCTTTCTTGTAAACGGGCAGATCGCCCACCGGTTCACGATCCACCGGGATGATCCCTACCCCATCCTTGCCGCTGGATTCGGCCAGCAACTGTTCCAGCCACGAACCAAAGGTCGCCAACGGCGCATCCGCCAGGAGCGTCAACTTGTCCCGTCCCCGCAAGGCTGCCTCGGCCAGGACGGCGCCCAATGCCAGGCCGGGGTTGCGCGCCGCAGGCGCTGCGCCCCCGGATTGCGCCATCATCCAGGCGGCCCGCGCCAGCAAGCGCTTCACGTCCAGCCCGAGCAAGGCGGCCGGGACCAATCCAAAGGCGGTCAGCGCGGAGTAGCGACCACCCACATTCGGGTCCGCCAGGAAGACCTTGCGAAAGCCGCGTTCCCCTGCCAGTTTTTCGAGCGCCGTGCCGGGGTCGGTGACGGCGACAAAGCGCGAGCCGTCCTGCCCGGAGCGTTCCCAGAAATAGTCCAGCATGGCGCTTACCTCTGCTGTACCGCCGGATTTGCTGGATACCAGGTAGAGGCTCTTCCCGGGCAGGCAGGCTTCGGCAGCCCAGGCCACTTGCGCCGGATCCGTCGAATCGAGGATGGACAAACGGGGTTTTCCCTCTGCAGCTTCGGGTGCGGGATTGGCGAACACATGAGACATGACTTCAGGCGCAAGCGAGGAGCCTCCCATGCCCAACACCAGGACGTTGCGAAAACCATCGTAATGCACCTGGTCGGCAAAATCGCCCAATTCCGGCAGGAAGGCGCGCGAGGTCTCCGGCAGGCGCAGCCAGCCCAGGCGTTTTTGCACCTCGGCCTGCCCGGCCGGATCGGTCGTCCACAACGCTGGATCGCCGTCCCACAGGCGGGCGGGAACGGAATCGGCTTCGAGTTGGGCGATGCGCTTGGAAACAGGAGCAGCCAGCGGTCCGAGTTGCGAAGCGGCATTCTTCCGTCGCGCTTCGATGGTTTCCAGCAAGGCCGTAAAGGCGTCGGCAAAAGCCTGTACGCCTTCGTCTTCCAATTCCTGGGTCACTTTTTCCATCGAGATTCCCACTTCTTCCAGCTCGAGCATCACAGCACGAACCCTGTCCATCTGCTGGGTGATGGCTTCGTAGGCCATGCCGTGATCGCGGTAGGCCTCCAGCGTTTGCGGCGGCACGGTATTGACCGTATGCGCGCCGACCAGGGCGTCCACATAGATCGTATCGGGGTAGTCCGGATTCTTCGTGCTGGTGGAGGCCCAAAGAGGGCGTTGCAGTTGCGCGCCCCTGGCCTTGAGCGCCTCCCAGCGATCGCCGGCAAAGGTTTCCGTAAAGGCCGCATAGGCCAGGCGGGCGCTGGCAATGGCAGCCCGCCCGCACAGGTATGGATGCTTACTCAGCAGGCCGTCCACTTTGGTATCTATACGAGAGACAAAAAAGGAAGCCACCGAAGCGACATGCTCCACCGGCAGGCCGGCTTTCACGCGCTCTTCCAGGCCAGAGAGGTAGGCCTCCATCACCTCGGCGTAGCGCGCAAGGGAGAAGATCAGCGTGACGTTGACATTGATGCCCTTGGCAATCGCCTGGCGGACGGCCGGGATACCCTGCGGCGTGGCGGGGATCTTGATCATCAGGTTGGGGCGGTTCACGCGCTCCCACAGGGCTTGGGCCTGCTTGACCGTCTTCTTGGTCTCGTGCGCCAGGTAGGGGCTGACCTCCAGGCTGACGTAACCGTCGCCGCCTTTGGTCTCTTCATAGAGCGGGGCGAACAGGTCGCAGGCGCCCTGGATATCTTCCACTGCCAGTTGCCAGAAGATCTGCCCGGCGTCCCAACCGGCCCAGGCCAGCGGGACGAGCGCCGTATCGTAATCGGCGGAGTTGGCAATGGCGTTATGGAAGATGGACGGGTTGGAGGTCACGCCGCGGATGTCGCCGCGCGCGATCATGGCCTGTAATTGGCCGTTCTCCAGCAGTTTCCTTTGGATGTTATCGTACCAGAGCGACTGGCCAATTTCGAGTAAGCGTGGGATCGGATTCATAATCTTCTAACCTGAACACCTTTTTCCAATTTCCTGATCTTCGCTACACGCCGCGCATGGCGCTCCTGGCCGGGGTCGTCCCCAATGAAACGCGCTGCCAGGAAAGCCGTCACAATTTCGCGCACCGGCTCGGGGCCCAGGATGCGCCCCCCCAGGCATAACACGTTCATGTCGTCATGCTCCACGCCCTGGTGCGCCGAGTAGGTATCGTGGCAGATGGCCGCATATACGCCGGTCATCTTGTTGGCGGCAATCGAAGCGCCCACGCCCGATCCGCACAGCAGGATGCCGCGCTCGGCCTGCCCATTTTGGATGGCTCGACCCAGCTTCTCCGCCAGATCGGGATAATCCACCGCCTCGGCGGAATGCGTACCCAGGTCCAGGACTTCGCACCCGGCGGCGCGCACCGCTTCCAACACCACGTCCTTGAGCGGGAAACCGGCATGGTCACAGGCAACAGCAATCTTCATCAAGGCCTCTGCTCCACCCCAGATCATCCAGCAGTCGAACTGCTGGATAACTCCTGTGACAAAACTTCGCGCGCCTTCTCGATCACATGCTCGACGGTGAAACCGAATTTCTCGAACAGGACTTTGGCCGGGGCGGAGGCGCCAAAGCGCTGGATGGAAATGACCGCGCCCTCGGAACCTGCGTATCGTTCCCAGCCCAGGCCTGCTCCCGCTTCGACGGCCACCCGCGCCCGGATGCGTTTCGGCAATAACGCCTCGCGATAGGCGGCGTCCTGTTTCTCGAACAGATCCCAGGAGGGGAAGGAGACCGCGCGCACGTTCACGCCTTCGGCCGCCAGGCGCGCCGCCGCAGCATAGATCAAACTGACTTCCGATCCGGAAGCCATCAGGATCAATTCCGGTTCCTCATCCCCAAAGTCCGAGAGCGCGTAAGCGCCCTTCGCCAGTTCCGAGGCGTCTTCCATCAGCGCGCGATCCAGGGTAGGCAAGGCCTGGCGGCTCAAGATCAGCGCGGTCGGCCCATCCCGGCGGGCGACGGCCACCTTCCAGGCTTCGACCGTTTCGTTGGCGTCCGCCGGGCGGATGACGCACAGGTTGGGGATGGCGCGCAAGGCTGCAATGTGCTCCACCGGCTGGTGGGTGGGGCCGTCCTCGCCCAGCCCGATGCTGTCGTGGGTGAACACGTAAATCGCAGGGATGTGCGACAAGGCGGCGATGCGGATGGCGGGCCGCATGTAATCCGAGAAGACCAGGAAGGTGCCGCCATACGGGATGAGGCCGCCGAAGAGCGCCATGCCGTTCAGCGCCGCGCCCATGCCGTGTTCGCGCACGCCGAAGTGCAGGTTACGCCCGTGCGGGCTGTCCTTTTGGAAGGCCGGGCTGCCTTCGATCTTGGTGTTGTTGGAGGGCGCCAGGTCGGCCGAGCCGCCCATCAGTTCGGGCAATTTCGCGGCCAGCGCGTTGATGGTTTTGCCGGAGGCGGCGCGGGTGGCAAGCCCCTTGGCGTCGGGCGGGAAGACGGGCAGGCCGGCGTCCCAGCCTGCGGGCAGCCTCCCGTCCAGGCGGCGCTGGAGTTCGGCGGCCAGTTCGGGGTGGGACCTGCCGTAGGCCTCGAACAGGCCGTTCCAGCGGGCTTCCCCTCCCGCGCCGGTCTGGACGGCCTGGCGGTAGAAGGCCAGCACATCGTCGGGGATGTAGAAGCGCGGTTCGAGCGGCCAGCCCAGGTTTTGCTTGGCCAGGTTCAGTTCTTCGTCGCCGAGCGGCTCGCCGTGCGCCTTGGCGGTGCCCTGGCGGTTGGGCGCGCCGAAGCCGATGACGGTGCGGCAGGCGATCAGAGACGGGCGCGGGTCCTGTTTGGCAGCCTGGATGGCTTTGTCAATCGCATCCACGTCGTTGCCGTCGGCGACCGCTTGCACGTGCCAGCCGTAGGCCGCGAAACGCGCCAGGCGGTCTTCGGTGAAGGCCAGGTCGGTGGAGCCGTCGATGGAGATGCGGTTGTCGTCGTACAGGTAGACCAGGCATCCCAGCCCGAGGTGCCCGGCCAGCGAGGCGGCCTCGGAGGCCACGCCCTCCATCAGGTCGCCGTCGGTGACGATGGCGTAGATGCAGGGATCGATGAGGTCGAAGCCGGGCCGGCCAAAGGTCGCGGAAAGATGCGCGGCGGCCATGGCCATGCCCACGCCGGTGGCAAAGCCCTGTCCCAGCGGGCCGCTGGTCATTTCCACGCCGGGCGTCAGGCCATATTCGGGATGACCGGGGGTGCGGCTGTCCCACTGGCGGAAATCCTTCAACTCGTCCAGCGCGAGGTCGTAGCCGGTGAGGTGCAAGAGCGAGTAGAGCAGCATGGAGCCGTGCCCGCCGGAGAGGATGAAACGGTCGCGCCCCGGCCAGCGCGGGTTGCGCGGGTTGTGGCGCAGGTGACGGGTCCAGATGGTGAACGCAATGGCGGCGGCGCCCATCGGCAGGCCGGGGTGACCGGAGTTGGCCTGCTGGACGGCGTCGGTGGATAAGAAGCGCAGGGTGTTGATCGCGCGGGTTTGGAGGTCGGTTTGGGTCATGGGTTCCTCTGAACAGGTGATGCTTCATTTTACCATCGTGCATGGAAGTATTACTCTTGAGAATCTATCCTGGACATTCGCCAGGACATTCACAACCGCGAAGATTGTTTGGACGCTGATCGACGCTGATTTGCGCTGATAAAAAGAAAAAGATCAGCGTTTCCTGCGTGAATCTGCATCCCATTTTCGTTGCGGCCAAAAGCCGCGCTATGAATGACAGCATCAAGCGTCGAGCGGGCTTTTTACGGCCAGGCCGCCGCGCTGCAGGTGGTCAGCGGATGGGTAGCGGATGAGCGGTCTCGATA
>JBMOMP010000093.1:0-45736 GCA_049323115.1 Chloroflexota bacterium
GCTATGGTATGATTTGCCATGGTAATGGGTCCTTTGGCTACGATCTTTTGTCAGCGCAATAAGATTACCATGCTTTGGGCCCATTACTATCCTTTTCATCATCACCAGTTAGCGGAAACTAAAGTTAAATGCAAAGGAAAAAATCAAAAAAGAATACACTGCTCTCGCGGCGGCTGAGTTAGTTATGAAAAAAGCTGCGCTTATCTATGGCAATGATTGGAACGGTTTCATGGACGCTACTAGTTTTGCATTCCTCGGAGTAACATGGAGTCGTTCAGCAACTATGTTGGATGCGCGTTTTCACGGAGGCAATGAAACCGAAAGTTCCAGCGTATTTCGAGGTTATTTCACAGAAGACTACATTCAAAAAGGCGATAGTGGATTCAATAGGGACTTTCAAGATAGACACAATCAGATTTATCATTTCTGGGCTGGTTTTGCGACGGCCTTTGACCCTGAACCACTCCCTCGCACAGGTGAATCGGCTCTCTATAACATGAGAGGTTTTATAATGGCAGATTTAGGGAATACCATTCACGATAGTCCATTATCTCCGTATCTTGGACAAGGTGGGGTGTCTGCTGAAGATTATGCCCTCACGCTTGCCGCGATGAATATAGCCGTGATGGCAGAACCAAATTCCCCAATGGAGTTGGTTGGTACTATTGTGCATAGACTGGGACCAGATGGCGGCAGTTATGGGTTTGTCGAAGAGTGGGGACGGTTTTGGCCAACTCCATAAGATAAATAGGCGGAGAAATGAACTATGACAACGCAAATGAAAACGAAGGGATGCACTTCGAAAATTTTCTTCCTATTTTTATGTATCGCGCTTTGCTGTGGATTGGCGCAAGGATATAAAGAATTGAATTATCAGCGCCTTCGCAGCAATTGGGAAAAAACAACAACACCTTTACCCCACGAGAGGATCGATATCTTGTGCAAGAACTTTGGATTGGATAAGTCTCATGAATTATGCAATGGGAAAAGGGATGTGTATGGTCCCGATTTTTATGACTTAATTCAGGACACATTCAAACCTGAATTAACCTACCGCGCGGCAGATGACGCTCCAGCGACCTATGAGCAAGTTGAAAAGATGATTGGTATCTTCAAAACTGAATGTGAGCCGATAGCTTGGCTGGCATATGAACAGACGTACTATTATCGTTGCGACTATGATTTGCGCGGGGACGGAGAATATGTGATATCTATCGGCTACGATTATCCTGAAAATACGGTATACAAAATAACGGCAGGAATAGATAAAGAATCCCATGATTGATACGGGTTTCCACCGCGAAAATGTTTGCCAAACCTTACTGGGCAAGGTCTCCCCTTGCAGGGCGCACGCCCTGCCCTGCGCCAACGATCGACCGCTAGGCCTCCACAGCCCGTTGTTGCCAGTCGCTTCCTGCGCAGCGGGCCTGGGCAAGCCCGGTCGGGGAGGGTCGCGTATGATAAAATGAGCACGGAGTAATGCTGGTCGCGCCGGAGGTATTACGCAGGGAACTGCGCGGCTCGATCTTGCAAGAGGCGTTCCCCAAAGCGGGGGCAGGCTTCCCCCAGGGAGGGGAAGCGTTCCCCAAAGTGGGGGGAAGGTTCCCCCAAAGAGGGGAGGCGTTCCCCAAAACGGGGGGAAGGTCCCCCAAAAGAGGGGAAGCGTTCCCCAAAGTGGGGGGAAGGTTCCCCCAAAGAGGGGAGGCGTTCCCCAAAACGGGAGCAGGCTTCCCCTAAAGAGGGGAAGCGTCCCCCAAAACGGGGGGAAGGTCCCCCCAAGAGCGGCGAGAGATTGTCCAGCGTGGATGACCGGCGCCCGCATCCGGGCAGCCGAAGACAAGTTCAGCAAATCCAAAATATGGAGGTCGATATGCCAAAAGGTTCCTTTTCCGATCTGTTGTTGCGCCTGGGGCAATTGAGCGCCGGGCTGGAGGCCAGGGCCGGGGAGTTGGATTTCCTGGCCGAGGATCACGCCGCGCTGAAGGCCCTGCTGGACGAGGCGCGCAGCCTGGACGAGCAGCAGGAGGCGCTCAAGGCGCGCACCCAGCAGGCGACGGCGCAGTTGGCGGCCAAGCAGGCCAAACTGGAGGCGCTGGAGAGCCGCATCCGCGCCATGTTGAAGGGCAAGTATGGGGCCAAGAGCGAGGCGCTGGAGAGTTTCGGCGTCAAGCCGGCCAGGCCGCCGGCGCGCAAGAAGGCGGGTTAAGCGTGACACCCCACAGGTTTGGGAGGCCTGCAATGAAACTCGCCCACAAAGTTGATCTGTGGGCGAGCGCTGTTTCGATACTTCCTGAAGGACGGGAAACCGGTCTATAACGGAGGCAGCCTGAGGGTTGGGGAAGATGCGAGGAAATCCCGCCTGGATGCGTGAGACCTTTGGCCGCCATTTCCGTATATCAGAGAGAAGTCAAGGAAAAGGAGAATGCTATGTCACGCATCCAAAAAATGTTTTCGGTCCTGGCCCTGGCGGGTTTGCTGGCGCTGGGATTTGCCGCGCCGGTCAGTGCCTTCGATAGCCGCAGCGGCGAGAATGTCGTCATCGCCGCCGACCAGGTGATCGAGGACGACCTGTACGTGGGCGCCAATGAATTTACCCTGGACGGCACGGTCAAGGGCGACCTGATCGTGGGCGGCTCCGTCATCACCATCAACGGCACGGTGGAAGGCGACCTGTGGGCCGCCGGGCAGGTGATCGTCATCAACGGCGTCGTCACGGACGATGCCCGCATTGCGGGCGCCGGTTTGCAGTTGGGCGGCGAGGCGCAGGTCGGCGACGACCTGCTGGCCGCGGGCGCCAGCCTGGAGACCAAACCCGGCAGCGTCGTGGAAGGCGACCTGCTGGTGGGCGCTGCGCAGGCGCTGCTGGCCGGGGAGGTGAAAGGCGATGTGTTGGCCGGGGCCGGCGCGCTGGAACTGGCCGGGACCTTCGACGGCGATGTGAAAGCCTACGTGGACCAGACCGAGGCCACCGCCGACGAACCCTCTCCCAACGTTTTCATGCAGCAACAAATCCCGCTCGCGTTGCCCAGCGTGTCATCCGGCCTGACGGTGGCGCAGGGCGCGAAGATCGCCGGGAACCTGGAATACAGCAGCACCTACGACCTGGACTTCCCCGGCGGCGCTGTGGGCGGTCAGGTGAAGCGCGTGGAACCGAAAGTGGACGAGAATGTCTACGTCCCGCCCACGCCCGCGCAAAAAGTAGGCGCCTGGGCGCTCGACCTGCTGCGTTCCATCGTGACCCTGGCCCTGTTCAGCCTGCTGCTGGCCTGGCTGGCCTCGCCCTTCCTGCGGACGACTGCCGGGAAGGCGCAGTCGCAACCCTGGTCCAGTTTGGGTTGGGGCGCGGTGGCCTGGGCGGCCTTCTTCTTTGCCGTGCTGGTCATCGTCATCGCCATGATCCTGGGCGGCGTTATCTTTGGTATGCTCACGCTGGGAGGAATCAGCGGTGTCATCATCTGGCTGGGACTCCTGGCCCTGTTTGCCCTGGGCGTGGCCTTCGTGCTGGCGACCGCCTACGTAGCCAAGATCGTGGTCGGCGCGGCGCTGGGCAAGTGGGTGCTGGGCAAGTTCAACCTCGACCTGGCCGAGCATAAATTCTGGCCGGTGGTGACGGGCGTGTCCATCATTGCCCTGGTGATCGGGCTGTTCAAATTCCCGCTCCTGCCGCTGGGCTTCTTCGGCTGGCTGCTCAACTTTGCTGTCGTGCTGTTCGGCCTGGGCGCGCTGTGGCTGTGGGGACGCGAGCGCCTCCGAATGCAACCGGCCGGATAATCCCCCCTCAACCCGGTTTCACCCGCAGTTCAACTGCGGGTGAACTGAACATGTGTAGAACGGACAGGCGTGCGCCTGTCCGTTTTTTTAAACCTGATCCGGGGCGCTGAAGAACGCTGATCTTCGCTGATGGAAAGAAAAAAACCTGCGTTTTTCAGCGTGAATCAGCGTCCAAAGAAGATTTTGTACGTTGGAAAATCTACGCCTTCAACTTACGGGCAGTCGATGGTGTACGACACCAGGTCCACGATCTTCTCGGTGCGGCCAACCACCTGTCCCAGTTTGTTCATGCCCACGAATTGCAGGTCGAACCAGCCGAAGTCCTTGCGGTTATCGGGCTTCACGGATTCGCCGGAATATGTCAGCCAGAAATGGTTGCCGCCGTCGGTGTCCAGCGTGCCGCCCAGCGACCACTCAGGGATGTAGTTCGAATGTTTGTCGCGGATGCGGTAGTAGAAGTCCACGCGCGTGATGTAGATGTCGGTGGCGGTCACGTCGAAGGTGATCTCCTTCGGCGCGCAGCGCAGGGAAAAGGTGTCGGTCGAGACGGTCATGTTCGCAAATGCCTGGCCGTTGAACTCGGCCGGGATGCTGATCGGCCCGCTGGCAGCCGGTTGCGCGGAAGTCGGCGCGGCGGCGGCCGGCTGGGTAGGCTCTACCGCCTGGGTGGGGACTTCGGTGGGCGGCAGCGGTGTGACGGACGGGACCGGCGAGGGCG
This sequence comes from Chloroflexota bacterium, assembly GCA_049323115.1. GTDB lineage: Bacteria > Chloroflexota > Anaerolineae > Anaerolineales > Villigracilaceae > JAABUE01. The sequence continues at coordinate 4,490 of JBMOMP010000093.1, forward strand.
GCCCCTGTGTTGGGAGCACCGGCACTTCCACGGTGACGATGACCACCTGCGCAGTTGGCGGGACGGGCGTAGGCTGTGGGGCAGGCGGTTGGGTAGGTACGGCGCTGCAGGCCGACAACCCTAATACAAGAAAAATGAACAATAGTTTCTTCATGGCGCTTCTCCTTCTTGAATACTACTTACATTCTAAGCCAGTTGCGCAATTTTCCTGTAACCCATTTGGGCTAAAACGACTTAACAAATTTGTAAGGCTGCCCTCGGGCAATCCCACGCTTTGCGCGCTGTTCTCCCAATCAGACAAATTCTATCAGGTATAATCGCTCCCATGCTTACCCCCGAACAGATCGAGTCCCGCCTCGACCGTATCCTTTTGAAAGTAGAAAAACCTGGCCGCTATGTGGGCGGCGAACTGAACATCACCTGCAAAGACTGGGACAGCGTCCAAGCCAGGCTGGCGCTGGTCTTTCCCGATATTTACGACATCGGCGTCTCCAACATTGGCTTGAAGATCCTCTACGACCAGGTCAACCAGCGGGAGGATGCGCTGGCCGAACGCGCCTATGCGCCCTGGGTGGACATGGAAGCCGCCATGCGCGCCGAGGGGATTCCGCTCTACGCGCTCGAATCGAAACGCCCCCTGGCCTGCTTCGACCTCATCGGCTTTTCCCTGCCCTACGAGACGCTCTACACCAACGCCCTCAACCTGCTCGACCTCTCCGGCCTCCCCGTCCGCGCGGACGAGCGGGACGACTCGCATCCCATCGTCATTGCGGGCGGACACGCCTGCCTCAACCCCGAACCGATGCACGCCTTCATGGACGCCTTTGTCATCGGCGAGGGCGAGGAAGTGATCCATGAGATCATTGATGTCATCATGTCATTGCGAGGAGCTGGTGGTCGAGTAGCTGCGGAGCAGCGTATCGAGACCCAGCGACGAAGCAACCCCCTGGTAAGCGCTGAGATTGCTTCGCTCTCTCAGTCTCGCTATGGCGGACAAACATCGCCTGCTCGGCCATCGGTCGCTCGCAATGATATCTTGCTTGCCCTTGCAAAGATCCCCGGCGTCTACGTGCCGCGCTTCTACCAGCCGCATTATTACCTGGACGACGGCGCGCTCTCGCACATCGAAACCCTGGCGGACGGAGTCGCCAACCCGGTCGTCAAACGCATCGTGGGCAAACTGCCGCCCCCGCCGACCCGCTTCATCGTGCCGAATATCAACGTCGTCCACAACCGCGCCTCGGTAGAGATCATGCGCGGCTGCACACGCGGCTGCCGTTTCTGCCACGCCGGCATGATCACCCGTCCCGTGCGCGAGCGCGGCGTGGACGAAGTCGTCGAGGCGGCTGCGGCTGCGGTCGAATCTACCGGCTTCGAGGAACTGGCGCTCATGTCCCTGTCATCCTCGGATTACACCCACATCATCGAACTGACCAACGCCATCAGCGAGCGTTTCAAGGGCCAAAAGTTGACCATCTCCCTGCCCTCCTTGCGCATCGAGTCTGTTTCGATAGACCTGATGGACAAATTGCGCGAACACTTCTCCGGCGGGTTCACGCTGGCGCCCGAAGCCGCCACCGAGCGCATGCGCCGCATCATCAACAAACCGATTGCCGATGAAGACATTATTGACACCACGCGCGAGATCTACCGCCGCGGCTGGACCACCATCAAACTGTATTTCATGATCGGCCATCCCAGCGAAACGCTCGAGGACGTGCAGGCGATTGCGGACCTGGCGAAACGGGTCATTGCCGAGGGCCGCAAGGTCATCGGCATGAAGGCCAAATTGAACCTGGGCGTCAGCACCTTCGTCCCCAAGCCGCACACGCCCTTCCAGTGGGTGGCCTGCGACACGCGCGAAAGCGTGCTCGAAAAACAGGAACTGTTGCGCCGCAACCTGCGCGACCGCAACATCAAACTCTCGTGGACCAACCCCAGCGACACGCTGCTCGAATCCTTCCTGTCGCGCGGCGACAGGAGGTTGGCCGAAGTGGTCTACACAGCCTGGAAGAACGGCGCGAAATTCGATGCCTGGGGCGAGCAGATGAAATTCGAGGTCTGGATGCAAGCCTTCGAGGGGCATGGCCTCGACCCGGCCTTCTACGCCTACCGCCAGCGCCGCTCGGACGAAGTCTTCCCCTGGGAGCACATCTCGGCGGCGGTGCGCAAGAACTACCTCTTCCAGGATTTCCGCATGTCGCTCGAAGGCCAGGTGCGCGTGGATTGCCGCCAGAACTGCTACGCCTGCGGCATCCTGCCGACGTTTTCGAACCTGCGCCGCGAACATCCCGGCGAAATCTGGAAATGCCCGGAAGTGAAAAGCCCGGGCAAGACCAGTGTTTCGTCGTCAGTGGTCAATGATCAACAGGCAGTGTAGAAAAACCCCAAGTGCTGAGACTTGGGGCTTCTGCTGGTCATGCTATAATCATGCTTTGTAAGGTTCATCCTTCTCCAGGACCATCCGCATCTGGCGAATTTCCCGATCTTTAAAATGCAAGATTGCTGTGCTATCGGGCAAATAATTTGTAATAAGTACTTCTTTGTTGATGACGCGTTCACTACCGTTTTTCTTTGCTTTCATACCCGATGCCATTTGCACGGCAACCACATAATTGTCAGGGTACATTGCTCGGACTTCAGGAATGTCGTAGGAAGAGAGAAGCCACTTGCATTTCGTTTTGAGTAATCTATCTGCCAATTCTTGGTGTTCATCCCAATCGCGCATGTTGTGATAGTAATTTGCACCATTGTCGGGATATGGCGGGTCAATGTACATGACTGTGTTAGATCGGTCATAGCGGTCAAGACAAATGCGCCAATCAAGGTTTTCGATGATAACGGTTTTTAGTCGCTCATGGACAGGCGCAAGTCGTTCTTTGAGAGTTTCCAATGCGCCAATGAGACGATTGCCGTGCCCGCCATCTGTGGTACTGGTTTGGAAACGAGGATATTTCAATTCACCGCCCCACCCTGCCATGATGAGATAATAGAAACGGTGAGCGCGTTGAACATCAGTGAGTTGTTTTGGGTCTGATTCTGCCAATCGCTTGAATTCTGCCCGCGAAACGAGTTCCCATTCGAATGAAGCGATGAGTTCTTTTGGCTTCTCCTTCACCACTCGAAAGAAAGTAACTAATTCCTGGTCAATGTCATTCAGTATTTCTACATCACTTGGCGGTTTGCCAAACAAAACCCACGCAGCGCCGGAAAAGAGCTCCACGTAACAAGTGTGTTTCGGCAGAAGTGAGATGATTTGTTTCCGCAGGCGCGACTTTCCACCGACCCATTTGAAGGGACTATTAATCATATTGTAAGATGAATTGGTTGTGACCATAATTATCGAATGTCTCTAATAGAGACATTTTATCATAACCCTATCTTTCTGTCAATTATTTATGCAACGATTTGGCGAAAAGCTCCGAACACTACGAACAGCAAAGCAAATGACGCTGAAAGAACTGGCGTCTGCATTGGGTTTAACCGCGCATGGTTACATTAGCGAAATAGAAGCAGGGAAAAAGAAACCGACAGCGGAATTCGTTTTGAAAGTTGCTCGATATTTCAAGGTGACCACCGACCAACTTTTGAAAGACGAACTTGATATCTGAGGAAGAATGAAGATACCATTTGTAGACCACGATCCCACAAAAAAAGAGTTTGAACGTTTTCGCCTCGTTTTGAGTACTTATCAGGACAGAAGTGGGCAGCAGACCTCGCAAAGTGGACGAACTTTACCAGGCTGGAGAGATTTTGAGCGATCAGTTGCTGTTGCCTTTGGTGGTGAAGCGCAAGAAAATAAATTCATTTTCGATGTTCTACTACCAGATAGAGAAAGAAGCGGAGTATATTTCGGCATCTCATGTAAGATGCGCCGAACACTGAATGATACAAAGCGTACTGGTCGGGTTACGTTTGAACTGTCGAATTCATCTGGTAAATTCTGGCAACGATTGGATACATTGGGCATTCACCAGCGAAACTACAAAAGCAGGCCCGTTGAGGTTGCCGGAGAATTGCTAGGGCAGGAGAAGGAATGGCACGAAGAAGTTGGATTGGAACGAGGTAGGGTGATTGATCTCTCGAAAAGTTTCTACCTCGCCCTTTCCTGGAATATGCAAGGTGAATATCGACTATTCAAGTTTGCTCTGACTTTGCCCAAAGTCTCTTCTTTGGAATGGGATTTTCCATCTGTAACCAATAGTGGGGAGAGACGAGCCGGTCGTCGCTTGCGTGGGCAAGATGAAATGGGAACGCTTTTTGAGTGGTATGGCGAATCTGGGGGACAATTGAAATACTACCCGCTTGAGAGAAATGCGCTATGGAAATCTGATATCTTTTGTCTTGAACCTTTGCCAGACAATTGGAACGAGAAGCACGGTATTTTGGCAAAGGCAAGGGACTATTTCCCAATGTGCTGGAAATCGCTGGAATAAGTTTCTTCCATGCGTATCCGCATTACCTTTTCTAAGCAAGGCGCGCTGCGCTATAAGCGTGTTCCGGTTTTCTTGCTGTTCGTATCGGCTGCAAACCTGTTGTTTGCCTCCTCCCTGCCGGAAGTGTACGCCTACCGCACGCCCGTGCGGGCAAGCCCGGTCATCCTGCCGCTCGATTGCAGCCAGCCGGTAGACGCCGACTGGATTGCCAGGGTCAAGAGCATCCGCTGGGTGGACTACAGTTCGCCCAGCCCCGGCGCCTCGTTGACGGCAGGGACGATTGCAAGGGACCTGATCGCGCTGAAAAAGGCCGGCTTTACCGGCCTGGTCACGTATGGCTCGCTGGGAAAGATGGGCAGGCCTTTCCTCGCCATTGCCCAGACGCTGGGCTTCGAAGGCGTCATCATGGGGATTTGGAGTCCCTCCAGCCAGGGGGAACTGAAAACCGCCCGCGAGGCGGCTAGCCTGCCGATCGTGATGGGCTACAGCATTGGGAGTGAGGGCTTGTACCGGTCTCGCGAGCGCTATAACCTGCCAGACCTCTGCAACGCGATTTCCGAACTCCGGGAAGCCACCGGCAAGCCGGTCGCCACTTCAGAAGAGATAGACGACTACCTGCTCTACCCGGAGTTGCGGCTGGTGGGCGACTGGCTTTTTCCCATCTCGCATTCCTATTGGCATGGCGTGAAATATGTCTTGCCGGCTGTGAGGTGGCAGCAAGCCGGATACGCTTACCTGTCCAGGAAGACGGATCGTTTCATCCTCTTCAAGGAAGTCGGGCTTCCCACCGACGGCGCTTACGGTCTCTCCGACGCCAACCTCGACCTGTATTATCGGGAACTTGCCAAAACGGAAGTGCAATTCGTCTATTTCGAGGCCTTCGACCAACCTTCCAAAACCGGCTCCACTGTGGAACCGTATTGGGGCATCTTCCAATCCGACCGCACGCCGAAATCCCTGGCGTGGAATCTGATGGGCTATCGCGTCTTCCCCTCGCAGGGCGCATCCGACGGCTGGATCATGGAATGCGCGGAAAACGACCAGCGCGGCTGCGAAGTGAATACCGGCGACATCACCCTGTTGATGGGTGACGACAGGCAAAACCGGCAATACCGCGCCTTCCTGTCCTTCGAGACTGCCCTCTTGCCAGACGAAGCCATGATCACCTTCGTGAAGTTGAAACTGAAATCTGCCGGAGTCGTGGGCAACAATCCATTCAAGCGGCATGGGGATTCGACTGTGGAGGTTTGCTCCCTGGCTTTGGGATTGGTTCCAGGTTTACCGGCAAAAGCCTTCCAAAACGCTGACTGCATCCAGGCAGGAGTCTTCGACCCGCAGCCGGTCGGCAACTGGTATACTGCGGAACTCGACCCTGCCTCCTTCCCGCACATTGATCTGGCAGGCGGCACGCACTTCCGTTTGCAGTTCAGCATAGACGATGACAATGACAGCAGGACCGATCTCATCGAATTCTATAGCGGGGAGGCTGCCGAGTCGGTACAGCCTGTGTTGACAGTGCGGTATGATTTGCCATGATCTGACATGATGAGACTTCGCATTACTTTCTCCAAGCAAGGCGCGCTGCGCTATACCGGCCACCTCGACCTGCACAAGATCTGGGAGCGCAGCCTGCGCCGCGCCCGCCTGCCGCTGGCCTACAGCCAGGGCTTCCACCCGCAGCCCCGCATACAACTGGCAGCCGCTCTGCCGCTGGGGTTCGCCTCGCGCGCCGAAGTGATGGACATCTGGCTCACCGGCGACCTGGCCCCCGCCTCCCTGCCGGCCGCGCTGGAAGGTCATATCCCACCCGGCCTGACCGTCCTGAACGTCGAACAGGTGGACGAGCACGCGCCTGCGCTGCAAACGGAAGTGGTTGGGGCCGAGTACCGGGTCGAGATAACGGGAGCAGGTTCCGCCTCGGGTCTGACCGAGCGGCTTGCTTCCGTTTTAGAGGCCGAATCCATCCCCCGTGAACGTCGCGGCAAACCGTACGACCTGCGTCCGCTGATCGAAGAACTGGCCCTCACGGGGTCATCCCTTTTCATGCGCCTGTCTGCCCGCGAGGGCGCCACCGGCCGCCCGGAAGAGGTGCTGGCCGCGTTGGGCGTCCCGCTGGAGGATACCCGCATCGAGCGGACGCGCTTGCTGTTCAGACCCCCGGGTGCCGGGAAGTAAAAAGTTCGCAGTTCGCTTGACGCATCGCGCTCACGGTGGTATGCTTGCGCGAATTATGAAATCCTTGTCCTGGCGCAACGCGACGAATAATACCAATGACACTACCCGTATCGGTTCGATGACGGGACGTTGGCGCATGGAACAGGTCGCGCAAGAACAGCACAGACCACAAGGATAGCCCACAGCAACCCAACGCCCCGAGGAAATCGGGGTGTTTTTTTGCTGTATTGTTTGATACATGTGTGTATCGTAGTGGCGACTTCAGTCGCCCGGTAAACGGCTAAAGCCGTTACTACGGAACTTTCATCTTTGTTTTTGAGGAGTTGTGAACGATGGAAATGATCACAGGAATTCTCATTGGGGCTATCGTGCTGGTCGGCGTGCTGTTTGTCTTGTTCGAATACCGGATTCGGAAGCCGGATGTTATCCTGCTTTACGAGTCCAAGGGGCAGATCGGCGTCCGGCAAGGCTTGATATACCCACGCCATTTCAGCCTCCCGCTGGAGCGCACGACGCGCCCGATCCGGCAGACCATTGAAGCAACGGCGGTGGGGAACCTGGAGGTGCGCATTAAGTTGGCAGGTTCGGTGGCGCCTTCGCTGGAGCATATCCAATCGCTGATCCGCATCGGAGGTTGGAACCAGGACGCCACCGCGCACGCCGCCGATGAAGTGCAACTGATGCTCCAGGGACTGGTCAAAGCGTATGTGGAGAAATGCGAAATCCACGCGCTTTCGTCCACCGACCTTGTGAGTCATTTGAATAAACAGTCGGCTCTTTTCCAGGAAAAATTTGGCGTCGAGTTGGTTTCGTTGGCGGTCGATTCGCTGGAACCGACCGACCCGGAGATCAGCGGGGCCCTTCGCCAGCAAGAGCAGGCGCGATTGCTGGAGCAGACGGAGCGATTGAACAACCAGGCGCGTTCGGCCGCAGCGAAGGCAAAATTCCAGGCAGATGAAGAGATCGCGCAGTTGGAACACGAACTTGAAATAAAGAAACTTCAATTGAAAGGGACTTTGCTTGGAAAAGAGTCGGCGCTGGCCGAAAAAGGCCTTGAAGAGGAGTTGACGCGCAACCGGATGCGTCTTGCCTTCGAGAAGGAAGAACTTGAAATGCTCAAGAGCAGTCCCGAACTGCTGATGCTGACGCCCCAGGCCGCTCGCCTGGCCGAAGCCAGCCAGAACCTGAGAAATGCGCGCACCATTGTTTCTTTTACGCCGCAAGAACTTGCCCAGGGCTCTGAACTGTTGGGGGTTTTCCAGACCCTGATGCAAAGGGCTTTGGAAGGGAAGAAGGGAAAGAAGGAAGATCAGGCAGGTATGCCGGCTCCCGGTGGTTTACCGTGAAGGAACATGCCGCGTGAGGGTAGATGCCATGACGTCTTATCCATCTGACCCCCGGAGCGCTTTTCGCCTGAAACCGATCCGTGTGGCGCGCGTATCAGAGATCAGCGAAAGCGCGGCTGCGGCGGCGATCCCGGACGAGGAGCGCGTCAATTTCCACATCGGGAACCCGGTGCAGGATGTAAGCCTTTCGTCGGCCTATTTGCGCATGGCGCTCGGCATCGACATTCACCGGGAGGAGTTGCACGATTCAGACCCCGACGTGATCCTGGAGTATCTTGGATGGGAGGCTGCGGAAAAGCCGAAATTGGATTTCCTGATCCAGGCGATTCAAAAAAGCGCCCCGTATATGCCGCGAGGCGGGTACTCCCGGAAGCGACCGCACGCGCTGGTGGATGCGTTCCGCGCCTGGTTGGAAGGCCAGCAGGAACCGCTGCACTATGATACCGGGGAACAGTCGGGCAAGCGCGAGATCATCCTGGGTTCAGGCGGCGTCCATGAAATGCTGCGCATTATCTTGTTTGCCTTGTCATCGTATCTGGAGTTCACCCCTGCGCATATCCTGAGTTATCGATGTGAACTCCAGCCCCAGTTGAGGGCCATTCCTAACCTGCTTTTCGATGAATTGGCTTCCGATGAAAGCGAAGCCTGTCAGCAGGTAGAACGATATTTAAGCCAGCAGCCGAATGCGCCAACCTTTTTGCTGATCGGGGGCGCATTGGACGAGGCGACGCGGCGCAAGTTGCGCTCGATGAGCATCGAGAAACCGTTGTTTTTCATCGAGGCCAATAATGCGCCCAACCATCTTTCTTTGGCGCGCGAATCCAAACTGGTGCAGCGCGTGATCCGTTTGTTGACCCCGGCCATCTTTGCCAGGCGGCTGCATCATCTTTCCATTGTGTTCATCGTTGGGAACGCCGATTTCCTGGGCGTTATCGAGAATGTGCATTTCAACCTCAAGGGGACGCCTTCTGCCTCGGAAGCCGAATTCCTGGATTTCCTGCTGGCGCAAGGACTTGCCGAACTCCCGCGCGATATGCCTGCACAGGTTCCGCGGGCAAAACCATCTTTCGAAGGCCTGGCTTTAGGAGGCGGCGCGGAGACCGTCCTGCCGGACCTGGCCGAGCGCATAGAACGCCATCTCGATCAATTGGTCGAAAATCGCGCCCAGGCGTTGGGGCACTCCCTGGCTGTTTTGGAAGAAAAAAGCGTAGTCATCGCGAACAGGGTCAGGGGTGCTTGGAAAGGGCATATTTTCGACGAGTTTGCCGAATTGGGAGCGGACGAAATTCTCGACAGACTCATTCAGAACGTACATCAACCTGAATGGCTCCAGGCGCTCCAGCGTAGTTTCCTGAGCGCTTTCACGAAACAACAACCGCAGTATCGTCCCGAAGCCTGTATGGCGGTTAGCGGCTCGTCCCGCACGGCGTTGAGCATATTAGGTTTTCATTGCGGGGTGTCCGAGGTTGTCATTCCAGACTTGAGTTGGTCCTACGAGCAGTGTTTTAAAAAGACATACGCCGTACCATTAGCTACATCGTTGGGGCTGGACGTGGATGCTATCATCGAGAAAGTAGAGCAGATTTGCCAGCATGACCCCTCCTGGCCGGGGCGCGGCGCTGTGGCGATCAATAATCCGCATAATGCAACGGGACGGGTATTCGATGAAGCGGATATCCGCCGCCTGGTCAAGTACTGCCTGCAGAATAATCTCTTTGTGATTGACGATCTTTCGTATCAAAACGTAGCCCCCGTTCGAGATTATCCCGAAATCAAAACTGTCCGGCAGATTGCCTCGGAGTTGAATCGCCAGGGCATCATCACGGAAGCGCAGGCTGACCGGGTGATCACGGTGCATTCCATGTCCAAGATCGATAGTTTTGCAGGCGCCAGATTGACAGTGGCCGAAATTCGCGACCCACAAATACGTCAACGTTTCGAGGCGTTGAATTCCCAAATCCAGCCCAACATAACTGCAATTTTTCTCAGTTATTTGTTCTATCGGAACACGCCACAGGCCACCCGGGCCTATTGGCATTTGCGTAACTCGATCTTGTATGAAAGAACGCAAGCGCTTTTACAGGCGGTGAAGAACCTGCCATCGGATCGAAATCCGTTTGGCCTGGAAATCATCCCGCCAACGGGGAGTTTGTACCCGCTCTTGCGCGTCGAGCGCCTGCCGGCTGGCCTGTCATTGGATTGGCTGGCTTCGTCGCTGGCGCGCGGTGGGATCGGCATGTTACCCCTGGCTACATTTGCACGCACGGAGAAGGGCTTCGAGACGGGGAGAAAAACCTTCCGCCTGACGCTGGGGGGCACGGATCATGCGGATGTGTTGGTGGGAAAAACCCGCCGCCTCCTCATTGACCTGAACCGCCTCATCGCGGAGGAAGATGCGCGTTACAACCGCAAGCAGGTATCCTTCGCCGTCCCCGAAAGGAGTCGCAGCCGTTCCGCCGATCTCCTGCGGGCATGGGATGCTTTTGGGGAGCAACTCATCCAAATTTGTAGAACGAACCGGGCCTGCCGTCATTTTCTGGATATGCAGCCGTTGGATAGTAAACAATTGATGCGGGAGTTCATCCAATCCCATGTTCCTGAGCGCCTGGGTGTATTTCGGGAGCGTTTGCTCGATCGCCTGGCAATCCGTGATGAATTGATGTGGCGGGTGCAGAATGATAACGGGCATTGGCTTACGGAGCGATTGGAGCGGGAATTCATGAAAGATTCGCTCCAACGACGGCAGGAGCAATTCAGGCTGCGCCTCTATGATCGCACCGTGCATCCAACCCAGGCCTATTCCCTGGGGGCTGAGATGGCGCTGGATGCAATCATCGAAACCTTGATCGCCCGGCAACCGGTTACACCTGCAATGGTCGAAAAAGCGGCGCAGGAATTGGTCAAGGAATACATCGGGCTTAATGTAACCATCAACTCACAGCAAGAGGCCGATGAGATATTGTTGGACCTCGATACCCTGATCGCGGGCGAAGAGTTTGCAGGGTTGTTTTCAACGACTATGTTGACTCCATTCCTGTCATTTTGGAGCGACTGGGATGGCAGCAGCCGTCCGTCAGGGCAGGGACACCGCCTGGTGGCAGCCGTTGTGATGGAGAATGTGCGGCGCATGAACCGCATCTTGGGCATTTTGCAGCAGCTCGCTCCGACAGTCTCTATCAAACCGGAACTGAAATCTGAACTGGATATCCTGCCCCAGCATAACCAGCGTTTTACCGGCCTGTTGAATGAAATCACGACCCTGACGCACCAGTTGGAACAACGCTATCGGGGCATCTTGCCGTTTTCTGTCGAAACGACTTCGGTGCAACGCCTGGCTACCCGGCTGCATCTCCGCCGCGATCCGGCGCGCGTACTTTGGCAGCATAACGACCGCTACGAGCGGAAAATGCTCGAACTCCGGCAGCAAAGACGTGAAACGTTGGAATTTTACTTTTCGTTGAACAAGGCCCTGCGGAAACAATTGCACGCCCTGATTCCCACGATCCTGAACAACCGCGCCTCGAAGCCGCTGCTCCGTGAAGTGCTAGGGTATCGAGATATTTTACAGCGTATGGCGCTCACCCCGCGCATCAACCAGGGGTTGATTACGGCGCGCGATCCATTCGCGATTGATACGACCGCATACAACCTGCAAGAGATCAACACCATTGCCGGGAAATATGGCAATCCAGGCATGGCCCTGGGATTACAGATCAGTTTGTCGTCCAGGCCTGAAGCGCTGATCGCCCTCGACCGCAAGATGCGTATCCAGGCCGAGCAGATGCGCAGGGATTTTGCGCCCGCCGAACTCCCCCCCATCTGGTTGATTCCCCTGTTCGAAGATCTGGATACGGTCAGCAATGTCCGCGCCTACCTCGACCGGGTATGGGACTATGCTACTCAGAGCCGTCACACCCTGCAATCCCCCCAGGACCGGTTCAAAGAAATCATCGCCGAGGTTTTCATCGCCGGCTCCGACTTGAGCCAGCAGGTCAGCCAGGCGAACGCCGCCCACCTTTACCGGAAAGCGAAGTACGACATCCATTCGTGGTTGGCGGAGCACGGCGTGGTGGATGCTGTCCGTATCAAGTTGGGCAGCGGGGAGTCGATGCAGCGCCAGGGGGGCTATTATTCGCGCGTTGCGGGCCAGCCCGCTTTTGGGAGGAGCGAAGAGGATAAACGCCGGTTTTCCGCGAACCTTCCGGCAGCAACCCGCAAAAGCACCGTGTATGCCGTCACGCCATTGCAGGGCGTTTTCCTGGGCGGCGATTTGCGCACTTTCCAGAGCAACCTGTCGGAACATCTCCGTTTTTTGCGGATGCGCGACTTTGTTGGTTTGCAAAACCATGTGTATGAGTCGCAGCGCAGCCATCGCGAAGGGTTGATCCGCGCCTCTGAGACCATTGCAGAAAGCCGCTTGGGGGCGCAAAGCAGGAGCCTGCAAGAATTGGAACGCCTGACGATCGGGAAAAATGAAGCCTTGATGGAGGGTTTCCTGGCGGAGTTGACCGATAATTTCCGCCACATCCTGTATGGTCGCGAAGAGGATGTGGTTGGCATTCACATCATTTCTTATTTCATTGGGCGCTCTGTGCCTCAATTGCGCGACCGGCCCTCCTCCAGGCGCACGCCTGGCTCAGGCGTCGAGCGCGGCCAACAGATATTGGCCAATATCGCCGAGATCATTCCCTTTTCCAAGCACGGTAGTTTGTTGCGGGCCATTGCTCACAACCAGTCGCAAACCATGGTCCTTGGCATCAACCAACTCACCACCGGGCTGTTCCGCGCCCTGGAGCGTTTCTCACAGAAGAATTTTGCCGAGGCCGAACGCGGCCGGATGGTTGCAGAACGCCTGTTACCGGACTTGCCCGTTTATGAAATCTTGAACACCTTACGTATCTATCAAGATTGGAAAGGCGAATACCTGAAACGGATCGAGACCGCCTTCCCGGCCGGCAATTCGATCTTTGTGGCGCTGCGTGAAGATAGCGACGCGATGCAGCGCTTCCTGCCTTTGTTCCAACAGGAACTCCTGCGGCGGCATGGTGTCGATATCAATGACTTCTTCGTCGATGGGGCTCTCATCCCCGATCTCCTGCCAACGCTGCGACCTGATCTGGCGGTGTTACTACAAAAAAACCTGTTCAACACAGACGTGGATGAATTCATGTCGCCTGTCTCCGGGCGGGTTTCAGAGACATGGCGCGTCGAGATCGAAAAGTTGCTTCACCTGCCTATACACATCGACCATTGGCGCTCCATCATCTGGGATGTACTGGGCAATTCCATTTACCAACGGGTGCAGAGTTTTACGGAACTGGCTGCCGCATTGTACGCTTTCTCTACATCACGGTCGTTCGAAACTATGCCTGCCATTGGACGCGGCGCAAAACTTTCCCCCGTCCTGGCTGGATTTTTCCGCACCGCGCGCGCGGATGACGAAATGCGCAATTTCCTGATGGGCGCAATCGAATACTTGAGTTCGTTTACCCAGGGAGATATCGAAGTGCCTGTCAGCATCATCCGTGCGATGAACGATGTCGAGCGCATTGCCCAGATCGAGGAAAGCGCCCTGCCTCCTGAGAAACAAGATGTAATTCGCTATTGCACACTCCAAATTGCCCGCTTGGCTGGCGAGAATGGGTAAGAATGTGTTGGCGGAGTTGTGGAAGTAAAAATGGATGAACTCTCTCAATCCTTGGAAAAGTTACTCTTTTTCTTAAAACAATCACAATCGCCTATTTGGAGTAATGCAGATATTTTAGAGATAACAAGGGCAATAGAAGCGGAACTGAAACGTGCCAAGTTGGGGGAGAACGTTGATGCGCAATTGCTCAAAACTCTTCTCGCTCCAACAGGCTCGATCCAGGAAATATCGATCGACAATGGATGGGGGGATGATTTTCTAGGGATCGCAAACGTGATAGAAAGATATCTCTAGAGAAAAAGGCGGACATTGTGTCCGCCTCTTCTGCTTGCTGAATATCGATGCGTTTTTCCAATGGGTTCAGGAGATATGCAAGTTACAGACCTGGCGGAAGTGGTAGCCATAGATGGAGAAAGTGATCGCTAACGGGAACAACTTGGGGCGGCGGAAGAGCGCCCAGAAGAAAAGTTTCCAGTAGTGGACGCGTTCTTTGTCAATGATGCCCAGATGGATGATCGAACGGAAGAACGCCAGGATATATTCGAAATCGAACCCGATCTGGATTTTTGGCGCTTTATATTCCTTCAGGAAGGTCCTGACGCGCGCGTAGTAATTCTTGGGCGCATAGAGATAATTTACGACGGTCTTGTAACCCTTGTGCAGCACATCCAGGCTCATTTTCGGGATGATGTTGGTGCTGCCGTCCACGTTGTCGCCTGAGAACGCGCCTAGCAAACGCCCTTCGCGCTTTAGCCTTTCGTAGAGCCGGGTGCCGATTGGCGCTTGCAGCAAGCCGACCATCGCAGTCACAATGCCGCTCTTTTGGATGAACTCGATCTGCCTCTGGAAGATCGAGGGGGTGTCGCTGTCGAAGCCGATGATAAAGCCGCCTTGCACTTGCAGACCGCTGCGCTGGATGCGTTTGATGTCTTCCACCAGGTCGCGGTGCCGGTTTTGCTTCTTGTTGCATTCGGCCAGGCTCTCTTCGTCGGGCGTTTCGACCCCGATGAAGACCATGTTGAATCCCGCTTGCGACATCAGGTTCATTAATTCCTGGTCATCAGCCAGGTTGATGGATACCTCGGTATGGAAGGTCATCCCGATTTTTTCCCTGCGCCATTCGATCAAGGCAGGCAGCAGGTTTTCTTTGAGATGTTTCTTGTTGCCGATGAAGTTGTCGTCGACGAAGAAGACGCCCGACCGCCAGCCAAGTTCGTACAGCGCATCCAACTCACGAATGATCTGCTCGGCGCTCTTGACGCGCGGTCTGTGCCCGAACAGCGCGGTGATGTTGCAGAATTCGCAATCGAAAGGGCAGCCGCGTGAATACTGGATCGCCATTGTGGCGTAATGTTTGATCTCAAGGAGTTCCCATAACGGGGCTGGCGTTTGCCGGATGTCCGGGAATTCGCTGGTTGTGTAAACGTTTTGTGCACGGCCTTCCTCCAGGCCGCGCAGGAATGGCGGCAGGGTCAGTTCCGCCTCGTTCAGGATGAAATGGTCAACATCCTCGAACTGATCGTGCTCGGCAGTGAAGAGCGGGCCCCCGGCCACGATTTTGATGCCTGCGGCTTTGCAGCGTGCAATGACCTGTTGCGCCGAAGTGCGCTGGACGGCCATGGCGCTGACGAAGGCCATATCTGCCCAGGCCAGGTCTCCTTCGGCAAGTTTCCTGACGTTCAGGTCGACCAGGCGTTTTTCCCAATGCGCGGGTAGCATGGCTGCCACGGTCAACAAGCCCAGCGGGGGGAGGGAGGCTTGCTTGCGGATGAATTTCAATGCGTGCTTGAAACTCCAGAACGTTTCAGGGAATTCGGGATAAATGAGCAGCACTTTCATCTTTTGTTTCTCCAGTCAGTGTTTAGATGGTCGTTATCATGCAATGTTCCCTGTCTTGGCGCGTTTGCAGATTTCCTGGTCGCGAACAGGGAGGCTCCGCTTGCGGTGATGTTCACGGTGTATTTTTATTTTGCTGTTCCCCCTATGCCAGGTAATGTACATGGATGGCGGTTCCACTGGTCAACGCCGGCGACGATCAGTTACTCGACCTTGGAAACATTATATTCCAAACAAGAAGGGAATTCCCGATTTGATAGCAATTTCATAGCAAGTTGATAGGTTCCCGCCCAAGGTGCGCTGGCGTACAGGCAAGTAGTCTTAACCTGCTTTTTTGCCTTTCCGCTCGCGCACCATCATCTGCGGCTGGCGCTCGCCAACCGGGTAGGCAACAGGCGCAGGGACGCTGGCGCGTCCCACCGCCATGCCCAGCGCCACGTTGACGAACTGGTTCAGGCTCACTCCCTCGCGCTCGGCGGCTTCAACCAGCTGCCGGTGCAGGGAACGCGGCACGCGCACCACGAATTTGCCGCTGTACTCTTCGTCTGGCTGCGGTTCAGGGACGGGAATCCCATCTTCCAGCGCCACGCCGATCCAGCCGCGCATGGCGTCTTCGATCATTTCTTCTATTTCCTCGAAGGTATCGCCCTGCGTGATGCAGCCGGGCAGTTCAACCACACGCGCCACCCAGCCGGGATTCTCTTCGTCATTATCACGGATAATCTCGATATGGTAGGGAAGCGCCAGGTATTCTTCGAGCGTTCTTGTGATCATTTTCGAACCTCGTTATCTTCCATTTCGATTTGGTCGAGCGCTTTCAATGCCAAGCCAACATATTTGGGTTTGACGAAGGGCTTGCGCTTGGGAATGTTGATGATGTGCTCTCCCAGGATAAATATGGCATGACTTGTGCCTTCCTGTCGCTTTTGAAAGCCGAGGCGGAGCAAGACCGCTTCCAGTTCTTCGAAACGGACATGTTTTGGATTTTGCCGTAATTTTTGGAGCGCTTTTTCCTTTTTGTCATCTTGCCTCTGCTATAGTACCATATATAGTACTATTTTTCAAGATTCGACGGCGCTCCCGTCCTCGCGCCGTCACTCCCACTGCTCACTGATTACCGATAACTGGTAACTGACTACTTCAACCGCTCCGCCACGATCTCCGCCACATCCTTGACCGCCACTTCCCCGCCATCCGACTTGGATGCGTCGTTCAGCATCGTCATACAGAACGGACAACCAACCGCCAGCGTCTTCACGCCGGTGGACTTGGCTTCTGCAAAGCGCGCCCGGTTGACGTTGGTTGTGCCATGTTCCTCTTCCTTCCACATCTGTGCGCCGCCCGCGCCGCAGCAGAACGACTTTTCGCCGTGACGCGGCATTTCGACGGTGACCAGGCCGGTATTTTTCAGGGCTTCGCGCGGCGCATCCACGATCTTGTTGTGACGGCCCAGGTAGCAGGGGTCATGGAACGTCACTTTCAAGTCATCATTCGTGACTTCCAAGTGGAGTTTCCCCGCGCCGACCAACTCATTGATCAACTGGGTGTGATGGATGACCTCGTAGTTCCCGCCGAAAGCCGGATACTCGTTCTTGAGAGTGTGCAGGCAATGCGGGCAGGTGGTCACAATGCGCGGCGGTTTGACCTCGTTCAGCAGTTCCACGTTGGCCGATGCCAGTTCGAAGAACAGGTACTCGTTCCCAGCGCGGCGCGCAGAATCGCCCGTGCATTGTTCGTTCTGTCCCAGCACGGCGTAGTTGACCCCGGCCGCATTCAGGATTTTGGCAAACGCCTGCGCGGTCTTCTGCGCGCGCGCATCGGTGGCCGGGGCGCAGCCCACCCACCACAGGATTTCCGGTTCGGGGTTCTGCTCGATGGTCGGCACGTCCAGCCCCTCGGCCCATTTCATCCGCTCGGCCTGTGACGCGTTCCACGGGTTGGCGTTGCGCTCCATGCCCTTGAAGGCATTCTCCCACTGCTTGGGGAAATTGTTCTCCATCAGCACCAGCGAACGGCGGATGTCGAGGATGTCGCGCATCGGCTCGTTGCCCACCGGGCAGATGTCCACGCACGCGCCGCATGATGTGCACGCCCAAACCGCCTCCTCGTTGATGGCAAATTCCAGCAGCGGCTTGCCCTCGCCGCCAGCAGCAAACTTCGTCCCCTCGGCATTGAAGTAGTAACGTTTATTGATCTCCAGCGCGGCGGGAGAGAGCGCCTTGCCCGTGTTATAGGCCGGGCAAACCTCCTGGCAGCGGAAACACATGATGCAAGCGTAACTGTCCATCAACTGCTCCCAGCCCAGGTGCTCCGGGTTGGTCGCGCCAAACTGCTCGATGCTCTCGTCGTTGAAGTTGATGGCGTTCAGTTGGCCGATGGATTTGCGCCCCGGCTTGAGCGCAAAATTGAGCGGTGCAAAGAAGAAATGGATGTGTTTGGAATACGGGAAATACGGCAGGAAGGCGACGATGGAACCGAGCGACAGCCAGAAACCGACGTGCTCTAAAACGGTCCTTGTCCCCTCGTTCATCCCGGACCACAGGCCTGCTACCGTTGAAGAGAGCGGCTGCCACGCATTCAGGCCGTGTCCCGCCAAAAATGCGGACTCGGCCAACAAGCGGGCGCTGACATGCAAAACGATGAACGCAACCACAATCGCCGAATCACGCCGGATGCCGCTGCGGGCTGCCGGGCTGAGGAAAGTCGTCTCGCGCGTGGACAGGTTCGAGGGTCGCAGCAGGAAGCGGCGTATCCCCATCGCCAGGACGCCGGTCAACACCGCCAGGGACGAGATGTCGGCCAGCAAGGCGTAAACGTCGCGCAACCAGCCGGTGCCTTGCAGGAAACGATACCCCGGCAGGAAGCCTTGTGAGAGTTCGGCCACGTTGACGAGCAGGAAGAAGAGGAAGCCCCAACCAATCAGTCCATGAACCAGGCTGGGGGCGAGTCGGAAGCGGAAGACCGGGCGGAACGTCCCCACTTTGAGAGCCACATCCCAGGCGCGTTTCCATAGCAGCGACCAGTCCGGGCGACCCTGCCCGCGCCCGATGATGCGAACGATGCGCTGGACGCCCATCCAGGTGAGGGCAAGGGAAGCAAGCGTAAAGGCGATGAAAAGGATTTTCTCGGCAAGGGTAAGCATGGGCGCTCCTTAGCGCGTTCTCGTAGTTTGGCCTGGCATAGGATTTCGCAAGTCTAACATAATCAGGCGGGAGTTTTGAAATTGACCAGGCTTTCCCAAATGTCGGTCGTCAGCCGCTGGTATTGCGCCTGGGCAAAGTTCCAGAACAGGGTTTGGGCGCGGGTGCTGGGACGGTTGGTGTTGCGCGCCATGTAGACCGTACGCCGCAGGTCAAGGCCGTCCAGCGTCACTTTTTTGATGTGCCCCAGCGCCAACCCGCGCGCGGCGACCATTTCCGAGATAAAGGCGATGCCAACGCCATTCTCTACTGCCATTTCGATGGCCTCGGCGCTGCTGAGTTCCATGACCACGTTGAGCATATCCTGGGTGACCCCCAGTTTTTTCAGTCCATCCAGGACTACTTCGCAGGTTCCGGATGTCTCTTCGCGGATAACGAGAGGCTGGTCGGTTAGGTCGGCCGGCAGGGCATGTCCATAGTTCGCCCAGGGATGGCCGGCCGGGACGATCAGGATCACGCGGTCCTCGAACAACGGCATGGATTCGAGGTTGCGATGTTCCAGTTGCTTGCTGGACATGCCAATAGGAAGGCTCTCGTTCAACAGGCGTTCGTACACGCTTTCCCGGCTCATGACTTTAACGCGCGGCAACACCGCCGGGTATTCGCGTTGGAAAGCGGACAGCAGGGTGGGCATGAGATACTTCCCGGCCGAGGTGGAACAGCCAATGATGAGTTCGCCGCCCACCTCATGGTTGACATTCTGCAGGTTGTCCTCCAACAGGCGGGCGGCGTTGATCACCTCCCGCGCTGTGGGCAGGACCGCTGCGCCCGCTTCGCTGAGTTCTACTGAGCGCCCCCGGCGGATGAACAATTCCACCCCGTAGGCTTTTTCGAGCGCCTGGATGTTCTGGCTGACGGCCGATTGCGACATGCGCAGCCGCCGCGCTGCCTGGCTGAAATTTCTTTCTTCAGCCGCTGTAAGGAAGACTTTGAGTTGTGTAAGTTCAATCGAGGGCATGGGATTCCTGGCTTCGATGCGATCTGTTTGTCGCCTGATAAGGAAAGATAATACCTGATTTGGTCATCATAAGTGAGCGTTGTGGTTTTTGCCAGTGATTTTCGTCATTTCCGGCTTGTAGGTTTTATCACCCCTTCCAGGAACCACATCCAAAACATGGGCGCACTGGCGCTCATGCAACACAGGCTTACGCAAGTTACTGGCTGATGTCTTTTACGTAATCAATCGCTATTGCGCAAACCCCATACAGGTTGGGAGCAACGCTGTCCCATTCGTAAGGCTTCCCCTGGTCGTGGGTGGCTGACAGGGCGTCGCCCAGGCAGCCGGGCCCGGCGTTGTAGTTGACCAGGGTGAATTTCCACATATCTTCATACGATGCGACCTCGCCGGGGGCGTCCCCGCTGATGTTGCGGACGAGGCGCCCGGCTTGCTCACAGTTGGCTTGCAGCGCGTGACCGAAGACGCGCACGCTGAAATCGGCGCGCGACAGGTCTATGCCCAGCGGACAACCGGCGCAGGCGGCATTGACCGTGTGAACCAGTCCCAGCCGCAACAGGGAACGTTCTTCTTCGTCCAGGTGCAGGTAGCCCTCGTTGCAGCGTTCGGCGTCCAGCGCCAGGGGGCAGAACTGGTCGTAGAAGGATGGATTCCACAGCAGGGTGGTATCAGCGCCGTCTTCTGTCAGTTGGCCCAGGCCGATGTCGCCCCCCTCGTAGATGGCCGGCCAGAACTGGCTTTCGCGGGCGAACAGCCTCTTCAGCAACTGCGCCGGGACGCTGGTCTCTTCGGCCACTTCCAGGATCAGGCCATCGAATTGATTCTGCCATGCAGTGACAGCCTCTTGGGCTGCTTCCAGCCCGCAGGTGTTGGCGCCGTAGCCGTAACTCTCTTCCAGCAGGCCGCCATTGGAACAGGCGGAAGCGTCCACGACGCCAGCCTGGATCAAGTTGGCTGCCAGGTAGTTGTAGGGGACTTCGGTGAGCAAATCTTCGGCGCGTTTTGGGGTGGTGAGCCAGGCGGGCGGGCCTCCAACCGGCGGGAAAGATTCCCAGGCCTCGGCGCAACTGGCGAGCGGCACGCCCGTCCATTGTGTGCTGAGCACGTCCACATACCAATAAGTCTGGTCGGGATCGCCCAGGTCTGTTTCGACCACGCGCACTTGGGCGCTGAAGGTTTCGCTGCTGTCGCCATAACTGGAGTAAGCCCAAAATTCCACGTTGGCTCCCTCTTCATCAGTGGGAGCGAGGCGGATCTGGCAGGGCGAGTCGCAGGTGAAAGGTTCCCCGTCTATCAGCCCGCCGATCCCGATGATCTCTTCATTCGGCAGCGGTTCTTCCCCGCTGATGACCAGCGTGGGCAGGTACTCGCATAAGGTTGTAGAGGCGGTGGAAACGACCTGGCAATCTTCCAGCGAAACCCAGGCCTGCGCGGAGGGCAATTCCACCGTGATCTCACGCTCTGCCACCTCGGTATCAACAAGGTATATGTAAAATCCCGGGCAATCTTTGAGTTGGGTTTTGATGCACACATCCTGCGACCACCACCTGTCCGCCACGTCCTCAGGGCAGTTGGCGTAGACCTCGTCGTAGGTGGGATAGCCCTCGTGGTCTATCACGAATTTGCAGACGACGGCGTCATTCCTCCAGCGCGCCATCCACCAGGTATATTTGGTGTACTCGACGAAGATGGAGGCAAAGCGGTCGGGGCCGGGAGGCGATTCGTCAGCGTGGCGAATGCCGGGATGGGCAGGCAGGTTGAGGTGCGGCAAAGATGCGAATGCGCTTCCTGCCAGGACGATGAGCAGGCTCACCGTCAAAAGAGCGAGTCTGGGATGATGAGGTTTCCCTTCCATAAAAAACAGAGTCCGCTATTATTATAGCGGACTCTGGGGGAAATTCAATTACACTTTTGTCTCATCCAGGTCTTCGAGGGTGGACAGGTCCTGTTGCAGGCCCCGGAAACGCACAGCGAGACTGATGACGTAGAGCAGCATGACGCCGAAGGAAATGGCGTATCCGGCTACCATATAGCCGGAAGTGTCGGGTGGGGTTTCGAGAAAGAACATGCTTACCTCATGACTTTGAGTTTGAGTTGTTCCACCTGGTCGGCCAGTTCGCCCATGCGGATACGGTTCCAGAACAGGTCTACGAAGATGACGGTGAAGGCGAACAGGGCAAAGAAGAAGGCGGTTTTCATGTCGCCGGTCATGTTGAAGCCGCCCTGGGCTTCGGCGCTCTGGCTGCCGATGACGACCGGGTGGATGGTGCGGAACAGCCGGATGGCCATGAACGTAATCGGTACGCTGACCGCGCCGATCAGGGTGTAGACAGCGCCGAAACGGGCGCGGCGGTCGGGGTCTTCGATGCCCTGGCGCAGCATGAAATAGGCGATGTAGATGAGTTCGGTGATGGCGGCGGTGGTCAGGCGCGGGTCCCAGGTCCACCAGGTGTTCCAGACCGGGCGCGCCCAAATGGCGCCCAGGACGATGGCGATGAAGAAGAAGACCAGGCTGATCTCGACGGCGGCCACTTCGATGCGGTCCCATTTGGGATTCCCGGTGCGCAGGTAGGCGATGCCGGAGACGCCCGCAGCCATGAAGCCTAACATGCCCACCCAGGCGGTGGCCACGTGGAAGTAGAACACGCGCTGCACCTGTCCCATCACGGCTTCGGTGGGGGCAAAGACCAGGGCCAGGTAGGTCGAAACAGCCAGTAAAATGAGAGCGACAATATCGAGGGCTTTGAGAGTAAGAGGTTTAGGTTTCATAAGACTCCTTGGGGATGAGAGAGTAGGGAATAGGGATTAGAGAGCAGTAGTATGCAAGGACTATTCTCTACTCCCTGATCTCTACTCCTCTACAATGTAGTCGAAAACCATAAAAGCAATGGCTGTGAAGATTACATCGTAGGCGATCAACAGGTTGAGCCAGGGCAGGATGTCTTTCGTGTCTGCCCCGCTCAGGTAGCCGCCGCTGGCTTTGACAGCCGCGATCAGGATGGGTACGACTACCGGGAACAGGAGGATCGGCAGCATGACATCCCGCATGCGGGTCTGCACGGCCATGCTGGACAGCAGTGTGCCGACAGCGGTATAGCCGACCGAGCCGAGCAGGATGACCGCCAGCAGGCCGGGATGGAACAGGTTGGTGTTGTAGAGCAGGCTGTAGACCGGCAGGACAATGGCTTCCACGATCAGCATGAAGGCCAGGTTGCTGATGACCTTGCCAAAGTAGATAGCAGAGCGGTCCACCGGCGCAAGCAGCAGGCCGTCCAGGCAGCCGCGGTCCTTCTCCACCGCCATCGAGCGGTTCAGGCCGAGCGTCCCGGCAAAGGCGAAGGTCGCCCACAGCACGCCCGCCGTGACCGAGCGGCGCGTGGCGATGTCCAGTTCGAGGGCGAAGTTGAAGATCAGGATGACGAGCAGCGAGAAGACCAGCATGGCCGAGACCAGTTCGCGGGAGCGCAGTTCGGCGGCCAGGTCTTTCCAGGCGACGGCGGCGACGGCCCGGAGGAAGGAGGAGCGGGAGGGGGGAGTCATCAGTTATCAGTGTTCAGTGTTCAGTGGTCAGTTTTCAGTTGTCAGTGATCAGTTGTCAACGTGTTTGCCTTTACGTGTTTACCTGTTTACCTGCCGCCGCCAGCGCCTGTTTGTAGAAGGAAAGCAGGTTGTCCTTTCCCAAACTGCTGCGCGTAGCAGAAGCCGCGATGACGCCGCGTGAGAGGATGTCGAACCTGGTGGCCAGGTCCTCGGCGCGCGCCAGGTCGTGCGAGGTCATCACCACCGTGCGGCCCTGCGCAGCGACCGTTTTCAGCACCTCGTCCAGCATGGCCGAAGCGTCCTGGTCGAGGCCGGTGTACGGTTCGTCGAAGAGCATCACCTCCGGGTCGTGCAGGACGGCGCGTCCGATAGCCAGCCGCTGCTGCATCCCGCGCGAGAAGGTGCGCACCAGGTCGTGGCGGCGCGCCTCCAGCCCGATCATTTCGAGGACTTGGGTGATGCGCGAGACGTGATTCGGAATGCCGTACATGCGCGCGTAGAACTCCAGGTTCTCCTGGGCGGTCAGGTCGGGATAGAGCAGTGGCAGGTGCGAGACCACGCCCAGCCGCGCGCGGATAGCCGCAGCCTGGCCCGGCAACTCATAACCGGCGATCTTCACCTTCCCCAGGCTGGGGCGCGAGAGCGAAGCCAGGATGCGCAGGAAGGTGGTCTTGCCCGCGCCGTTGGGTCCCAACAGCGCCACGAACTCGCCCGGCTGCACTTCAAAATCCAGCCCGCGCAGCACGGTTTTCAACCCGAAACGTTTGGTGAGTTTACGAACCTCGATCATTTTACGTTTTACGCATTTTCCGCTGCCGCTTACGACAATTCCTTCAAGCGTTCTTTCAATTCTGCGCGCCGCGCCTGGTAGGCCTCGTCCGGGATTTTCCCGGCGCGGTGCAGGTCATCCAGGGCGATGATGGCGTCCATCACTTCCTCGTCGGTCTCGAACTCATCCTCTTCACCTTCTTCGATGAACTCATCCTCGGCTTTGTTCCGGTCGCGCACGTAGAGCCACACGCCCGCCAGGATGAGCACCACGCCAAAGGCGCCGATCCCGATCAGCAGGGACTGGTTGTCGGTTACACCGCTGGTAGCCGAGGCCGATTTGACCTTGCCGGACAGGGTCATTTCCAAGGATTCGCCGCCCTGCAGCGCGCTGGCCGAATAGACCTGGAAGCGCGCGCCCGGCTGCATTTCCTTGACGCCCTCGTCCGTCAATTGCTCGCTCTCGGCTTCGATGCCTTCCGGCACGACCACCTTCGCCGCAGAGACCGGCAGCGCAAAAGGCAGCGTCAGTTTCAACTTCTTTTCGTAGGGGAGAGTATAGAAGGCGATGATCCCGTACCGTTCGCTGCTGGGCGGCATGGCAAAGCCCTTTTCGAAGGACAACAGCGGCGCGCTATCCTGGCTCACCTGGAAGGCCAGCCCGGCACCCCCCTCCGGCATGGGCAGGAAGGGGATGGACGAGCCGTCCGTTTCCACAGTGACGGCCTGGCTGCCCTGGTTGGTCAGGTAGAACTGCTCGAACACGCGCACCGTGCCGTCGGCGTTGAACTCGGTAAAGACGAAGAGTTCGTCGATCACCAGCCCGCCGGTCTGTGTGGTGTTTCCGTACACGGCCACGTCCGGCAGCGCAACCTCCGCCGCGCCCGCATCGGTGAAGGCCAATCCAGACTGGAAGGGGATGCCCTGGTACTCCACCTCGACGAAAAAGATGCGCCCTTCCGGCATTTCCACGTTTTCGAAGCGGAAGGAGTCGTCCTCGTCCGTTTCTGCACTTTGGTTGACGACCTCCTCCGGCTCGACGCTGCTATCCATGGCGTGGTCGAAGCCGCGCAGGGTGACGGGCAGCCCGGCCGGCAGGTCGCCGCCGCTGCCGTTGACGACCTTCCCGCTCACCGCGCCAAAGCCCGCTGGCTGGACAGTCGCTTCGGGACTCGCCTCGGTTTGCTCCCCGTCTTCAAGGGGCGTCTCCTCCGCTGACGGGGTCCCGCTCGCGTTCGCAGGGGAAGGGGTAACGCTTGCGGCGGCCTCGGCAGTTACGGTAACGGTAGCAAGTACGGGTGTCGGGGACGAAGCGCCCAGGGTCAGGCTCCGCAGGTAAGCGGCCACTGCATTCAATTCGTCCTGGGACAAGGTTTCACCCAGCGCTGGAATTCCTTGCCCGCCGGTGATCAACATGCTGACCAGGTCTTCTGTCGAGAGGGCGGCCATCTTCCCCTGGTCGCTGAAGGCGTCGGTCGGGCAGGCGGCGCAATTCTCGTCGAAGAGTTGCGCGCCCAGGCTGATTTGCCCTGCAGGTACGCTCAGGGATTGGGCATAGGCCACCACGTCCCAGCGCTGCTGCTCGTCCAGGCTGCTGAAGGCCGGCATGAACTTTTCCATGTTGCCCAGGGTGACGAACAGGAACCAGTCGGCGGGCGAGGCCTTGCGGGCGATCTCAGGCGAGCCGAGCGCGGGGACAGCCACGCCCTGGCCGGTAAGTTGCGCGCTTATCACGCCGTCGGCCAGGCCGGTTTCGCCGTGACAGGCGGCGCATTTCTCGGCATAGATGGCTGCGCCGTTCTGCAGGTTTGGCGCTGCCGCCGGGTAGACCGGGCCATGCGTGGGCTGCGCCTGCGCTGGCGCCTGTTGGACCGCGCCCGGCGGCGGGGTGACGTCCTGCGCCAGGGTCATGTTGCAGGCGGCCAGCAGGAGGGCGGTGAGTGAGAAAAGGAGGAGACGAAATTTCATGATGAGTCCTTGAAGTGCATAAGACGTGAAACGTGAAACGTGAAACGTAATGCGTAATTTACGTTTTACGCTTTATGCCTTTAGTTTACCGCCTTGCCGCAGGCCGGGCAGAAACGGTCGGAGACCAGGATGGGCTTGCCGCATTTCGGGCAGAAGCCGCCCGCTTTTTCCTTGTGCCACTGCGTGGTACTTCGCGCCTTGCGGCGGGCGGCAATGCGGGTTTCCAGGTCTTCGTCGCTGAAGGCGGGGATTGGCTCTGTTGCAGAGGCGTCCGCGCGGCGGGCAGCCACAGCCGCTTCGAGGCGCGCCTGGGCGTCTTTACCTGCCTGGTTTTCAGCAGCGAATTCGTCCAAGCGGCGCAGCAGGTCGGCGCCCCGGCCCAGCAGCGCGGCGCGCTGGCTGGGGTAATCTTCCGTTGGGATTTTCCCCAGCAGGTTGTCGAAGTCCAATTCCTGCAAGGCGTTGACGGTCTGTTCGTATTCTGCCATCAGGCTGGAGTATTCGTGATCTTCCTGCGTAGCGCGGCGGCTGCGGCGCTGCATGAAAGGCTGGCCGACGTACATGCCCACCAGCGTCAATACGGCCAGCACAAAAAAGATTGCTCCAATCCCCGAAGGGGATGCTATATCCATCTGTTCCTCGTCCTATTCCGCCAGCAGCGGCTCGATGACAGCGCGGATCTCCTGCGCCGATGTGAAAGGGCCGATCTTGGTGTAGCGCAGCACGCCGGTTTTGTCAATGAAATAAGTTTCGGGCACGCCCAGGTTGCGGTTGAAGATGGCCGAGATGCGCGATCCCAGGTCCGGGCCGTTGGGATAGGTGATGTCGAAACGCTGCAAGTAGGCCTTTGCATTATCTGATGTATCTGTCCAGGCAATGCCCAAGAAGACGACCTCGCCGTCCGCTTCGTACGAGCGCCAGGCCTCTTCCAGTTCCGCGGCTTCCTCCTCGCAGGGTCCGCACCACGAAGCCCAGAAATTGATCACCACCACCTTGCCTTGCAAGTCAGAGAGATTCACCTCGGAAGCGGATTGGTATGCGTACCCGTCGAACAGGGTCAACGTAAAATCCGGGACGGTCGAGCCGGTGCTGATGATCGGGTTTTGGGCCTTTCGCAAGCCGAGTCCCACCAGCGCGAGCAGGGCCACCAGCGCGGCCCAGATGGCGATCTGCGCCCACAGTGGGACGCCGCGCCTGGGAAGGGATGTTGTAGTCGTTGGTTCGGTCATTCTATTCTCCTGCCTTCACCTTGCCCTTCTTTAGGAAGAGGGACAGAAATGCTGGCTATTTCCTTTTCTTCAGTTCTTCCTCCAGGCGGGCGATGTACGCATCCGCAGGCCCGGACGTATCTCCCTCACCCGCGCCTGCCTCGCCTCCGAAGGGAATTTCCCCTTCCCCCGCTGCGGATGGCTGGCTCCAGGAGCGCAGCGCGCGGAAGAGTACGAAAATACCAGCCACGATGACCATGGGCGGCACCACGTACACCAGCCAGTTGAAGCCGCTGCGCGGCGGTTCGGCCAGCACGCGCGCGCCGTAGTAGTCCACGAAATATTGTTTGATCTCCTCTTCGCTCTTGCCCTCCGCCAGCAGTTTGCGGATCTCTTCGCGCCATTGGCGGCAGGCTTCGGTGGGGCAGACATCGAGCGGCGTGTTCTCGCACACCGGGCAGTACAGTTGCTTGGCGATGGCGTTCACTTCGTCGTCGGTGGGGGTGGATGCCTGCGCGGAAACGGTGGCAGCCCATAACATGGAAAGGAGGAAGGAGATAATGAGGGCGTAATGCGTAAAACGTAATGCGTAAAACGTAATACGTGATGCATGTGTGCGTGTATACCTGTGTACTTGTGTACGTAATGCGTCATGCCTGATGCGTAAGTTCATGCGTGCAGTCCTGTCTGGCTGGCGGTTCAATCGGCGGCGCCAGGTTGGTAAGCCCGCCGGTCTTCCCGCTGGGAGGCGGGGGCGGGATCGCGGTCGGGCCAGGCGGCGAACAACATCCCGGCAATGAAGACCAGGCAGCCGATCCACAGCCAGTTGACCAGCGGGTTGTGATAGATCTTGAAGGTCGCGCCCACCGAGGAGACCGGCTGCCAGTCCACCAGCAGGATGTACAGGTCGTCTTTCAGGGTGCTGCGCTGGCCGGGGATGGTCATGGTTTGTTGTGAATCGAAGTAGAAGTCAATGCGCGGGTTGAGTTGGCCGAGATATTGACCATTTTCATATACATCTACAACTGCGCGGGTATATTGCACGCCAGCGCCCTCGTCGGGCCAGGAAGCGACCTCTTTGTATTCGATGGCGTACCCATCCAGTTGCAGGGATTGACCCTGGGCAATCGCGCCCTGCGTTTCGGTCTGGAAGAGTTCGATGCCGATGATGCCGATAGCCATCAGCATCATGCTGACGTGGATCAGGTAGCCGCCGTAGCGTCTCCGGTTGCGTCCGGCCAGGCGGCCCAGCGCGACGAAGAAATTTTCCTTTTGGGCGCGCTGGCGGGCGCGCGCGCCGCGATAGGTATCGTACAGCGTGACGAAAATGACGAAGGCGACCAGGAAGAAACCGATCAGGGCGATCCAGTTTTCGAACCCGACCAGGTACGCCAGCAAGGGGACGAACAGCGCCGGGATGGTCGGCTTCCACAACGCGCGCCCGAGCGTCAGCGCCGTAGATTTTCCCCAGGCCGAGAGCGGGGCGATGCCCATCAAGGCCATCATGGCGCCGAAGATGGGCGCGTTGGCGCGCTCGTAGAAGGGCGGGCCGACGGTCACTCTCTGACCCGTGACCAGTTCCGAGATGAGCGGGAAGATCACGCCCCAGAAACAGACCACCAGGACGCTCATGAAGAGCAGGTTGTTGAGCAGAAAGAGCGCCTCGCGCGAGAGCATGGACTTCATCTCGGCCTCGGATTTCAATTCCGGCCAGCGCCAGATGAGCAGCGAAATAGATGTAATGAAGGTCAGGCCGATAAAGGCGAAGAACATCGGGCCGATGGCGCTCTTGGCAAAAGCGTGTACCGAGGACAGAACGCCGGAGCGGGTCAGGAAAGTGCCGAAGATGACCAGCGCGTAGGTCAGGATGATCAGGATCATGTTCCAGTGCTTCAACAAGCCGCGCTTTTCCTGGATCATGACCGAATGCAGGAAGGCCGTGCCGGTCAGCCAGGGCATGAAGGCGGCGATCTCGACCGGGTCCCAGCCCCAGTAGCCGCCCCAGCCCAGCACATCGTAGGCCCAGCGTCCGCCCAGCACCAGGCCGAGCGAGAGGAACAGCCAGGCCCACAGCGTCCAGCGGCGCGTGATGCGCGTCCAGCGGTCGTCGGTGCGCCCGGTCGCCAGCGCAGCGATGGCAAAGGCGAACGGGATGACGAATGAGACGAAGCCCAGGTACAGCATGGGCGGGTGGATGACCATGCCGGGGTGGCGCAGGAGGGGATTGAGTCCCTGACCGTCTTGCGGGGTGAACGGGATACCGCCCTCAGGCCTGAATGTGTAGGTCCCCACGCCTTCGACCGTTTGGAAGAAGCGGGCAAACGGGTTCTCGAAGAAGATGTTCATCGAGAGGAAGAAAGCCAACGTAATCGAGGAGACTACGATCACCCAGGGCAGGAACTCGCGGTCGCGATCCCATTTGCGCAGGGTCACGGCAGACGTGAAGGCCGACAGTAGCCAGGCCCAAAAGAGCAGCGAACCAGCCTGCCCGCCCCACCAGGCAGTGATTTTCAAATAGGTGGGCATCGAGCGGCTAGTTACTTCGTACACGTATCCGATATCGAACCGGTTCGTGACCAGCAGGAAGATCAGGACGCCTGCAGAAAGCGTGAGCAGGGGAAAGGTGAGCAGTTGCGCGCGCCGGGCGCTTTCCACCAATGGCGCAGACTGTCGCCTCTCGCTCAGGATTGCGGCAGTGACGCTGTATAGCGCCAGGACGAATGTCACCACTAAAATACCATAACCAAAATCGGCTAACATCTCTTCTCCTGTCGGGAAAAGACCCTAAAGGTTTTCCTGCAAACCTTTAGGGTCTGTCAAGTTAGATCGAGTCTACCCTTTTACCTGCTCAGGCACCGCCTCTTCGTACTTGGTCGGGCATTTGAGCAGGAGTTCGTCGGCGTAGAAAACGCCGTCTTCCCCCAGGTGGCCGGTCATGATGGCCTGGGCCTCGTCGCGCAGCAGGTCCGGTTTGGGACCCTCGTAGACGACGGTCATGCGCGCGCGATCCGGGTCAACCACAGCCTGGTGCAGGACTTCCGCCAGCCCGCCCTGGGCTTCGATCTCCGCATTGTCGCCGGGGACGTGCGCAACGGTAAAGGTCAGGGTCAGGGTCTGCGGGTCGTACTGGATCGAATCGCCAACGACCGCGCCGGAAGCGCGCAGGTTCTTGCCCACCACAGCCTGGCCTTCGGTGTTGAGTTCGTCAATGGTCATGAAATACTCTGCGCTGGCCTGCGTGGACGAGACGATCAAGTAAATGACCGCCGCCAGTATCAGGAAACCGCCCAGCAAAAACTTGGTTCGCTGCATCAGGATACCTCCAAAGAAATCAATCGCGCCGGTGAAGATATTGTGCGCTTCTTCATTTTACACATTTAGATTAATTGAGCCTGAGAAGGGCATTGATTCGTCCTCGAATGCCGGATGTCACTTTTGAATTGTGATTAATCTCATGCGTCATCTGCCCCAAATTAACTTGATTTTAATGTGTTTTGGTATTATAAATTAATGTAATTCGCCTTATCTAGGTTGAATTACACTTTTTCTTGAAAGGAGATTGATGAACTGGCATATATGTATTTTAGTGAAAGATGCTTTTCAAACCGTATAAGGAGAATGCAAAAAATGATCACAAAGAAAATGCTTGCTTTACTTGGCGTTTTGATCCTATCTGCAATAGTAATAACAGCCTGTGGGGCGCAGGGTGAACCCGGCCCGGCTGGGCCTCCAGGACCTGCTGGCCCGCAGGGTGAACCCGGCCCAGCAATGACAGTGGCTGATTTGACTTGCACAGAATGCCACAATGATACCCATCTCATTGCCAGCAAGACGGCCGCCTGGGAATTGGAAGCGCACGGAAACGGTGCTGCTATGGCAGAAGAATATGGTAACCCGAGTTGCGCGGGCTGCCATTCCGGTAACTCTTTCAGCGCCATGATCGCTGCTGGACAGGATTTCAGCCAGGTCGAAGCCGGCGCTACCGAGCCAGCCCGCCAGGACTGCCGTGCCTGCCATCAGATCCATACTACCTACACTGGTGAGGACTGGGCGCTCGAGACTACTGCGCCGGTAACAATGGTTGTAAGCGGTTTGACCTTCGATAAGGGTGACAGCAACCTGTGTGTCAACTGCCACCAGGCGCGTCGTTACATTGAGAATTTTGTCGACAAGACCGATGCAACCAAATACACCTCCACATCTTCTCGCTTTAATCCACACTTGAGCGTTCAAGGCGACATCTTGATGGGATCTGGCGGTTTTGGCGTGGAAGGTAAGCCCGGTTCGCACTATTCCATGCTGGACAACTCCTGTGTATCTTGTCACATGGGTGAAGGCAAAAATCACCTCTTTGAGCCGCAACTTGCTGCTTGCCAGTCCTGCCATCCCGATGCCGAGGACCTGGATATCAACGGCGCCGTAACTAAGGTAGAGGAGAGAATGGCTGAACTCGAGACTGCTCTACAGGCTGCTGGCCTTGTTGATGCTGATGGCGCGGTTATTCCTGGAACATGGGACGAACAGCAAGCCACTGCCCTCTGGAACTATGGCGTGATCGAAGAGGATGCTAGCATGGGCGTCCACAATCCGAACTACGTCAACGCTTTGTTGGATGCGGCCTTTGCAGCCTTGGGTAAGTAAAGACCGCTTGTGAGGGCTGACATTGCAGTAATGTAGGAAAGAAAATGATAATGATGGGCGCACAGCGCCCATCATTATTATTGTTATATCGAAAGGTTTCCTACTTGTTGCAAGGGTTTTCTTGGAGAACAGTACATGCGATGTAAAGAGAGAATCACAAAAATATTCTTCCCCTCGCCGGGCACGCCACGCTGGTTGGTCGTCTTGCCTTATGCTATTTTAGGAGTCCTATTGCTCTTGATCTTGACGGGGGGGACCTATGCTTGGGATTACACCAATTCTCCCCAGTTTTGCGGTACGACCTGCCATACCATGCCGCCGCAGAACGCAACATATCAAATTTCACCACATGCCAATGTATATTGCACTGAATGCCACATTGGACGTGCCTTCGTAGGCGAACAATTGGCGCGCAAGACCGAAGATGTATACGAGTTGTACTCTATGGTCTTCCACGTCTATGAGTTCCCCATCCGTGCTACACGTTCCAAACCGGATATCCTCACCTGCGAAAAATGTCACCAACCAGAGACTTTCTCAGATGATAGTCTGCGCACGATTTCGCATTTTGCAAATAATGCAGATAACACAAAGACCACTACGTATTTGATTTTAAAGACCGGGGGCGGGACCAAACGCGATGGATTGGGACGTGGCATCCACTGGCATATTGCCAATCCCGTCTATTACTATTCCGATGATATAGAAAACCAGGTTATCCCGTATGTACGCGTCATGAACGATGACGGGACATACACAGAATATGTAGATGTCGAATCAGGGTTTGACCCTGCTAGGCTGGATGAGGGTAAATTGAAACAGATGGAATGTACGACTTGCCATAATCGCGTCTCTCATAATTTCAAACCGCCAGAAGTTTCGGTGGATGATGCTATGTCGCGTGGCTTGATCGCCTCTGAAATCCCCGGTATTCATCAGCGTGCTGTACATCTGCTTTATGGTACTTACGATACCCGTGATGCTGCGATGATCGCGATTGATGGACTCGAAGAGTATTACAAGACGGTTGGGTATTCCCAGAACCACCCTGATCAAATCAGCCAGGCGGTGCAAGCGATAAAAGACATCTATGACCGAACCTTCTTCCCGGACCAAAAAGTGGATTGGACTACTCATCCCAACAACATCGGTCATACCTACTCCCCGGGCTGCTTCCGTTGTCATGACGGGAGACACCTCGATAGCAGCCAGCAGGCCATTCGTCTGGAATGCAACGTCTGTCACTCCATCCCGGTTGTTGCCGATGATCAGGATTTCGTCGCCCGCATCGAGATCAGCCGCGGGCCGGAACCCGAATCCCACCTGAACCCGAACTGGATCAGCCTGCACAACCAGGCCTTCGACGCTGCCTGCGCAAATTGCCATACCATTGACAATCCCGGCGGCGCGACCAATACGTCTTTCTGTTCGAACAGCGCTTGCCATGGCAGTGTGTTTACCTATGCGGGCTTCGACGCGCCCGCCTTGCGCGAAATTTTGAAAGACCAACTGCCCCCGCCGCCTGCGGCGCCTACGCCCGCGCCGGTGATAGGCGACCCGACGTACGAAGCCAATATTGCGCCTCTTTTTGCGGACAAGTGCATAGCCTGTCATGGCGCTGCCGCCTCGGCCGGTTTGAATTTGTCCACATACGCCGATGTGATGAAGGGCAGCGATAATGGGCCGGTCATCCAGGCTGGGGACAGCGCAGGCAGTAAACTGGTCCGGGTGCAGAGCGGGGCGCACTTTGCGACCTTCTCGCCGGAAGAACTGGCCCTGGTCGTTGAATGGATTGACATCGGCGCGCCGGAGAATTGAACGAGTTTTTGCAGAAAAAAGACCCGGCGTCCAACGCATGGACACCGGGCTTTATCTTCCAGGTCAGGTTACCGATCGGTTACTTGTTCGTGTGATGCTCGTGGGAACGGGAGACGAAGGGCAGGTAGCGCGCCGCCAGGCTGAAGCCAAGCAGCCAGTACGAAATGACCAATGAGGCCACTGCCCATTCCTGCCAGGTGGGGTAGTAGGAATTCAGCACCACCGTTGGCGTGAAGGGATCGTACGTGATGGAAGCAATCAGGCCGGAGAAGTTATAGTTCCAGCGCATCAGCACGGTACAAACGGCGGGCAGGATGGCAACTCCCATCAGGATGCGGAAGTTGCGGATGCGCTTCGACAGCAATAGCATGGTGCCAGGGATGAGTGCGAACAGCACCTGCCCCACCCAAAACGAAGTCGAATATGGCGCGATCGAGTTCAACATTTCCGTTTGCAGCGAGACCTCGATGTCGAAACTGTAGTAATTCGTCACCGCCCAATCCCAAACGCGGATGTAGATGCACAGCAGGATGATGCCGCCGGCAACGCGGGCAATATCGTACAACACGTCGTCTGGGACCAGCCCCGGGCGCATGATGCGGAACACTACCACGCTCAAGAAGAACAGTAACGCCGTCCCGCCTCCCATTGCTGAGAGTACGAATTGCACCGGCGCACTTTGGTTGAACCACAGGCCGCGCCCGGAAAGCACCGAATAGGTCGCACCCAGGGAGGCCTGGTGCAGCAGCGACAGGGTCAGGCCAATGACCGCCAGGACCGGGGCGTAACCGTGTAAGCGGTGCGCCAGCCAGTCCAACCCGTTAGAAGCCTTTCGCAGGAAGGGGTAACGGTCGAGCCAGGGGTGCCCTGTCAAGGCGGGATGTTCCATGAGGATAGGCAGCAACTCGGCGACCAGCACCGTCAGGTACAACACCACGCACATCGTGATTTCCCACAACAGCGAATGCGGCTGCCAGAAAACGATCGGGTGCCAGATGCGCAGCGGCTGCCCCAAGTCAAAGAAGATCACCAGGCCAGCAGCAGAGTATCCCAGGAAACCAAGCAGTACAGCCAGTTTCCCAACGACCTCCATGCGTTTGATGCGCAGCAGGTAAACGATCACGCCAAAGGTAAAAGCGCTGCCGCCCAGGGCAATGGCGGCCAGGTCAATGGTGATCCACAAACCCCATGGTACCTGGTTGGAAAGGCCAGTGACCTGCAACCCTTTGGATAGGACTTCGAAGGCGCCAACCAGTCCAAACAGTAACCCAACGGCGAGGATAGCGACCCAATAAGGGAAGATATCCACCTCTTTCTTGCCCATGCGCATGGTCAAAGGTTTGATGAGGTATTCCATGCTAACCTTCCTCTCCCGTCAGGCCAGACGGCTGTTCTTGCGGCGGGATGTAATACACTTTTGGCGAGGTGCTCAACTCTTCGCGCAGGCGGATGGTCACTTTAGTCTCGCTCAACACTTTCGAGATCGGGCTTTCCGGGTCGTGAATATCGCCAAAGACGCGCGCCCCGGTCGGGCAGGCAATCACGCAGGCCGGGGTGGCTTGCGGGTCTACGCCTGGCGTCAGGCCGCGCTCTACGCCGTTGTCGATGCGATGTTCGCAGAATGTACATTTCTCCATCACACCGCGCGGGCGGGGCGGCACTTCCGGCACGCCGTATTCCGGCACGCGCGGGCTGGTTTCGGTGTGCTTCTTCCAGTTGAACACGCGCACATCGTAAGGGCAGGCGATCTCGCAATACCGGCAGCCAAAGCACAGGTCGTAATCCATGGTGACAATGCCGTCTGGCCGGATGTAGGTTGCGTTCACCGGGCAAACGTGTACGCAGGGCGCGTCGTCGCAGTGCATACACGGGCGGGAAAGGAAAAACTCTGTCCCGGTTTGGGTCGTCTCAGTGGTCACTGTGTTGTAGATCATCTCGTCCTGCAGGTTGTTGACCGCCTGGCAGGCATAGGTGCAATATTTACAACCAATGCACTTGTTGATATCGATCAGCATCCCCCAGCGCGGGCCTTCCCCTTCCCCATGCCCGCCCTCGGCCCTGCCAGAGGACATGCCCAGGTTGACGACCTGGGTCAAGGCCGCAGCGCCTGCCATTGCTCCGGCAACTTTCAGGAAATCCCGGCGCGAGGCGTTTTTCTCGGTCTGTGATTCTTGACTCATCTCAGGTACCTCCAAACGGTGACGTTCAGAGGGGCAGCGCCGGTTCGACGCTGCCCGCTCGCACGATTACTTCTCGGACTTCCCGCTTTCTTCGGATTCCGGCGGTTCGTTGCTGTCCGCCAGCCTGCGCGTCGAAAGCAACCAGTACGCGCCGCCGCCGATCAACAGGCCCAACAAGATCAGGAACCAGGCCGGCAGCCCCACCCCGGTAGGGGACGCTTCGCCCGCTTCTGCCTCGGGCATGGGGGTTGCTTCCGTTTCGACAGCCGCCTCGCCGCCCAGGGCGACGCCCGCGCTGGCCAGCAGGTTGGACTCGTGGATATCCTCGCCGTGACACTTCATACAGGTATCGAGGGCGATCACGAACGTGTGACCGGTATTCAGGTCGGTGTTCTTGTGGCAGGAGAGACAATCCAACCCGGCCGCCAGGTGGGTCGAATGCTGCATGGCAGTCACCTGGTCGCGGTGGCAGGATTCACAGGCGGTCTTGTTCTCGCCAACCACGCGCTGTACCTGGGCGTGCGGTTCGTGGCAGGTGGCACAGGTCAGGCCGGTTTCGCCATGCACGCTATTTTGCCAGTCGCGATATTCATCCAGGTGACAAGCGCCGCACACATCCGCTGAACGGGATGACGTATACGGAGACAACGGGTGTTCCTGGTCGCCTTCCAGTGTGTGGCAGGAGACGCAGCCAACGCTCTTGGCGCTGTGCTTGCTGACCGTCCAGACATCGTACTGATTGGCGTGACATTCCTTGCAGGATTCCGGCGAGTTCTGGGGCGAACCCTGCGACTCGATGGTCAGCACAGGCGGGAAATTGGTCAGGCGGGTCACATCCGTTGCGCTGTAGCCCAGGGCGGCAAAATCGAGCCGTCCGCCGTC
Organism: Chloroflexota bacterium; assembly: GCA_049323115.1. Lineage (GTDB taxonomy): Bacteria > Chloroflexota > Anaerolineae > Anaerolineales > Villigracilaceae > JAABUE01. The sequence goes on from JBMOMP010000093.1 coordinate 41,090, forward strand.
TGTGGTATGACAGTCGCGGCATTGCAGCGCATCGGAAGCGGGCGCGACCATGTGCGTGGTCGGCCAATACATCACCGAATTGACCCAGGCGTACTGTCCGCTGTAAGGCAGGCCAGCGTACTGCATCCCGGCGGGAATGGCTGTGTTCCAGTCGAAGCCTTTCCAGTAAGCAGCGGTATCTTCTGCATTGCTCGGGAAGAGATGCGGCACGACCAGGGTATTGAAGCCGCTGTCATACGGTTGGGAGGCTTCGAAACGCTTCACCGGCCAGATGCGCGCATTGGGGTCATCCTTGCTGCCCTGGAACTGGTTGATCACCAAAGTCGTAGACGGATCGAACTTGTCGCCCGCCAGGACGTATTGCACGACGCCGTTGAACCACAGGTATTCGGGGACGACGTTCTCTTCCCAGGTGAATGCGCCTTTCTGGCCGTCATAGGTCACGTAGCCCTTTTCGTCCTTTTCGACGACCGGCTTCCCATCCGCCAGCCGTCCGGCCTGCGACCAGTCCCAGGTCATCTTGGTAGCGATGCCGCCGCGCGCGTATTCAGGGATGTGACAGGTCTGGCAGGCGACGCGCTGCGAGTGCTGGTTGAGGAGCGCCAGCGGGTGGGGCGCCGCAGTATGGCAGGATTCGCAGCCTTTCCACTGTTCCGCATCCATGCTGTAGCGGGTGCCGGCAATGTCATGTTCTGTGGTGACGTGGCAGGTGGTGCAGGTGAAATTGCCTCCCTGCGGCGACATGTGTACATCCAGTTCGTACGGAGCGTCCACCAGGGAACTGTCCAGGTCGCCGTGTTTCACTTCATCGCCGCCGCCGCCGTAGAAATGGCAGGCGCCGCAGGTCGCAATGGAGGTCTTGCCGATATTTTGCGCTACTTTGGCAAGATCGACCGGCTGGAAGGTCTTGCCGCCAAAATCTTTGGCCTCGCCCAACACCGGCATCCCGGCGGCGGTGGGGAACTTCTTATAACTGCCGGTGGTGTCGTGACACACCAGGCAGTCGATGTTCTCCTGGGCCGAGAAATCGAAAGACTTGTCCTTCCAACCATACCCAATGTGGCAACTGGTGCAGCGCGGTTCGTTGGATTGGACGCTGATGCAGTAGTTGTTGATCAGCGTTTTCTTGCCCAGCACCTGGCCGGTGGTCTGGTTGACGAATTCCCAGGTCCAGTGCGTGGTGTGGACGATTTGATTGCCCGCCTCGGTGTGGCAGGACAGGCAGGCCTTGGTCACTTCCTGTGGGGTTGCAAAGGGCCCTTGCAACACTGCGAAGGAAGTATGATCAACGCTTGTACCAGGGGTGGGTGTGACTGCATCTTGCGCAAGTTGTGCGGCTTGCGCATCCTGCCCGGGCATTGCAAAGGCAAGGCCAAAGCCCAGGAAGGCCAGCATCACGCCCAACAGGATGGTAACTTTCCGAAACGTGATGTAAAGATTTTGTGACATTTTGCGCATTCTCCCGGAAATAGAGTCGTAAGTTTCTTATACAGGTTAACGGATAAATGAGAACATGCCAAGTGCAACCTGTCATTCAATGCGCAGACTAAATGTCATCACGAATATTAGTACATGCAATGGGTTGCTAAAAGATTTGCTTATGAGTAGCCGTAAAAATCTCCCTGGAATTGCGGACGACAAAGACGAGCGCCAGGAGCGCCAGGGCGTCTATGCTGAAGCGAAAGCGATTGTTTTCCCCCAAGTCCATTGTAACGCTGATGATGGATACGAACAGCAGGTTCCAAAGCAGGAACAGCAGCAGGGCGGGACGCGGCTCGGACAGGCGGGCGCGCGCTTTCCACAGCCAGGCGGGCAAGCCCGCAACGGCAAGCAAAAACCCGATGGTCAGGAACCAGGCAACATGTCCGGGGGAGAAGCGTGCGGCGCGCTCCTGCAAGGACTCGTCCTTTTGCCATTGTCCATAGAAGAGGCGGTTCCAGAGCGTGTCCAGGCGGTCTACCGGCTGGCGGATATCCATGACCTGCTTGTAGTCGCTGGCGGAATGGAAGTAGATGTAGGCAGCGCGCAACACCGACCGCAGGTAGGCTTGCGGCGCCAGCGCGATCATGCGCAGGGAGTCGTTCCAGTAACGCTCCCCGGCCGGGACGTAGACGCGGTGGTGCTGGTTGCGGTAGCCGGTGGAGGTGTAGTGCTCGTCCAGCAGGGGGACGCCGGTGAGGGGGGTATCCGGGAAGAATTCGAGATAGACCTCCGGGCTGCGGAACGGCGGGACGAGCGCCAGTTCGGAGACCTTGCCCTCTTTGACCCAGCCTTTTCTCACTTCGCCGGGGATTTCGTATGTGACGATCTTGAACAGGTTCAGGCCGCCCCAGGTGCTGGCGCTGAAGGTGTCGTACAGGAGCGCGTTCTTGGCGTACCAGGCGGTTACCAGCAGGAGCGCCGGGAGCAGCCAGGCGGCCTTTGTACGCGCGCCCTTCAGCGCAAACCAGGCGATTGCCAGGCAGCCCGCCAGCCAGGCCAGATGGAACAGGCTCCAGGTGAGCGCCATGCCGGCCAGCAGGAAGGAGAACAACAGTCCATCTATGGGGCGTCTGTTTTCGAGGAAGCGCGCCAGGAAGACGGCCGCCATCGCCAGCGCGGCCGGCAGGGGATAGGCATACGACAGGATGTTCTCGTAGATGATGGTCGCCGGGCTGACGCAGAACCAGGCTGCCAGCAGCAGGGACAGCCCTTTGGGGAAACCGAGCCTGTTTCCCAGGAAGTAGATCGAAAAGGCAAAGGCCAGGCCGGTCAGCAGGAAGAGCGCATGGAAAACGGCGGGGTAGTTCGCAGGGAAAAGTTGCAGCCCAAGCCCGGTCAGCAGGTTGAGCAGGGGCGGCTGGGTGTGCAGGTAGAAGACGCTGCGCCACAGGTCGGTTTCCAGCAGGTGGATGTCGATGAAGTGCCAACTGCTGGTGATGGTACCCGCTTCGAACCGGATACCGGCGCGCGCGTACAGCAGGCGGGAAAGGACGAAGACGGCAACCAGGACCGCCGGAGGCCAAACTATCTCGACGCAAGGTTTTTCTAATTTGACTTTTTCGGTTCCCTGGGAGTTACCGTGATTCTGTACACGGATTACGCGGATATCACGGAGTCGCGCGGATTTTCCTTTTAAAAAATCCGTGTTTGTCCGTGTAATCAGTGACATCCGTGTCCGAAAGGTTTTAATCACGCCGATTCCCATAGCATCCCCTTTGGGGACTGCCACGATGAAGTCCACCGAACCAAGCGCTCATGACAAGAGCCTGTTATCTGAAGAGCCAGATGAAGGGAAACCATGCCCTGAGTTTATCGAAGGGTTTCACGTCCGGCTTCCTGACAAAGAACGTCAGGACAGGCGGAAGCGGCGGCGGGGTGGGTAATCGCCCCACCGACCATAATTAGGCAGCTTTTTGCTTTAGAAGAACTTTTCATTTTTTCTTAGCCTTGCTTGTTCCAGACTTTGCGGCTTTAGATTTTTGGGCATTTATGTATGTAACATATGCTCCCGCTAGAACTCCGATTAATCCAATAATGGCTACAACTACTGTTGACACATTTTCGATAAGTTTTTCTCCAATTCTCGCAATTGGCGGAAGTGGGGTTGGGGTAGATGTAGGAATAGGGGTTTGAGTTGGCTTTGGGGTTTCAGAAGGAATTGGAGTTGGGGTAACTTCAACCCGAATTTCAATTGGAATATTTTTTAACGTCTGGGCGCTTACGACATCATGTGTATGGTCAATAATTACGGGTATTGATATTGAAAGAATCAGAGTTTGTTTGCCTGCATATAAAGGTGTTACATTCCAAAGCCACTCAACAGGCATATCTGAAGTGACGGGCTTTTCTGGACGGTTATCAGACTCTATTTCAAAATTTACTCCTTTTAATTCGGCTATCATCACAGGATAAATTTGTAAACGGTCACTGAACTCTAAAACATAATCTGGAGAATTAGCGGATATTGTTGGAGCGGAAACTTTCGGCAAACTTGCTAATGCGGAATCGGGCGTTATTGCAAGACGAATTATGCTGGACTCGCCAAGTTTAATTGTTGATGGGCTGGTTAATTGCAAAGACCCTAACCCAAGTGGCGAAACCGATAAATCCGCTGAATTTTGGACAGTGCCATCAGGTAGAGTCGTTGTATTTACGTTTAACACAGCGATTTCTACAGGATTTGTTATTGGGGTAACTGATAGGGAAATAGCCTGTTGTGTATATCGCGCTTGTGCAGTTGTCGCTGCGAGATAAAACGCTGTTGCCGTCATTGCAAACTCTTGTTGGTATTGTGCCTGTTGAGTTTGAGTGGTCAGATTAACCGTACTGGTTCCTGTGGCTCCAATTACTTCGCTAGTTTGAGTGGCATGAATTGGTACTTCCACTTGACTTCTTACTCCCAAGTACCCAATATAAGCGGCTATCACCACGCCGATAAAGGCAAGTAAGGCTTGTATTATTCCTACCTTTGATTCTTTGTCATGACCAGATGAGTTCATATAATTGACTTTGTTATGCAAGGGGCGTGCCAACGGCAAGCGTTATTAGAATGAACTTGCTTGGGATGTGGCATCAGCGTATCCTTGAGGAGATACCGCCGCAGGGACGCTGATGGGGTGTGAGTGTCTGGGTTGTCCGACAGCCGCTATGGGACAGATTTCGCTG
>JBMOMP010000094.1:0-45436 GCA_049323115.1 Chloroflexota bacterium
CAATCGCCCCAAACCGGGTAACTTGTACCCGGTTTGGGGTTTTAACACAAAATTTATTGCGCCCGATGACAATTTGTTGTATAGTTGACAAAATCTATCGCCATTGGAGGAGACGCATGCCCAAATCGAAACCACAAATGGAAGGGGAAGTGTACTTTCCCTCAGATGAAGTCCTTGCCCGGGCCATCGTCCCGGATTGGGACGAATTGGCAGCCTATGCAACGAAAGACTTGCAGGGTTTCTGGGGAGAACGCGCCGCGGAACTGGAATGGTTCCAGAAATGGGACAAGGTGCTGGACGACTCGAACAAGCCGTTCTTCAAATGGTTCGTGGGCGGCAAGGTCAACATCGTCCACAACGCAGTTGACCGTCACATGAACACCTGGCGCAAGAACAAACTGGCGCTCATCTGGGTCAGCGAAGACGGCAAGGAAGAGCGCACGTTCTCGTACTATTCCCTCAGCCGCGAGGTCAACCGCTTTGCCAACATCATCAAGGCTATGGGCGTGGGCAAAGGTGACCGGGTCACGATCTACCTGCCGCGCATCCCGGAGATCGTCTTTGCCATGCTGGCCTGCGCCAAGATCGGCGCGATCCATTCGGTAGTGTTCGCCGGCTTCTCGGTGGACGCGCTGAAAGGCCGCATCGACGACAGCGAATCGAAATTGGTCATTACCGCAGACGGCTCGTGGATCAACGGCAAGATCTTCGAGTTGAAGCGCACCGTGGACGAGGCCATCAAGTCCTGCCCGTCGGTGGAGAATGTGATCGTCGTCAAGCGCACCGGCCACGAGGTCCCGATGGAAGCGAGCCGCGACCACTGGTATCACGATATGTGCGTCCTGCCCATCGCCAACGGCAAATGCCCCACCGAGCAAATGGATGCGGAAGATCCGCTCTACATCCTATATACCTCCGGTTCCACCGGCAAGCCCAAGGCCATCCTGCACACACATGGCGGCTACATGGTCGGCACGTACACCACGCTCAAATATGTGTTCGACCTGAAAGACGACGACCGCTGGTGGTGCGCCGCCGACCCCGGCTGGGTGACCGGACACTCGTACATCGTCTATGGGCCATTGATTCTGGGCGCGACCTCCTTCATGTTCGAAGGCGGGCCGGTCTACCCGTACCCGAACCGTTGGTGGCAATTGGTCGAACGCTATGGGATCACCGTCTTCTACACCGCGCCAACAGCGATTCGCGGACTGATGCGTTTTGGGGAGGCCTGGCCGAACAAACACGATCTCTCTTCCCTGAGGCTGCTCGGCTCCGTTGGAGAGCCGATCAACCCCGAGGCCTGGCGCTGGTACTACCGCGTGATCGGCAAGGAAAAATGTCCCATCATGGATACCTGGTGGCAGACCGAGACCGGCATGTTCATGATCACGCCCACGCCAGTAGTGCCGCTCAAGCCCGGTTCGGCTACCCGCCCCATCTTTGGGCAGGAAGCGGAAATCCTGGGCGACGACGGCAAACCCATCCCGGACGGCGAGGAAGGCTACCTGGTGCTCAAAAATCCCTGGCCGGCCATGCTGCGCACCGTTTACGGCGACGACGAGCGCTACGTCAACCAGTACTGGAGCAAGTATCCCGGCAAGTACATGACCGGCGACTCGGCCAAACGAGACAAGGACGGCTACTTCTGGATCATTGGCCGCGTGGACGACGTGATCAAAGTCTCCGGGCACCGCTTAGGCACGGCCGAAATCGAATCGGCGCTGGTCAGCCACCCGGCAGTGGCCGAGGCGGCCGCTATCGGCCTCTCGCATGAGGTCAAAGGCCAGGCCATCCATTGCTTCGTCCTGTTGCGCGCTGGTTTCATCGGCTCGCCCGAACTGGCCGAGGAACTGCGGCAACACGTATCCACGCACATGAGCCCCATTGCCAAGCCGGACGAAATCAAATTCGTGGACAAACTGCCCAAGACACGCTCCGGCAAGATTATGCGGCGGGTGTTGAAAGCCCGGGCGCAGGGATTACCCGAAGGCGATATTTCGACGCTGGAAGAGTAGTAAAACCAGACTGGCGCCTCACGACCCCGCAACGAAAGATGTTGCGGGGTCATTTCATGTTGGGCATCAAATCAATCCGACTTATGGTAAGATGCAAAAAATTGAGAATTTCCTGGAGGGACAATGTCAGACACATTGATTACAGCCATTGCCACTGTGCTGGCGGCGCTGATCGGGGCGTACGCATCTATTAACCAATGGTGCTAGTTTGGGCTGATTTTCGACTGTTACGCGCATTCTTGCAGTATTCAACCACCACATATGGTGTTTTCGCAATCGCTAAATCACCATATATAGGACTAGCACCAAAAGTTATTATGGTAGCAAAAATCGGCAAGCAACCTGCCGAATCCGCTGCGCAACCGGAGCGCAAATTGCCCTGGGCAGGGATTGCGGCAGGGCTTATCGCGGGCGCGCTGGTTGGCTTTTTCCTCGCCAGGCTGTTCCTGGTCAAACCAGCGACCATCATAGACAGCATGGATGCCACAAAGGGCTGGATCCCGTATGCAAGCGCAGACAATATGCTCTCCGTCGAAACAGTTGACGGCATGAAAAAACAGGCTGTGCTGGTGATCTTCTACGTCCGGCAAGGCGGTTATGTGGGCATATCGAAACCGATTGATACGACCCTGTTCGACAACACGAAAGAGTTACAGCTCTCCTATCGCGGGAACGGCGCAGCCAACACCTTCGAGGTCAAACTCCTGACCACGCCCAACGCAGAAGGAAAAAGCGCCGTATTCAGTTACGAAATTCCGCATGGCAGCGATACACAGGGCTGGGTCGCTTTGAACATTCCCTACGCCAAATTCAAGTGTTGGGAAAGTACCGGCTGCCGCAAGGACGAGATCATTTCGCCGTCGCAAATCTACAGGATCGACTTTGCCATCTCCTGCAAAGGGAACGACGAGCCGGGCGTTGGAACTGTCACCATAGATCAGATCACGGCAAAATAACCCCTCCTATTTAGAAAAAGCCGCCTCACACATCCAGGCGGCTTTTTCCATATTGCAATTGATTTCCGCTAATATCCCAACAGCACAAAGAAAAAGTCTGGCACAAAGAACTCGCCAATGCCAAAGACCCATTTCAGCAAACAGCAGCCAATGAATATGATCACACCCAGGCCGATCAAAAAATAATCACGCCGGGCAAAGCGTAAATTGTCCTTCATCCAAGTGCGCGGGTTGGTGCCGAAAGCGCGCAAATCCATCGCATCGATCACCTCTTCACCGGTAACCGTCGCTTGCATGGTAACTGGGATGATCAGGGGCGCCAGTCGGCGCAACTTGGCGACAACGCCGCCTTTCAAGGCCTCGATTTCATAGCCGCGAGCGCGCTGCGCATCCACCGTGATGGTGAAATCGCGCGAAAAGGTTGGCAGGAAACGAAAAGCCAGGTCCATGGTGAACGAGACTTTATCCGAGACGCCCATCCGGCGAAATGTGATCCCATACACACCGGGATCCATGGTGTATGGGATGGGAATTGCCAGAATAGCCATGGACAACATACGCACCATCTGGCAAATGCCAAACCAGACTTTATTGACTGTGATAGGCACGGTAAATCCCCATGCCGTCCAGGGGATATAGAACGGGACTTCGAACAGGGTCGGCGAAGCAACCTGGGTTACAGAATCTGGACCACCACGCCCTGAGAGTATGCCATTCAATCCGACAATGAACACTACCAGCACGATGATGAAGATCCAGACCCGGCGGATATCCTTCCACGCAATACGCGCCATGAAATACAGGGTCAGCGAAAGCAAGAAGAGCGGGAAGAGAATCCGAATGTCCCAGATTTCGGGAATCGAGATGGCAAAGATGAAACTGAATAAAAATATCCACCTTGCGCGCGGGTCAAGTCTCTGTATGAATGTATCGCGCGGGCGATATTTCCAGGTTGCCAACATGGATGGTTACCGGCCCCGTCTCGCAGCGACCGCCGCAAACGCGATCATCAAAATAGGCAGCAGGACGACGGTCACAACCGTATTCCCGATGACAGCAGGCACCCAGTAACCAATGATGGCGGTGTTCCAATCGATGCCGCCAAACAATTTTTCGGTTACCGAGGCAAACAGCATACCCACTGCAATGCCAATGACGCCCCACAGAATGGCCTTCAGGATGTCTGCGCGGGCGCGGAAGTCTTTGATCAACGGCATCGCCAGTCCTGCCAGCAGCCCCATGAAGCCATTGCCCAGGCTCCAGTTCCAGTAGAAGCCCCAGCCAGAGAGCATATCGCCCAGCATATTGCCGACGAACCCGGCCAACAATCCTACCCAGGGGCCATAAGCTGCGCCGAAGAAAACCAACACGGCTACAGCCGGGCGGAAGGTGATATTACCGGCGGCAGGCAACGGGAAGATGTTGGTGGCCCAGGAGAACACACCATACAACGCCGCGCCAATGGCACCATACACAACTTCTCGGGTGCCGAAAGCCCATGTCTTTTTGTTTTCCATTACTTCTCTCCTTTTGATTATTTAGGTTTGAATTCGGGTGCTGACCCTATTTCTGATAACCCTGCATAGGGGTTTCCGTTGCAGGGAAAATCACAAAGATGATCTCACGCGTAAGCCGCCAACGCTTCGGCCGGTAAAAAGCCTCCGGTTTTGGGGAGCAGGCTCAGGTTCAGGTCGAGAAGCGAGGTGCGTCTCACACGGCAGCGCTCCAGTAGATTGAAGTCTTTTAGCACTTCCTCCGGCGTCCCATCTGCGACCACCGTCCCATCGCCCACCAGCAGGACGCGATTGGCGTAGGTGACGGCCAGGTCAAGGTCGTGGGTAATGAATAAGGTGGCCGCAAAGTTGGCCGAAAGCAGCGACTGCGCTCCATCCACAGGGCGGCACATCACATCCATAAAGTGGGTGTAATTGGCGTAATCTTGCCCGGCGGTGGGTTCGTCCATCACCATGATCTTCGAGCGCATCGCCAGCACCGCCGCAATCGTGGTGCGTTTCTGTTGCCCGAACGAGAGTCCCAGGGGGGGGTATTCTTCCAGCCCGCTCAGGTTCAGCGTGGCAACGCTCTCAGAGACGGCAGAGGTAACTTCTTCTTTTTCGAATTCCAGGTTGTTCGGCCCAAACGCCAACTCCTCGCGCACTGTGGGCGCATACAGCATGTGCGTTGGGCTTTGGAACACGAACCCCAATACGCGCGCGATTTGCGCCACGCTCATCTTGCGGGTATCCTGTCCCTCCACCAGCACCACGCCCTCGGTGGGCTTGAGCAGGCCAATGGCATGTTTGATGAGGGTGGACTTGCCCGCGCCGTTGCGCCCCAGCACAGCGATCAGGTCCCCGCGCCGGATTTCCAGGTTGACATTTTGCAGCACATACGGAAGTTCTGTATCGTACCGAAAGGCGACATTTTCGAACGAGACCAGCGTCTCGCCTCTTTCCGGGACACTTCGACTACGCTCAGTGCGAACCTCGGGCTTGCTGACCGTTTCGACAATTTCCTTCCGCTCTTTGACCCGCTGCACCACCCACAACGCAGGCAGTTTGACCTGCTTGTGGTCGATCTCCTGGGGCAGGCTGGTGATCGGCCCTAAATACTCGACGCGCCCATCCGCCATATACATCAGGCGGTCAGGCCTGGCTGCGATGGCATCTTCCACGCGATGTTCGATCAACACGATGGTTTTGCCCTCGTCTGCCAGGCCGCGGAAAATGCCCAGCGCTTCGTAGGCAGAGGCGGGGTCGAGAGAAGCGAGCGGCTCGTCCAACAACAGAATGGACGGGTTCATCGCCAACACCCCGGCCAGCGCCACTTTCTGCTTTTCCCCGCCAGAGAGGCTGAACGTATCACGCTCACGCAGGTATCCCAAACCCAGACGCTGCATGGCCATTTCCACACGCGCCACGATCTCATCGCGCGGCAAGCCCAAATTCTCGGGTCCAAAGGCAATCTCGTTGTAGACATTACTGGCGACGATCTGGCGCTCCGGGTCTTGCAACAGCGTGCCTACGATTTGCGCCACTTCCGCCAATGGGATGCCAGCCACATCCTTGCCATGCAAACGGACCTCTCCTTCGCGCTTCCCGCCATAACTGCGCGGAATAAGGCCGTTGATACAGCGCGCCAACGTGGTCTTGCCACAGCCGCTCGAGCCAGCGATCAGCAACATTTCACCCGGCTCGAGTTCGAAGGAGATATTCTCAATCGCCAGTTCAGGACGCGAACGATATTGAAAGGACAGGTTTTCGACCACCAGGGGAGACTCAGTCATGACACCACCGAAAAATAAAGACCCCAAAAGTTTCGAGCACCTTCAGGGTCTTTGGGGATTTTCGTACAAACTGCCTTACGATTGTATCGTCATTGTTCAGGGCAAAGGCGTTCCAAAAATACATGCGCCTATTATAGCCTAAACCGGACAAATTGCTTAATGTGTTTCATCCCATCTGCGACTTACCTGAAGATAAATTCAACCAGGTCGCCTCGTTTCGCATTCAGGCTGGCAGCCGCATTCCCATTGACGACGGAGACTTCGATGTAATCTTCGCTGTCCACTACAGCCACCAGGTCCCCAGCCTGGCGATGCCCGTAAGAAGTGACGATCCCATCGATTTCGTGGCCGAGAATCCGTATCAGTACATCACCGCGCTCCTTAAGCGCCTCAGCCGGCAGATCGGTAGTCAGATTCCCGAAGATATCGATAATAGTGATGTGCGCCCGCCAGCCGTTCTCCGTCTTTTCCGGGCGGGGCAGGTCCAGCCGCACCGGGTCGGAAATGGACGTGCCCAACCCGCCCAGAGGCACGCCCGCTGCCAGGTGCGCGGCGGTCGGGGCGAAAATATCTCGCCCGTGAAAGGTGTTGCTGACTTTCGGCAGCCAGTATTCGGGGTTATCCAGGTGGACGAACTCCACCGTCTCGTCCCTGCGCTCGGCGTCCAGGATCAAGGGCGTCAACAAGCCGTTGTCCGGTACGATGAAGAACTGGTCACCCAGTTGCACGCCGATCGGGCGACGATGCGTCCCAACGCCCGGATCGACCACGCCCACATGCACCGAGCCGGGCGGGAAAAACGGCGCCGCCCGCCACATCGCATACGCCCCTTCCAGCACGTCCTGCGGCGAGATCAGGTGGCTGATATCCACGATCTTCACGTCCGGCGCAATCCCATAGATCACGCCCTTCATAACGCCTACAAAGCCATTGGCCAGGCCAAAATCAGTAGTGAGGGAGATAGTTGTCATAACCATATTATGCAAGCGAAGGATAAAAAGTGTCAAGGAAGAAAGAGGCGCAACAGCAACAACAATTCCAAATCTAAAATGCAATTCTTGAAAAACAGCACTTTTAACCAGATTGTGCTGCTTTCGAACATATTACCATCGACGCAAGCCATATTTTCTGTGCCCAAATGCCTGAATCTGCCCAATTTGAGGCTTGCCTGGTTTCAGGTTTGGAATTGCCGGTAAGGGACGAAAGGACTTGACTTTATGATAGTAAACTGGTAAGTTAGCACTCTTGCGCTGTTTTGTCAAAGCCCAACAGTGGAGTTTATGATCTTCCCATTCCAAAGCCTGCCTGACCAACCATGCTGTTCAACTCATTCCACTTTCTATTATTTTTCCCCATAGTAACAACTTTATATTTTGTACTTCCTCACCGCTACCGCTGGCTGCTGATCCTATCGGCCAGTTGCTATTTCTACATGGCGTTCATCCCGAAATATATCCTCATCCTGGCGGTTACGATTGCAGTAGACTATGCAGCCGGACTGGGGCTTGAAAGGCTGCACGGCCAAAAGAGAAAACTGCTTTTGATTGCCAGTATCCTGACCAATATCGGCATGTTGGCTTTTTTCAAGTATTTCAACTTCGCCAATGAAAACATTGCCGCGCTGTCGAATTTCATCGGCTGGCAGTATCCCATCCAGAATCTCGAAATCATCTTGCCGATCGGGTTGTCTTTCCACACTTTCCAGTCGCTCAGTTACACCATCGAAGTCTATCGGGGGCGACAAAAGGCGGAGAGACACCTTGGTTACCTGGCATTGTACGTGATGTTCTACCCGCAACTGGTGGCAGGCCCGATCGAGCGTCCGCAGAATATCCTTCACCAACTCCATACAGAGCACAAATTCGATTACGAGCGTGTCACGGACGGCCTGAAATGGATGGCGTGGGGCATGTTCAAGAAGGTCGTGATTGCCGACCGCATGGCGCTCTTTGTCAACCCGGTCTACGACGCGCCTGGCGAATACAGCGGGCCTGCCCTGGTAATGGCTACATTGGCTTTTGCCATCCAAATTTATTGTGATTTCTCGGGCTATTCCGATATTGCGCTTGGTTCCGCACAGGTCATGGGTATCAAGTTGATGAAGAATTTCGACCATCCCTACTTTTCCAGGTCTATTTCGGAGTTCTGGAGGCGCTGGCACATATCCCTTTCCACCTGGTTCCGTGACTATGTTTATATCCCCCTGGGCGGGAACCGGGTGGTTCGGTCACGCTGGATCTTCAACCTGTTGCTCACTTTCATGATCAGCGGCTTGTGGCACGGCGCAAACTGGACCTTCCTCATCTGGGGCGCTTTGCATGGCGTCTATGTTGTGCTTTTGGGGCTAACGGAGAAATTCTGGGACTGGGTTTCAAGGACGATCTGGTTGGATAAATTTCCCAAACTCCAGAATAGTATCGGCATTTTATCTACTTTTGTGCTGGTCTGTTTTGCATGGGTCTTCTTCCGGGCGAACAATATCCATGACGCCATTTACATTACAGGTCATTTCTTCACAGGTTGGAAGGATTATCTCCTGGAAATCGGATCGGTCATTCGAAGTGATGCAGCCAACCTGACGTTGTTCGACCGTTTGTTTCCCCTATTCGCATTATCGTTGAAATGGATACCGAGGGGAACGATCTTCTTCTCCGGTATCGCTCTCCTCATCCTGGTGGTCATCGAAGTAAAACAATATCAAGGGGAATTTATGGTTCAATTCAATCGTTCGCCAGTATATATAAGGTGGACTTGTTACGTCATACTCATCACGCTCACGCTCATTCTGGGAACGGCATATACAGGTTCAGAGCAAGCATTTATTTACTTCCAATTTTAGACGTGAACATGGTTAATCAATTCATTCTCAAAGTCTTTACCATTGGGTTGCTTTCCCTGCTGTTGACTACAAGTATATTTACGTCCATCAAGCCCGATTCCGAGGATTATTATTATGTAAGCCTGGAGAAAACCAGGCTTTTACAAGACACCCCCTCACCAAGGATCATCATCTTTGGGGGCTCGAATATTGCGTTTGGGATCGACAGCGGAATGATAGAAGATGAATTTGGTATGCCGGTCATCAATGACGGGCTCCATGCACTGCTTGGCATCATCCCCCTGAACGAAATTCGAGAGTACATCTACCCAGGGGACATCATTATTATCAGTATAGAATCTCATATCTTCACGGAGGCAGGGCTTTATGGGTGGTCGTCGGCCCTTTCACAATGGATCGAAATATCCCCCGACCGAATCCGGTACCTTCACAATCCCCTCTCCCAAATGCCTACGATCTACACAATGATGTTGCAACGAAAGATAAATCGCCAGACAAATTTCTACTTGTACAATGGTTCGCTAGCGGAAATGAGAGGTGTGTATCTAAGCACAGGCTTCAACGAATATGGTGATTTTGTAGGGCATCTCGATGATAAGGCTACCTTCGAAATTCCAGCAAGCAAGTACCCCATTGACGCTTCGCCAGCAGCCTATGAAGAACTCGAGGCTTTCAACCAATATGCGCTTTCGAAAGGTGCGCGCGTTTTCTATGAAGCGCCAGCCCAACGGCAGACGAATTGTGACGCAACGGGAATGGAAGCCATCAAGAAATTTTATGTAACCCTGATGGAGAACACAACCATCCCATTGCTTACGAACATGAAACAATTATGCTTCCCGGACGATTATTTCTACAATACAAACTATCATCTAAATGCCATGGGGCGGAAAATTCGAACGGAGCGGCTGATAGAAAACCTGGCGAAAGCGCTGGGGATACAATGATACAGAGAGCGTTTTCAAGATGCCCGACTGGCGGACCCAACTGCAACATGAATTCGAACGCGCCGAAGCAGCCCGCGCGCGCGGCAACGAAGGGCAAGCGCGCGTGTGCGCCCGCCGCGCGGCCGGCATCGCCATCCGTGAATATTACGCCCGGCGCGGACAGACCTTCCGCACGCCCAGCGCTTATGACCTGTTGACCCTGCTGGGGAACGACCCGCGCATCCCGCCGGAACTCGAACAGGCGGCCGCATATTTGACCTTACGCGTCACCGAGGAGTTCAGGTTGCCCGTGGATGTAGACTTGCTGGATGAGGCGCGCAAGTTATGTGAGGGGCTTCTGGGAGAAACCTTACCTTAAACCCATGTCCGGCGACGCATCCACTGGTACATCAGGATGGGAGTAAGGAGCAGGGTGCCCACTATAAAAAGAAACACGGGGCGGGTCATCAATTCCCAAATCGCATCCCCCGGTTTAGGCAGGAAAAAATTCATTCCAAAAACAGCGGCGATGAAACTCAGCGGCATGAACAGGGTGGTGATGATGGTGAGGGTCTTCATGACTTCGTTCATGCGGTTGTTCACTACTGACAGGTAGGTATCCAGCGCGCCGCTGACCAGGTCGCGCAGGCTCTCGTTGAGGTCGTGCAGGCGGACGAGGTGGTCGTATATGTCACGGAAGAAGATGCGGTCCCTGGCGTCTATCATGCGGTAATCGTCGCGCGCCAGTTTGTTGAGCACCTCGCGCTGGGGCAGCAGGATGCGCCGCATGGCGAGCAGCACACGTTTGAGCGCAAACAGGCGTTCCAGGGTGCGCGGCCCGGGGCGGTCGAACACCTCGTCTTCGATCTCGTCAATGGCCTGGTCTACTTTTTCGACCAGGGGCATGTAACCGGCCACCAGGTTGTCGACGATCTTGTAGAGCAGGTGGTCTGCGCCCGCTTGCAGGTTGCGGATGTCGCGGCGGCAGGCGGCCCAGGTTTCATCGAGGGCAGGCAGCGGGTAGTCGTGATGCGTGATGACGAAGTTGGGGCCGAGGAAGATGTCCAATTCGTCTACTTCGGTCTCCCACTCGCTGTGATGGTTTTGGCGCAAGTGCATGTAATTCAAGACGATGTAGAGATAATTGCCCCAATCGTCTATTTTGGGGGAGTGGGTTTCCTGCAGGGCGTCGTCGATGGCCAGGGGATGGAACCCGAATTCCTGGAAGATCGGTTCGCAGGTTTCCGGAGGTTCGCCGGAAAAATCCACCCATAACAGGGCTTTGCGGTTCCGAATGGCCGCGAGGAACGCTTCGGGCTGCAAGTCTTCGCGCAATGTTTTGGCGGGGAGAAAGTAAAGCGTGCGGATCATTTTTAAATTAAGGCCTGGCTGCCAACCAAAGCGTGGATCGTTTCAACAGGAATAACAAATTCACCCTTATTCAACAACAATGCTGCAAAGTCATTGAATTCATCTTGTTCTATATGAAATTTCGGACGTTGTAAAACGACGAGATATTCATCGACAATGCTATCTGTGAGAATGAGTATAAATTTTTCATCCTTGAAGGCGCGCAAAATAACTTCCAAGACGCCCCCCAAATAAGCGGAGATGATGATATTGGTATCGAGGACAAAACGCATTAGCGCCCCTCGCGTACTGCGCGAATCTCAGCATCTATATCTGCTTGAGTAATATTCAGTTTTTTTGTTCGAGCGCGAACGCGTTTCCAAGACTTCTCGAAGCGCTCCTCGATGGTCTTTGCATCACCATCCAATCCCAGTTTGAGAAAGCGAATATAAGACAAGACATTTGCCAGACGCGACTCTGGCAAGGTGGCAATTTCACGCAGGATGGTTTGCTCTAAATTTGTCATGGGACACCTCTAACAAAATTATACACTGGTTTGCCGCCTTGCTTGCGATTGTTGTTTTAGGCAAAACAAATGTAAACAAAGGCAAAAAATTAATAATATTTACTTCAACTTGACAAAATCTATTATTATGCTACAATAAAATAAATAAATTCAATTCACAATTATATTATTGCGCCTTTCTTGGAGATTTCCCGTGTACCCTGCGCTTACCCATTGCCCTGTTTGCAAGAACGAACTGGTGGTCAGCCGCCTGCATTGCCCATCGTGCGATACAACTATAGAGGGGCGTTTCACAGCCGGCCATTTTTCCAACCTGACCCCGGAGCAGTTGAATTTCATCGTTGCTTTCGTGCGCAATGAAGGCAAGTTGAATCGCATGGAAGATGAACTTGGCTTGTCGTACCCCACCATCCGCAACCGCCTGCACGAGGTCATCCGCGCGCTCGGCTTCGAGCCTGGCAAGGAAGAGACGCCGGAGATCGGCCCGGATGAGCGTAACCGCATCCTGGAGGACCTGAATGCGGGCAAGATCACCGCCGAGGCTGCCATGCGCTTGCTGCGCGGCGAGGGGGCCTAGCATGTCCACGAGGATCCCGGTCGGCTTTTCGCCGCACATCAAGATCGAAAGCGTGGAGGGCGACCTGCGCCTGGTAGGCTGGGACGCGGACGAAATCCTGATCAAGGGGGAAGCCGATTCCATTTCCCTCCAGCAGGACGACCAGTCGGTCGTCATCTCCTCCGTAATTGACCTGTCCCTGAACGTGCCCAAGAACGCCAGCGTACATATCCTGACCGTGAACGGCGACATGTCGCTGCGCGGGTTGACGGGGACGCTGGAAGCAGACACGATCAACGGGGATGTCTCTATGCGCGACATGGGCAGTGTGACCCTGGGCGCGGTCGAATCGGACTTCAGCCTGCGAGGCGCAAAAGGGGATGTCCGCGTCCGCAGCATAGGAGGCGACGCCTCGCTGCGCGATGTGGACGGCAGCCTGACGCTCGATTCGGTCTCGGACGACCTGTCGGTGCGCGGCGTGGGCGGCAGCCTGAAAGTGGATGTGGACGAGGACGTGATCGTCCACCTGGAACCCCGCCCCGGGCAGGAGTACACGGTCACAGCCGGGGACGACATCATGCTGGTGCTGCCCCCGGAAGCGAGCGCCACCCTGACCATCAGCGCAGACGACATCAACGTGGATTGGCCCGGAATCGCGCCGGGCAGCGGCGCTTCGCGCGTGATCACGTTGGGAGACGGCGCGGCGCAAATCAAACTGGACGCGGGCGGCGATGTGGTGGTGACCAACCGGGCCGACGCCGCCGAATCAGCCGATGAATATGGCAACTTTGCGGGCATGATGTTCGATTGGGGCGACTGGGGACGCGAGGTGGGCGAACACTGGGGCGGATTTGGCCGCGACCTGGGCGAGCGCATCTCCCAGCGCGCGCAGGAGGCTGCGCGGCGCGCAGAGCGCAAGGCTGGCGCAGTTGCCAGGCGCGTGGAGAGACAGGTGCGCCACGGTGCGCAAGGCATCGTCAACGCGGGCCGCTGGAAGTGGGATTTCCCTGCGGGCAAGCCCCCCAGGTCAGCAGCGCCTGTTTCGGACGAAGAGCGCATGACGATCTTGAGGATGCTGGCAGAGAAGAAGATCACGGCGGAAGAGGCTGAAAAATTACTTTCCGCGTTGGAAGGAGGCGCGTGATGTCTTCTGACGAACAGAAACAGGTCCTGAAAATGGTCGAGGACGGCAAGATTTCTGCCGAAGAAGCCATGCAACTGATTCACGCACTGGGCGAAGATGAATCGGCCGAGGCAGGGACAGAAACCTTCGAAACAGTGGCAAGCCCAGGCGTGGGAAGAAGCGGACTGGAATTCGATGAAGTGAGGGCGCGGGCGCTGCGCTTCACGTCTATCCCGTTGTGGACCGGCGTCTTCGTCACGATCTTGTCGTCTTATTGGTTGTTCATGCTGGTGCAAAAGTCGAATTACGGTTTCTGGTTTGCCTGCGCCTGGTTCCCGCTGCTGCTGGGTGTGCTGTTGGTGGCGCTTTCGGCGGGCGGGTCGAGCGCGCGCTGGTTGTACGTGAATGTCGAACAGGCAGCAGGCGAATGGCCGGGGCATATCACGCTGGGGTTGCCTCTGCCGCTGGGCCTGGCGAGTTGGGCGCTGCGGAATTTCGGCCACTATGCGCGCGGCATGGACGAGGCGCGCGTGGCAGGTATTTTGTCGTTGCTGGCTGGCGCAGACTCGCCAGAGCCAATCATCGTGAACGTGGACGAGGGCGAGCGCGGCGAGCGGGTGCAGGTTTATATCGGGTAGCGGAGGTGTGAAATGGCGAGCGTCGAAGAACGGATGAAAATCTTGAAAATGATCGAAGAGGGGAAAATCAGTGCGGAAGAGGGAGCAAAACTGCTGGCGGCCTTAGCGGAGGGCCGCCGCAGTTCCCTCGGAGCGTCCCCGCCGCGCAGGTCGGGCACGCTGCGTATCCGCGTCACAGATGTCGCCAGCGGGCGCTCGAAGGCCTCGGTGCAGATCCCCTTGGCGCTGGTGGACGCCGGGATGAAGATCGGCGCACATTTCGCTCCCGAAGTGGAGGGCGTGGACATGTCCAATGTCATGGACGCGCTGCGTTCCGGCGTGACCGGCAAGATCATCGACGTGGTGGACGAGGAGGACGGCGAACACGTGGAGATTTTCGTCGAGTAGCGCTTCGCTTTTACGTTGAACCGGGCGGCAAAACCCTTCCTGGGAGGGATGTAAATCACCTTGCAACGTGCTAGACTTTTACCGGTATCGAGATGGCTAAACCAACCGTTTAGCCATCTTTTCTTCTTTGTTGTGGAAAGGAAACGAACATGCAAGCCTCGAAGCGATTGAGCGGGATGTTGGGTTTCACGATTGTCTGGCTGGGGCAGATGGTATCTGTGTTGGCCAGCATGATGACGCAATTCGGCCTGACCATCTGGGCTTTCGAGGAGACGGGCAGCGCCACTGCGCTGGGACTGATCCAGGTCTTTTTCCTGACGCCTTTCCTGCTAATCTCCCCCTTTGCAGGCGTGATGGTAGACCGGCACAACCGGAAGTTGATGATGATGTTCAGCGACTTGGGCGCGGGGCTGTCAACGGTGGGCATCCTGGTCTTACAGGCCTTCGGTGTGTTGGAGGTCTGGCATTTATACGTGGCGGCTGCCGTCAACGGTTTGGGGAACACCTTCCAATGGCCGGCGTATTCCGCAGCCATAAGCACGATGTTGCCCAAGGAACAATACGGACGCGCGAATGGGATGATGTCGCTCATCGAAAGCGGGCCGGGCGTGATTGCGCCGTTGCTCGCAGGGTCGTTGTTGCCGCTGGTCGGCCTGACAGGCATCCTGCTCATGGATGTGGCTACTTTCTTGTTAGCGATCGGCGCGTTGCTGCTGGTCTACATCCCGCAACCGCCTCGAACCGAAGACGGGGCGCAGGCGCGGGGCGGCGTTTGGAAGGAAGCCGCCTATGGCTTCCAGTATATTTTTGCCCGCCCGGGTTTGGTCGGCTTGCTGACCATTTTCATGCTGGGCAACCTGTTTTCCGGTATCCAGTGGGCCCTGCTTGCGCCCATGATCCTTTCTCGCACGGGCAATAACGAGATCGTGTTTGGCAGCGTCCAGTCGGCGGGCGCGATCGGCGGGGTTCTCGGCGGGGTGTTGATGAGCCTGTGGGGCGGGTTCAAGCGCCGCATCCATGGCGTGTTGGTGGGCTGGATCATATCCAGCGTGGTGCTTATCTTCCTGGGAATCGGGCGCGACCTGTCGGTATGGATCCCGGCCATGCTGGTGGGAGCGGCCTTTTTCCCATTGGTCAACAGTTCCAGCCAGGCCATCTGGCAGGCCAAGGTCCCGCCCGATTTGCAGGGACGGGTCTTTTCGTCCCGCCGCCTGATCGCCTGGTTGACCCAGCCGGTCACGCCCATCATTGCTGGTATGCTGGCCGACTACGTTATGGAACCCGCCATGCAGACAGTCTCGCCGTTTTCACGAACATTTTCTGCCCTGGTTGGTACAGGTCCGGGCGCTGGTATGGGGTTGATCACCGTCTTTTGCTGCCTGGCTTGCGTGGCTGTGGGCGCAGGCGGATACTTTGTCGCCTCCATCCGCAACCTGGAAGACAGCCTGCCCGACCACGACGCATTGCAGGGAATAGAGACGCTCCCGGCGAACTAATCCTTTCCCCACTTCAATAGTAACGGCCCCAGCCCGTCTTCGAGCCAACCAATGACCCTCCCAGCAAGACAGACCGTTTCGAGCCATTCTTTAGGAAACCGGCTGGTCTTGCGCCGGGGCGGGCTGGGCAAGCGGGGATGATGGATTCGCATCGCGCAAGCGCGCGTTCAACACGATCAACCCGACCGCCATTACCACCGCCATGACGAAGATGGCCGCCAGCCCGACCAGCCCCAGCAGCACGCCGGGCAGGTCTATTTCTGGATTTGCCAGCGTGATGCGCAAGCCGCCCGCGACGGTCAGCACCGCGCCCGCGTTCCAGGCGGAATGCACCAGCACCCCCAGAACGAACAATCCAACCAGGCGGGTATAGCGCTCTTCCAGGCGGGCGTAGGCCACGCCCATACCGGTCAGCCCGGAGGCCAGCACGTGCATCAGGCCGCTGAACGCGCGCGCGGCGAAGGTCATCGCCCAGGTATCGTCCGGGGTCATCGAAGCGGATAAACTTTCTATCAGCGCAAAGCCTGCGCCGCTGAGGACGCCCATGGCAAAGCCCTGCGCAGGGGAGGAAAGCCGGTCCACGACCAACCACACGCCCAGCGACTTGGCGGACTCCTCGATCAGCGGCACGAAACCGGACAGGAACAGCAGCGCCGCCAGGAGCGTCAACGGGTTGTTGACCACCGGCGCGACCACATACAACAAACTCTCCAGGTTGGGCGCGTTCTGTACCTGCCCTGCCAGCCGCTCGATGGCGCCGATCTGTTCGGGGTTCAGCGCCAGGTAGGCGCCCAGCACGAGCAGGAAGCCAGCCAGGACCATCACTTCCAGTGTGAGCGCCACTACCAGGCTGAACGACATACCGCTGCCCAACACGCCCCAGGCGCGCAGCGCCGAGCCGAGCGGAATGCGGGCCAGCGCCGCGCGCGCCAGCAGGTAGAGCGGCAATGCCACCGCCAGGAAGTGCAGCACGGGCGCATAGATCAATGCGCCGGGCGCGTCGTGGAAGAGCGAGGCCAGGGTCACGGCCAGTAGCCAGAGAAACGGAAGCAGGCCCCAGGTCCAGAAACGAAGCGCGGGCAAAACGAGCGCCGCAGTCCCCAGCCCGCGCAAGCGTCGCAGGCTGTAATACCCGACCGGCAGGAACAGCAATCCAACCGCAGCCAGCGTACTGCCCGCCAGCAGGGTCGAAAGCGGCGAGACATCCAACCCGGCGAAAGCGTCCAGACTGAACAGGGTCAGCGCCAGCGTCGCCAGCGCGGAGGTGAAGGCCAGCAGCGCCCCGCCCAGACTGAAGATCAACAGCAGGATGGCGCGCCAGTCTGCGCCGGCCGGTTGTTCGTCCATGTCATTTCTCCTCGATGGTGACGCGCAGCAGTGTATCGCCCGGCGGCAGGGATTCGCCCGGCTGCGGGTCGCGCGGGGTGAGCGCCTCCAACACGTCCATGCCGCGCAGCACCTGGCCGAAGATGGTGTACTGGCCGTCCAGGTGCGGGGCGGCCTCCAGCGTGATGAAGAACTGGCTGCCGTTGGTATCCGGCCCGGAATTGGCCATGGCCAGCACGCCCGGCCTGTCGAAAGCCAGCGACGGGTCGAGTTCGCTCTGGAAGAAGTAGCCAGGGTTGCCCTGGCCAGTGCCGCTGGGGTCGCCGGTCTGCGCCACGAAGCCAGGCAGCACGCGGTGGAAGGTAATGCCATCGTACCAGCCTGCGCGCGCCAGGAAGACGAACGAATTCACCGCCAGGGGGGCTTTGTCCGCGTACAGTTGCAGCGTCACCTCGCCCTTTTCGGTGTACAACGTGGCAAGGTATTGCCTGGAGGGGTCTATCACCACCGGCGGGCATTCCGTGAACTGGCGCGCGCCCAGCGCGATTAGGCTGACGACCTGGTCGAGCGCCTCGAAATTGGTGGACCCGGTGTAGACCTGGCCGTTGAGCAGCAGGAAGGGCAGGATGGGGATGCCCAACGCCGCTCCCTCCTCCGCATCTCCCCGGACCTTTTGGGCTGTTTCCGCGCTACTGAAATCGGACTCGAACCGGGCGGAATCCAGCCCGAGTTCCGCCGCCCGGGCTTTGACCCACTTCTCGAACGAGGCCGGGGAACGCTCCACCCATTCGGCCTGGCGCTCGAACAGCAGGTCGTGCATCTCCCAGAATTTGTCCTGCGCGGCGGCGGCCTCGGCAGCGCGCGCGGCCAGTTCGGCCTTATCGAAGTATTGCGTGTACGGATAATGGCGATAGACGAAGCGGACATCCTGCGGATGGGCGTCCAGCAGTTTGCGCGAGAGCGGCAGGTAGTTGCAGTCGCTACACTGGAAATCGTCGTAGATGATGATGGTGACAGCCGCATCCGCCGCGCCGCGCACGTAATCGTCCGCGCTGACGGGCGGGAAGCGGGAATCGTCGCCGGGGTTGGGCGTCGGCTGGACCGTCAGCGTGTTGCAGGTAGGCTGTTCGGCCTCCGGCGGGGTGGGGATGATGATCTCCACTTCGGTGGGCGTGGGGGCGGGCGTCGCTTCTGGCGCAGCAGGCGCGCAAGAGGCCAGGAAGAGGATGGGGAGGAAGAGCAAGGAATAGGGTTTCATATAATCACCGCTCGGAACCACAGATGAACGCAGATGTACTCAGATTTTTCCATGAATGAAAATATCTTTTGGCCCTGTTCGAGCCTTTTGCGCGTTTATCAGTGCTCATCGCATTTACCTATTATTTATCGTGTTTATCTGTGGTGATCTGTGGTGGCGGCCTGTAACTGCTCGAAGGAGGTCATCCACGAGATGCGGTTGACGAACTCGGCCAGCGAGGCGCTCTGCGCGCGCAGGGCGCGCACCGCCGGGCCGACCGGGTCTTCGCCGGCCTCGCCGCCGGGAATGTCGGCGTACGCGCCGTAAAAGGCGAAGTAGGCCTGGTTGAGTTTGCGCACCGCATAACCGTTCTCCCAAAAGAACTGGCGGCGTTCTTCCATGTAGGCTTCGGCTGCTTCGATCTTCCCTTCAGCCAGCAGGGCGTCCACGGTGACGCGCGTCTCGTGCATTTCGGCGCGGAAATCGAAGGGCGGGGGGGCAAAGGGCGACCGCAAGAGTCGCCCGTACGTGAGGGGCGCGGCAAGGGGCGACCGCAAGGGTTGCCCGTACAGATCGGCGTAATCGCGCTGGAGGATGTAAGCCCCAATCTCGCCGCCGACGATGGAAGCGGTGGTCTCGTTCATGGTGCGCAGTTCGGGGGTAGCGTCGTACAGGAAGCCAAGCGGACGCAGGGTCAGGTAATTGTGCGTCCACTCGTGGGCGATGGTGTCCAGCAGCCAGGACAGGTTGGTGGTGCGCATCACCATGGTGGGATAGACGCCCACGCCGCCCATCGGCACCACCAGGCTGGAGACGTCCAGCGCGGCGTCCACCTGGGACTCGAGCGCGTCCTGTTGGTCTACGGGCAAGGCTGGTTGCAGCGAGATGTTGGTGAGTTGTTCGATGCGCTCGCGCGGCGAGATGACGAGTCCCACCGGCACGGCGCTGGAATGGTACAGCACAGGCGGCAGGGGCTGTCCGCCCAGGGTCAGCCCGGCTTCGGCCAGCGCCGCCGCCACCTGCTCTTGCAGGACGGCCTCGGCCAACGGGGCCAGTTCGCGCTGGCGCTGGTCGAGGCGCGACCATTCGGCGCGCAGGTGCGCCGAGGCGGGCTCTTTGTCGGCGATGGAGGGATCGGCGTACAGGCGCGCCAGCGCGTCTTCGGCTTGCAGCAAGCGCTCGGTGACGAACAGGTATTTCATGACCACGTCGCGGCGGTCTTCGCGCGCGAAGTAGTAAGGCAGCCCGCTGGACATGGCTTGCAATTTGAGCAGGGCCGCCTCGGCGCTCCAGCCGACGTAGTCGAATTCGATGGGACGGGTATATGCGCGCGCGCGTTCCACCGGTTCGCCCGCGATGGGGCTGCTGGCGGTCAGCAGGAGGATGCCGATGAGAAGGTAGATGAGCACGTCGAGGATGCGCAGGAAGCGGAGGAGCATGGCAGGGATTATAACCAGGAACGGATATTTAAACGACCGAACCCAACAAATTCGCGGCATTTGCGTTGAGGGGGTTGCGACTTTAAGAAAACCCTGGTCGAAACAGCCTATTGCATACGCTTCCACAGGTTTTGTGCTATCATGAGAAAAGATCCTTCCCGGTATAATCGAAACGAAATGCCAGCATGAACACGGACGCACGCCTCAAAATCGATTCTTTCGATGAACGCTACGCCCTGGCGCGCGGCTACGTACCGGAGCATATCCCCGCGCTGATGGCAACGATCTCCCAGGCAGCGCCCTTTTTCGTCGAAGATTATCTCGGCTTTGCCAAAGACAATTGGGTGATCTTCGTCGGCTACCCGCTCGAGACGCCGTTCGATGCGGCCCAATGCGACCAGCGCATCGCGCGCGCCCTCGAACTGCACCGCCCCGATTATCTGTGGTTCATCGGCCCGGAAATTCCCCCCTCCCTGGCGCGCGCCTGCCGGGCTCGCCAAAACGACCAATATTACCGTCTCGACCTTACACAAGAAAGGATCAAACCATCCCTGGAACGAAGTGTAAGACAGGCTGCCAAAGCGCTATCGGTCGAAAGCAATCGCCGCTTCACGCGCGAACACCAATTCCTGGTGGACGAACTGATGCGCCGCGAGACGCTCCCGCCGATGATCGCAGAACTCTACCGCGCCATGCCTGATTATGTTTCCAAATGCGAAAGCGCGCTTTTGCTGAACGCGCGCAATGTGCGCGGGAGACTGACCGCTTTCTTCGTGGTCGAATGCGCGGCAGAAAAGTTCGATACCTACGTGCTGGGCTGCCACTCGAAGAAACACTACGTCCCGCACGCCTCTGACCTATTGTTTTTCGAAATGATCGCGGGCGCGCGCCAGCGCAACAAACCAGAGATCAACCTGGGGCTGGGCGTCAACCCGGGCATCCGGCGCTTCAAGACCAAGTGGGGCGGCGTACCATCCCTGGAATACGAATTTTGTGAATGTTACTTTGGGGCGCAAGAACAAACCTCGATCCTGGATGCGTTGTTGGACATGAAATTTTGACGGAGTCCCTGCGGAGCAAATCCATGAACCTGTTCCCCTGGCTGAACGAAAAACCCCTGCGCATGGCCTGGCGCGTCGAAAAGGACGGGCGCGCTTCCCACTTGGTCGGCACAGCGCACTTCTTCCCGCACAGTTTCCGCCGCTCACTGACGCGCCTGATGCAAGATGTAACGACCGTGATGTTCGAAGGCCCGCTGGACGAGGACAGTTCGGCGCGCGTTGCCGAGTATGGCCGCCAGGGACAGGATGTTCCAACCTTCGTGGAGGCGCTCACACCCGAAGCGATCCAAGCCATTGACCGCCTGCTGCGGGACCGGCTCGATGGCCAGGGCGATAGTTGGCTCCTGTCGCTGGTAGAACGCAAACCAGTCTACTTCGAATCGTTCACGCAGGGCGTACGCCCCTGGGCGGCTTTCTTCTCCATCTGGCAGACATACCTGGGCTGGAAGTATTCGGTAGACCTGGAAGGCTACCAGATCGCGCGCAAACTGGGCAAGCAGGTACTCTTCCTCGAAACGCTCGAAGAGCAACTGGCCGTCTTGGACAACATCCCCCTGGAGCGTATCGCACGGCAACTGAACGACGTCGAAAACTGGGGCATGTATAAAACTGACTACGTGCAGACCTTCCTGGACGGCGACCTGGACAAAATGGTGGCCCTGACCGCCCGCTTTGCCACGCGCGGCCCTGTCGTGGTCGGCGCGCGCGACCGCATCCTGTTCGAGCGCATGAAGCCGGTCATCGAGCGCGAAGCGGCGCTGGCGTTCGTCGGCTTCCCGCATGTCCCCGGCGTCAGCCAACTGCTGCGCGAGGACGGCTACACCGTCGCGCAGGTGACCACATGATCACCGCGTCTGAGCGCGCCTACATTGCCGAGCACGCCTACATCCCAGAGCACCTGCCGCATTACGTCACGGCCATCTCGCACACCGAGCCGTTCCTGCTGGGGGATTTCGTGGCGCACCTGGCCGGGACGCACCTGGTCTTCGTCGGCTACTCCCTGACGGGAGATTTCGAGGCCGGGAAAATGCTGGAGGCGCTGGAGCAGGCCCAGGGACGATTCGAAGCGGCGCGGGTCTCCTTGCTGGCGCCGCCGCTTCCCGATCCCCCCCAGGGCTGCTCCCCCTCCCCAACAGACCAGTACTTCCGCCTCGACCTGTTCCGCCTGCGCCTCCCCAAAAAGACGCGCAACATGCTGGCGCGCGCGCGCAGGGAAGTGACGGTCGAGATCGGGACGTTTGGGCGGGAGCATAAGCGGCTGGTGGAGGAGTTCCTGCGCGCCCACCGGCTGGACAATGCGGAGCGCTTCATTTTCCGGCGCGTGGGCGAATACGCCAAATGCGAAAGCGCGCTGGTGTTCGAGGCGCGCACCGCCCGCGGCGACCTGGCGGCCTTCGACGTTGCGGAGTTCGGCGCGCGGGAGTACGCCTTCTACATGTTCAACTTCCGCGCGCGCAGGCGCAGCGTCCCCGGCGCTTCCGACCTGCTGCTGGCGCACATCATCGAACACGCCCAGGCGGATGGCAAGCGCTTCCTCAACCTGGGGCTGGGCATCGACGCGGGCGTGGCGTTCTTCAAGAAGAAATGGGGCGCGGCGCCGTTCTTGGAACACATTGCCTACACGCAGGATGCAAAAAACCAGCCCGCATGGAATGAAATGCTCGACCAGTTCTCGCACTTTTGATGCCCTGATTCACAGTGCAAAAGTTCTTCTCCTGGCAGGGCTCATCCACTCACTTTTTTCGAACGGAGGATACAATGTCTGAATCTGCTTTGCAAGCACTCTCGATCCTGCGGGATGGAAGCCAGTTCAAATGGTACGTCATCCCCTTGCTGGCGTTCGTCTTCTATGTCTACACCATGGAGGCCGAGAAACGCAACTGGAACCTGGTGCTGGCCGGGTTGGCCTTCTGGGGCATGGACTGGTTCAACGAGATCTGGAACAGCCTTGTGCTGCGCTTCACCGGCTACGCGCCGGTGTGGGGCGCGCCGGGTGACACCGCTTACCTGATCCTGGTGGGACTCAACATCGAGATTATGTTCATGTTCGCGGTCAGCGGAATCATCTGGAGCAAGATGCTGCTGCCCAGGAAGGAAGACAAGATCCTGGGCATTCCCAACCGCTGGTTCGTGGCGGTAGCCGGCTCGGCCTTCTGCGTCTTCGTCGAGTATCTGCTCAACGCGGTCGGCGCGCTGACCTGGGACTGGCCGTGGTGGAACCGCGGCGCGCCCTGGCTGATCTTCCTGTTCGGCTACCTGACCTTCTTCGTGGTCGCTTTCTGGGTGTTCGACATGAAGACCTACAAACAGAAGTTGTGGACGGTGGGCAGCATCTGGGCTTTCGACTTCCTGTGCCTGGTGGTCTTCATGGGCCTCCTGAAGTGGATCTAACCAGGAAACAACAGGAAACCACAAGAACAGTACTTTGGTGTCACGGCAGGGCAATCGCATCTAAATTCGATTTTTCGGGATGGTTCACTGAGTTGTGACGGCTTATAGAGTTATTTGCGGATTTGCCAAAGCATGATTGGCGTGAATCTTGTATCTTCTCAAAAACCTGGGGTAGGGTAAGCTTGCCGCAAGCAAAGCGAGTTGGCCGCCTGTGCCACGAGATCTGCTAAGGGCGGAATGGCGCCAGCGCCGGTAAGCCGGTCTCGCAAATAGGCATAGAAACTGACATCCAGTTTTCTGGCAGTCTCCGCCAGGGTCATAAAAGTATCCCGGGCACGCCGACCCATTTCCGTGCGTGGACCAAAACTGACATCCCGCTTACGCACCCTGCGTCTGACCCCCAACTCGGAGGCATTGTTATGCAAGGGGAGTTCGGGATGCTTCAAAACCAAGAGCAAGAAAGGTTTCTTGGCTCTGGTTTTGGCAATCCGCTCATCCAGGGCTTCGTAGCCGGTTTGAGTGGCAAACAGGTCGTCAAATGCGGATTCCAAACGGGTGCATTCCGTTGCGCTGGGTTGTTGCTTGTAGTTCAGTACCTGTTGATAGTAATCCCAGAAGCGTTTCAAGAAGCCCTCCAACAGGTCGCGATGGAGTGGTACAACTGGATGCAGTTTTTGTTAGCGCGCCAAACCGATGGGACGCGCTTTACCGTCATCTCCGGAGTCCGCTAATCCTCGCGAATTCTCGCTAATCTTCTGAAAAATTCGCGGAGATTGGCGCAAATTAGCGGATTCCATCCCAGCACTTTGGCGCGCTAACAAAGTTTGTGAAATAAGTAAAGCAAAGACGGCCAAGATCGTTCTCGCCGTCTTTGCTTCTTTCTTGTGTTCAAGAAGTGATAAATTTCCTCCGCCTACATTGCCGCCTACGTTCTTTTACGGAACTTATACCCATACACGATCATCCCCCTCTCGTCCCCATCATCCCTCATCTTCCGCGTGACCATTTCCACCGGCATACCGATCTGCACAGACTCCTGGTCCACATCGGTCAGTTGGGCAGTGACCATCGGGCCCTCATCCAGTTTGACGAGCGCCACAGTGTAAGGGGCGTTGTGGTCGAACCCGCTGGGGGCCTCGTAGATAGTGGTGTACGAGTACACTTCGCCCTTACCGCTGAAGGTGTACAAGTCTTTGGCCTCATCGCCGCAGTTCGGGCACACATCGCGCGGCGGGAAGATTTTGTAATCGCAGTGCGGACAGACTTCCCCGACCAATCCATAACGTTGTTGTTTAAGTCGCCAGTGGCGCGGTACTTCCATTCGGGTCTCCTTGAGTAATCTACTGTGCCTTATTGTACGAAGCAGAACTATCAAGAACTATCAGAAAAGCCTGCTTGCAGGGTTGTACACTCTCAGAACCTCGCAGGATCACCCGATGCGCTGCAGGATATGGGATACAGCAGTGGATGCCGGCCCGCCAAGCGACTGGATGAGCGCATATTGCGCGTTTGCGACCTGGTTCGCCTCGGCCTGACCCCGGAGTTGCTGGGCCGCTTCGACGGCCTGGTACACGCCCGTAGCGCCGCCCGGGAACCCGCGCGCCTTGAGCCCGCCCATGGTGGCGCAAGGGATATACCCGTTCAGGGCGATGTGTCCCTCGGCGGCCAGTTTCCAGCCCTGGCCGCGGACAGCGAACCCAACCGCTTCGAGCGCCAGCGCAGCGTAGATGCTGAAAGCGTCGTGATACTCGAACAGGCTGACGTGGTCGAGCGTGATACCGGCCTGCTTCATGGCTTTCCCGGCAGAAAGATGCGCGGCTTCGAAGAAGAGCAGGTCCCTGCGGTCGTGCAGGGCCAGCGTGTCGGACGCAGTTGCGGAGCCGGAAACCTTGACAAGCGGATGCGGCCAGTTAACCGGGAGCAAGTCGAGGCGAGTCAGAACGAGCGCGGCAGCGCCATCCGCTGGCGGGGCTGCGTCGAACATATTGGGCGATTCGCCTGATTTGATATAAGTGTCCAACTTGATGGCTTTCTGGTACATGGCGTTGGGGTTGCCTGCGCCGTTGGCATGGGCAGTGAGGGCAAAGCCGGCAAAGCCGTCGGCGGGGAGGTTGTAGTCGTGCATGTAGCGCTTCGTCAGCAAGGCGGCCTGGGCAGCCGGGGTAAGCCCCTGCACGGATTCGAAGTCGGAATCGGCGGCGGTGGCCAGGGCTTCTTCCACGCCCGCCCCGACCTGGTCGGTGAACTTTTCCACGCCCACGACCAGGGCCGTATCGACCAGGCCGCTTTTGACGGCCAGGTAAGCCTGCCGCAAGGCCGCGCCGCCGGATGCGCCCGCCGCCTCGAGGGTGACGGCCTCGAGGCCGGTGAGGCCAGCGTAATCAGCAATGAGCGCGCCGAGGTGCGCCTGGCGCGAAAGGTTGGGTGCCAGCATGTTGCCGACGAACAGCGCCTGGGGGCGCAGGCCGCCCGCATCTTTGACGGCAGCATTCAGGGCATAATAGGCCAGGTCGCGCAGGCTGGTGTCCCAGTGCTCACCGACGGTTGTCTGGCCGAGGCCAGCGATGATAACGTCTGTCATGTCCTGCCCTACTTCATCGTAATCTTCCCGCGATAGCGGGCGTAGGTGGCGTAGTCGATCTCGACGCGGCGGGCGATGTAGTCCTGGGTCTTCAGGGCTTTGTCGCGGCGCTCAAGGATTTTACCGGTGACGGTGATGTCGAGAGCGTCCGAGCCCGCGCCGGAGCCGAACGAGACCAGCAGGATGCGATCGCCGGGCTGGGCGATGTCGAGGGTGGCGGTCAGGCCGATGATGGACGAGCCGGAATAGGTGTTGCCGATGACCGGAACGAGCAGCCCCGGCGCGATCTGTTCGGACGTGAAGCCCAGAATCTGCGCAGCGCGCTGCGGGAACTTGGTGTTGGGCTGGTGGAAGATGGCCCACTGATAGTCCCTGGCGGTCACACCGAGCGCTTCCATCAGGGTGCTTCCCGCCGAAGTGATGTGCTGGAAGTAGGCCGGTTCGCCGGTAAAGCGCACGCCGTGCTCGGGATACTTTTGATATTCGCGCCGCCAGAAATCAGGCGTGTCGGTGACGTAGGAATACGAAGCATTGATGGTCGCCAGCGCGTCCTCGGCGGGACCGATGATATAAGCCGCGCCGCCTGCCGCAGCAGTATATTCCAGCGCGTCGCCGGGACGCCCCTGGGCGGTGTCCATGCCGATGGCCATGGCGTAGTCGGCCATCTTGGAACCGACGAATCCCATCGCGGCAACAATGGCTTCGGTACCCGCTTTGCAGGCAAATTCCCAGTCGCCGGCCTGCACGTTGGGGACCGCGCCAATGGCTTCGGCCACGACCGTGGAGGTCGGCTTGACGGCGTAGGGATGCGACTCCGAACCGACCCACACGGCGCGCAACTGGTGGGCGTGGATCTCCGCCCGCGCCAGCGCGTTGCGCGCCGCTTCGATGGACATGGTGATGACGTCCTCGTCCATGCCTGGCACAGCTTTCTCTTTGACAGGCAGCGCCGCCTTGCCGCCAGCCCACACACGGGCGATCTCCCTGGCGGGGATGCGGTAGCGCGGCACGTACGCGCCGTAGCCGGTAAAGCCGACCGGGCGGGCGGGTTGGAGGAGTACATTGCTCTTTGGTTCAGGGGTGGTCATTTAGGTTCCTTTATCTGGCAGGTCTAACAGGTCTGACGGGGTCGAACTGGTCAGGCTAATTTGACATTGATTTCAAAATTTCTTCCGCACGGTCAATTCTAACCGTCTTCTCTGCCACCATCTGCGCAGCGACTTGTTCGATCAAATCGCCTTCGGCGCCGGCGGCGATGGCAACCTGCCGGGCGTGCAATGACATGTGTCCGCGCTGGATGCCCTCGGTAGCCAGGGCGCGCAGGGCGGCCAGGTTTTGCGCTAGGCCGACCGAGACGATGATCTCGGCCAGTTCGGAGGCGGTCTTGACGCCCATCAACTTGAGCGCGGCCTGCGCAGCGGGATGCACCCTGGTCGCGCCGCCGACGATGCCGACCGCCATCGGCATTTCCAGCGCGCCAACCAGGTTGCCGTCCTTGTCCTTGCCCCAGGTGGAGAGGGAAGTGTATTGGCCGGAGCGCGCGGCGTAGGCGTGCGCGCCGGCTTCGATGGCGCGCCAGTCGTTGCCGGTGGCGATGACGACCGCGTCCACGCCGTTCATGATACCTTTGTTGTGCGTGGCGGCGCGGTATGGATCGGAGGCGGCGAAGGCCCAGGCTTCGATGATGCCGTCGCGAACGGATTCGCCGCGGTAGGGGCGAGTCTGAGACTCGCCCCTACCAATTTCCAATTCTTTTACAGGAACTGTGCAGCGCGCGCGGGCGAGACGCCGGTCCGCCAGGTTGGACAGGATGCGCAGATGCACGCGCCCGCCGGTGATGGCTTCGATGCGCGGGGCCAGGCGCTCGCAAGCCGTGTTGACCGCGTTGGCGCCCATGGCGTCACGCACGTCGTAGATCAGGTGAACGACAAGGAAAGAACCGACCGGCGAGGATTCGATGATACGAACGTCCAGGTCCCTTGCGCCGCCGCCGAATTTCTTGAGGATGGGATCAATGGTGTCGGCTTCTTCGAGCAGTTCGGGTTTGTGCTCATAAATTTTCAACCGCGCAGATTCAACGTTGTCCAGGTCGAGCACCTGCATCTGGCCGATCATTTCGGGCGCGGATGTCGTGGCCCGGAAGCCGCCGCCGGCGCGGACGAGTTTCGCCATGAAGGACGCGCCCGCAACCACGGAAGGCTCTTCGATGGCAAACGGGACCAGCACGTCCCTGCCGTTGACCTGGAAGTTCAGCCCGACGCCGAGCGGCAGGCTGTACAATCCGATCACGTTCTCGATCATGTGATTGGCAGCGCCGGGGCTGAGTCCGCCGTCCGTAAACGGGAGCAGGTTATCGGGAGTCTGATGCGCCTCGTCCGCTAGTTTGGCGCGACGCTCTTCCAGCGTCAGGTTGTAAAATCCGGGAAAGCGGGAGTTTGTCATGTCGTTTTCCTTCATGAAGATAGGACAAGATGGCGTCTTGTCCTATGGTTTACAATTTTATCAGGCCAGCCTGCCAAAACCTATCAGAGTGGTAAAATTTGGATATAATAGTCCTAATAGAGGTAAATTTAGATGCTTTTGACGCGTGAGGAGTTAAGGGAACGCCTGATTGCACTGCACCAGGCAAGCCTGGAATTGGTCAAAGATGTTTCGTTGGAGACGCTGCTGGAACGCATTGCCAGTGTGGCTTGTGAGCAGGCCGAGGCGCGCTATGCGGCGTTGGGTGTGCTAGACGATGATGGAAAATTAGAGAAGTTCATCTCGGTTGGTATGACCGAAGCCGAGATCAAACGTATGGCGCACCCGCCGGTGGGGAAAGGGCTGATCGGGGCATTGATGGATTCGGACGAGCCGTTGCGCGTGCCGGTGATCGAAGATGACCCGCGCAGTGTAGGCTTTCCGGCCCACCACCCGTTTATGACCTCCTTCCTGGGCGTGCCGATCCGCGCGGGGGAACGACAGTTGGGACAGATCTACCTGACCGAGAAGATCAACGCGGAGGAATTCACGGAGGATGACGAAAAGATCATCCAGATGCTGGCAGCGTACGCGGCGGCGGCTATCCAGAACGCGAGACTGTACCAGCATCTCAAAGAACGCGACGTGGCGCTGACGCGCCGCAGCGAGGACCTGTCGCTGTTGAACGATTTTGCGTCTACGCTGACGGCTTCTCTGGAACTGGACGAAATCCTGAATAAAACCCTGGCATTGGTGATGAACTACATGAGGGTTGAAGCCGGGGAGATTTTTTTGCTGGAGGACGACAAACAAACGCTCCGGTTGGTGCTCCATCGCGGGCAGGCAGCCGAGGCGTTCTGGACGCGCAACCGGTTCAAGGTCAACGAAGGTTCGATCGGGATCGTTGCCAAGACCGGCCAACCACATATCAGCCACGACCTGGCGAACGATGTACGATTCTTGCGGGAGGCGGTGGTGAAGGCCGGTTTTCGGCAGATCGCCTGCATCCCACTGGAGTCCAGCAAGAACATGGTGGGCGTGTTGACGGTTGCCACGCGCAGTAAAAGCCCGATTGACGACCGGGATATCCTGCTGTTGAGCGCAGTTGCAAATTGGGCAGCGCTGGCCATCGAGAACGCCCGCCTGCACCAGGACGCGCGCCGACTGGCAGTGCTGGAGGAGCGAGAACGGATTGGGATGGACTTGCACGATGGGATCATCCAGTCCATCTTCGGGGTGGGGCTGTCCCTGGAAAATATTTCCCACCTGGTAGACGAGAACCCGCAAAGCGCCAAAGACGGACTGAAAAACGCCATCCATGACCTGAACCAGACCATCCGCGACCTGCGCGCCTACATCCTGGACCTGCGCCCGCGCCAGTTGAACGGCGAGGGGTTGATGGACGGCTTGAAACGCCTGGTGACGGAATATCGTGCACACACCCTGTCAGAAGCAATCTTGAGCGGTCCGAAAGACTCCTTGCACGACCTGCCGCAAAGCCATACGCTAGCGCTCTTTCACATTTGCCAGGAAGCGCTGGCCAACGCAGCCAAACACGCCAGTGCAAAACGAGTGGATATCAGTCTCTGGCTGGCAGGGGAGCGCGTACTGATGGAAGTCCATGACAACGGGCGCGGCTTCGAGATGGGGGGAATGCGCACAGCGCTTGGTCATGGTCTGGCCAATATGCAGACACGCGCCCGCAATGTGGGCGGGGAAGTAGATATTTCCTCCAAGCCGAACGAAGGCACAACTATCCTGGCCTGGGTTCCGCGCGAGTCTGCGCCTTAATAAATCGTTAATCTGGAAACCTTTGTGCGCGAATCCCTGATTCTCGCGTTTCACAAAAGTATGCCGGCCGGGGCACAGACTATTTTTTCTTTAAGGCAAATATGCGAATGTGGGGAAAAAATCCAGGTTTATCCCCACATATGGGGGTATCGTTTCAAACGAATGGCTTTCTTGGCTGAAACAAGTGTTCCATGTATAACCCTGTTTGCAAGTAAATTCCTTAAGGTCGGCTCACCTTAAAAAAACGGAAGTTTTTAAGGAGCCGTAGGGAATGCGTGTTGGCAGGCTGAACCTTTTTCTGCTAGAATGAGCGCACGCTGAAATCATGGATAGGGCATTTTACCCCCGTCCCTAAGCCCTGAAAGAATAAGTAAGTGCATATTGATACTAAGCCGTTGGAACTTTGACGGGTTAGTTTCGTCTACCCTGAATCCGTCCACGAGGGAACCGTTTATGAACGTAGAACAGGCATGGCA
Organism: Chloroflexota bacterium; assembly: GCA_049323115.1. Taxonomy (GTDB): domain Bacteria; phylum Chloroflexota; class Anaerolineae; order Anaerolineales; family Villigracilaceae; genus JAABUE01. The sequence goes on from JBMOMP010000094.1 coordinate 30,864, forward strand.
ATCTGTGTTAGGACAACTCCAGATGGAGATGCCGCGCGCATCTTTCGACACCTGGGTACGCGATACCCGGCCCTTGCATTTCGAAAATGGCCTGATGACCATCGGGGTACGAAATGCCTACGCTCGCGACTGGCTGGAAAGTCGCTTGACTGGCATGATCAGCCAGATGCTGGTTGGAATAACGGATTCGAACGTATCGGTCAATTTCGTAGTGGCGCAAGGAGATAACGACCTGTCCCAGGTTGCCGAGGCGACGTCCACGCTAGAAAAAGAGGACAGTGCCCCGCCCCAACAACGCAACATGACCTTAAACCCGCGCTATACCTTCGAAAACTTTGTAGTTGGGTCTGGCAATCGCTTGGCTCACGCTGCCTGCCTGGCAGTGGCCGAAAAACCGGCGCGCGCATATAATCCGCTGTTCCTGTATGGGGGCGTCGGACTGGGTAAAACCCATTTACTCCACGCAATCGGAAACTCCTGCCACGCGCGCGGTTTGAACGTTCTCTATGTCTCCTCCGAAGAGTTTACCAACGACATGATCAACGCCATCCGCACGCACACTACCCAGGCCTTCCGCGACAAGTATCGCTCGATTGACGTGCTGCTGGTGGACGACATCCAATTCATCGCCGGGAAAGAATCCACCCAGGAAGAATTCTTCCATACCTTCAACACCCTGCACGGGCAAGACAAGCAGATCATCGTCTCGTCCGACCGGCCGCCCAAATCGCTGGTCACGTTGGAAGAACGGCTGCGCTCGCGCTTCGAATGGGGCCTGACCGCCGACATCCAGCCGCCCGATCTGGAAACCCGCTTGGCCATCCTGCGCCACAAGGCCGAACGCACCGGGCGCTACATTCCGGACGACATCCTGCAAACCATTGCCCGGCGGGTGCAGTCCAATATCCGCGAACTGGAAGGCGCCCTCAACCGCATCCTGGCCTTTGCGGACTTGAGCGGCTCATCCCTGACCCCCAACCTGGTCGAGGTTGCCCTGGCCGACCTGCTGCCCCAGCGCGGCGACCTGGAACCGCAGAAAGTCGTGGACCTGGTTGCGAAATACTTCAACCTGTCGCCCGAAAAATTGCTCAGCCCCGACCGTTCCCGCGAGGTGGCCCTGCCGCGCCAGATCGCCATGTATCTCCTGCGCGAGGACATCAATGTTTCACTGCCCAGGATCGGCGAAGCGCTCGGCGGGCGGGACCATACGACCGTCATGCACGCCATCAAAACCATCACGGACAAGATCGAGCGAGACGACCAATTGCGCAGGCGGGTAAACAACATCCGGCAACAATTACACGGGCAAAGCCACGCCATGGCTTGACGAGAAAAATCCCCGGTCTGCGCCGGGGATTTTTCATCCATCCCGCAAAAACACGTTATAATCACCGCCGGAGTCAACTATGCCAGCCATCTACCCATTTACTGCCATTGTCGGCCAGGAACGCATGAAACGCGCCCTGGTTTTGAACGCCGTTGATCCCCGCATCGGCGGGGTGCTGATCCGCGGGGAACGCGGCACAGCCAAGTCTACGGCGGCGCGCGCCCTGGCCGCCCTGCTGCCGCGCGTCAAGGTCGTGCAGGACTGCCGCTTCGGCTGCGACCCGGACCGGCCCACTACCTGGTGCACCGAATGCAAGGAACGCGCCGCATCCAACGGGGACAAGTTGCCCATCAACGAACGGGCGACCTCTTTCATCAATCTGCCCGTTTCGGCCACCGAAGACCGCGTGGTCGGCACGCTCGACATCGAGCAGGCCATCCAGAAAGGCGAGCGGCACTTCGAACCGGGCGTGCTGGCTTCGGCCAACCGCGGCCTGCTCTACATTGACGAAGTCAACCTGCTCGACGATCACGTCGTAGACATCCTGCTCGATTCCGCGGCCATGGGCGTGAACGTCGTGGAGCGCGAGGGCATCTCCTTTGCCCACCCGGCGCGCTTCATCCTGGTCGGCACCATGAACCCCGAAGAAGGCGACCTGCGCCCGCAGTTGCTGGACCGCTTTGCCCTGTCGGTGGACATCACCGGCATCCGCGACCCGCGCGAGCGCGTGCTCATCATGGAGCGCAACCTGGGCTTCGAAAAGGACTCGGACGCCTTCCGCCATGAATGGCTGCCCAAGGAGCAAGAACTCTCGCAGCAGATCGCTATGGCGCGCACTATCGTAGACGAGGTGACCTATACCAGCCGCGACCTGCTCTCGATTGCCGCGCTGACCGCCTCGCTCAACGTGGACGGGCACCGCGCCGACCTGGTTATCCTGAAAGTAGCGCGCGCGCAAGCCGCGTTCGAGGGACGCACACGCATCAACGACCACGACATTGCGCTGGCCGCCGAACTGGCGCTGCCGCACCGCATCAAACGCACGCCCTTCCAACAGGCCGAGATGACCACCGAGCAATTGCAGGAGCGCATCGAGCAGTTGGCAGGCCAGGCCGTCCAGACCGAAACGGATGAGAGCCAGCCCCAGCCGAAGGATTCGGCTGCCGATCAAAAAAAAACTTAAAACTCGAGGATGAGGCCGAAGAAGGCCCGCAGCAGGGTCAGCCGGAACCACACCGACAAGACGTATTCGATACCGCCAGCGCCAACTGGTGGGACGGCGGGCAAAAGGTCAAAGTCGGCGAAACCTTCCAGCCGCGCAAACTGAACACGCCTCTCGACAAACTGGCCCGCCGCCATGCGGGCCGGCGTTCTTTAACCAAGACCGAGCGCAAGCACGGACGCTACATCCGCGCGCGGCCGGCCGGGGACAAGACCGACGACATCGCCTTCGACGCCACCTTCCGCGCCGCCGCGCCCTACCAGAAACGGCGCGAGGAAAAGCGCAAACGCCTGGCCTTTGCCATCGAACGCGGCGACTTGCAGCGCAAGGTGCGCGTCAAGAAAGTAGCCAACCTGGTGCTCTTCCTGGTGGACGCTTCCTGGTCTATGGCCGTCGCGGAGCGCATGAACGCGACCAAAGGCGCGATCCTTTCGCTGCTGACCGACGCCTACCAGCGCCGCGACCGCGTCGGCCTGATCGTCTTCCAAAAGGACCGCGCCACACTAGTCCTTCAACCCACCAACAGCGTGCAACTGGCCCAAAAGGCGCTGGTGGACATCCCGGTGGGCGGCAAGACACCGCTTTCGGCCGGCCTGCTGCTAGCGCAGGATGTACTGAAACACGAAAAATTCATCCACCCGGATGTGGAACCGCTCTTGATCGTGCTGACAGACGGCGCGGGGAACGTCGCCATCGGCACACTGCCGCCGCAGGAAGAGTCCTATAAATTCGCTGAACTGATCGCGCACGAGCAGGTGCGCAGCGTGGTCATCAACATGGAGCACGCCGCCTTCGACCAGGGACTGGCGCAGGCGCTGGCGAACCACCTCAAAGCGCCCTGTTACACGCTCAGTGAATTGAAAGCCGAAAATCTATATCACGCCGTGCGCCAGGAAATGGCAAGCGGGACAGGAAAGTCATAACAAGATGGAAAAGAACGGCATCCTTGCGCGCTACCGCCCCCTGCTCGACCTGCCGGACTACAGCATCCCGGTCACGCTCGATGAAGGCGATACGCCGCTGATCCCCCTGCCGCGCCTGGCAGAGGAACTGGGCGGCGGCTTCGAGTTGTACGTCAAGTTCGAAGGGCTGAACCCGACCGGCTCCTTCAAAGACCGCGGCATGACGGCCGCCATCAGCGAGGCGCTGGGGGCGGGCGCCAGGGCCGTCATCTGTGCTTCGACCGGCAACACAGCCGCCTCGGCGGCGGCCTACGCAGCCCGCGCCGGGCAAAAGGCCATCGTGCTCATCCCGCAAGGCAAGGTGGCGGCCGGGAAACTGGCCGGGGCGGTGGCTTACGGCGCGCAGGTCATCCAGATAGACGGTTCCTTCGATGATGCGCTGGGGATGGTCGTGGCAATCTCGGAACGCCAACCGGTAGCGCTGGTCAACTCGCTCAACCCCTACCGCCTGCAGGGACAGAAAACCGGCGCATTCGAGATCTGCGACGCCCTGGGCAGCGCGCCCGACCTGTTCTGCCTGCCGGTGGGCAACGCCGGGAACATCACCTCCTACTGGATGGGCTTCAAACAATACCACGAACTGCGCTCCACCGGCCTGCCGCGCATCCTGGGCGTGCAGGCGGCCGGCGCCGCGCCGCTGGTGCTGGGGCATCCGGTGGACAAGCCCGAAACGGTCGCCACCGCCATCCGCATCGGGCGGCCGGCGCGCGGCGAACAGGCGCTGGAAGCGGCGCAGGAATCAGGCGGGCGCATCATCGCTGTCAGCGACGACGAAATCCTGTCTATGCAAAAGCGGCTGGCGCAGCAGGGCGTGTGGGTGGAACCGGCCTCGGCGGCCGGCGTGGCCGGGCTGGCGGCCGAATTGCGGGCCGGCAACCTGAACGTGCGGGGGAAGCGCGTGGTGGCTGTCTGCACCGGGCACGGCCTGAAAGACCCCGACATCATCGTCAAAGACCTGCCGCCTGTCCAGGCCGTCCCGCCGCAGGTGGAATTGCTCGAAGAAGTGATCCTGGCAGGATTGTGACCCAAAACGTCCCGAAGGTTATGGAGCCTTCGGGACGCTGTTTTGGTTATTCCCCTGCCACGTGGGTCTGTTTGTGATGCAACGGGACGTAACCCTGCGCGGCCAATTCCGGCGTGGGCAGCGAGGCCTCGTCGGGCTTGTCGCTCAGGCCGAACACCAGCGCCCCGCGCGCGCGCCAATCCAGCGCCAGGTCGCGCACCTCGCGCGTGAGCAGGATTTCCTCTCCCAGGAATTGCGCCAGCGGGGCTTCGTCGGGCAGGCAGCCCATCCGCGCGCTGGTGATGCGGAACTCGTTGTAGCGGAAGGGCTTGAACGGCGTCGGGTCGCCGGCCCGCACGTTGGCAAAGATTTCCTTGTGGATGGCTGCCAGGCTGGGGGACAGCGCCAATGAACGACTGTCCACCTCGGCGATGAACTGCCGGAATTCGCGCATCTCCCCGCCCCGTATCCTGCCCACCAGGCTATCGAGCGTTTCCAACCCGCTGCCTAAGATCAAGCAAGTGTAAGCCAGGTAATCCTGGTTGTCGCCGGTGAAGGGATGGAACTCCGGCTGGACGAGCAGGTCGTACGCGGCGCGGAAGCCCTGGGGGTCGAAGTCGCCGCCCAGCAGCCCGGCAACCGTCTCCTCCACCGCCTGGACACGGGCGTTGTCGATGACAGCGGCGTTGCGCCCGCGCGCGCCCAGGGCGGTCTTGTCCATATCGATCAACAAGGCCGTGTGTTCATTGATGGGGAATCCCTGCGCGGCGACGAATTCGCGGAAAGTATCGTCCAGGGCCGCCCAGCGGTTGGACAAGTACAAGACCTGCCCGCCGCTCATGGTCTCCAATTCCACGTTTGGCGGCGCGGCATTCTCTGCGCCGATGAAGGCCAGGCCGGGCCAGCCGCCCGCCGCGCACAGGTTGGCAAAGGCGGTCGAGTCGAGCAGGCGCGTGTCGCCCAGGAAAATGACGCGCTGGATGTCCGCGCCGGGAGCGGTCAATTTGCGGGCCTGTTCCAGGATTCTGACCACCACACGGGCATAGTCGGTTTCATTCTTGCGGGGAACAATACACGGCGAAAGGCTCAGTTCGCCTCGCAAGTCGTCGAGCGCGGGCAGGCGCTGGTCGGCGGGTTTCAGGTTGCGATAGACGATGAAGTCGCCCCAGAAATCAGCCAGGGCGGAGAGGCCGTAGAGTTTCATAGCAGGTTTTCCTTTACGAGGAGTTCAGCGTTGTAGATGGAGCCGCCGGCTGCGCCGCGGATGGTGTTGTGCGAGAGGACCACGAACTTAAGGGTCAGCAGCGGGTCGGGGCGGATGCGCCCGACGACGGTGGTCATGCCTCGTCCGGTCAGGCGGTCGAGGCGCGGCTGGGGACGGTCGGGTTCGTCGCGCACCAGCAGGACGGGATGGGGCGCGGAGGGCAGGTCGCGGGCGGAGGCCGGGGCCTGGTAAGCGGCCAGGGCAGCGGAAGCAGCCTCGGGGGAGGCCGAGGCGCGCAGTCCCACACTCACGCAGACGGTATGCCCGTCGGTCACGGCCACGCGGTTGGTATGCGCCGAAAGCCGCACGTCCGCCAGTTCGACGCCCGCATTTCCCAGGCGGCCCAGCATCTTGCGCGGCTCCCACTCGATTTTTTCCTCCTCGCCGCCGATGTAAGGGACGACGTTATCGGCCACGTCCAGCGAAGGCACGCCGGGATAGCCCGCGCCGGAGAGCGCCTGGAGCGAGACGACAAAGGCTTGCCGGACGCCAAAGGCTTCGTCCAGGGCCTTGAGGGCCACCGTCATGCCCGCGCTGGTACAGTTGGGATTGGTCACGAGGCAGCCGTTCCAGCCGCGCTGCCGCCGCTGTTCACGGACGAGCGCGATATGCGGCGCGTTGACTTCGGGCATGAGAAGCGGCACATCGGGCGCGGCGCGCCAGGCTGAGGCGTTGGAACAGACGGCCGCCCCGGCGCGGGCAAATTCCGGCTCGATCCCTTGCGCCTGCTCGGAATGCAAGGCCGAAAAGGCGATGCGCGCCTGGACGGCTCCCGGCGTTGGCGGAAGGACGATCATCTCGCGCGCCCAGGCGGGCATGGGGTCGGGAAGCGCCCAGCGGCAAGCCTGGGCGTAGGGACGGCCAACCGAGCGGTCGGAGCCCGCCAACGCGACCACCTCGAACCAGGGATGGCCGTCCAGCAGGGAGACGAAGCGCTGGCCGACCGAGCCGGTCGCGCCCAATACAGCAACGGGAATACGGGACATCGCGCCTCCTACTTGACGAACAACCCGTGTAACGCCTTGACAGCGGCTTCGGTATCCGCGTCGTCCACCACCATCGAGATGGACACCTCGGACGAACCCTGCGCAATCGCCAGGACGTTGACGCGCTCCTGTCCCAACTGGCTGAAGACCTGCCCGGCCACCCCCGGCGTGCGGCTCATCCCCGCCCCGACGACCGTGATGATAGAAACGTCCTCGGTGGCCCAGATGCGGTCGATATCGCCCTCGGCCAGTTCGACCGAGAAAGCCGCTTCCAGCGCCGCCAGCACCGAGGCGGTTGCTTCAGACGGCGCAGCAAAGCAGATGGATTGCTCGGAGGAGGCCTGGGTGATAAGCGGCACACTGGTGCGCGTGGAGGCCACCGCGCCGAAGGCGCGCGCTGCCACGCCCGGCACGCCCAACATGCCATGCCCTTCGATGGTGACCAGTTTCTGCTTACGGATGGCGGTCACGGCTTTGACGATCATCTTGCCGTTCGGTTTGCCGGCCTGGTTGGACACCAGCCGCGTGCCGGGATGCGAAGGGTTGAAGGTGTTGCAGATACGCAGCCCGATGCCCGCTTCCACCACCGGGCGGATGGTCTTGGGATGCAGCACTTTCGCGCCGTAATAGGCCAGTTCGGCGATCTCGCTGTAGGTGATCTCCGGCAGGGTGCGGGCGGAAGGCACCAGGCGCGGGTCGGCGGTCATGACGCCGTCCACGTCGGTCCAGATCCACACCTCATCGGCCGGCAGGACGGCGCCCAGGATGGCGGCGGAATAATCGGAGCCGCCGCGCCCCAGGGTAGTAATGGCGCCAGAGGGCGTCGCGCCCATGAAGCCGGTGACGACCGGTACGACCCCGCGCGCCAGGAGCGGTTCCAGCCGTTGGCGCGTCTTTTGCGTCGTGACGGCAAAATCGGGATGCGCGTTCTGGAAGTGGTCATTAGTGATGATGATCTCGCTGGATTCGACATATTCGGCCGGGACGCCGCGCGCCGTCGCCACGCCCGCCAGCAGGCGCACGCACATCCGCTCGCCCAGCGAAGCGACCGCGTCCAACGCGCGCGGGCTGGCCTCGCCCAGCACGGCAATGGCGCGGCACAATTCGACAAATGCGGCCACCAGGCCGCCGATCTCCTCTTCGACCCTTTTGCGCGCCGCCGGGTCTTCGATGAGCGCCTCTGCCGCCCCGAAATGCTTGTCGCGCAGTTTCTGCCCGGTCGCCTCGAGCGCATCCACGTCGCCTTGCGCGGCGCGGTCAGCGCTGGCGAGCAGCAGGTTGGTCACGCCCGCCATAGCCGAAGTGACCACGACCACGCGCTCCCAGTCCGCCCTGGCGGCGCGCACGATGCCGGCCGCCTGCGCCAGCGCATCGGGGCTGCCCACCGAGGTCCCGCCGAATTTCATCACCAGCGCGCCTTTCGATGATCTTGCGTCTTTCATAAGAGCCTCCTCAAAAAAAGCGCCCCACGTTGCGTGGGGCGCCAGGTGTACTGTCAGATTGGTTTACTGCGTGCTAAACCTGTCCAAGCGCTGACGCCCCACAACGGGTGGGGGACGTAGTAGTAGTGGTGGTGGTAGCGCGCTCCGGCAGGTCCATATTGGGCGCAACTATACCACCGCAAGGGGATGGAGTCAATCCATTGGAGTATAATGCGGAAATTTCAATCATGGAAAATACGATGCGCCTCAACCAACAGTTCGAACTCATCCGGCAATCGGCCACAGTCGCCATGGCAGACCGAGTGGCAGCCCTCAACGCCAGCGGGCGGCGGGTCATCCCCTTGCAGGTCGGCGACCCGGACTTCCCCACCCCGCAGCCGGTGCTGGAGGTTGCCCTGCGCGCCATGCGGGACGGACTGACCCATTACGGCGCCTCGCGCGGCTTCCCGGACCTGCGGCTGGCTGCCGCGACCAAACTGAGCCTCGATCACGGCCTGGCCTACGACCCGGCTTCGGAGGTGCTGATCACGCACGGCGGCATCCACGCCTATTACCTGGCAATGCAGTCCATCCTCGAGCCGGGCGATGAAGTGCTGGTGCCCGACCCCACCTGGGCGACGCACGCCAACATGGCGATCATGCTGCGCGGGGTCGTGAGGCGCGTCCCGGCCTACGCAGAGGACGGCTTCCTGCCGACCTTCGAGGCCTGGGAGCAGGCGCTCACCTCCCAGGCGCGGGTCATCGTGCTGAACTACCCGTCCAACCCGACCGGGGCATATCCCAGCCGCGCGTACCTGGGCCGCTTGCAGGAATTTGCCGCCGCGCACGACCTGTGGATCGTGAGCGACGAGGTGTACGAAAACCTGTACTACGGCGAAAAACCGGCCAGCGCGGGCGCGTTCCCCGGCGCAAAAGAGCGCACGCTGCTGGTGCATAGCCTGTCCAAGACCTACGCCATGACCGGCTGGCGGGTGGGCTACCTGGCCGCCCCGGCGCGCGTCATCGAGAACGCGCTCAAGGCCGGGCAGAACTCGATCACCTGCGTGGCGCCCTTCATCCAGAAGGCGGCTGCTTTTGCGCTCAGCGATCCCGGCGTGCAGGCGGCAGCGGCCGATATGCGCGCGCAGTATGCCCGGCGGCGCGACCTGGTGCTGCACGCTGCCGCACAGATGGAAAGCGAAAAGGTGCGCGTCACGCCGCCGATGGGCGCATTCTATTTCTTCCTCGACTTCCGCGCGCTGGGGCTGCCCTCGCTTACCATCTGCGAGCGCATCCTGGAAGAAGCGGGCGTGGGACTGGTGCCAGGCTCGGCTTTCGGCGCGCAGGGCGAGGGCTTTGCCCGCATGGCGATTGCCGCTTCGGATGCGGACGTGGAGGCCGGGTTCAGGAAGATCGTGGATTGGGCGGAAAAACAGGCATGAACGAAAGGAGAACGAGATGAGAGTTGCTTTCCAGGGTGAGGCGGGGGCCTATAGCGAGGAAGCAGGTCGCGGGTATTTCGAGGCGCCGGAGATGGTCCCGCGCGAGACGTTCGAGGCGGTCTTCGAGGCGGTCGTTTCAGGGAAATGCCAGTTCGGCCTGATCCCCATCGAGAATTCGCTGGCAGGCAGCATCCACCAGAACTATGACCTGCTGCTGCGCCACGACCTGCACATCGTAGGAGAGTATTTGCTGCGCGTGCGGCACTGCCTGATCGCTTTCCCCGGCGTGGAGGCGGGGGACATCCAGCGCGTCACCAGCCACCCGCAGGCGCTGGGGCAGTGCGCGGGATACCTGCGCAGGCTGGGCGTCAGGAGCGAGCCGGTCTACGACACAGCCGGGAGCGTGAAACTGCTCCAGGCTTCCGGCGAATGCGCTACCGCAGCGATCGCCTCGCGGCGCGCGGCGGAGATCTACGGGATGCAAATCTTACAGGAGGGGATCGAGGACAACCCGGAAAACTACACCCGCTTCCTGGTCATTGCGCCGCAGGCCGCCGAAGCGGGCGAGGAGGCCAAGACGTCCATTGTGTTCACGCTCAAGAACCAGCCGGGGGCGCTGTTCAAGGCCTTGAGCGTGTTTGCGCTGCGGGACATCGACCTGACCAAGATCGAATCGCGCCCGCTGGCCGGCAAACCCTGGGAGTACCTGTTCTATATCGATTTCCTGGGTTCCACGGCGCAGGAACACGTCAAACGGGCGCTCGACCACCTGGGCGAATATGCGCCCATGCTGCGCGTGCTGGGGTCGTACCCGCGCTTCCGCCCTAGAAATTCAGGCAGCGCGTCAGGGTGACGGGCTGGCCGGAACCTTTCAGGTAGACATCCGCGCGCAGGGTGAACCGACCCCAGGCCTGCAGGGAAAAGTAACTGCCTGTCGCGTCGAACAGGATAGACAGAATGTTCAGGATAAGCCTTCAGCCGGTGAAAGAATATCCTGACTCTACTGCAAAAACCTTGAATTCTCACCACAGAGACACGGAGTCACGGAGTTCTTCTCCATCTTTATCTCGGTGTCTCCGTGTCTCCCTGGCCTGACCGCCAGGACAGGCTGTGGTTTGATTTTGACCTTTTTGCAGTGGACTCATATCCTGCTTATCCTGTCCATCCTGTTCGGCTCAGAGAAAAGGCGCATATTGCTCGGCAAACAAGGCCGGCTGGCCGCCAGTGTGCCAGAACAACACCGTTTCCTCTTTCTTGAAGAATCCCTTGCGGAGCAGGTCTATCAAGCCCGCCGCCGCGCGCCCGGTGTAGACCGGATCCAACAGCAGGCCCTCGTACCTGGCGAACAGATGCACCGCCTCGCGCTCCGCATCCGTCAGCACGCCATAACCGGCCTTGCAGTAGGCGTCGGTCGCGTGGACATCCCCCGGCGTGAATTCGATCCGCTCGCCGAGCAATTCCGAGGCCTGCGAAGCCAGCGCCGAGACGCGCGCCTTGAGCCAGGCTTCGTCCTCGTCGATGCTGACGCCCAGCACGCGCCCCTCGAACCCGAACAGCCGCGCGCCCAGCGTCAACCCGGCGTGTGTCCCGCCGGAAGACGTGCCGAAGACGACCCAATCCGCCCGGACGCGCTGTTCGGCCAGTTCCTGCATGGCATAGGCGTAGCCCAACGCGCCGGTGGGACTGGAGCCGCCATACGGCACGAGATAAGGCTGCTTCCCGGCACGCGCCGCTTGGTCGAAGGTTTCCTGCAAGATGCGGTCGCGGTCGGCGCGGTCATGGACATGCACCACCTGTGCGCCGAACAAGCCGTCCAGCAGGTAATTGGCCGAAGCGCGGGCGGGCGACTCGCCGGTCAACACCAGGATACATTCGAAGCCGAAACGGGCCGCGGCCGCAGCCGTCTGGCGGCAATGGTTGGACTGCACCGCGCCGGCCGAGATCAACGTGCGCGCGCCTTGCGCCTGCGCCTCGGCTGCCAGGAACTCCAACTTGCGGGTCTTGTTGCCGCCAAAGGCCAGCCCGGTCTGGTCGTCGCGCTTGACGAGCAGGCGCGCCCCGCCCAGGAACGCGGACAGGCGCGGCAGTTCCTCCACCGGCGTGGGGAGATGGGCGAAATGGAGACGGTCTACCATACGATTTCCTTTCTCAAGAATTCTCTACCACACAAAATCTTTTGGGACGCTGAAAACGCTGATAAAAAATCTGCGTCCTTCTGCGTTGATCTGCGTCCCGCCCTTGAGATGTACGACAGCAGCCTAAAGGATAAACATTGCGTCCCCAAACGAGTAGAAACGGTAGCCCTCGCGGACGGCGGTCTCGTACGCGGCCAGGATTCTCTCCCGCCCGGCAAAGGCGCTGACCAGCATCAGCAGCGTGGACCTGGGCAAATGGAAGTTCGTGATCATGGCGTCCACGATCTTGAAGTCATAGCCGGGGAGAATGAACAGGCTGGTTGGGCCGGCATAGGGCGAGATGGAATCTCGCCCTACATTTGCCGCGCTTTCCAGCGTGCGAACGGAAGTCGTCCCCACTGCGATCACCCGCCCGCCTGCCTGGCGCGCCTGGTTGATCGCGTCGGCCGTCTCCTGCGGCAGTTCGCACCACTCGGTATGGATTTTATGTTTCCGGGGGTCCTGCTCCGTCACCGCCGCAAAGGTATCCAGCCCCACATGCAAGGTGACGTAGGCGGTCTTCACCCCCCCGGCCTGCAACGCCTCCAACAGGCGCGGCGTGAAATGCAGCCCGGCGGTCGGCGCGGCCGCCGAACCCGGTTCGTGGGCGTAGACGGTCTGGTAGCGTTCGGGGTCGTCCAGTTTCTCGTGGATGTAGGGCGGCAGCGGCACATGCCCGGCTTTGGGGAAATACGGCTCGATGGGTTCGCTGAAACGGATGAGACGCCCTGGACCGTCGAGTATCTCCAGGATTTCCGCTTCGGGGCCCTCCTGGGAAGGTTCTTGGGCAGGCGTGAAGCCTGTCCCTACCTTGATCCGTTTGCCTACACGCAAGCCTTTTCCGCCCACCAGCGCTTCCCAGGTCAACGGGTCGCGGCGGCGCAGGAGCAACAGTTCTACCTTTCCGCCGGTCGGCTTGCGGGCGTAGAGGCGCGCCGGGATGACGCGCGTGCGGTTGAGGACCAGCAGGTCGCCGGGGCGCAGGAGTCCACATTCTGGGGCCGGCAGGCCCAGGTCGCGGAAGAGGCGGTGTTCCACCTCACCCGTGTCCCGGCGCAGCACCAGCAAGCGCGAAGAGTCGCGCGGTTCGAGGGGCGTCTGCGCGATGCGGTCAGGAGGCAGGGGATAGTCGAAATCGGAGGTTTTCACGTTGAAAAGCGGCGCAAGCCGGTGTGCAGAATTGTGTGAGGGAGCAGAAGCCGAAGGGATGGCTTTCCAGGACACACCTCACATTGTTAGGGCGCACTCACGGAACGCAAAGCTCGACTACTTTGTGAATATTGTAATTGTAAAGTATCCATTGTTATCAGGAGTGTATAGGTCGCCAATTGCAAAAACCAAATAACCGCCAGGCGCATTTATGAAGAATTTGTATATATGATTGGAATTGTATGGCAGGATGAACTCGACAAAAGAATCAACGGGTTCGCCATTAATCAAAAGTGTCCAATTGTAATATTGCGTTGGATGCCAGGGTGTTATCCTTTGTCCATCTGTGTCTGTAAAAATATAAAAAGGGTCTGACCATTCTAGACTTGCGGCTTGCCCTACGCCTTCTGCCACAATAAGTAAAGTCCCATAATATTCGTACGCCGTTGATGTCCCCCGGGTACCATCTTGAAAGCTCACAGTTAATGTTTCTTGCTCGTTGAAGGACGCTACAGATATTTCGGTGGGTGGAACTTCGGTAGGTACTACGGTAACCATCGGAATACCGTTAGGTTGAGAAATATTATAAAACCATGAAAAAGAGAAGTAACTCACGATTCCGCCCAATAAAGCAATTGGCAAAACAAAAATCCAACTTCTGGGTGCTTTTGGATGATGAATTTTGTACCCATCTGGTACTAGCAGTGTAAATGATTGCTCTGATTTCTTAGATTGAGATTGAATCAAAGCAACAATAATTGTTGCAATAGCTGTCACTAATGTTCCAAATAACGAAGCGATGATTTCAGGTTTCATTGATTTATCCTACTGAATAACGAAGCGCACAACAGCTTTCGTAAGTCCCCGAAGGGGATACCCGCAGCAAGGACGAGATAACTCTGATTTGACGGAAAACCTTCAAGCACAGAATCAACTCCAAATTTTTGCGACATCATAACTCGCCAGACAAATGTAAGGGCTGTTTCTTATTTGGGCCAGGGATTATTTTTGTATTATAAAACTACCTTTCTGAACCATTACGCCATTTACAAACAACTCCACATCATATTGTCCTGCGCCAAGGCTTGAACTGGAATATAAACAACCGAACGTCATGAAATCTTCATTGGACTTGGTTGCACCTAGAGTGTTATTGCGCCACACTCGCTTGAATGAACTACCTAAATATTGAGGCGACGGTATCCAACTAACACAGATTTCTGGCACTGGGCCTGCAAACACTTGCCTAGATATTGTGCACAAGTTTTGAGTATTCAATTCGTTTCTATAACAAAAATATAATGGGCTAAACTCTTGTCCAGATGTAATTGAAGTGCTAGTGGGTAAAGTGTTCAATATTTGTGTAGTGGGTGGCGTGATACCAATCTCAACTCCACCAGGCAGTTTTATGTTTCCGAGTTTGTAACCACCACCAATTAATAAAATTAATATCAATACAATTATCACGAAAATTGCCCAGGGATTTTGAATTTCAATTGTAACTATTCAGCCTAACGAGAATTCTAACAGAAGTCTACGGTAAAATATACAAACATCTGGGATACTTACGTTCATGCCGACCGTTCAACTGCCAAGCCGTGAAGCCATGCGAGCCGCGTATCA
>JBMOMP010000095.1:0-5624 GCA_049323115.1 Chloroflexota bacterium
CGCTTACCTGGCGTTGGCGGGCGAAGCGCCGATGGGGGATGCACCCAAATTCGCTTTGCAGGCCGCTCAGTGTATGCTCATCCACACCGGCGGGATGCTGCCCGAAAATGCGGACGCGGTGGTCATGCTCGAATACACTCAGGAGACGCGACCTTCCGCAGGCGCTGGAGCCGCCGGAAGGTTGGACGAGATCGAAATCCTGCGCGCCGTTGCGGAGGGGGAGAATGTGATCGCCGTCGGCGAGGACATGGCCCAGGGAAGGGTGGTGCAGGCTGCGGGTAGCGTGATGCGCCCGGCCGAGATCGGCGGCCTGATGGCGCTGGGCGTCACTACGATTCGTGTAGCCAAGAAGGTGCGCGTCGGTCTCGTCTCGTCCGGAGACGAGGTCGTCCCGCCGCACGTCTCGCCGCGTCCCGGCCAAGTGCGGGATGTCAACTCGTATACCCTGGCGGCGCTGGCAGCGCAGACCGGCGGCGAGGCGCGCCTGTACGGCATCGCCGGGGATTCCTTCGATGCGCTGCAGGGCGTGGCCGCGCGGGCGTTGGCAGAATGTGACCTGCTGGTGATCACCGCCGGTTCCTCGGCCAGCACGCGCGACATGACCGCGGACGTGATCGCGACGCTCGGAGCGCCGGGCGTGCTGGTGCATGGCGTGAACACCCGCCCCGGCAAGCCCACCATCCTGGGCGTGTGCGACGGCAAGGCTGTCATCGGGCTGCCGGGCAACCCGGTCAGCGCGCTGGTGAACGGCTACCTGTTTGTTGCGCCGGTGATCGAGCGGCTGCTGGGCGTCCTGCCGCGCCCCAGGCCGGTGGTGCAGGCGCGCCTGGCGGTCAACCTGCCATCCCAGGCTGGGCGCGAAGATTGGTGGCCGGTGAAGTTGCTCCCCTCTCCAAAAGGGGGGCAGGGTGAGGGGTGGAGCGCCGAGCCGATCTTCGGCAAGTCCAACCTGATCTTCACCCTGGCGGCGGCTGACGGCCTGCTGCGCATCCCGCCCGACGCCACCGGCCTGGAGGCCGGGGAGGTTGTGGAAGTGATTTTGTTGTAAAATAGCGGTAGAGGCTACTATGGAAGAAAATGAACTCCTGAAACGCATCGTTGTCAACCACAAGATCTTTGGCGGGAAGCCAATCATTCGCGGGCGCCGCCTGGCTGTGGAACACGTACTGGGCATGTTGGCTGCCGGGGATACGCCCGCAACGATCCTGAGCGGGTATCCCTGGCTGGAAGCGGAGGACATCCAGGCTTGCCTGGTATACGCCAACCGCATGGTCAGGCACGAGCGCGTAGAGTTCCTGGTGAGTGGGGTTGCCGGGTGAAAATCCTGTTGGATACGTGCGTTTGGGGCGGCGTCCGCCATGTTTTGGAGTCTGTCGGCCATGGCGTGATTTGGACAGGTGAATGGGACCAGGATCCTGGCGACGAGGAAATCCTATCGTTTGCATATCGGGAGGGTCGTATTCTGGTTACCCTGGATAAAGACTTTGGTGAATTGGCTGTTGTCCACGGGTTGCCTCATGCTGGGATTGTGCGCCTGGTTAACTTGTCTACACGGCAGCAAGGGGAAATTTGCTTGCAAGTGTTATCCCGCTATGAAAATAGCCTTGAGAAAGGCGCATTGATAACCGCTGAATGGGATAGGGTCAGGATACGAGAGTGACTCTTGTATCAGGTGATTCCATTTGGGGGTCTTGCCCATTTTCCCTGGTTTAGCGTCCTTGCCTGCCTGGGCGGGTATAATCCAGCCGTATATATCCCTTTTGGAGACTTCCATGACCGTTTGTTTGAGTTGTAACGCCACAGAGCAGGAGAAACCTCTGCTGACCATCCAATACCAGGGCCAGGAAATCTACATCTGCCCGCAGTGCTTACCGGTGTTGATCCACAAACCCGCCAACCTGGCTGATAAACTGCCCGGCGCAGAGACCTTTGGCGCGCCCGCCGAGCATCACCATTGAAAAAACTCTCCTTCCTGGGGCGCACCTCGCTGCTGGTGGGCTTCTTCTTCGGCCTGGATAAACTGCTGGCCTTCGTGCGCTCGATTATCATCGCGCGCCAGTTCCGCCTGTCCATGGAACTGGACGCCTTCAACGTCGCCAATAATCTGCCCGACCTGCTGTTCGCGCTCATCTCCGGCGGGGCGCTGGCCATGGCCTTCATCCCCATCCTGACCGAAACGTTGACCCTGCACGGGCGTCCGGCTGCCTGGAACCTGTTCTCGCGCCTGGCCAACGTCGGCTTCCTGGCGACCGCCTCGGCCGCTCTGCTGGTGGCGCTCTTCGCCGAGCAGATCGTGCGCTCGCAGATGGGGATTGCGCCCGGTTTCGGGAGCGGCCAGCAGGCCCTCGTCGCGGAGTTGATGCGCCTGAACCTGGCCGCCACGCTGATCTTCTCCATCAGCGGGCTGGTGATGGCGGGCTTGCAGTCCAACCAGCATTTCCTGTTGCCCGCGCTGGCGCCGGCGCTCTACAACGTTGGACAGATCACCGGCGCGCTGGTCTTTTCTCCCGCTGAGCCGTACGTCATCGGTCCCTTCGCCTTGCCGGCCTTCGGCCTGGGCGTGCATGGACTGGTGTACGGCGTCATCCTGGGCGCTTGCCTGCACCTGCTCATCCAGGTACCCGGCCTGATCAAGTATCAGTTCCGTTGGACGGCCTCGCTCGACGTCCGCGACCCGGCCATGCGGGACGCGCTGCGCATGGCGGCCCCGCGCCTGTTGACCATGTTCGGCATCCAGATGATGTTCATCGCCCGCGACAACTTCGCCTCGCGCCTCGACCAGGTGGGCGCGGTCTCGTCCCTGACCTACGGCTGGATGATCATGCAGGTTCCGGAGACGCTGATCGGCACCGCCATCGCCGTTTCGATGCTGCCGACGCTCTCCGAACTGGCCGCCAGGGGCGATTGGGAGGCCTTTCGCGCCGCCATCGAAAAGGCGCTGCGGGTCTTGATCGCGCTGACGCTGCCGGTGGCGGCGGTGATGGCGGCCGGGCTGCATCCGCTGGTGCGCGCCGCCTTCGGCTTCGATGCCGCCGGGACGGCCCTGTTGACCTGGACGACGCGCGTGTTCCTGCTCACATTGACCGGGTATGCCGTGCAGGAATTGATGGCGCGCGCCTTCTACGCCCGCAAGCAGCCCTGGTTCCCGTTCTTCGGCGTGCTGGCGCGCATGGTCCTCTACCTGGCGGTCGGCTTGCTGGCAGTGACCTACTTCCAGGCGCCCGGCGCGCCCGCCATTGCCGCCGCCGAACTCTCGCTGACCGTCGAAGCCGTGTTGATGCTGTGTTGGCTGGCGCGCCGCCTGCCGGGCAGGCTCGCGCTGTGGCCCTCCGTGTGGAAGGGGGGGCTGGCGGCGCTGCTGGGCAGCGGGATCGCCTACGCGCTGGCGCTGTACCTGCCCGGCGGCGCGGTCGCCACGGCGCTGGGGGGGATGCTCATCGGCGGCCTGGTCGCGCTGGCGCTGGTCTGGAAAGAGGCGCGCCTGTTGTTCCGCCTGTGACCGGGCTTGCTTACAGCCATGTGAGACATCGTCATGTTCCAGCAGGCGAATGTGTTAGAATTCGAACATGCCGCTCATTCACGAAATTCGCCAGAAGTTTGCCCGGGATGCCTTCGAGTTTTCCAGGCACGCGGCTGACCAGACTCTCTTGCGCAATATCCTGGTGAGCGAAATACGCGGGGCGGCGCAAACGGCCGAAATCATCGAGGATTATCCCGATGACAAGTACGGGCCAAGTTGCTTGCTGCTTGGTTTTACCCGGGCTGGCCGCCCTTTGCATATCCAATGTAGTTATCCATCCCGCCCACTGCTCAAAATCATTACCGTTTACGAGCCGAGCGCTGGCGAATGGGTAGATTATCGGAAACGGAGGTAGGAATGTCTGCGCCATATCAAGATGAGAAACTGGTCGAGCAACTGGTGACATATACACTGTTCAAGGATGGTCATCTTTTTGTGGTCGAAAATGTCCCGGCGCGGGTGGATGCCGAAACCGGTGAGCAATACTTCGCACCGCAGACGGTAGAGCAACTTCAGCGCATCCTGCAAGAGAAGCGCCAGCCTGCCCGCTTCATCCAGACGCCGGTGTACGAGTTTGCGTAACGGGGAATTCCTCTCCTGTTTGGGCCGATTATCCCGAAGCGCAGGACCCCATTGCCTTTGCGGAAAATCTGCGTCGCCAGATCGAAACGAGACAAGATGACTGAAGTGAATTACATGGTGGATACGACCATCCTGGTGGACTTCCTGCGCGGCTATGAGGCTGCCCGAACCTGGCTGGATCGTTTCTCTCAGGGTGAACTGGCTGTTTCGGTGATAACTGCTGCAGAATTGGTAGCGGGTTGCCGTAACCGGCGCGAATAGAAGCAAGTGGAAGCAAACTTGGCGTCTTTTCCCATGATGCTGGTTTCAACGCAGATTTCGGCAACTGCGTGGAGGTCTTCGATCTGCTCCGGGTTGGGGGATTTTTCCCCCAGTTCGGTGCGCAGGAGGGTGAGGAGGCCGGGGTATTTTTTCATGGGCTAGATAGCGACTGTTTTGCTTTCAGTATCCACATCGGATCGGGGGGGAGTGTAACTGCCAACTGTCGCCGTGAGACTGCTCGTTCTGTCTGGTTTCAGTATCCACATCGGATCGGGGGGGAGTGTAACTATGGAATCAGCCACCTTCCGCAACGCCTCCTCGCGTTTCAGTATCCACATCGGATCGGGGGGGAGTGTAACTACAGATCATCCAGACTCTCTCGATGATCCTTGACAAGTTTCAGTATCCACATCGGATCGGGGGGGAGTGTAACGACAGACGAAAGTCTGATGCTCCTGATCAACTTCGAGTTTCAGTATCCACATCGGATCGGGGGGGAGTGTAACTTTGCTGAACATTGATGGTAACTGTTTTTTCTGTTGTTTCAGTATCCACATCGGATCGGGGGGGAGTGTAACTTCGCTGCACCATTCGAGCCAAGCGACTGAAATGGTTTCAGTATCCACATCGGATCGGGGGGGAGTGTAACCGGGTAAATCACTACACCAGAAAGTAGTACCAGGGGTTTCAGTATCCACATCGGATCGGGGGGGAGTGTAACTATTTATTGGTGCTGTAATCCACTACAACCTTGACAGTTTCAGTATCCACATCGGATCGGGGGGGAGTGTAACTTGATGATCTGGAACTTAATGACGATGGTTCGCCAAGTTTCAGTATCCACATCGGATCGGGGGGAGTGTAACTTACACCGTGCTGTATGCGGGCGTAACCGACATCTAGTTTCAGTATCCACATCGGATCGGGGGGGAGTGTAACCAAGCCAGAGCCTATCATCACCGGCTCGAGCACAACAGTTTCAGTATCCACATCGGATCGGGGGGGAGTGTAACAACATCGGGAGAAACAACAGACGAACGATGAAAAGAGTTTCAGTATCCACATCGGATCGGGGGGGAGTGTAACGGAGCAATCTTCCAAACCTTCCAAAACTGGCGACCACGTTTCAGTATCCACATCGGATCGGGGGGGAGTGTAACGGAGCAATCTTCCAAACCTTCCAAAACTGGCGACCACGTTTCAGTATCCACATCGGATCGGGGGGGAGTGTAACACGGAGTTCAGCCAATCTGGCCATTAC
>JBMOMP010000096.1:0-45428 GCA_049323115.1 Chloroflexota bacterium
GGTCTCAGACCCGCCCCTACTGAGGCCCGCCCCTACTCTCTGAATATCCTCACATGCCGCCTGGGTTCCTTCCCATACGAATGCGAGGTCAACTCGGCGGAGCGCGCCATCTCGTGCTGCAAGCGGCGCACCAGCGAGGGGCCGGGGGGCAGGTCTACCCAGCGCTCGCCGTTCAGCACGGCCTGGATGGCCGACTGGGTCTGCTGGCGCACGAAGTCCATTTCGCCGGAGGGGGCCTGCACGCTGGGCAGGTTGAACAGGTCGCTCAGGAACTGCTCGATCTGGTTGACCGTGTTGGCGCGCAGCACGTAGATCGGCATCCCGCGCGCTTCGGCGTCCACCACCGTGTGCTGGCGGTTGCGGTAATACGAGCGCAGCGTCACCAGCGCATCCGCTTCCTCCACGTCGCGCATGACGATGGCCGGCACGCCCAGCCGCTTGGCGGCCTGCATCAGCCGGTTGCGCGCCACCCCGTAGGGATAAATGCGAATGGTCTGGAGCGGGGCGCGCGGCTCGGAGGGGGCAGCGGATTCCGCTTCGGTCGCGGCAGGGGGCTGGGAAACGGGAGCCGGCCGGGGCCCCGTCCGAAGCGGTCCCTTCCCGTTCGCCTCCATCCGGTGACTGGGAACTGCTGCCGCTTTCTCGATCTTGATCTGCCCGTCCACATCCCGCATGCGGATTTCGGGCGGCAGCGGGAAGCCGCGCAGGAGGGCGTCCACCGAGGCCATGATGTCGGGATGGACGGCGAAGCGGTCGCGGTTTTGGATTTCGATGAGGACATCGAAGGTGGGCGGCGCGCGTCGCTCCAGGACGGTTTTCTGCGTGCCGCGCCGACGGGCTTCCTCGTCCGACAGGGTGACGGCCTCGATGCCGCCTACCAGGTCGCTGAGGGTGGGGTTGAGCAGCAGGTTGTCGAGGGTGTTGCCGTGCGCCGTGCCGATCAGTTGCACGCCGCGCTCGGCGATGGTGCGGGCTGCCAGGGCTTCGAGTTCGCGCCCGATCTCGTCGATGACGATCACTTCGGGGTTGTGGTTCTCGACCGCCTCGATCATGACCTCGTGCTGGAGCATCGGCTCGCGGACTTGCATACGGCGCGCCTTGCCCACAGCGGGATGCGGCACGTCGCCGTCGCCGCCGATCTCGTTGGACGTGTCCACGATGATGACGCGCTTGCTCTCGGCCAGGATGCGCGCCGCCTCGCGGAGAAGGGTAGTCTTGCCGACCGCCGGGCGACCGAGGATGAGGATGGACTTGCCCGATTCGATGATGTCTTCGATGATGTCGATGGTGCCGTACACGGCGCGCCCCACGCGCAGGGTGAGGCCCACGATCACGCCCAGCCGGTTGCGGATGGCGGAGATGCGGTGCAGGGTGCGCTCGATGCCGGCGCGGTTGTCGGCGTCGAAGGAACCGACGCGCTCGTCCACGTAGTCGATCTCGGCGCGGGTGATTTCCGTATCGCGCAGCACGATCTCGCGTTCGACGAAGCGGGCGGTGGGCACGCGCCCCAGGTCGAGGATGATTTCGAGCAGGTTGTCGCTGTCGTTGGCCTTTTCGACCGCGTGGCGGATGTTGGCAGGCAGGACGTCCAGCAGGGCGTCCAGGTCATCGGTAATGTTATGTTGGGACATGGTGTGGTCTGGCAAATTTCGAGGGTTGTGATTCGTGGTACGTAATTCGTAAGGCGTGATGTCGAGGCTATTATACTTGTTGTGCGCAGACGCGAGGCGGTTAAATTCGTTGCTGTTCTGAACAGTAAAAAAGGCCGCACACGGCGATCCCGTATGCGGCCTGGCGGGTCAACGTTCCGACTAATCGGCGTTGTGCGTCAGGTAGGCTTCCACCATCAGCAGGTTCTTTTCGCCCGCCCGGCGGACGACTTCGAGCATATTCTCCATGGTGGACACTTCCTCCACCTGCTCGGTCACGAACCATTGCAGGAAGGCCTGCGAGGCGTAATCCTTTTCCGCGACGGCCAGGTCCATCATGGCGTGGATCTGGCGGGTCACTTCCTGCTCCCAGGCCAGCGACATCTCGAAGGCCTTTTCTGCGCTGCCGATCTCAGCCTGCGTCGCAGGGATAGCCGCAATGCGCAGCGGGGCGCCTACATCCATCAGGTAGTGGACGAACTTCATGGCGTGTTCGCGTTCTTCTTCTGCCTGGTCGTAGAAGAACCTGGCCAGTTTGGAAAGCGCCTGGCCGTCGAAATAGGTCGCGATCTGGACGTACTGGTTGGAGGCGCCCAACTCGTTCCCTACCTGGGCGCTCATCAGGTCGGACATGGATTTGCTGATTTGCATTTTATGCTCCTTTTCAGGTCTGAAATATCGTAAAATCGGCGTACAAGAAAGCGAGGGACTCCATACGCACTTCCCTCGCGATTCGATGGCAGGCATTTTAGCATAAGCAAGATGAAAAAGGATGGAAAATCCATCCCATATTAATATTTTTCTTGTATTACAATCTTCTTACTCTTCCAAGGGGCTGCCCCCTTGAAAACAACGAAAAGGTTCCTGAACGCCAATATGACCCTCCCAACCCCTTCCTCCGACAACGTTCTCAACATCTACCTCACGCTCAACCAATACCCCATCCTGGGCAGCCGCATCCGTTCACGGATGCGGCGCGAATTGTTCGAACGCGGCATTATTACGCAGGATGACTTCGAAGCCGAAACGCGCCGCAAAGCGATCGAATCCCAGACACGCGAGGGAGTCCATAACCCGCTGGCCGAGGAAAGCATGGATGTGTGGGAAAAACGCCTGGCGCGCGTCCGCGACTCACTCACAGACTTTTATTTTGCCTATAACCTGCCATACCCGGATTTCGAGCGCATCGTCCGCCAGATGTTGACCGAACGCGGCAGCGCCGAGTCGGATTTTGTATGGTTCAACCCGGAACTGGCCCCCCAGGATATGCTCTTCGAGCAAGCAGAGATGATCGCTTCCATGCCGCCGGATGAACGCCAGAAGTACAAAGCGCGCCTGCAAGAGATCAAAGTGGTGCTCATCCGCACCATGATCAGCGATCAATTGAAATATATCAGCCTTGCCCGGCAATGGTTCAAAGTGGCCGACCTGGTGGAAATCCGCCAGCGCAAGATCGGCGGCGGCAAAGTGGGAGGCAAGGCAGCCGGGATGTTGCTGGCCATGCGCATCCTCAAAGAGACTGCCCCGCCAGAAGTGCGCGATAGTTTCAAGATCCCGGTATCCTATTACCTGGGTTCGGATGTTATTTACAATTTCATGTCCCTGAACGGATTGATGCACTGGAACGACCAGAAATACAAAACCGAAGAGCAGATGCGCGCCGACTACCCGGCCATCCAGGCTGAATTCTCGAAGGGGCAATTCCCGCCCGAAATTTTGGAACATTTGCAAGAACTGGTCAGGGCCGCAGGAAGGACACCCTTGATCGTGCGTTCGTCCAGCCTGCTGGAGGATAATTTTGGCACCTCCTTCGCCGGGAAATATGACAGCATTTTCTGCCCGAACCAGGGCTCCGCCGAAGAAAACCTTTTTGCCCTGACCAGCGCCATTGCCCACGTCTATGCCAGCGCTTACAACCCCGGTGCGCTGTTGTACCGCCACATCAAGGGCCTGGCCGACTACGACGAGCGGATTGCCATCCTCATCCAATTCGTAGAAGGCGAGCAATTTGGTCGCTACTACCTGCCGCACGGCGCGGGCGTGGCCTTCAGCCGCAACCTGTACCGCTGGTCGCCGCAAATCCGCCAGGAAGACGGTTTCCTGCGCCTGGTATGGGGGCTGGGCACACGTGCTGTGGAACAGGTGGCAGACGATTATCCGCGCCTGGTTGCGCTCAGTCACCCCTCCGTACACCCGGCCGCCGATATCCGCGCCATCCGCCGCTACTCCCAGCAAAACGTGGACGTGATCGACCTGGAAACCAACCAACTGCGCAGTGTCCCTGTGCGCGAGGCGCTCAATACGCGCTATCCGCCGCTGCGCTATATCGCGCAAGTCGAGCAGGACGGCTACCTGTCGACCATGCACACCAGCATGGTGGACCCGGAAAAACTGGTCATCACCTACGACGGGCTGTTGACGCGTACCCCCTTTGCCGCGCGCATCCGCGACGCGTTGAACCTGCTGGAACAGCATTACGACTCGCCGGTTGATACAGAATTTACTGTGGAAGTGCGAGAACCGCACTCGCAACTTCCCGATGTGCGCATCACCCTGCTGCAATGCCGCCCGCAGAGCCACATCCAAGATACAGCCGAAGCGCAATTGCCGCGCGAACTGCTCGAAACAGACATCATCTTCTCCACCCAGCGCATGGTGCCCCAGGGCATCGTGACCGGCATCCGCTATGTGCTGTTCGTCACGCCGGAAGGCTACTTCGGCCTCACCAGCCAGGCAGAGCGCATCGAACTCGAACGCGCCATCGGGCAATTGAACGCCGCCCTCAAAGACCAGGCTTTCATCGCAGTCGGCCCCGGTCGCTGGGGCACATCCACCCCCGACCTGGGCGTCCATGTGGCTTATGGCGACATCCACAACACACTGGCGCTGGTGGAACTTTCAGGCGAAGCCATCGGCGCTTCACCCGAACCTTCCTTTGGCACGCACTTCTTCCAGGACCTGATGGAAGCCCACATCTACCCGCTGGCTATCTTCCTGGATGACAAGGACGCCCGCTTCAACCACGACTTTTTCTACGAGACCCCCAACCGCCTGCTCAAATTCATCTCTGTCGACCGCCGCCTCATCCGCACCCTGCGCCTGCTGGCCGTTAAAGATTACCGTCCCGGCCATCATATAGACCTGGTGATGGATGGCCAGAAAGGCCGCGCTGTGGCCTATCTCGTCCCCGACCAGGAGCGCGGCCCGGCTTAGCACAGATGGCGCCTGCGTAGAAACACATCCACTGGGGCGTCTTACGGCCCTAATCGCAGGCTACGGGCAAGGATTGTTCCCGCGTGTTGTTGCCTTCATTACTTTCATCGACGGCGCCGGTTGCATCTGCAACCGCGAAAGTTGTGTAGGTTGAACAACTATTGTAGGTATAGGTACAGGTATATACGCGGCCGCCGTGCGCTACCAGGCTTTCGACTGCCCAACTGCATCGCATCGCACCTGGATTGTTCTGGGCCGACCACCATTGAGCCGTGGACGGGCCTGCCTGGGCGTTGCCGCCATTGTATACCGAAACCTTGACTTCAACCTCATCCCCTTTACTTGGATGGGCTGGGCTATACGTGATCTGTGAGATATACAGGTCCGGCTGGGCTGCTGGCGCAGGCTCTTCTTCCTCTTCTTCACCCCCTGTGTCTTCAGATGCTGTGGGCGCGGCCGGCAAGGGCGGCGCGGCAATGACCGCGACCACATCCGGCAGGCACGATGCGGTGGTGACGCTGCCCGCGATCCAGGCATGGCCGCCAGCGCCGCCCGGGAAGTCAATGTACCACCAGGTATTGGCGTCGTTGCGCCCTGCAACTGCGGCAGTCCCGCCCAGCGGCAGTGAGCCGACCACAGCGTAGTCGGTGCCGGGCCCGCTGCGAACGTTGGCGTTGGTGGTGGCCGTCACTGTTGGACTACAGGCGGTCGGCTGGGCGGTCGCTTCCGCCGCAGGCGGGGCTTCGGTCGGGGGAGGCGCGCTGCTGGTCAGCGCGGCGAACGTCAGTGCTACTGCCGTCAACGCGGCTTCATCGACGGATTGCGTCTCCGGCGGGGCCTCCGTTGGCGCTGCCACTGGCGCGTTGCAGTTCACAACGGCCAGCCACAAGGCCAACAGGGCTACGAGTGGATTGAATGATTTTCGGTTCATGATGGCTCCTTTGCTGATAACAGGTTGTGATGTGAATCCATACCGGGTAATTTTTCCCGCATCGTGTTTACTGGCACTGTCACCTCACTTCCTAGTATGAGGGGTGCAAGGCAAAAAACAAGTCCCCCGTTTTACCCATGTCGGGCGCTCTTCGGGGGCTACCGATAACGGGAGTTGTCGGGCTCCAACGCCTGTTCAGTCTTGGAACGACTCGACCAGCCTTTTCCAGAAGGCGTCCCTTTCGCCGGGCGTGAAGGGACTGTAGAGCGTCAGCCGGTCGGCCAGGCCGTCATAGCGTTCTTTCAACCTGCCGGGCAAGGAGGCCTCGTCCGTCACGATGCAGAAGGTTTCCAGGATTTCGTCCGTGACCAGGCTGAACATCTCGCCCCATTCCGCTTTGGCGGCGTGCGCGGACAGGCGCTCGGCCACCTCCTCCCATCCGTGCAGGGCAAAGACCGGGCGGTACGAGGGCGTGGAAGCGTAGAAAGCGATCTGCGAGCGCACGAAATTCTGCTCTTCGGGCGAGGTCGCCACAAAAGCCGTCACCGAGACGGAGACATCCCGCCTCTGCCGCCCGCCCCTGGCTGCTCCCTGCTCGATGGCTGGCAGGATCACTTCCCGCAGGTAGCGCGGGCTGTTGAACGGGTGCGCATGGAAGCCTTCGCAGGTCTCGCCCGCCAGTCGCGCCAGCCCGGTGTTGACGCCGGCGATGTAAATAGGGATAGTCCCGCCTGGAACAGAGGGGGGCAGCGGCCCGGGATTGAAGAACGGCGACATCAAGCTCAACTTGTAGTACTCGCCGCGGAAATTGAGTTTTTCGCCGTCCTGCCAGCAAGCCCACAAGGCGCGGATGGCGCCGATCTGCTCGCGCAGTTGACCGACCACCGAGTCCGGCCATTTCATCCCAAAGCGACGCTCGATATGCGCCTTGACCTGCGTGCCCAACCCGAGCATGAAGCGCCCCCCAGACTGCGCCGCCAGGTCCCAGGCGGTGTAGGCCAGGTCAGCCGGCGAGCGCGCAAACGAGACGGCAATGGCCGTGCCCATGTTGAGCCGCGTGGTATGCTCGCCGATCAACGCGCACGGCAGGAAGGGATTGTGCTGGGTCTCCTGCGTCCACAGGGCGTCGAAGCCCAGCGCTTCGGCGGCTTTGGCCACCGCCGGGACGTGTTGCAGGTGCATGGGCGCTAATGCGGCGTCAAGTTTCATTTTTCCTCTGATGAATGCGCAACGCCGGCCTGTGGCCGGTATTACCAGGCAGAGGCTGGCGTTACCTTGGCTAACTCAGCAAGTACGCCAACAACCAATTGGTCGTTGCGACCAGGGCCTCGGTGTGCGTGCGTTCGTAGTTGTGCGAAGCGTCTATGCCGGGGCCGATCAGCGCCACGGACACATCGCCGCCCGCGCGCCAGTAGGCCTCGCCGTCCGAGCCGTAGTATGGGTAGATGTCCACTTTGTAGGGGATGTGGTGCTGGTCGGCCAATTGACGCAGCCGGTTGGACAGGCCGTGATGGTACGGCCCGCCGCTGTCTTTGACGCAGAGGGTGGCGTGGAACTCGTCCGATTCCTGGCCGGGGCCGACGGCGGCCATGTCCACGGCGATCAGTTCCTGCACCTCGGCGGGGATGCCGGCCGAGGCGCCGTGTCCCACTTCCTCGTAGTTGCTGAAGTGGAAATAGGTCGTCTGGGCCGGGGTTTGGCGGGATTCGCCCAGGGCGCGGATAGAGGCCGCTATAGCGGCCACGCAGGCCTTGTCGTCGAGATGACGCGCGCGGATGAAGCCGTTCGTCCGTTCCACGCGCGGGTCGAAGGAGACGAAATCGCCCACCTGGATGCCCAGGTCGCGCGTCCCTTCTTCCGAAAGCGTGAGCGCGTCCAGGCGGATCTCCATGTTGTCTTCGTCGCGCTTGAGTTCGGCGATGGCCGCGCCGCTGTGGACGTGCGCCGAGGCCAGGCTGCAGAGCAGCGAGCCGCGTACCTTTTCGCCCTTGTTGGTATGCACCCAGCAGCCCTCGGTCTCGACGGCGTTGAGCAGCAGCCCGCCGACGCGCGTGATGGACAGCCGCCCGTTGGGTTTGATCTCCTTGACCATCGCGCCGAGCGTATCGACGTGGGCGGTCAGGGCGCGCGGGGCGTCCTGGCGCGCCCCCTCCCACCTGGCGACCAGCGCGCCCTTGCGGGTGCGGGAGAGCGACAACTGGGGATAGGCGGACAGTTCCTTTTCGACCAGCGCGATGGCGGCCTCGGTGTAGCCGGTGGGAGAGGGGGTATCGAGCAGGCGGGTGAGGAAGTCGATCAGGTATTGGGTATTGATAGGGGGTAGTTCAGGCATCATTCATCCTCGACAGGCACAGCCGCTTCGAAAATGGCAGTTTCATCGTCATCCAGGTTCATCGTGTTACGAAGTTTTTTTTCTTCGCCTTTCGCCAACATTTCGTCTTGAAATGCTCTTACAGAAGTTGGGATGCCGCTCCTTACTTCGACAAGTATCCAAGTGGGTATTGTTTTCATTGCTACACCCTTTCAAAATAATCTTCGGGACGTCAGGCGTAAAGTCAAAGAGACTCGAACTGCGCAATCTTCTCCCGCATCCCATCCGGGACCGGGACCGTTTTATTCGTGCGGTAATCGAAGGCTACCAGCGCCACATGCCCTGAGGCCAGCGTTTCGCCGCTCTCGGCATGGAGGATAGCCTGCTCCACCATCATGGACTTGTTGCCGATCTTCGTCACCCGCACCCCCACCTTGACCGGCTGGCCGAAATGCACCGGCGCATGGAAGACGACGCGCGCCTCGGCCAGGATGACGCCGATGTCCATGAAAGATTGGCCGGGCGTGAACAGGCCCAGCGCCAGGAAATACTGGATGCGCGCCTGCTCGAAATAGGTCAGGTAGCGGGAGTTGTTCAGGTGGCCCTGCGGGTCCAGGTCCCCGTAGCGGACTTCAATGGGATGGTAAAAACGGAATTCGGGCATGCGCCGATTATAAAACGTAAACGGCAGGCGTGACGAATCCGGGAAAAATTCAGCGGCAATAGCGCGCCAATCCCTCCCGATCCAGGATGCTCATGCGCCCGTCGCTCCCCACCCCGATCAAGCCCTGGCTGCGGAAGGCCACCATCACCTGGTTGACGCGCTTGCGCGAGGCTCCCACCAGGTCGGCCATATCGCCCTGCGTCAGGGCAATCGGGATGCGCGTCTCCCCCTCGCCGGTCGCGCGTCCGTAGCGCTCGGCGAAGGCCAGCAACTGGCGCGCCACCCGTCCGTACACATCCAGCGTTGCCAGCGCCTGGATTAACTGGTCCGAGAGCCGCACCCGCAGCGAAAGGATGCGCACCAGGTTGCGCGAGACCGGCGGGAACTCGTCCAGCAGGTGATAAAAGGCCTGCCGGTCCATCCACAGCAGGAGCGAGTTCTCCAGCGTCACCGCGCTGGCCGAGCGCCCCACGCTGTCGATCAGGCTCATCTCGCCCAACAGGTCGCCGGCCCCCAGGATGGAAAGGATCACATCCCGCCCGTCACCCTGCTCCACATGGATCTTCACCGTCCCGTGCAGGATGACGTACACCGCCTCGCCCGGCTGCTCCACCGTCAGCACATTCGCGCCGGCCGGGAAAACGCGCCGGTGGGCGCGCTGCGCCACCCAGTCCAGTTGCGCAGGCGAAAGCCCCTCGAACAACTGGATATCGGACAGCAGGT
The DNA here is from genome assembly GCA_049323115.1 of Chloroflexota bacterium. GTDB lineage: Bacteria > Chloroflexota > Anaerolineae > Anaerolineales > Villigracilaceae > JAABUE01. The sequence goes on from JBMOMP010000096.1 coordinate 9,492, forward strand.
TGCGGGTATCGTCTTTCTTCAACTCAGGCATGCTGGGCATATTTTACCCTCCATTTCCCGGCCTCGGCTTCCCGTTTATGAAGGCGCAATGCAGGGGCAACTTTCACCTCCAGGCCCTCATACGCCGCCAACGCATGGGGGAAGCGCACCCGCGCCTCCTTCTCCAGGCCCTCGATGGTCTTGTCATCGTAAGCCGGGTCGTGATGGAACAACAGCAACTGTCCCACATCGGCTGCCGCGGCCACCTCGCAGGCCATGGCAACGGTCGAATGCCCGTAGCCCTGTGTAGGCGGCAAACCCGGCAATCCCCCGCGATAGTGCGCCTCGCTGTACTGCGCATCGTGGACCAGCGCATCCGCCCCCTGCGCAAACTTCACCAGCCGCCGGTCGCCGCCCACGTAGCCCTCCGTATCGGTGGCATACACCAGCGACTGGCCGCGCCACTCCACGCGATAGACGTACACCCCGCCTGGATGCGCGTACGAACGCTGGATGTGGACGACCAGCGCGTCATTCCCGGACGACTGGCCTGCCTCCGTTATATGGACTCCCGTCTCATCCCAAACGACGGATTCCGCCTCCCGCAGCGAACGGATGTCCTTGGCCGACGCCATCTCGCGCAGCCCCACCGGGAAGGTCTGCGGCGACTGGTTGGCCTCCAGCACCGTCTCCAGCGTCTCCGGCGTCATGCCCGGCCCGAAGATGTGCAGCCGCGCCTGCGGCAGGTAGGCGGGCGCAAAGAACGGGAAACCCTGCGTGTGGTCGTGATGCAAGTGGCTGAACAGCACGACGGCCTCCAAGGGGCGCTGGTGTGCAACAGAGCGGCGGACCAGGTCGCGCCCCAAGGGGATGATGCCCGTCCCGGCATCCAGGATGAGCGTTTTGTCGCCAGCGTTCACTTCAACGCAAGCCGTGTTCCCGCCAAAGCGGACGGTCCCCAAGCCGGGCGTCGGGTGGCTGCCGCGCACGCCCCAAAATCGAATGGTCAGGTTCTCTGTCATCGTGTCACCTCTACAACTTGATACGCCTCCATTATCCTCGCCGCGGCCTTTTCCACAAGGAAATATTTCCCAGGCTGGGTGGGAAATATGGTCAATCTGCGGTTGCAAGGACGCCATCCATCCTAGAATAAATGTGCTATACTCTGCCCATGCCTGTTATCCGCTCTTCCGACATCGGCAATTACCTGTACTGCCGCCGCGCCTGGTGGTACCAGCGCCAGGGATACGAGTCCGCCAACCAGGCCGAACTGACCGGCGGTGCGGAACTGCACCGCCAGCACGGGCGCAAGGTGCTGGCGGCCGGTCTGCTGCGGATGCTGGCCGCCCTCTTCCTGCTGGCAGCGTTGGCGCTGCTCACCATCTACTTTGTAGATTACGCCATACGTATTACGCAATAGACCACTCGCTGAACACTGAACACTGAACACTGAACACTGATAACTGATTACTGATAACTGCTCCCCTCCCCATGCCTTACCTCATCCTTCCCCTTCTCCTTCTCCTGCTCGCCCTGTACCTCTTCTGGCAAGCCGGCCGGCAACGCCGCCAGGCCGGGCTGCCCGGCGGGCGCGTCATCTACAGCAATACGCGCGGCTGGGGCGCGGTGGAGCGTCCGCTCTACGATCACAGCCTGGGACTGGCCGGCAAACCCGATTACCTGGTGCGCCAGGGCGGGACCATCATCCCGGTGGAGGTCAAATCCAGGCGCGCGCCCGAAGCGCCCTACGACGCGCACATCTTCCAGTTGGCTTCCTATTGCCTGCTGGTCGAAAAGAATTACCATGTCCGCCCGCCGTACGGCATTCTGCACTACAACGACCGCGACTTTGCCATAGATTACACGCCCGAACTGGAATTCGCCCTAATGGACCTGCTGGCCGACGTACGCCGCGACGAACGCAAGGATGAAGTAGATCGCTCCCACGAGCAGGCCTCGCGCTGCGCGCGCTGCGGGTTCCGCAACCTATGCGACCAAAGTTTGGCGTAAGTGTATAATTATCGAAATATGACCGCCCCGTTCCTGCCGCAGCGCTTTGTAGTGACTTCCTACCCCAAAATACCTGCTGCCGTTGTCGAGTCGGAAGCAGTGGCCGGGTACTTGAAAGAAAAGGGACTGGAAGCGCCATGCGGCTCGCTTTACGATGAAAGCCTGCGCAAGCGCGTCAAGGCAGGCGAGTTCGACCTGTTGGTTGCTGTGGGAGGGGACGGCACCATGCTGCGCGCCGGTCACCTGTGCGCGCCCTGCAACGTCCCCATCCTGGGCATCAACCTGGGACGGCTGGGTTTCCTGATCCAGGTGCAGCGCAGCGAATGGCGCGACGCGCTGGAGCGGCTCTTCAGGGGCGAGGCCTGGATCGAAAAACGCATGATGTTGCAGGCGGCGCACGTTCGCGCGGGCGAGACGCTGGGCGCATGGCACGCGCTCAACGAAGCCGTCGTGGGACGCGGGCAGCACCTGCGCCCGGTCAAACTGACCGCCAGCGCCGACGGTCACCTGCTGACCTCGTACATCGCCGACGGCCTGATCGCGGCCACACCCACCGGCTCCACCGCCTACGCGCTGGCGGCCGGCGGACCGATCCTGCCGCCGGAACTGCGCAACATCCTGATCGTGCCGATTGCGCCGCACCTGTCCGTAGACCGCGCGGTAGTGCTGGCAGAAGGCTCCTCGGTCAGCATCACCGTCCACAGCGACAACGCCGTCCTGAGCGTGGACGGGGCCGTGCCGACCGGCCTGGCCGAAGACGACCGCGTGGACGTCCGCGCTGCCGAATATATTGCCCGCTTCGTGCGCTTTGGCGACCCCGGTTACTTCTACCGCAACCTGACCGCGCACATGAACCAGAACCCTGCCATTGGAATGACAAGATGACCGAAGAATCCGCCCTTCTCACCTGTTATGTCCACGCCGACCGTGAGACCAACCTGCGCTGCAAAATTTGTGAGCGCCCCATCTGCGTTTCTTGTGCAGTGCGTACGCCCACCGGCTACGCCTGCAAGGAATGCGTGCGCAACCAGCAAAAACGCTTCGATACCGCCGAGTGGTACGATTACCTGATCGGCTTTGGCGTCTCTGCTGCGCTTTCCCTTGTAGCCAGCATTATCATGCTGGTCATCGCCGGTTTCCTGGGATTCTTCATGTGGTTCGTATCCTTTGCTGTGGCCGCTTCGGCAGGCGCGATCATCGCCAACATCACCCGATCGGCGCTGCGCAAACACCGTTCCAAACAATTGTTCTGGCTGACAGCGGCAGGCGTGGTGGCCGGGGCGCTGCCTGTCATCCTGTTTCTCCTTTTTACCGGCAATTTGTTCGCCATCATCTGGCAGGGCATTTACCTCATGACTGCCACGCCTGCCGTTTACGCGCGCCTCTCCGGTTTCCAGTTTTCACGTTAGCCTATGCTTACCGAACTCCGCATCCAAAACTTTGCCATCATCGACAAGTTGGAACTCCAACTGGGCCCCGGCCTGATCATCCTCACCGGCGAGACCGGCGCGGGCAAGTCCATCATCCTCGATGCGGTCGTCATGCTGATCGGGGGACGCGCCGAGGCGGCCGTCATCCGCGCCGAGGCTGAGTCGGCCTTCGTCGAAGGCGGGTTCAGCCTCCAGGGTCCGGAAAAGGAGGCGGTGCTCGAAGTCCTGGAACGGGAAGAACTGCTGGACGACAAGACCTTCGTGACGCTGACGCGCGAAGTCCGCCGCGAAGGGCGCAGCGTGGCGCGCGTCAACGGCCGGACGGTGAACGCCTCGCTGCTCAAGGAACTGGGCGCGCTGCTGGTGGACATCCACGGCCAATCGGAACATCTCTCCCTGCTCGATCCGCGCTCCCACCTGGGCCTGCTGGACCGTTTCGCGGACCTGGGCAATGGCCTGGACGGATACCGCCAAACCTACCGGCAGTTGCTGGCCGTGCGGCGCGAATTGGACGAATTGCGTCAGGCGCAGGAGGACGCCGAGCGCCGCACCGAGTTCCTGACCTGGCAGGCGGAGGAGATCGAAGCCGCGCGCCTGAAACCCGGCGAGGAAGAAGGACTGCGCCAGGAGCGCGACCGGCTGGCCAACGCCGAGTCGCTGGCCGAGTACGCCCGCCGGGCGCTGACCGCGTTGGACGAAGGTACACCCGAATCACCGGCCGCCAGCGACCTGGTGGGACAGGCGGCGCAGGCCATGGCCGGGCTTGCCAAGTTGGACGCCGCGCGCGCCGAACTTTCGGAGCAGGCCGCCGGGTTGGAAGAGGCGCTGTCGGAACTGGCGCGCGGGCTGCGCGATTACCTGGAGGAGATCGAGTTCAACCCCAAGCGGCTGGAGGAGGCCGAGGAGCGGCTGAACCTGATCCACAACCTGACGCGCAAGTATGGCGGCTCCATCGAGAAGGTGATCGCCTTCGGCGCAGAGGCGCGCAGGCAGCTGGAGGGCATCACGCACGCCTCGGAGCGCCTCGTCGAACTGGAAGCGGAAGAGACCAGCCTGCTGTCGAAACTGTCCGAACAGGGCAGCGCGCTCTCGCAAAAGCGTAAGGAGGCGGCTGCCCGCCTGGGCAAGGGCATCGAAACCGAACTGGATGACCTGCGCATGGCCGCCGCGCAGTTCGGCGTGGACTTCCAATCCAGGCCCGACCCGCACGGCATCCCGTTGGAGGGGGAACGCGTCGCCTTCGACCAGACCGGCTACGACCGGGTCGAGTTCCTGATCGCGCCCAACCCCGGCGAGGGGCTGAAACCGCTGGCCAAGATCGCCTCCGGCGGCGAGACCTCGCGCCTGATGCTGGCCCTCAAGCATGTGCTGGCGCGCGCGGACGAAATCCCCAGCCTGATCTTCGACGAGATCGACCAGGGCATCGGCGGGCGCGTGGGGCTGACGGTGGGACACAAACTGTGGAACCTGGCGCGCAACCACCAGGTCTTCTGCGTCACGCACCTGCCGCAACTGGCCGCCTTTGGCGACCAGCACTTCCAGGTGCAAAAGGTGATCCAGGGCGAGCGCACGCTTACGCGGGTGGAACCCATCAGCGGCGAGGCGCGCACCCTGGAACTAGCGCAGATGCTTGGCGATGTAGGAGAGGGGACGCTGCGCTCAGCGCACGAGATCTTGCAGACGGCCAGGGGAATGTGCAAAGCGTAGAATCGAACGTCCCGAAGGCGTGAAAACCTTCACCCTGCGGGTACTTCGCGGGACGATGCTTGATGCGTGGTTCCTGTTCCGCCCGCAGTTGAACTGCGGGCGAACAACTGTGTTCAACCGGGCGGGCGTCCGCTGGCGAATTGTTTCCTACGCCATGCGTCTGCGGCCTGTCATGTAATACAACGCGCGCGCCAGCGTGATGACCAGCACCATGCCCGACATGACGCTGCCCAAAACCAGGAACAGCCGCTTCCAGTCTTGCAGGCGGTTGACGATGGCGCGCCGTTCGGGGATGTGGATGCGCCGGCCCAGGCGGTGGACAAAGTTGCGGGGCGGGGCAACCGGCCGCAGGGTCCCGGCCAGGTGCGCTTCCAGCGTCTCCAGCGTTTCGGGGGCGGGGGAATCCTTTTTGCTCTTGCGCATATCGCCTCTTCTATGTTTCAGCCGGGTATAGCACCAGTCCCACTGTGCCGGGGCCGAAGTTGGCCGCCAGTGAGATGGACAGTTCGGACATCACGGCTTCCTTGAAATTGAAGTATTTCTTGGCTTCTTCCAGCAGGGAGCGCCCGGCTTCGGGGTCGCGCGCCTGCAACACGCCCACCAAGACGGGCCGGTCGCCGACGGCTTCGCGCCCCATCTCCAGCACGCGCTCCAGGGCGGCTTTGCGGGTGCGCACTTTGTCCACCATGTTGACCAGGCCGTCTTGCAGCACGGCGATCGGTTTGACGTTCAAGAGCGAGGCCAGCGCCGCCGAGAGCGTGCCCACCCGCCCGCTCATGCGCGCGTATTCGAGCGTGTCGAGGGTCAGGATGATCTTGACCTTCGCGCGGACGCCCTCCAGGTATTTGACGATCTCGTCCACACCCCGGCCTGCTTTTTCCATCAGGCGGGCGGCGCGGCACATGAAGCCGATGCCAATCGAGCCGCCGGCCGAGTCGAAGGGGATCACTTTGAACAGGCTTTTCACTTCTTCCGCCGCCGCCACCGCCGAGGCGAAGGTGCCGGAAAGTTTGCTGGTGACATGGATGGACAGGATGGTATCGCCTTTCTGGGCGATCTTCTTGTAGAACTCAGTGAACTGGTGCGGGGAGGGTTGGGAGGTCTTGGGGATCTTGTGGGTCTCGTCCACCAGTTTGTAGAAACCTTCGTTGTCCAGTTCTTCGAACTGGAGGTAGGTCTTTTCGCCGAACTGGACGTTGATGGGGATGACGTGGATACCGTATTCTTCTTCCCAGCCGGTCGGCAGGTCGGCTGCGCCGTCGGTCACGATTCTAAGCATGGTCTACTCTCCTTCCAAAGTTGGGTTCGGTTCACCAATCTGGTCGCGCAACGCCAGGAGGGTGCGGTGGTAAAGGCTCTTGACGGCGCCTTCGCTGCGTCCCATGACCTGCCCGATCTCGGCATTGGAGAGGTCCTCTACGAATTTCAGGATGAGGAGATGCTGTCGTTCCGGGGGCAGTTTGCGGATCAGGCGCAGGAGCGCTTCCTGCTCCTCGGTGTGGACAAGATGGGTCTCCGGGTGGTCGCCCCTGGCGGGCAGCACGGGCAGGTCGTCGAGCGGGATTTCCTGCTTGCGGCTGCGGTCGCGATGCCAGTTGGCGACCAGGTTGTGCGCAATGCGGTACAACCAGGCAGAGAACGGGACGCCGCGGTCGGTGTAGTTGTGGATGTGGTTCATCGCGCGCTGGAAGACGCGCGCGGTGAGGTCCTCCGCGTCGTGCGTGTTCCCCGTCCGGTAGTAGACGTAGTTGAAGATGCGGTCTATGTAGCGCTGGTACAGTTCACCGAAGGCGTCCTTATCGCCCTGGGCGGCGCGCGCCAGCACCTCTGCTTCGTGATAGTCCTGATCCGGCAATGAAAAAACCTTACCGGCGGGGGTTTGTTAACATAACCCCGCCGGATTTTGGAAGTTGCAGTGAGTATATCACGGGGAGAGGGGGGAAAGCGGGGATTGTGGGTGGTTTGGCGCCAAATGGATGCTTGTTCGGACGTTGGGAGGCAGGCAGGGGTTGTCGAACCATCCACAGATGACACAGATTGCGCAGATTTTTTCTGCGCAATCTGCGAAATCTGTGGATTCTAAACGCTGCCGCTGGCATCTTTTACGCGCACACAATCCTTGCAGATTTGCAACAACTGGGACAAACTGCATGTATAATTACCCTATGGCTGCCTCGATCATGATGGCCACGCTGGGGAGCAAAGCCCAATTGTTGACACTGGCCCTGGATTGCCTGCGCCAGCAGGGGGAACTTCCGGGGGAAGTGGTCATTTTTCACACCTATCGCCAGCGACCCGAAACCGCCCAGGCGCTCGCCCGTTTGGCGCGCGACCCTGCCCGCCTGCCGCCCTGCCGCAGCGTGGAACTGCGCGGCGCGGACGGCGCGCTCAGGGACGTGACCCAGCCCGATGAAGTGGACTGCGCCTTTCGCCAGATGTACGCCGAAGTGCGCGCCGCCAAATTGCGCGCCCTGCGCGTGCACCTGCTCATCTCCGGCGGACGCCGCACGCTGACCGTCTTTGGGATGGCGGCTGCGCAGATGCTGTTCGACGACGAAGACCGCCTGTGGCACCTGGCTTCGCACCCCGACCTGGAGGCCTCCGGCGCGCTTCACGCCGCACCCGGCGAATGGGCGCGGCTGATCCCCATCCCGGTCATCCCCTGGGGGCGGCTCTCGCCGGTCTTCGACGCCTTGCGCGAGGTGGACGATCCCTTCCAAGCGGCAGAACGCCTGAGCGCGCTGCGCCTGCGCGAACAGTGGGACGCGGCGCGCATCTTCCTGCTGACCAAGGTCAGCCCGGCGGAGCGCGAGGTGGTGAACCTCCTGGTGTATGACGGTTTGAGCCAGGGCGAGATCGCAAACCGCCTCTCGCTTTCGCCCCGAACCGTGGAACAGCACCTGCGCTCGGCGTATCGCAAAGCGGCGGAACACTGGGAATTGAATAATGTCAATCAGACTCAACTGGTTCGCCTGTTGAGTCTGTATTTTTCTACCCAGGAGTGACTACGCTCTTGAATTACGGGAAAAACCGCATGACAGCACGGAAAACCTGCGCTAGACTGTGTTTGTCCCGGCAGAGGGGGAGACAGGGGGAAACGGGGAGGATGGACGATTTGCGAATCTGTGTTTACCTGTGTTTACAGCGTCCCCTTTGGGGATCTGCGGTTGCGATTTGCGATTGACGATTTGCAGTTGAAGGAGGTTGCATGGAAGAAAGAATTCTACAAGCCGCGCTGGCCGGGTTGCTGCATGATGTGGGCAAGTTCGCGCAGAGGGCGGGTGAGCAGGTAAGCAGCGAATGGCAATCTAAAAAAGCGGAGTTCAAATATCAACACGCCCTGCATACCTGGTACTTCATAGACAAATATGTTCCTAAAGATTTCCAGGTTGGGGTGCTGGCGGCTTACCACCACAAGCCACAGAATGCCGAACAGTTGCGTATTCGCCTCGCGGACCAATTGTCTGCCAGCGAGCGCGATTCGGGGCGGGAACGGGATGACAGCGACCGCGCCATTCATCCGCGCCAGTTGCACCCGATTTTCTGGCGGGTGGTTGCGGATGAGGGAAAATCGAAACATCCCTTCGCCGGGCAGGATAAATTCTTCTTTGGCTTGAACCCACTGACGGTGGACGAAGATGTCGTCTTTGCCAGGCCAGAACCACTTACGCCCGATTCCCAGGTCTGGAAAAGATATGAAGACTTGTGGATGGCGTTTTGCAACGAAGCAAAAAGATCTGGCGAGACAAACCTTTCGTTGCAAGACTATACGGAGGCGATGCAGGCTCTTCTGCAACGGTACGCCTGGTGCATTCCTTCCGCTTACTTCGATGCCGTTCCCGATATTTCGCTCTACGATCACAGCCGCATGACGGCGGCGCTGGCAGCCTGCCTGGTGGAGTTGGAGGACAATAAAATCCATGCCCTGAACGCGGCCTGGCAAAAAGGAAGCGGCGCGGAACTCGATGACCCCGTTGCCCTGCTGGTGGGCGGCGACATTTCGGGCGTGCAGGATTTCATCTACACCATCTCATCCAAAGGCGCGGCAAAAATGCTGCGCGGACGCTCGTTCTACCTGCAACTGCTGACCGAGGCCGTTGTGCGCTTTGCGCTGCGGCGGTTGGGATTGCCCTACACCAACGTCATCTATTCCGGCGGCGGGCATTTCTACCTGCTCGCACCGCTCAACGCGCGAGACAAACTGACCTACATTCAGGCTGAAGTGGGCAAAATCCTGTATCAACAGCACGGCGCGCAACTCTACCTGGTACTGGGACAGGTTCCTGTTCCGGTCAGGGGCTTTAGTGCGGGCAAATTGCAAGACTACTGGCAGAAGATGCACAATCAACTGACGATTGCGAAGAACCGCCGCTATGCTGAATTGGGCGAGAGTTTATACGATGTATTCAAATTACCCACACACGGCGGTAACCCGGACGATACTTGCTCGGTTTGCGGCGATGACAGTCGCGGCGCAGAAGATTGGGCAGAAGAAGAAGGGCAAGCCAAAATTTGTCCCTTGTGCCGTTCGTTTGAAAAAGAAATTGGCAAACATCTGCCAGAGACTGACTTCCTGGCGCTGAAATTTGGCGAACCGCAAGCCAACAGCGGCAAAGCCGATACCGCGCTCAACATCCTGCGCCTGTTTGGGATGGAAGCGCAATTCCTGAAAGATGTTGGGGAAAAGGTTGAAACCGCGCTGGGTCAGCAGATCGTCTTGTGGGCATTGGATGACCCGCAAAATGGGCGCTGGCCGCAAACGTCCGCGCTTGCCCCGCGCTGGCTGCGTTATGCCGTTAACCGCGTGCCGCATCATGCCACTTTCGATGAACTTCAAGAGAAAACCGAGAGTGGCTTCAAGCGGCTGGGTGTGCTGCGCATGGATGTGGACAACCTGGGGCCGGTATTCAAAGATGGGCTAGGCGAACTGTTCTCGCTCTCGCGTATGGCAGCGCTCAGTTCGCAGATCAGCCTGTTCTTCGAAGGCTGGCTGAAGCGGATTGTAGAACACAAGGACTGGCAAAACCTGGTGTACACCGTCTATTCCGGCGGTGATGACCTGTTCCTGCTTGCTCCCTGGGAGAAAGTCCCACCGCTGGCGCTCAAAATCGTGGATGACTTTGCTGCATACACCGGCAGACACCCCGGCCTGCACATCTCCGGCGGCATGGCTTTCATCGGCGGCAAATATCCTATCTACCAGGCCGCCGAGGATGCTAAAGAAGCCGAAGAACTGGCCAAGCAAGATGGCAAGAACGCCTTTGCCTTCCTGAACAAACGCTGGGCGTGGACAGACTTCCGCGAACTGAGCGGGCGCAAAGACTTGCTGAAAGACCTGGTAGAGAAAGGCGAGAGCCAGGGCGAACGCGGCGGGCCGAAGAGCATTTTGCAAGTGCTGCGTTCACTGGCAAAGATGGAGGAAGAAGCCGTCGAAATGCGAGGCCGCCCGGTGTGGGGCCGCTGGATGTGGCTGGGCACCTATCAACTGGCGCGCATGGAAGAACGCTACACCAAGAACGAGACCCTGAAGGGAAAACTGGCCGAAGTACGTCGGAAATTGGGCGATTTCCAGAATATAACTGCCTGGGGCGCGGCTGCCCGCTGGGCGCAGTTGGAGACCAGGAAAGTTTCAAACCAAAAACAGGAGGTTGAACATGAGTGAAATTCAAACCATTATGACTGCCGATGAATCTGGCGAGAGATTGGTGAACTATGCCCGCAACCTCGCCGAACCATTGGCCAAGACGTTGAAAACAACCCAAATTCGTAAAATTTTCACAGAAGTTCGGAAAATTGAAGCGATCTGGTTCGACAAAGAACGCAAAGGGGATGCTATTCGGCGTCTTAATATGCTAAAGCCCAAAATGGCTTACCAAGCTAAAAGGCAAGAGAAAGATAAGGTTTCGCCCCTGAAACCTTTGACAGATGTTCTCACAGATGCAATTAATCTGGTTACAGCCGTCAACGATCCAGACCAGATGGATGTCCGCTTCAAACGTTTTGTTGAATTGTTCGAAGCCATTTTGGCCTATCACAAAGCCTTTGGCGCAAAAGAATAGCACAGGAGGAACTCATGACTACAAACATCAGATTGTTTGGCCGCATTTTCTTAACTATGAATGTCAAGGCAATAACAGGTCTTCACATTGGCGGCTCTGGGGCAGATTTGGAGATCGGAGGGCTTGACAAAGAGGTAATTCGTGACCCTCTGACCAACGAGCCTTATATTCCCGGCTCTAGCCTGCGCGGCAAGATGCGCTCGCAGATTGAAAAATATTTTGGACGACCTATTACCAATCGCCATCTTGGTATTCATACCTGTAATAAGGATACCTATGACGTGGATGCAAATGGGTATAAGGGGTGCCCTGTATGTTATGTTTTCGGAGTTCCGGCTGGAGATTTTGCCAGCGCAACACGCTTAACTGTTCGGGACATCAAACTTCATCCTGACAGCATTGAAGAATTGAAAAAACTCGATACCGACCTGCGCTACACGGAACTCAAAACCGAAGTCGCCATAGACCGGGTGACCAGCGCCGCCACACCGCGCACCCTCGAGCGCGTCCCGGCGGGGGCGGTATTTGGCCCGGCAGAACTGGTCTTCGGCGTTTACGATGCCGCCGATTTTGCCCGCGTCAAGGTCATGCTGGATGCCCTGCAACTGGTGGAAGACGATTACCTGGGCGGCTCCGGTTCACGCGGCAGCGGCAAGGTCAAGTTCGAGGAAATCCGCCTGTACCTGCGCAATGGCAAGGATTACAGCCAGCCCATGCCATACCGCGAACAGCCTTTTGACAGTGTCCAGGAAGTTGCCGACGAATTCGACAAGATTCGACAGTGGATGAAGCAGTACATCCAGATTGCATGAGGGCGCGATGAACCTGGAAACGTACCGTCTCACTGGCTCGTACTTTCACTTTGGCGAGCAGGGGCTGGGACAGGAAGAGACGCGCGCCTTCTGGTCTTCCGATAGTTTGTTCGCGGCGCTCGCGGCGCGGCTGGCTATCCTGCAAGGTGGGCAGGTGGTAGATGATTGGGTGCAGCCCTTCTTGAGCGGCTCGCCGCCCTTCCTACTCACCTCGCTCTTCCCTTTTGCTGGGGATGTACACTTCTTCCCCGTCCCGCTGGCGGCGCAATTGCCCGATGGCCGCCCCCTGCCCGCAGGCGTGCGCCCGAAGGCCCTGAAAAAGGCGCAATTCATCTCCGAAAGCATCTACCGCCAACTGCTGACCGGCAAATCGCTGGTGGATATTGAGCCACAAAGCAAAAAAATACAGGGCGACAAGGTTTGGATGACAAAATCGGAACACGCCAGCCTGACCAAACAACTGGGCGCGGGGTTCAAACCCTGGCACATCGAAAAACGTCCGCGCGTCACGGTGGAACGCCCCTCCAACGCCAGCACGCTCTTTCATGTCGGCGCGGTGTATTTTGCCCCCGGTTGTGGATTATGGTTTGGCATACAGTGGCTCGATTCGGCAGCGGACCAAGCCTTGTTTGCCAGCCTGCTTGCCGACCTCGGCGAGGCCGGATTGGGCGCAGAACGCAGCGTGGGTTACGGCAAAGCGGAGATCACACAAGCCAGATCGCTGACATTGCCCGACCCCGGCGGGCTGTGGACTTCTCTCAGCCGTTACCTGCCGCGCCAGGAGGAAATGACGGCGTTCCAACACCAACGCGCCGCCTGGAAGGTCAATACCGTTGGCGGCTGGCTGGATTCGCCCCAAAAACGCGGCCAGCGCCGCCGCGCCCTGAACATGGTGCAGGAAGGCGCGGTCTTTGGCGCGCCCGCTGGATGTATCCTGCCCTTTGGCCGCCTGGAAGATGCCGGCCCGCGCTACAAAGGCGAGGAAATTCCCTTCCCGCATCCGGTCTATCGCTGCGGATTGACGGTGGCTGTCGGCTACGGAGGTGACGCATGACCACGCACAAACTGACTCTGCGCACGCTGTCCCCGGTGCATATTGGCGATGGGGATGAGTGGCGGTTGGGCTTCGATTTTGTATTGCGGACTTTTACCCGTAATGACAAAGAGATTGAGCAAACCTGGGTTTTGGATGCAGATGCGGTTTTAGAAGCCAAAGAAGCGCAACTCAAGCCCGATTTGCGCGGCCATTACCCCCTTCCCGGCAGCCTGCTGACCGAAAAAGACATGCAAAACCCGCGCCTGTTCCGCTATGTCCTGCGCGGCCAGCCGCCCTCCGAAAAAGCCGACGCCCGCATGAAACCTTTCATCAAAGACCCATCTGACCGGCCATACATCCCCGGCTCTTCGCTCAAGGGCGCGTTCCGCACGGCGCTGGCCTGGACGGGCTGGCAAGATGTAAAAATTTCACATCTTGAAATGAAAGATTTTCAATATTTCAACCAGCGGAAAAATGCCTGGCTACCTAAAAAGAGCCCCGCTGACAAATTTGAGCGATTACTTTTCGAACCCGCTAATACCCACAAAAATCTAGACTATTGCAACCCCAATTTAGATTTACTGCGAGCTTTGCATGTCTCTGACCTACGCTTACAAGAGAGTGACGAGAAAGGCCCTGGGACAGGGCTGGTTGTGCTCAAAGCCCAGGTACTCACCCAGGGCGCAGCGCAATCGCCGATTGGATTAGAAGTCCTGGTGAGCGAAGTGGAATTTCGCGGCGCGCTCAAGATTGACGATGACCTGTTCAAGCCGATGGCGGCCAAACTCGGCTTTGGCGACCGGAAGCGCTGGCTGGAGGAACTACTGCCCCGCGCCCAAAAGCACAGCCAAGCGCGCATTGCGCGCCTGGCCGAGTGGTTCGAGAACGTGACGCCACCCGCCCCAAGCGCCGAGCGCATTGCCGGGTTCTATCGCCAACTGTCGGGACTCAACCTTGCCTCCGACCAGGCGCTCATGCAGATCGGTTGGGGCGCAGGCTGGGACGGCAAAACCTTCTGGACGCATTTGCAGCAGGACGAATTCCTGTTCGAACGGCTGGTCAGCGAGTTTCGCCTGGACAAGGCCGGGCGAAACAGCAAACGCCGCCCTGGCGACCCCTTCCCCACTTCGCGCCGGGCGGCAATGAGCGGCAAAAAGGAAGAAGCCAAGCCAGTTGCCCCCTTTGGCTGGGTGCTGGTGGAGATGGAGTGATGGTAGATTTGGGATTTTAGATTGCAGATTGGAGCGCGCCATGACCCGCAAGATTATCACCTTTTTAGGCACTACGCCAAAGGACACTGTGTATGAATATGGCGGAAAACCTTACCCCGGCAGGGTGTTTGCCAGGGCTTTGTACGAATTCGTCCCCTTCGACACAATGTATGTATTTGTGACGAAGGAAGCCAGGGAAAAATCCTACCCTGTGTTGGAAGAGTTGCAGGATGAGCGTATTCAAGCGGTGGATATCGAAGCCGGCAAAGACGCTCAGGAAATGTGGGGATGGTTCGATAAAATCCTGGAATGCGTTGACTCTGGCGATACGGTCATCTTCGACATTACACACGGTTTACGCTCCATACCGTTCCTGGTGTTCATCTTTGCGGCTTTTCTCAAATCGGCGCGGAATGTAACTATCGAAGCCATCTACTACGGCGCATTTGAACTGGGCGATGCAAAAACAGGCAAACCTGCGCCGGTTATCGAGCTGTCTGAATTTGTCTCGATGTTCGACTGGCTTTCCGCCGTAAACGAATTCCTCTATACCGGCAATGCGCGGTATCTGGCCGAGCAATTGACCAGGCGCGAACAGCCTGCCCTCCAGCCTTTGGCCGGAAACGTGGGCGAAATTTCCCTGGGACTCGAATTGTTGCGCCCGCGCGACGTGGCTGAAGCGTCGCGGGAGATTTCCCAGCATCTAAAATCTGTTGCGGACGCTTTGCCAAAACCGTTTGGCGTGGTAGCGCAGCCTCTGGAAATGGCCTATGCCCGATTTGGTCTGCCGCCGACCGCAGACGTTAGAGAACACCTGCGCGCCCAGTTGCGGATGATTAACTGGTATTACGAAAAACAGCAATTTGTTCATACGCTCTCCATGGCGCGTGAATGGATAGTTTCTTTGTTGTGCGTTGAGTTTGGCGTGGATATGTGGGACAAGGATGCGCGCGGTGAAATGGAGTTTTTACTCAGCGGCGGTGTGCGAAAGGAAGGCGGCGTTGTCGTCGAGGAATCGCCCTGCCTGGACAGGTGGAAGCAATGGCAATACCGTAAACGCATCAGCCGCTTGTGGAGCGGTGAACCTTTTGAACTCGCCAATTTGCGGAATGATGTGCTGCATAGCGGCTTTCGCAAAAACTCACAGCCTGCGGCGGATATTGTTGAGCAGGCGGAAAAAATTGTGCATGAAATCAACGAGATTGCCGAACTTTGGAATTTAGCGTGACCGCAAATCTATGATGTGCGCCTCAATCGTCAATCACAAATCGGAATTCGAACATGATCCTCCTCAACTTCTCCCACCCTCTCACCCCCGAACAGCAGGCGCAGGTCGAGGCGCTGACCGGCAAGCCGGTCGAGCGCGTCATCCCCCTGCCGGCGCAGTTCGACCACCAGCAGCCTTACGCGCCGCAATTGGAGGCGCTGCTGGAGGGACTGCCGCTCTCGCCGCAGGAGTTACAAAACCTGCCCATCCTGGTGAACCTGCCGTCTTTCAACGCCATTGCCGCGCTGGTATTGGCCGAGCTGCACGGGCGCATGGGCTACTTCCCGCCCATCGTGCGCATGAGGCCGGTGGAAGGCGCTATCCCGCCGCGCTATGAAGCCGCCGAGGTGTTGAACCTGCAAAGCGTGCGCGACGAGGCGCGCAAGGAGCGTTATTGAGATGGATTTGCTTTCGCTGGTTCTCAGCCTCCGCCCGCTCGAAATTCCCCCGGCGCGCGCTGAGTTTCCCCGCTGGTGGGGGCGCGCCTCGCAGGCCGCGCTGCTGGAGGTCGTCCGGCAGGCGAACCCGCCCCTGGCCGAAGCCTTGCACGCCGAAAACGGTTTACGCCCTTATACCGCTTCGACCCTGATGGGCAGGTTCGATCGCGCTACCGGCGCGCCCCTGCCCGGCCAGGCCTATACGCTGCGCTGGACGGCGCTGACGGGGGAACTTGCTGCGCTGCTGCTCGATTTTGCCGCCTCGGCGCCCGCCTCGGGGCTGGACCTGGACCGGGTCCCGTTTCGGGTGGAGACAGCCTGCTTCGACGGCGGGCAGGCCTGGGCCGGGTCTGATTCGTACGCCGCGCTGGGGGGCAGGTTCCTGCCCGGGGTAGAGGTTGCGCGCCGGGTGTCGTTCCAGTTCGCCAGTCCGGTGGTCTTCAAGAGCGGCGGGTTGTCCCAGCCTTTGCCCGCGCCCTCGCTGGTGTTCAACAGCCTGCTGGAGAAGTGGAACGCTTTTGCGCCGGTGGCGTTCCTGCCCGAACTGCGCCGCTACGCCGAGGAGTGCCTGGCGGTGAGCCGCTTCGACCTGGAGAGCCGCCCCGCCCCGCTCAAGGACGGCGGGCTGCGCATTGGCGCGGTGGGAGGGGTGACGTTTACCGCCGCGCATTTCGACCGTTTCTGGCTGGGGCAAATCCATACCCTGGCGGCCTTTGCGCTCTTCTCTGGCCTGGGCAGCGGCGCAACGCAGGGCCTGGGGCAGTGTCGAGCGGCGACGGATTAGATTTTATCCACAGATTACGCAGATTTCACCGATTTTTCCTCCAAATCTTTGTACCTTAATAACGCTGATGGGAGGTTCGTATGCCAGCCTTATATCTCGTAGAACAACAGACCAAAATCCGCATCCGCAACCGGCGCGCGCAGGTGGAGCGCGACCTTTCGCCCGACGCCGCTCTCCAACCTGAACCCTCCACCCTGCAATCTCCAATCCCCAGCCTGCAACCCGAAGTCCTGCTGTCTGTCCCTTTGGCGCAGGTGGAGCAGGTGGTCATTTTCGGCAATGTGGGGCTGACGACGCCCGCCATCGACGCTTTCCTGGCGCAGGATACCGAGGTGATCTTCCTCAGCCAGCGCGGGGAGTATCGCGGGCGGCTGGTGGGGCGGGTGACGCCGCATGTTCCGCTGCGCCGCGCGCAATATGCCCGTTTGAGCGAGCCGGATTTCGTCCTGCGCATGGCCAAAGGGTTTGTGCGCGCCAAGTTGGGGCATCAGCGCGCCCTGCTCCAACGTCACAACCGCGAGCGCGGCGACGCCGAAATTGCCGCCAGCATCCAAAGCCTGGCGCATGCGCTGGACGAGGCGGAACGCAAGGTCGCCCTTTCCTCACTCCTGGGCGTGGAGGGGGCGGCCACGGCCGCCTATTTCAGGGGCCTGCGGCGGCTGTTCGACCCGCAATGGAAGTTCGAAGACCGCAACCGCCGCCCGCCGCGCGACCCGGTCAACGTGCTGCTTTCGTTCGGCTACACCTTGCTGGCCGAGGCCTGCTCCAGCGCCGCGCAAACGGTCGGGCTGGACCCGTACGCCGGTTTCCTGCACGAGGTGGCCTACAACCGCCCGGCGCTGGGGCTGGACCTGATGGAGGAGTTCCGCCCGATAGTGGACGGGGTTGCGTTGTGGTGCCTGAACGGCGGCCAACTGACGCCCGCCGATTTCAGCCCCGGCCCGCCAGAGCGCCCGGTCGTGCTCTCAGCGCAGGGACAGCGGCGCTTTTTGCAGGCCTATGAAAATCGCATGGAGACCCGCTTCACCCATCCGCTGCGGGGGATGCAGTTCCCCCTGCGGCAGTGCCTCATCGAGCAGGCGCGCCAGGCGGCCGCCTGCATCCAGGGCGGCGAGCCGAATTTCAAGGGCATGGGGTTCAGGTGATTGTCAGTACTTCACGAATGCTGTGCTGGATTGCCAAATCCAGCGCTTTTACGGCGGATTTGCCAATCCGCCATAGCGTTTCGTGAACTACTGATGACTCTACTGCAAAAACCTTGAATTCTCACCACTGAGACACAGCCTGTCCTGGCCGACAGGCCAGGGAGTCACGGAGTTCTTCTTCATCTTCATCTCAGTGTCTCCGTGTCTCTGTGGTTTGATTTTGGCCTTTGTGCAGTGGACTCACTGAGTGTAGATTGTAGATTGAGATGTCGGAGCGCGTTTTTTACCTGCTGGCGTATGACATTGCCGACCCAAAGCGCCTGGCCAGGGTGGCGAAATCGATGGAGGCGGTGGGCGAGCGCGTGCAGGATTCGGTCTTCGAGGCCTGGCTGGACGAGGCCGAACTGGGCAAGTTGCTCAAGAAAGCGCAAAAGGTGATGAAAGAAAGCGAAGACAGCCTGCGCATCTACGCCCTGTGCGGCGCGTGCCGGGGGAAAATTCGCTGTGTGGGGCAGGGCAGGGTCACGCCGCCCCCGCAGGCCATGATCGTATGATGGGTTTGCGCATCCCCCGGCCGGCGCGGGCGGTTTTGGGGCGTTTGGCGCGGGGGGGGCGCGGCCGTTTGCCGCTTTTCGATTTTCTTGCATCCCTTTTCGGTTTTTGTAAAATGAGAGGTAAAATATGCCTGTTCGAACCGTCTTTTTTTTCGAATTTCTTTAATCAACTTGGGAATTCAGGACAGGGGTCAGAATCAAAGAATGCCCGCAAGGGCATTAAGACCAGGATCGTACCGATCACTTCCTCCCACGCACCAGTTGAGTCAGAATCAAAGAATGCCCGCAAGGGCATTAAGACTCTTCGATGGCGTTGTCATTCGCCAGGATAAGCGCCTGCGTCAGAATCAAAGAATGCCCGCAAGGGCATTAAGACCAAGTTGTTTCCAGTTGACGCGCCTCCACTCTCCGCCATGTCAGAATCAAAGAATGCCCGCAAGGGCATTAAGACGCAAAACCCAGCGTCCCGAATACCGCCGCCAGGTAGGTCAGAATCAAAGAATGCCCGCAAGGGCATTAAGACGAATGTGCAGAAAAGGAAAATATGAAAACTTGGCATTGTCAGAATCAAAGAATGCCCGCAAGGGCATTAAGACAAAATTGCAGACATTAGTTTTATACTCATTTTACCTTCGTCAGAATCAAAGAATGCCCGCAAGGGCATTAAGACCTGGAAACCGGTTACAGAAACGTCCATCTGCTGCAACGTCAGAATCAAAGAATGCCCGCAAGGGCATTAAGACCCTTGTGCGAGCCACGAGAATCACAAGTGCGAAAAGTATGTCAGAATCAAAGAATGCCCGCAAGGGCATTAAGACGCCAAAACCGTCACCGTATACGACCCGGCGCTCAAATGTCAGAATCAAAGAATGCCCGCAAGGGCATTAAGACCTATTGTCCTCGCGCGGCTCGGCGTCCGCTTCGAGTTCGTCAGAATCAAAGAATGCCCGCAAGGGCATTAAGACGGAAAAACCACCATAAACATAAGTCGCAGCCCGTCTGCGTCAGAATCAAAGAATGCCCGCAAGGGCATTAAGACGTATATGGGATTTCTCCCCTTGCCAGGGAGAGAGAGGGTCAGAATCAAAGAATGCCCGCAAGGGCATTAAGACGCAAGCGGTGACGAGTTTCTCGGTCGCCGTCAATGAGTCAGAATCAAAGAATGCCCGCAAGGGCATTAAGACGCTTCAACCAGGATTGCAAGGTGCTGGTTTTCAGATGTCAGAATCAAAGAATGCCCGCAAGGGCATTAAGACTCGGTTAGAACGGAATATCGTCTTCCAGTTTGGTCAGAATCAAAGAATGCCCGCAAGGGCATTAAGACGGGACCATACGGTTTCTGTCACGGTAGACCAATTAGTCAGAATCAAAGAATGCCCGCAAGGGCATTAAGACTCATCGGCAACCGCTGAAACAGGCAAGGCGCAAATATGTCAGAATCAAAGAATGCCCGCAAGGGCATTAAGACTCATCTGCTGTTCCTTTATGGAACAGCCTTTGATGTCAGAATCAAAGAATGCCCGCAAGGGCATTAAGACTTGTTTTGTCCAAGAGCGCCCTGATATGCCAGCCGTCGTCAGAATCAAAGAATGCCCGCAAGGGCATTAAGACGTACTCCCAAACACGGCATAGGCGCGCGATAGTTTTGGTCAGAATCAAAGAATGCCCGCAAGGGCATTAAGACCCTAAAAAGGCCAGCACAACCAGTCCAACGGCGATCTGTCAGAATCAAAGAATGCCCGCAAGGGCATTAAGACTTGCATTGTAACTACCTCCATGAGGCATTAACAGACCGTCAGAATCAAAGAATGCCCGCAAGGGCATTAAGACTGATGACAACGTATTGGCGAAGCATGGCTTGAGAATTTAGTCAGAATCAAAGAATGCCCGCAAGGGCATTAAGACTCTTTTGTTTGCTACGAAGGCTATGTCGATAGATGTGCGTCAGAATCAAAGAATGCCCGCAAGGGCATTAAGACAAGAACACCCTCTTTTTTATATCATAGCACTTCATAGGTCAGAATCAAAGAATGCCCGCAAGGGCATTAAGACTTTTTGTCGGACTCTGCCTGACTTCCGCTTTCCTTGTGTCAGAATCAAAGAATGCCCGCAAGGGCATTAAGACCAACAAGATATAAAAAGCATCTCGTCTCTGTGAACAACGTCAGAATCAAAGAATGCCCGCAAGGGCATTAAGACACTTCGGCGGGCGCGTTCTGTGTGACGGTAAGACCTTTGGTCAGAATCAAAGAATGCCCGCAAGGGCATTAAGACAATTCGTTTACCGTTTTCAAGTTTGCATTCATTTCGAGTCAGAATCAAAGAATGCCCGCAAGGGCATTAAGACGATGTACTGGCGCAGCCATTCGCGCGCCGACAATAAAAATAGTCAGAATCAAAGAATGCCCGCAAGGGCATTAAGACCCGCCGGTAGAAAGCTCGCCCGCCATGCGCGGGAGGAGTCAGAATCAAAGAATGCCCGCAAGGGCATTAAGACCAGCACTCGCCGCATATCTCAAACATAATCGCGCGCTGCGTCAGAATCAAAGAATGCCCGCAAGGGCATTAAGACGCACCAGTATCACCAACTCCACGCTTGACCAAGTCAGAATCAAAGAATGCCCGCAAGGGCATTAAGACCCAACGCTTATCGGAGGCGCGCTTGCAAGTGTTGGCATTGCTAGTCAGAATCAAAGAATGCCCGCAAGGGCATTAAGACTCGGTACTCGCTTGCTTGCGTCTAGTATTCAGTTTTCAAGTCAGAATCAAAGAATGCCCGCAAGGGCATTAAGACGCAGCGTGGCCGCCATCGTGCATGGCTGCCAGACCTTCGTCAGAATCAAAGAATGCCCGCAAGGGCATTAAGACAAACGTGGACGGCGCAAGACGGATCTGTCAAAACGCGTCAGAATCAAAGAATGCCCGCAAGGGCATTAAGACTTATAAGGAGTAAAAATGGCAACTGGAAGAACATCCGTCAGAATCAAAGAATGCCCGCAAGGGCATTAAGACGGAAAGTTCAGGTTCAACATTTCGCTCAGTTTTTCCCGTCAGAATCAAAGAATGCCCGCAAGGGCATTAAGACGCATGACGAGTGACAATCAAAACATTTTCGGACATGATTAGTCAGAATCAAAGAATGCCCGCAAGGGCATTAAGACACTCGCCATTCCCGTTCCAAGCGAATCGCTGGCGGTCTAGTCAGAATCAAAGAATGCCCGCAAGGGCATTAAGACGATTACGCCCTGGAGAGATATCTAGCCGGGGCGACCGTCAGAATCAAAGAATGCCCGCAAGGGCATTAAGACGATGCGTGTTTGCGGTTATACGTGGCTGGTTTGGTCAGAATCAAAGAATGCCCGCAAGGGCATTAAGACTGGTCATACCACAGGCATCCGCCCGCTACCTGGTTATAGGTCAGAATCAAAGAATGCCCGCAAGGGCATTAAGACTCATCATCCGGGTCCGGCAGATTGACATCTCTGGTAAAGTCAGAATCAAAGAATGCCCGCAAGGGCATTAAGACAGTTTGCCGTAGGCCGGGTCCTGTACAGCCACAGGTCAGAATCAAAGAATGCCCGCAAGGGCATTAAGACCTATCGTAAAAGTAGATTGCGGGATTGCTCGTTCCAGGTCAGAATCAAAGAATGCCCGCAAGGGCATTAAGACATGACCTGGTTGACGCCATGTTGTACCCCGGTGCATTGCGTCAGAATCAAAGAATGCCCGCAAGGGCATTAAGACCGATTTCTACTGTCGTGTTCTCCGGCTCGATGATGAGTCAGAATCAAAGAATGCCCGCAAGGGCATTAAGACTCGTATATTAACAATCTACTCATCTCAATCTCCTTGTCTGTCAGAATCAAAGAATGCCCGCAAGGGCATTAAGACTTATCCTTCGCTGCCACTGCAGCACGGATCGCTTTCGCGTCAGAATCAAAGAATGCCCGCAAGGGCATTAAGACTCATTTCCAGCCGTGTCAATCGGGATGACAGTGTTTCTTGGTCAGAATCAAAGAATGCCCGCAAGGGCATTAAGACTTACCCAATCAGGAAAGCGGGCGCCTTTGCCTCAGACTTGTCAGAATCAAAGAATGCCCGCAAGGGCATTAAGACTCATCATTAGCCTCCCCCAAAAAACAAACATCGGTTGAGTCAGAATCAAAGAATGCCCGCAAGGGCATTAAGACCATACCAGGCGTGCCCGATGTTGCCGGGGTTGGTGCCGTCAGAATCAAAGAATGCCCGCAAGGGCATTAAGACTGCGAGGCATGACTTAATCATGACGATGATGAAGATGAGTCAGAATCAAAGAATGCCCGCAAGGGCATTAAGACCAAACGAATCGCCAATCGCTTCTTTGGCAGCGCGTTTAAGTCAGAATCAAAGAATGCCCGCAAGGGCATTAAGACCCTTTTCCCAGCGGACGACCTCAATCACCCGCTGATGCGTCAGAATCAAAGAATGCCCGCAAGGGCATTAAGACTAATGTCCATTATTTGTTTGGTCATCAGGACGACTGGGTCAGAATCAAAGAATGCCCGCAAGGGCATTAAGACTCAGCAATGCTGACAGCGTGGGGGGTGCGGTTCTCGGGTCAGAATCAAAGAATGCCCGCAAGGGCATTAAGACTCATAGCCTCAAAGTCTGGCCATGACAGATTACCGCAGGTCAGAATCAAAGAATGCCCGCAAGGGCATTAAGACATGAAGATTACCAACGCGATGTCTTTCATCTTGTTTCTGTCAGAATCAAAGAATGCCCGCAAGGGCATTAAGACTCTTTTTTGTAGTTCAAAATAATACTACGTGGAGTATTGTCGTCAGAATCAAAGAATGCCCGCAAGGGCATTAAGACTCAACACCAAGCCAACGATGAGCAGGACAAACAAAGAGCGTCAGAATCAAAGAATGCCCGCAAGGGCATTAAGACCCAGATACGACCACTGTGTTGTTAGAATGATACAAAGGTCAGAATCAAAGAATGCCCGCAAGGGCATTAAGACCTAACGTCAACCCCAGTTTTGACAAGGCAGCATTAGGTCAGAATCAAAGAATGCCCGCAAGGGCATTAAGACCTATTCCGCTTACCCCTCAAAATCAACCATCCGAACATAGTCAGAATCAAAGAATGCCCGCAAGGGCATTAAGACTCGCTTTTTTCGCTTGTTGGAGCCGTGCGGGGTGGGGCGGGTCAGAATCAAAGAATGCCCGCAAGGGCATTAAGACTTATCGAGACACACTGCGCGCTTAGGTGACGCGCATCAGGGTCAGAATCAAAGAATGCCCGCAAGGGCATTAAGACCGACTCGATGATCGCCTTATTCCAGCGAGCCAAAATCGAGTCAGAATCAAAGAATGCCCGCAAGGGCATTAAGACCAAACCTCCTACCATCTACGACTTGCGCTTGAACTGCGTCAGAATCAAAGAATGCCCGCAAGGGCATTAAGACTTGTACTGCCATTGCTGCCGCTTTCAAACTCCCGCCTGAGTCAGAATCAAAGAATGCCCGCAAGGGCATTAAGACTCGAAAACCAACTCAAGCGTCTGTCGCTGTCCAAGTTCGTCAGAATCAAAGAATGCCCGCAAGGGCATTAAGACCAAGCAAGCGTGGCTTACTCATCACACCATCCAAGTCAGAATCAAAGAATGCCCGCAAGGGCATTAAGACGTCAACAGGTTGGGGTTGTTCTCATCATAGGTTACACGTCAGAATCAAAGAATGCCCGCAAGGGCATTAAGACCCGGAATTGCCAACACCAGCAACACGATCACCCCGGCCACCGTCAGAATCAAAGAATGCCCGCAAGGGCATTAAGATCTTTTTGGCTTGTGGCGTCTTGCTTTCGAAACGAAATGGCCTGGGTCCTCTGGGAAATCGCCAGGCGCTCATTCCAACCTGGAGGATTGCGAATAATGGATTGTCCGGCATGTAATACCAGAATGAGTAAGATAGACTATGCGCTGTGGAGATGTCCAAGGTGTGGCTACCTGTTCTCTGAGTCCCCATTTGGCGACTTGAGCGCCCTTGATATTTGCTTCCTGGTTGCGCTGTTCGTAATAGGGATAGTATTCGTGATGCTTGGAGGTCAGTGATGCTCGAAGGAGACGAATTGATCCTTCTCCGCACCGGCTCGCGCGCCGATTTGTTCGAATGAAGTCCCGCGCGGCGGGATCAGCCCCCACCCGGCCTTCGCGAAGCGCACCCGAAGGGCACCCCCAAATCCGCTCGAAGCGGTAAGATTGTGGACAATAAGCGCGCAGTTGACCTGGTCGACGCCTGGGCGTATGTGGAGGCGCACCTCGAAGAGATCGAAAACGTCATTCGAGAGAATGAAACGGGGATGCCGCGCCCCTGACGGCGGAAGGGGCAAGAATCGATCACGCCCGGTATTACAGCGCAAAGCCGGTTGTGCTGCTTGTACAAAGCCGAACCCGTCCACGAATTTTGTTAGCGCGCCAAAGTGCTGGGATGGAATCCGCTAATTTGCGCCAATCTCCGCGAATTTTTCAGAAGATTAGCGAGAATTCGCGAGGATTAGCGGACTCCGGAGATGACGGTAAAGCGCGTCCCATCGGTTTGGCGCGCTAACCGAATTTTCACGAACACACGAAGACAGATCGGTTCCTCACCGAGATTCATCCCATTCATCGCCGAGATTCGTCTCGTTCCTCACTGAGATATGTCCCGTCCCTCACTGAGGAACACACCTTCCCTCACTGAGGGAACCGTGACGCCAGCGTGTTTCCAATAACCTAAATTTCGCCCGAACAAATCTAATGGCAGGTCTCCCCAGGTAAGAACGTTGACTTTCCTTGCACGTTTGCCCAATTTACCGTTTCGGCTCTTGATTGCATTGGGCTTCGTTGTCTCATGCCAACTCGCCCTGCCTCACGGCCTTCTGTCGGGTTTGTATTCTTCAAACCGCAAGTTTGCTTCCGGCTTCCTCCAGACCTCACCTCGCGATGACGCCCTTGACTTCTGCTAATGGTTGGTGCGATCAACCTCCATAAGGGTCTTTCACCCTCTAGTCAACGCCCATGCTGGGCGCACAAAATGAAGCAGATCGAATTTTACATTCGACCTGCTTGTAGCTTTGATCTGCAGCAAGGACCTTGACGTCCTTTGCATCGAGGCTACGACCCAATACGCTAACCCAGCATCAACTTCGGCCTGTACTGCAACGCCTCCGCCAGATGCACGGACTGGATCGTCTCACTCCCCGCCAAATCTGCGATCGTGCGCGCCAGTTTCAAGACCCGGTGATAGCCGCGCGCCGACAGGTTCAACTGGCTCATGGCCGCCCGCACCAGGTTGTCCCCCGCGTCGTCCAGCTTGCAGAATTTCCGCACTTCCGCCACGCGCATGTCGGAGTTGCAGACGACGTCCGTCCCCTGGAAGCGGACTCCCTGCCGTTCCCGCGCCGCCTGCACCCGCTCGCGGATGGAGGCCGAGGTCTCGCCCAGGCGGTCGCTGCTCAACTTCTCGTAGTCCACGCGCGGCACTTCGATGTGGATGTCGATGCGGTCGAGCATGGGACCCGAGATGCGTTTCTGGTATTTGGTCACGGCCGTATGGGCGCAGGTGCAAGGCTTTTGGGCATCACCGTAGTAGCCGCACGGACAAGGGTTCATGGCGGCGATCAACTGGAAGTTGGCGGAAAACGTCAACGATCCCTTGGCGCGGCTGATGGTCACCACCTTGTCTTCCATCGGCTGGCGCATCACTTCGAGGACGCGCGTCCCAAATTCGGGGAATTCGTCCAGGAACAGCACACCGCGATGGGCCAGCGAGATTTCACCCGGTTTGGGGATATTGCCGCCGCCGACCAACCCGGCGTGGGAGATGGTATGGTGCGGCGCGCGGAAGGGACGGTGGCGGATGAGAGGCGTGCCGGGCGGCAGTTGGTCGGCCACCGAGTAGATGCGCGTCACGTCCAATGATTCTTCGATGCTCATTTCGGGCAGGATGCCCGGCAGGGCGCGCGCCAGCAGCGTCTTCCCGGCGCCGGGGCTGCCCACCATCAAAACATTATGCCCACCAGCGGCTGCAACTTCCAACGCGCGCTTGACGTGTTCCTGTCCTTTGACTTCAGAGAAGTCGTTCGGGACGAAGAGGGGCGGGAGGTCGTCGCCGAGGGGTTGGAAAGGCTCGATGACGCGGCGGCCAGACAGGTGGGCGTACAGATCGGCCAGCGTCTTGACCGGGATCACTTCCAGGCCGGGGATCAGGGCCGCTTCGGCGGCGTCCCCTTCTGGCACGAACATCCGCTGGTAGCCGTTGGCGCGCGCGGCGGCGGCCATGGGCAGCACCCCGCGCGTGTGACGCACGATGCCGTCCAGCGAAAGTTCGCCAACCACCAGCGTGCCTTCGATAGCCTCGTGGGGGAGAAAGCCCGCCAGCACGATGACGCCCAGCGCGATGGGCAGGTCGTAGGCCGGGCCTTCTTTGCGCACGGAAGCCGGCGCAAGGTTGACGACGATGCGGTGACGGGGAAAGTGCAGTCCGGCGTTCTTGACAGCGGTCTGCACGCGCTCGCGGCTTTCCTGGACGGCGGCGTCAGGTAAGCCAACGATGGTCATGCCGGGCAAGCCGTTGGTGTAATCTACTTCGACTTCGACGATTACGCCATCCAAACCCACCACAGCGCAGGAAAATACGCGGGCAAGCATAGTAGAAGTTTAGACCAGGTTGGGTGGAATGTCAATTGTGGTCTCGAAGATACGGTAAAATTACCGATATCCGATTAGAGGCATTATGACTGACGAACTGCTCGATATTGTGAACGATGACGATGAAGTGATCGGCCAGGCGATGAGGTCAAGTGTGCATGAACATGGGTTGCAGCACCGCGGCGTGCACGTCTTCCTCTTCACCCGTGAGGGAAAACTGCTGATCCAAAAGAGGAGCGCGGAGCGCGCCCAGTATCCATCCGTTTGGGATTGCTCGGTTTCGGAGCATGTCAAGGCCGGCGAGAGTTACTACGAGGCGGCCAGGCGCGGGATGCTCGAGGAACTGGGCGTGAAGGATGGCGAAGTGCAGCCTCTCGTCCGGTTCAGGCTGGAATACGGACCCAATGACAACGAGATCAGTATGTTCTTCGAGGGCGCGGTCGACCCCGATATGGTCGAATTCGACCTCAGCGAGATAGAGCAAATCGAATACCATACCCTGGCCAGGTTGCGCTCTTTCATGGAAGACGGCGAACGGCCATTCAGTTATTGGTTCGAGCAATTGTTCCACTGGGCGCTGGAGGAGCCTTCCAAATTGCAGGTGTTGGAAACCTACTGACCCATCTGGTTCATAGAGCATTTCAGAAGACAAGGCGATTTGCAAGCAAATAGATGCTCGCAACAACAAACGTAGTCGCCGGGATCGTCAATACCCAGGCGGTGATAATATTCCCGGCCATGTTCCAACGGACCTTGTTTGCCCGTTCAGCTGCGCCAATTCCCATAATGGATGAATTTCCGTCCGGGATGTAAAGCAGGGAAGCATGCCAAAGGGTGTCCTGTATTCCGGGCAAGGTCATGGTTTCCATATTGACCAGATCCACGGAAGCCAGGTTTTTAAACACGTCCTTGGTGAAGGCCGGCCAGCGTTCCACAAAAAGGGAAGCCAGTGGCATGTATGCAATCCTGGCATCTGACTTGCCTTCTAGATAGGGACGGCTGGCCTCGATAATATCCCGGAGATTGTCGTTGCCAGGCGTTGAGAAAAGATGCAATTTCACCATCAACTACCAATATCTGCAGAGAAAAACTTCACGCCTTCAGAGCCTTCTCAATCGTTTCGCGGTGTTCTGCAAAATGACCGCTGGTATTGCCAATCACCCACTTGATGATAGGTTGCTTTTCGGGATCATCGGCGCGAAGGCGTCTTTGTGCCTTCGTGGTAAGCAGGCTTTTTGCAGTAGAGTCCCAATGGCAATCTGTACTTGCTTGCGCTTTAGTATTTAGAGCTGGCTTCATCCAGTGCTGCCACTTCTTCGTTCGTCAATCTCCAGCCCAGCGCTCCAGCGTTTTCCTGCGCCTGGCGGGCATCCTTGGCTCCTGGGATCGGCACCGCGCCTTTGCACATCAACCAGTTCAGCGCTACCTGCGCTGGGCTCTTACCGTCATGTGCTTGGCCAGTCTCATGCAACAAGCGAATCAGCGGTTGCACCTGGGCCAGCCGCTCCTTGCCATAATAATTACCGCGTATGCCAGGTGGGACTTTCTCAGGTGTGTATTTGCCGGTCAACACGCCTTTGGCAATCGGACTGTAAGCAATCAGCGTCATGCCCAGCTCCTGACAGGCCTTCAGCAACCCATTTTTCTCTACATCGCGGTTCAACAGGCTGTAGTTCACCTGATTGGAAGCCAGCAAGACGCCGCGTTTGGAGAGAACCCCGTATGTCAGGCGCATCTGTTCTTCGTTATAGTTACACACGCCCACCGCACGCGCCAACCCTGCCTCCACCGCATCCGCCAGAGCATCCGCCATACTTTCGAGTGATAAGGGTGGAATAGGCCAGTGGATCTGGTACAGGTCCACCACAGTCATATTCAAGCGTTTCAAGCTGTGCTGCAGGGCATTAGACAAGGATTTCTTCCATCTCCGCCAGGGAAAAGGTTTATACTTGGTCGCTACCACCATACTCTCGCCGCTGGCATGGATGAATTTCCCCAACAATTGCTCCGACTTGCCATGCCCGTACCTTTCGGCGGTGTCGAAGAAGCGGATGCCAGCCTCCAGGCTGGCCTGGTAGGCTGCCTGCACATCCGCTTCTTGATAAGTGCTCCCATATCCCCAGTATTTGCTGTCGCCCCATTGCCAGGTGCCGGCTCCCAGAGGGGTGATCAGGATGCCGGTCTTACCGAGCTGGATGGTTTCGATATTTGGTGGATTCATTCCATTCATGGGCGAACCTCCCAGGTCAGTGGTTTGTGATCGTTCTGCAAATATCATCGTCTCGGGGTGAATTCACGGGCGAGCAAAATAAATCCCATACCGTTTGAAATATTCCCGTAATTCTTCGCCCAAGTTATTCAGGTTCTCACTGCAACATCGCGAACCAATTGAAAACCAATTCCTCTTTTCATTATCCCATTTTTCTCGTACGTCATTGGGGATCTCGCCCAAGATAACGCTGATAGATGGATTCGTATCCTCGGAATGGGTCCTGATTAGCTCAATTCGATAACGATTTCTTTTATTGTGCGAGGCAAGCGCCCAATTTGGCTGCGCATCAGAACCTGTTCTTTGCCAGGTAAACTCTGCAAAGTCGCAAAGATATTGGCAAAATTCGTCCAGGATCTCCACGAGGATCGCGAACTTTTCCTGCTCGGTAACATTCGTGACGAATAAGTCTTTGCTTTTAATCAACCGCGCCGGAGAACTGGCTACCAGCAAGCCCGGCGGGATGTCCCGGCTTATCACCGTGCCGGTTCCAATCACGGCTTCATCCCCAATGCTCACTGATTGGTTGATGAAGATGCCGCTGGATAACCAGACCCCTTTACCAATATTGACTTCTCCAAATTCAACCGGATAACCGTCGAGTTTAGACTTATAGGAGCTGTGCGTATAAATGGAAGCCCCATGGCCAACGCAACTTTCTTCCCCGATCTCCACATTGCGAGTTGGATCGATTACCGTAAACGGGAAAATGTGAACTCGATCATGCAGAACGATTTTCGATTGTTTGCTGGGAATCATGGTGCGGATCAATGTCACCTCACTGATGGTGGCATCATTCCCGATGGAGACTTCTTGCGCATCGATGAGCACTAATGGGCGAATATTCGTTCTTTTACCGACCTTGAGTTTTTCACAAATGATACTGGTGAACATGTTGATCGTTGTTCCATCACCGATCTCAATATCATTCGCTAAAATAACGGTTCCGAAACCGATTTTGACCCCTTTACCCATCTTAGCGCCTCTCCACCGATAATAACCCACCTTCAGGGCGCTGGGTAAAAGGCCAATCGTCAGCATATGCTTTATAGGTAAACGGGGCCGATTGACGATCATAAGTTCCCTTCTTTCATATAGATTACCGGCGTTCTTAAATACGTCGTCGTCTTGATCTTCTGGGCAATATCCGCAACCACCCGCTCGACCTGTTCCCTTGAAAGTCCCAGGGCATCTGCAATTTCAGCGTTCGAGACGCCCTGCTCATAACCCAACCAGATCGTATCCAGGATTTCGAACGGGATGCGGTAGAAGAACTCTTCCTGAGTGCTGCCTCCTGGATAGGTGTCCGTCGTCGGCGTGCGCTGCAGGATTTCTTCTGGCAGGTCCAGATACCGGCCTAGCTGGTAAACCTGGGATTTGAACAGGTGCCCAATCGGATTTACATCCATCCCCCCATCGCCAAATTTAACAAAGAAGCCCAGAGCGTGCTCGTTTTTGTTCGCCGTCCCGATGACAGCAAAATTCCGCATCTCAGCGTGATAGTAGAGCAAACTCATGCGCGCCCGCTGCTTAAAATTAGAAGCAGCCACGATCCCTAAATATTCTTTCAAAGGCAAACGCCTGCTGGTTTCGTGTCCCTGGGGATCAGTCACTACCAGCCTGAAGATGTTCAGGGAGGATTCTTCCAGCAGATTGCCTGGAAGAACGATCTTGACCCCCCAGCCCGGTTGGTATTCAGGCAGGATTCGCCGGATAGCTTCATCCCGCCGGCGGTAACAGCCAAACCCATCCAGCGCAGCTGAAATGTCCTCGATGACTGTGCTGACCTGACACCGTTCAGCCAACTTGTGCGCGAGGCCGATGTTTTCCGGGCTTGATTCCTTTTCTGGGAGCAAAATACCTATCACCCGCTCTGCCCCGAATACTCTGGTGCATAAGGTTAACACAACCGATGAGTCAACCCCTCCACTGATTCCCACCACCGCGCCCTGGCGATGCAACTGGTGGAATACCGCCTCGCGCAGGCCTGCCTCAATCTGCTCGACTTCCTTCTTTACATCCAGGTCCAATGCGGTTCTGGCAAACGGCGGGCTCTTTTTTTTAACCGGTTCATTTACATTTTTGCACATTTTTTGCTCTAGATTTTATGCATCAGGATGAATTCGAGACAGGAACACGATCGACAACTTTTATGCGGCTTTGTGGTCGGATGGTTGGAATTTCGAACTCTTGGACGAATAACTGGTCGACTAGCTGCGTGGAAAGGATCCCGACCAGAGCCATGTCCTCTACTTCGCTCAGCCTCGCTCCCGAAGCGGCTTTGCGAGCCAGTCTGGTCACTGCCGCCGGCTCAAAATATCCGCTTGATTTTAATGCTTTTTCGGAAAGCAGTTCCTGGACATATTCGGGCGGCGGGGTCGTAAAAATGCTGCTGTGAATGGGGGCGCGGTAGGGGCGCTTGTTCCTCTGCCAGATGGCATTGGGAAGCAGCTTTCTCCCCAACCGCTTGAGGAGCCATTTCTCGACCAGCACCGGCATCTTCATACTCGCAGGCAATCGGTTGCAAAATTCGATGACCCGGTAATCCAGGAATGGGTAGCGCCCCTCGACCGAATGCCCCATTGTCATCCGGTCGCCTTGGGATGACAGCAAGTAAGGTGATAGGAAGGTCGTCATCTCCAGGAATTGAGCCTGGGCTAAAGCCGACCACCGCTCAAATCCGGCTGGCAAAAGCAGGGAGGCGGGTGTGATTTCTCCTGCCGGCGCCTCTTGTTCCCCTGCCAAGAAACGCCAGGTGCGCGCAGTATTATTCCAGCGGATGGCGTGGGAGTAGTATGGGGAGGCGGTATGGGTCAGGTCTTTTTTGAAAAAGGCTAGTACAAACGCGCTGCTGCTTCCCATCCCAGGGATGTCCGGGTACAGCCGGCGGAGTAACAAGGGACGTTTCTGCGAGGCAGGATCCCTGGCCCAGAAGCGGCGGATCTTCATCTCCTTGAAGATGTCGTATCCGGCAAGCAGTTCATCCGCGCCTTCGCCGGTCAGCACGACCTTGTAATTATGCTCACGGACCAGCTTAGAGAGCAAAAACATTGGCATCGGCGCGGTGCGGAGGATGGGTACTTCAGTGTGCCAGACGACTTCAAGAAGGGCAGTGCCGATCTTTTCGGATGTGGTCAGAATCTCATGATGGTCAGTGCCCAGGAAGCCCGCCATCTTACGCTGGTAGGGACTTTCATCGAAATCCTGGTCCGCAAAGGCGATCGAGAAAGTATCCAAGTGTGCCTGCGTGTAGTTGCGGATGATCGCAGTGATAAGCGATGAGTCCAGCCCTCCACTGAGATAAGCGCCGACCGGCACATCGCTTCTCAGTCGGATCCGGGTCGCGTCGACCAGCAGGTTCTCGAATTCTTCGAGATATGCCTCAGGTTTTTTAGCAGGCGTATCCTCTGCAAAGTCTAACGACCAATATTTACTTATCCTGATCTGTCTGTTCTGAATCAGGGCATAATGGCCCGGTGGAACTTCATGGATTGTTTTGAAGATTGTATGGGGTGTCTGGACGCTCCAGAAAGTAAAGACTTGTTCGAGCGAGGCAGGCTCGATTTCTGCATGGATGCCCGGAAAGGCAAGGATGGACTTGATCTCGGATCCGAAGATGAACCGTCCCTGGTGAGATGTATAGAATAAAGGGCGTATGCCGACCCGGTCTCGCGCCAGAAATAGCCTCTGCTGAATGTTATCCCATATGGCGATCGCGAACTGCCCATTCAGGTACTGCAAGCAGTTCACCCCGAAATCCTCGTAGAGGTGAAGAATTACCTCGGTATCGCTATTGGTTGAGAAGACGTGGCCGCGCGCCTCCAGCTGGGGACGGAGCTCGATATAGTTGAAAATTTCACCATTGAAAACGATCCACTTGCTGCCGTCTTCATTCCCAATCGGCTGGTCCCCGCCTTCGATGTCGATGATGCCGAGCCGGGCATTCCCTAAACCGATCTGGGCATCACGGTAGATCCCGAATCCATCCGGACCCCGGTGGCGAACTGCTTCCAGCATCAGGCGTAAAATTGCCTCTTCGACTGGAGGTTGATTGGTTTGATTGAGAACGCCGATAATTCCACACATATACGATTATGAAGCGGCAGTTACAGCACGTTTACGCAGTTCTGATTTCAAGACCTTGCCTTGAGAGTTCAACGGCAGGCTGTCAAGGATCTCGATGGTCTTTGGCGCCATGTAGCGGGCCAGCTTGTGGCGGCAGTGAGAGAAGATATCTTCTGTTGTCAATGGGCTGCCTGCGCGTAGCGTCACAAAGACTACGATCGCCTCACCACTGAGAGGATCCGGCTCCCCGATCGCTGCGGCCGATACGACATCTTCCAGTTCAAGGATGCAGGCTTCCACCTGTTGACTGCTGACCCGGTGGCCATACGATTTAATAAAATCAGCTTTTCGGTCGACGATATATATGTAGCCATCCTCGTCCACGGTTGCCAGATCACCCGTGCGATAGGCGCCATCGACGAACTTTTCTGCGGTTGCTTCCGGGTTGTTCAAGTAGCCCATAGCAACATTTTCACCCCAGGCAACAATCTCGCCTATCTCCCCGGGTTTCACCGGCTCTCCTGCTTCATTGAGAACTTTCAGTTCAACCCCTGGGATACCCTTGCCAATGGAGCCCATTTTTTCATTCAGCATACTTGGAGGTAGATAGGAAAGTCGGGCTGTGGCTTCGGTGGCGCCATACATTATGAAAATCTGCGCACCAGGGAGAATATCAATCAACTCCTTGATCTGCACTGCAGGTAATTTACCGCCTGCCTGCTGAACTTTCTTCAGCGATCCGATCCTTCGCCTGGGCAGCGAGGTATTTCTGATCAAGGTCTGATAGGTGGAAGGAACACCTGCAAATCCGGTGCAGTGATGGGTTTGCATCATATCCAACACTATTTCTGGGAATGTAAAGGTGCTGCTCAATACCATGGAGCCGCCTGCTCGGAGGTGGGTGTGCAGCAGGGAGGTGCCGAAGCAATAATAAAAAGGGAGAACAACCATGATGCGTTCTTCGTTTGTTAAGGCCAGATATTCAATTATTGCATCGGTGTTTGCCCGGATATTGTGATGTGAAATCCTGACTGCACGCGGCTTTTGCGTGGTGCCCGAGGTAAACATCAAGACCGCTTCCTGATAATCATCAAAGTCAGCAGCAATCAGGTAATCTTCTAAGGGTTTCTCTGGTGGTTTATTAAGGCAATCATCGAAAACTAATGGAGAACCGTCATTCAGTACCCCTTCATATTTGCCATAAAAGCGCTGTTGCACGAGGGTGACCTTGCAGCCGACAAATTCCCGATAGGCCTTGATTTCATCAGGCATGGATAATGTTGGAAAGGGCACGGCAACTGCACCCAGCTTTAGAATGCCAAGATAAGCCGCGACCCAGAAAAGCGAGTTTGCACCCAGCAGTCCCACCCGGTTGGTAGACACAACCCCATTGTCTTGAAGAACCTCGATAATTCGCGCAGTTGCATTTCTCAGGTCGCGATAGGTGAATTGCCCGCCCTCCGTAATAATTGCCAGATCATTGTCGTTACCAACTTCGAGGAGATAATCTGAGACATTCATATATCAACCAAATGGATTTAGGTCACATACTGTTGGCCACCATTAAGAAATAAATCATCAACTGGGGATTTAGATTTTTCCTCCCACCTTCGAATCCATCTTGCTTCTGACAAATTGGGAAAGATTTCTGACAGAGTCAAAATATCCCGGGACTATTTCATTATCTTCAGTGGTAATGCCGAACTCTTCTTCGACGAACATGACCAATTCAAGAATATTGGTTGAATCGAGGATCCCATTCTCAAGGAAAGAAGCGCCATCTGGATAAGGATATCCATCTTTGCTGAATAGGATATTGTCAGCGATGTATTTGCGGAGCATTTCTTCTATTGGTTTCATAAGTGCCTTTAGACAAGAATGAGATATGTCGTTGCATAAGACAGTGCCTTCGCCAAAATGATTCAAGCAGAGGAGGCTATTGCGGTAAAGTTCGATAAGGCAACACCTCATGCCCCAAAAACATGAATGATATTTTACCCCAAGTTGCCACAAAAGGAAGTTGAAGCTATAAGGTGATTGTTCCACGAATGGTAAAAAGGTGGTTAAATGGTCGTGGGGCAGATTGCCAACCGCCCACAGCCGAGCAAAAACAAAGCGAGCCTATTATATGCGACTCAATCTACGTCTGCCAGAAGTGAAACCGGAGCATTTTGAACTTCCGAAACAATGTCCAACCACCGGATGTAAAGGCAGGCGTTTTTATCCGTGCCAGAAAGTGAAAAAGAACGAGGTAGATGCCAAGTATAAGCAGGTGGAAGCCTGGCGCTGCCAATGCGAGGAGTGCGGACATACCTTTCGGGTGTATCCTCAAGGAGTGGGGAAGCAACAGATATCCAAACGGGTGAGCGGGCTGGGAGTTATGCTGTATCTGCTTGGATTGAGTTATGGAGCCGCAGCCATGGTGCTGGAGTCTTTGGGGATCGGGATTGGAAAGACAAGTGTCTATCGAGCGGTGCAAGCGGCAGCAGAAAAAGTACC
>JBMOMP010000097.1:0-45283 GCA_049323115.1 Chloroflexota bacterium
ATTGTTACGAATAAATTCACGCAACAATTCAGGCGAGGCGGTGGTGAAGGTTTCGAAGATGGCCTGGTTGGGGTCGCCCACGCGCACCCAGCCTCGCCCTGAGCTCGTCGAAGGGTTGCCAGCCCCCAAAGGTCAAAGAACAGGTCAAAGTCGGCGCTCATTCACCGGCTTATGTCCAATGGTATGGAAAAGATTGTTTGGTAAGGTTCAAAGAACGCAGCGTCTTTGTCGGCAGGTCTTTCTTCGTCAAACGCAAAGTCGCCATTCAACTCACGCTGCGCATCTGATTTTGCTTTTTTTCGCCGTTTTGAGCATCTACCGAGGTATTTGCACAAAACTTACGTTAGATAAAGCCTCCCGAGAAAAATTATCGGGAGGCTTTTTGAATTTTGTAATATTTTAGTTCTGTTCGTCAAATTTTTCCGGCAGCCAGCAACACAGCACCAGTTCGTGGGCGGCCTTCCCCTCATCCATTCTTCAACTGTGCGTCGTGTCGCAAGGATGTAGGGCGTTGTCTTAGGGGGAGCTCAATGAAAGAAGTTTTGGGCTTTTGGCGCGGACTGTTTTTACTGTTTTTTGCGAAACAAGGGATTATTCGGGTAGTTTGATGTCTTGCGGTAATCCAACGCGCATGAAGAAACGCGCGAAGGATTGCGATAGATGTTCTCGATACGGCGGTCGGAGTCGTAATCGTTTGCCCTGACTCGCGGCAAATTGCATTATAAAATCTCTGGGAAGGCTGAAGATACGACCAAAATCCACAATTCGTATCCCCATTGAAATTCCTTCGTCCCCTTGCCATTGTTCCAGCATGGTATATTGGTATCTTTGTCCTCTCAAGATAAGTTGCCATGTATCTTTTTTCCCAAGCGCAGGATCCATTTGACCTGCTTCTTTCAAATCCCAATGTGGACATAAAATGATATCTTCCAGTTTTTCGTTGACAAGGTCGCAAGACTGTGTCATTATGACAACATCGGTCAATTGCAATTGGGCTGGGAATGTAGCGGTGGGAATAGGAAAAGTTAATTTTGCAGATGGAACGGCAATGGGACAGGCGGATAATATATCGCCCTGTTCAAGCGAATCACCTTCCACAACTTCATACCAGGATTGTTCGTTGTTTGCCACTCTGTCCCCGCTTATTCATCATCCATATCTGGGACGTAATAAAATCGAACGGGTTTTATTTCTGTGATTTGCAGGATAATCTCTTGCGTGGCAAGCGGACGCAATGTAAAAATATCTGGAATATCGAGTTCTGATCTTTCCTGCGTTCGGGCAATCAATTCTTGAAACTCATTATACAGCCGGTCCATATCCTGCAACCAAGTTTCTACAGTTGTTGCTGTGCCTGATGCAACAATATACGGAGCACTTACTTCCTTGACACTGTGATGAGTTTTTTCGGAAGGGGCATAAAGCAAGGAATTGGAAAAACCTATATCCCAATAGTTATTGAAGGCAAGCGACTCAGCCATTATTCACCTCTTTGAATAAAGCGCGCGATTTATCAGTGATACAAACCTCAAATGTTTTTTCAACAGCGGTATGCGCTTTCTCAAGCCAGTTTGTCGCATTTTCAAGGTTGATATCCCGAACATTCAATGTGATAAAGTCAAGGTCAAGGAGGAAAGTTATTTTATTTGGTTCTTCATGTTTGACAAGGCCAGATTGCATAACCATCATCCCATTGGAGTCCACAAATGGGATTTCCACTCGCTGTATCCATGTCGCGAATACCTGTGGCACAGGTTCGGGAATTTGGGGTACGGCAAGAATGTAATCTTCGATTCTTATTTCCGCTTCTGGAATTTCCAACCGATTGATGTAACGCAACCCTATTCTTTTTAACGCTTTAGGGTTTGCAACATCACGGTAAACTGCCAGGCCACTTTTTATCATTTCCTGGAACTTGCCCCAAGTGGGATATGGCTTGAGATGATTGACGACCAGCAAGTTAGGTCCTACCTGAATAAGCGCGGTTTCATCTTCGCGAAGGAATTGCAACCGTGTGACTCCGCCTTTCTTGATGTTTGGCAGTAACTCATTTTGTTCAACGCGCGCTTCCATTTCGATGACATTTTGTTGTTTCTTCTTGGGAAATTCTTTCTTTACCTTATCGTAAATCAATCCGGGAATCGTCCAGTCCCATGGCTGGCTTGGTTCGAATTGGAATTCGCATAAGGCTTCAACAAGCGGCGGATTTTCGTAAAGTCTACCCATTGTCTGCTCCAAATGTGGTTGCCCTAATATTATACAGCAAACAATGAAGCCTCGCGGGCGAGAGTCCGCGAGGCTTCATTCATCTTTTTTTTCTTTCCTTACGCTTCCAGGTTGTACCCTTCGGGAAGCCAGCAGCACAGTACCAACTCCCTCGCCGCCTTGACCTCGTCCATTCGTCCGAACGGGGTGTTGTGCGGCGCTTCGTGCAGCAGTTCGGGCTGGGTCTTGGCTTCCTCGGCGATCTTGATGAGGGCGTCGGCGAAGGCGTCGAGGGTATCCTTGTTCTCGGTCTCGGTCGGCTCGATCATCAGCGCCTCGTGGACGATGAGCGGGAAGTAGTTCGTGGGCGGATGGAAGTCGTAATCCATCAGGCGTTTGGCGATGTCCAGCGCGCGCACATCGGAGCCTTCGACCACGCCTTCGGCCACGAATTCGTGCATACAGATGCGGTCGTAGGGGATCGGGTACACGCCGCGCAGGCGCGCCTGGACATAGTTGGCGTTCAGCACTGCGTATTCCGCGATCTGGCGCAGGCCGCCTGGTCCTTGCATGGCGATGTAGGTAAAAGCGCGCACCAGGCCGCCGCCAAAGTGACCGTGGAAGGCTTTCATGCGGCCAATGGACTTTTGGGGCTTGACCAGCCCGAACAGCGGCGCCATTTCGTCGTCGCCTTCTTCCAGGATGCCGACGATGGGCGCAGGCAGGAAGTCTGCCAGGTGGGCGGCCACGCCGACCGGGCCGGAACCGGGCCCGCCGCCGCCGTGCGGGACGGCGAAGGTCTTGTGCAGGTTGAAGTGCATCACGTCGATGCCCAGGTCGCCGGGGCGCACGATGCCGAGCAGGGCGTTCAGGTTGGCGCCGTCGCCGTAGACCAGGCCGCCGCAGTCGTGAACGATCTTGATGACTTCTTCCACGTTCTCGTCGAACAGGCCGAGCGTGTTGGGATTGGTCAGCATGATGCCCAGCACGGTATCGTCGCATTCGGCTTTCAGCGCCGCCAGGTCCACATTGCCGCGCGCATCGGACGGGATCTGCACCACTTGCAGGCCGATCATGCCGGAGGAGGCCGGGTTGGTGCCGTGCGCGGAATCGGGGATAAGCATCTTGACGCGCTTGTGGTCGCCGCGCGCTTTGTGATAGGCGCGCATGATGAGCACGCCGGTGAACTCGCCGTGCGCGCCCGCCGCAGGCTGGAGCGTGACGGCGGCGAAGCCGCTGATCTCTTTCAGCCATTCCTGCAAGGTGTACATCAGCGCCAGGTTACCCTGGACGGTCTCGATGGGTTGCAGCGGGTGCGTGAACAGGAATCCGGGCAGGCGGCAGGTGTCTTCGTTGATCTTGGGGTTGTACTTCATCGTACAGGAACCTAGCGGATAGTAGCCGCTGTCCACGCTGTAGTTGAAGGTAGAGAGGTGCATGTAGTGACGCACCACGTCCACTTCGGCCAGCTCGGGTAGGGGCAGGTCCGCCCGCAGCAGGGCTTCGGGCAGTTCGGACAAGGGCACGTCCGGGTCCGGGAATGATACGCCGGTGCGTCCGGGGGAGGATAGTTCGAAGACGGTCGGTTCCACCACTTTGGGATCGCCAGTCAGGATAAAGTCAGTCATGACACACCTCCTCGATGACCGCGACGAAGGCGTCGATTTCTTCCTTGGTGTTCATCTCGGTCACGGCCACCAGCATGTGACCCTTGAGCGATGGGTAGTCCTGGCCCAGATCGTAGCCGCCGAGGATGCCGTGTTCGAGCAAATGGGCGTTGACTTCCTCGACCGGTTTGGGCAGGCACAGGGCAAATTCATGGAAGAACGGCTCGGTGAAGCACAGCCCCACGCCGGGGATTTTGCTCAGTTCGGCGGCGGCGTAGTGCGCTTTGTGGTAGCACAGTTCGGCCACTTGGCGCAGCCCCTTCTTGCCTACCAGACTCAGGTAGACCGCCGAGGCCAGCGCCAGCAAGCCCTGGTTCGAGCAGATGTTGGAGGTGGCGCGCTCGCGCTTGATGTGCTGTTCGCGCGCGGTCAGGGTCAGCACGTAGGCGCGCTGACCGCGGTTGTCCACCGTCTCGCCCACCAGTCGTCCGGCCATCTTGTGGACGAATTTCTTGCGTGTGGTGAAAAAACCGAGCGACGGGCCGCCGTACCACATGGGGATGCCAAGCGGCTGGCCTTCGCCCACCACGATGTCCGCATCCATCTCGCCGGGCGTCTT
Source organism: Chloroflexota bacterium (assembly GCA_049323115.1). Taxonomy (GTDB): domain Bacteria; phylum Chloroflexota; class Anaerolineae; order Anaerolineales; family Villigracilaceae; genus JAABUE01. Next base: position 4,432 of record JBMOMP010000097.1, read on the forward strand.
GAAGAGCGCCAGCGCGGTGGGATTGGCGACCACGCAGGCCAGCGCGCCCTTCTCGTGCACCGCAGCGATCATCTTGCTGTAATCGTAGATGCAGCCAAAGAAATCGGGATACTGGACGATGACGAGGGACGTATTCTCATCAACCAGTTCTGCGACCGCTTCGGGGCCGGATGACAGGTCTGTCACCGTTTCACCGACCAGTTCCAATTCCATGCCCTGGGTGTAGGTGCGGATGACTTCGCGATACTGCGGGTGCACGGTCGGCGAAACCACCACTTTGGTGCGCTTGCCGCGGAACTGCGCCCAGGCCAGGTTGACGGCTTCGGCGGCAGCGGTCGCGCCGTCGTAGTGCGAAGCGTTCGATGCCTCCATGCCGGTCAGCGCGGACATCAGGCTCTGGTACTCGAAGATGGCTTGCAGCGTGCCTTGCGAGATCTCCGGCTGGTAGGGGGTATAGGCGGTGTAGAACTCGCCGCGCCGCAGGATGTGGTCCACGACCGACGGGATGTAGTGGTTGTACATGCCTGCGCCGAGGAAGGAAACCAGGTCGCGCGTGGACTCATTGGCTTCTGCTAACTCGCCCAGTTCCGAGGCGGCTTCCATTTCGGTCAGCGCTTCGGGCAGGTCGAGTGTGGGGAAGCGATGCCTGGCAGGCACGGCGTCGAACAGGTCTTCCAGGCTCTTGACGCCGATCTTCTCCAACATCGCATCCCGCTCTTTGGGGGAGTGGGGGATATAGGTCATGGGAACTCCAGTTTTCAGTGTTCAGTTTTCAGTCATCAGTTTTCGGCTTCCCCACTGGATACTGGTTACTGAACACTGATGACTGATTAGTGCGCCCGCCCTTCGCAGTACTTCTCATAAGCAGCCGCGTCCATCACCTTGCCGGGCTGGCCGCCTTCGACCTGTACCATCCAGCCGGCGCCGTAGGGGTCGCTGTTCAGCACCTCGGGGGTGTCGGCCAGTGCGCTGTTGACTGCCGCGACTTTTCCACTGGCGGAGGCGTAGGTTTCCGCAGAGGCCTTCACGGACTCGACCGAGGCGATCGGTTTCCCGGCTTCGGCCGCATCGCCCGCTTCGACCAGCAGTTCGACGAAGACGATGTCCGAGAGTTGGTTTTGGGCGTAGTCGGTCAGGCCCATTTTGCCGGTGGCTGGGTCGAACCATTCATCGCTTTCGGTATATTTCAGGTTTGCAGGGACGTTCATGGGGTTACTCCTCGTTTGGTATGATTTGGCGAATAAAAAGGACGCGCGGTAAACTATCGCGCGTCCTCTGTCGTGAACCTGAGAGATTCGCTCTGAGCGGAGGGTCGAGTAGGCGGTGTTATTCTGCCGTATCGAGACCCGAAGCCGAAGAGCTTTCACCGTCGGTGTCGTTCCCGTTTTCTTTTCTTTGTTTTTTCAGCAGTTCAACTGCTGGAGAACAGGAACGAACTTTCCAGAGTGTTTCGGGAACAGGGTCCTTTTGCCTGAGAGTTTCGCCTGGTCTCGCCTGTCCCAGGTTTGCACCTTCGGCGCTTTCGCATTTTACGCATTTCGTATTATGCTCAAGTCTCTTCCCTGCTCCCGTTGGGTTGTACAGTTTCATTCTACGGGCAGCAGGGACAGAAGTCAAGAGGACGAAAATCCCTTTTTTCGGTATCTTCTCAATAAGTGGAGTGTTTGCACCGTCCCGAAGGTTCGAGCGGCTCAAGCCTGTTTTTTCAAGGAAACTTTCGGGACGTTTCCGCTTCTTATTCGGACGGGTTGGCGGTATCATCCCCGGAGGGGACTCCCGTTTCACCGGCCACCTTGCGCCCGCGCGGCTTTTTCACCGGTTCGGGGGCGGGTGTTTCCTCCACGGGGGCGGGGATTTCGTCCATAACGGGAGCAGGGATGGGGGACGCAGGAGGCGCGGGGGGAATCGGTTGCGCAGGCGCCGCCGGGGCAGGCATCCCGTTCAAGCGGGCAAAGAAGTCCTTGACCTGCGGGTCGTTGTAGAATACCAGCGCCAGGATGCCGACGATCATCGAGAAAACATTACCAGTCAAGATGCACATGATTTCAAGGATGGCGATGGTTTGCGATGGCTGCACAGGCTGGACGGGATTGGCTAACAGTTTGAGCGCATAGATGATCTCGAACACGCCCAGGATGGTAGGCAGGATGGCGAACGGCGCCAGGCAGATCAGGACGATGCTGGCTGTGACCGTGGCTGTGGCGACCAGCCCCCAGAAGATATTGACAATGCCGTTGACGAGGGTCAGGACGGCGATGGTTTTCACCAGGCCGGGTCTATCGTAAGGGGAAGGGGTGTATATGCTCATGATGTACTCCTTGAATAGTTGCTACTGAGACTTACGCAGGCCCGGCAGATAGGTTGCAATCAAAAAGCCTGCCGGATGGGCAGGCTTTTACGTTGCGGTTGGATGTCAACCGGTCAGGGTGCTTCGCACCCACTCTCCGACCAGCCAGTATTTGAAGTCCTGTCCCTGGTAGGTTTGGATGCCGCCATAGATGCCATAGATGAGCGCTACCAGCGGCATGGCGCTGAAAACGCAGGCCAGGGGCATACACAGGAAACCAATGACCACCGCGCTCAACATGCCGCTCACTGCCCACGTGACGCCGGCCAGGATGCCTCCGCCAACCCACCAGATGAGTTGGAAGAGCAGCGCTTGCAGGGATTGGTAGGCAACGTAGCGCGAGCGGTCTTTGTAGACCATGTAGATGATGAGCGGCACCGCCGGCCCCAGGATGCCGGAAAACAGGTTGGCGAGCACACCCAGGTGGGAGAGCATGGCCCACATGCGCTCGTCATTGGGCGAGAGGGGCGGGGGCGGCGTAAAGGAAGGGTTTGGGTCAACAGTCATTGGAAGTTCCTCCAGGATAGGTCGGCAAGGATGGTCGAAGTCTATCACATAGTGCGTCCTCCTGCCGCAGCCAAAATGGGACGCTGATTCACGCAGATGAACGCAGAGATAAAGAAGGATCAGCGCAAATCAGCGTTTTTCTGCGTCCAAAGAATCTTCGCGGTTGTGATAGATTGCCAGGGATAATACCCTATAAAAAAACTCGCAGCCAATCGCCTGCGAGTTTTGGTGGTCATCAGTACAGGATTAAACCCAGCCCTGTCCCTTGATGAAATTGGTGATGAACGGGATTTCAACCATCTTGCCCTGGTAGGCTTCGATACCCCACCAGATCAAGGCCAGGAACAGGATGCTGCCGCAGCCAAAGGTCACCGTGGCAAGGATGGAAAGGACGACAGTCGCAGCCAGCGATTGGACCGCATGGAACTTGATGAATGGGCGTGCCTTTTTATCTTCCATGAAGAGCACGATAATGGCGATAATCGGGAAGAGATAACTGAGAAGCGCCCACAGTTTGTCATCGCTGGTGACTTCTGGGTTCATAGGTTGTTCGGACATGGATAAGTTCCTCCTGGGACAGGTAATGGATTGATTTCGTGTATTGTACAACTAAACCGGACAAAATGCAACCAAATTATACAAACCGTTTGTACTACCGGCAATGTGCTAAAATTATTCCATGTCCGGTCGAATAAGGATCATCTTCATGGGTTCGCCCGATTTTGCCCTGCCCAGCCTGCGGGCGTTGGCCTGTAGGGGCAAGTCTCAGACTTGCCCTACCGATGTGGTCGGTGTTGTCACCCAGCCCGACCGCGCCGCCGGGCGCGGGCGCGAATTGAAACCGCCGCCGGTCAAAACCCTGGCGTTGGAACTGGGGCTGTCCGTCATCCAGCCCGAAAAATTGCGCGAGCCGGGCGCAATGGAACAACTGCGCGCCTGGTCGCCGGATTTGATCGTGGTAGCCGCCTTCGGCCAGATCTTGCGGCCTGAAGCGCTCGACCTGCCGCGTTTTGGCTGCATCAACGTACACGCCTCCCTGCTGCCGCGCTGGCGGGGTGCTGCGCCGGTCAACGCCGCCATTTTGTACGGGGACGAAGAGACAGGCGTCACCATCATGAAAATGGACGCGGGACTGGACACCGGCCCGATCCTGGGTCAACGCGCCCTGCGCATCGCACCCGACGAGACGGCTGCTTCCCTTTTCGACAGGTTGTCCACGCTGGGAGCAGACCTGCTGCTCGAAACGCTGCCGGGCTATCTCTCCGGCGCGATTGTGCCCCATCCACAGCCGGAAGAAGGCGTCACCTATGCGCCGATGCTGAAAAAAGAAGACGCCCGCCTGGATTTCAACCGCCCCGGCCAGGAACTGGCCCGCCAGGTGCGCGCCTACCATCCCTGGCCGGGCGCCTTCATAGATTGGCAAGGCGCGCCGCTCAAGATCCATAGGGCGCACACTGAGATCGTTTTTACGTATGTCTTCCAGCCGCCCGGCGCGCGCACCGTGATCAATGGGCTGCCGGCCGTCTTTGGGGGAGACAACACGCCGCTGGTTTTGGATGAGGTCCAACCGGCGGGCAAGAAACCCATGAGCGGCAAGGCCTTCCTGGCCGGGGCGAGACAGTGGGAGACCTGAAAACCTGTTCGAACATTTGTCATCAAGAACGCAGTCGAAAGCCATTTTTCTATCATCTGGTGAGCATTTGGGCTGAATTTGATATACAATGAGACTATCAAGACATCAGGAAGGTGCGTATGCCAAAATACATTGCCGCCATTGACCAGGGTACGACCAGTACGCGTTGCATCCTCTTCGACCATGCGGGAAACATCATTGCCGTAGACCAGGAAGAGCACCAGCAAATCTACCCCAAACCCGGTTGGGTGGAACACGATCCGCTGGAGGTTTGGGAGCGCACCCAGGGCGTCATCCGCGGCGCGCTGGACAAGGCTGGCGTAGAGGCCTCGGATATTGCTGCGGTGGGCGTCACCAACCAGCGCGAGACAGCCGTCGTGTGGGAACGGGCCACCGGCCGGCCGGTCTACAACGCCATCGTCTGGCAGGATACGCGCACGGATGGGATTTGCGCCGACCTGGCCAAATCAGGCGGACAGGACCGCTTCAGACTCACGACCGGCCTGCCCCTGGCAACCTATTTCTCCGGCCCCAAGATCAAGTGGATCTTGGACAACGTCCCCGGCGCGCGCCAACAGGCCGAAAACGGCGAACTGCTTTTTGGCAACATGGATACCTGGGTGATCTGGAACCTGACCGGCGCGCACGTCACAGATGTAACCAACGCTTCTCGCACCCTGCTGATGGACTTGAACACCCTCGATTGGGACGACATCATCTTATCCTTGCTTGGCATCCCGCGCTCGATGCTGCCGGAAATCCGCTCCTCGTCCGAGGTGTATGGGCAGGCCAAAGGCGCCTTGGGCGGCGTCCCCGTCTCTGGCGACCTGGGAGACCAGCAGGCCGCGCTCTTCGGGCAGACTTGCTACTCGCCGGGCGAGGCCAAGAACACCTATGGTACAGGTTGCTTCATGCTGCTCAACACCGGTGAGAAGCCTGTCCCCTCGAAAGCGGGGCTGTTGACCACCCTGGGATACAAAATTGGGAACCAACCTGCCGTTTATGCCTTGGAAGGCTCGATTGCAATTACCGGCGCGCTCGTCCAGTGGCTGCGCGATAACCTCGGCCTGATCGAAAAATCATCGGATGTCGAGGCGCTGGCGCGCAGCGTAGAAGATAACGGCGGGATTTATTTCGTCCCGGCCTTTTCAGGCTTGTTCGCGCCCTATTGGCGTTCGGATGCGCGCGGGGCGCTGGTGGGTATGACGCGCTATGTCAACAAGGGGCACGTTGCGCGCGCGGCGCTCGAAGCGACCGCCTTCCAGACGCGAGAAGTGCTGGACGCCATGGAAGCAGATTCGGGCGTGAGTCTGACCGCGTTGAAAGTGGATGGGGGCATGGTCTTCAACGAGTTGTTGATGCAATTCCAGGCCGACATTCTGGATGTTCCCGTCATCCGCCCCAAAGTGGCCGAGACCACCGCCCTGGGCGCGGCGTATGCGGCTGGCCTGGCGGTTGGTTTCTGGAAGAATTTCGATGAGTTGCGCGCCAACTGGGGCCGTGACAAGGAATGGCAGCCTCGCATGGATCCCGAGACGAGAAATGCGATGTATGCCAACTGGAAAAAAGCGGTGACGCGCACCTTCGACTGGGTATAAACCCTGATACCTGACACTTGGAACTGAAACATGAACAGACAAGAAATCTTGACCTCGCTCAAGGAAAAGCCCGAAGTCTCTGTGCTGATTGTGGGCGCGGGCATTAACGGCATTGGTACCTTCCGCGACCTGGCGCTCAATGGGGTGGACGTGTTGCTGGTCGAGCGCGCCGATTTTTGTTCGGGCGCCAGCGCGGCCTCCTCGCACATGGCGCATGGCGGCATCCGCTACCTGGAAAATGGCGAGTTTCGGTTGGTGCGCGAGGCGGTGGGGGAACGGAATCGCATGATCCGAAACGCCCCGCACCTGGTCAAGCCGTTGCCGACCACGATTCCTATGTTCAAGTGGTTTTCAGGCTTGTTGAATGCGCCGTTCAAGTTCATGGGCTGGCTGGACAAGCCTTCAGAGCGAGGTTCGGTGGTGATTAAGGTTGGCCTGGTGTTCTACGATGCGTTTACAGGCCGCCAAAGGGCTGTACCGCGTCACCAGTTCCGTGGCCGCGCGGCATCCCTGAAGAGATGGCCGTTGTTGAACCCTGCCATTATCAATACTGCCACTTATTACGATGGCGCCATCTTGAATCCGGAGCGTTACAGCCTCGAATTGGTGTTGGATGCCGAAGCGGAAGGGACTCATGCGCGTGCGTTGAATTACGCCAGCCTGGCAAATGGCAGTGGGGATACGGTCCTCATACGGGATGAGTTCACCGATGAAACCATCCCGGTCAAGCCGAAATTGCTGATCAACGCAGCCGGGCCGTGGATCGATTTTGCCAACCGGACCCTGGGTATGTCTACGCGCTTCATTGGCGGGACGAAAGGCTCGCACCTGGTCCTGGAACATCCTGCGTTGCGGGAGGCCATCGGCGAGCATGAATTCTTTTTCGAAAACAAGGATGGCCGCATCGTCTTGATCTTCCCGTTGTGCGATAAGGTCTTGATCGGTACGTCGGATATCCCCATCGAAAACCCGGATGAGGCGCGCTGCACGGAGGAAGAGATCGAGTATTTCCTGGGGATGATCGGGCGGGTATTCCCGGATGTGAAAGTTTCCCGTGACCAGATCATTTTTCATTTTAGCGGGGTGCGCCCGTTGCCTTTCAGCAGCGCCAAAACAACCGGGCAGATCACGCGCGACCATTCCATCCAGGTCATGGAGGGGCCGTGGACCGGCTTGGCGTTCCCGGTCTATTCGTTGGTGGGCGGGAAGTGGACCTCGTACCGGGCATTTTCGGAAGAAGTGGCCGATAAGACGATGGAGTTTTTGGGCGTGGAACGTCGAAAAGACACGCTGGCCTTGGAAATTGGCGGTGGGCGCGCCTATCCGTTGAAACCGGAAGAGCAGAAGCGGTTCATTGATGGGTTGTGCGCCTGGACAGGCTTGCCAGTGGAGCGGGTGCAGGTGCTTTTCGAGCGCTATGGGACGCGCGCGGAACAGGTATGCAGTTTTATTGCGCGCGAAGAGGATGCGCCCTTGCAATCCCTGCCAGATTATTCCCGCCGTGAGATCGCTTTCGTAGGGCAGGTGGAGAAGGTGATCCATTTGGATGACCTGGTGTTGAGGCGCTCCATGCTGGCGATGCTCGGGCGCTTGAATCAAGAGCGGGTCAATGAGTTGGCGGATGCGCTTGGGGAGGCGCTTGGTTGGGATGACCGGCAGAAAAAGGCCGAGGCGGCGCGCACGGTCGCTTTGTTGGGTGACAGGCACGGGGTCCGGTTTTGATGCGGTCGTCTTCCCTATGTTGGGCCTGACGAATGAACCGTCAGGCCTGTTTTCTTTGGGGTGTTATAATCTGGCTGTTTTGGTGAGATGATGAACGTATCTATTGTTGTACCTGTTTACAATGGGTCTGATACCCTGCCTCTGTTGGTCGAAGAATTGCAGCATGTGTTGCCGTCGGTTGCAGAGGCGTATGAGTTGGTGTTGGTCAATGATGGCAGCCCAGATCACAGTTGGCAGGTTATCGAGCAACTGGCTGGACAAAAGGAATGGGTGCGCGGCGTGGATTTGATGCGCAATTATGGCCAGCACAACGCGACCCTGTGCGGCGTCCGTGAAGCGCGGTATGAAGTGATCGTTATCATGGATGACGACTTGCAGAACCCCCCTAAAGAGATTCCCAAATTGCTGAAAAAACTCGAAGAGGGATATGATGTAGTGTATGGCGTGGCGCATAAGCGCCAGCAGGCATGGTGGAAAAGCCTGGCTTCGGTGATCGTGAAGCGCGCGATTGCGTATGTGATGGGGCTGCGGACGGTGCGCGATATTGGCGCGTTCAAGGCTTTCCGGTCCGAACTGCGGAAAGCCTTCGACGATTTTCACAGCCCGGATGTGCTGGTGGACGTGTTGCTTTCGTGGGGCGCTTCGCGTTTTGCGTCGGTAAGCGTGGACGAGTCGCCTCGTGCGGTCGGGAAGTCGAACTACAATCTTGTCAAACTTGTCAAGGTCTCCTTGTTGGTGTTGACCAGTTATACGACCATCCCGCTGCGGTTTGCCAGTATCGTCGGATTCGTGTTCATGATCTTTGGATTGGGGGTGTTGGGCTATGTGTTGGTCACCTATTTCATGGCTGGTTCGATCCCGGGGTTCTCGTTTCTGGCGTCCACGATCATCATTTTCAGCGGCGTGCAGTTGTTTGCCCTGGGGATCATTGGCGAGTACCTGGCGCGCGTATTCGAGCGGACGGGAGGAAAACGCACTTATGTGATCGGTCGCAAAACAGGCCTTGGGGAGTCGTTTGGCGAATGAAGGTTGGTATTATCCAGTCGAATTTCTTGCCCTGGTGCGGATATTTCGATTTCATCCGCGAAGTGGATCTGTTCATCTTGCACGATGACCTGCAATATACCAAAGGGGACTGGCGCAATCGCAACCGGATCAAGACGCCGCGAGGTACGGAATGGATTACGGTTCCTGTCCATTATCAGCATACCAGCCAACTCATCGAAGAGACCAGGATCGATTCCAAGACCCCCTGGGCGCAGCGGATGTTGAACCGCATCCGCGAATCGTACCGGAAAACGCCGCACTTCGAGCCGTATTTCTCTGAATTGAGCGAGTTGTTACATGAACCGGCCGAAACGATTTCAGAGTTGAACTTGCGTCTCATCAAGTGGGTCTGTTCCCTTTTTGAAATCGGGACGCCAATCACATTTTCGCGCCAATACCATCCGCAGGGCGTCAAGACAGAAAGGCTGATTGGTATCTTACAGCAAGTGGGGGCAACGGTCTATCTGTCTGGCCCGGCAGCAAAGGCGTACTTGGTGCCTGAACTCTTCGAACAGGCCGGTATTCGTCTGGAGTTCAAAACGTACGATTATCCTGTTTACGAACAACTGTATCCTCCTTTCGACCCAGCCGTCAGCATCATAGATTTGCTCTTCATGCTCGGCAAAGAAGAAGGGACAGCCTATATCCAACGCAAGGAGAAAACTCGATGAGCAGTATCGAAGAAACCCAGAAAAAACTTGACCAGTATTTCATTGAAAAACTCGAAACGTATGGTCCCACTGCCAAAGGGGTAGATTACAACGGCCCACAGGCGCAGATGTTGCGCTTCGAAATCCTGTCGAAGGTCATCAATCCCTCTGCCCCATTTACGGTCACCGACTACGGCAGCGGCTATGGGGCGATGTTCGAATTCTTGACCTCGAAGAACTGGCAATTCGAATATTATGGCGTAGATTTGGTCGAAGAAATGGTAATTGCGGGTCGTGAGAAGTATGGGACGTTCTCGAATGCGCATTTTACAACGGATGAGAAAGAATTGCCTGTGGCCGATTACCTGGTTGCATCTGGGATATTCAATATCAAGTTGGATAGTCCGTATGAAGAGTGGCAAGCGTTCGTGGTAGAGACCCTGAAGCGCATGGATCCGCTTTGCTCGAAGGGGTTTTCGTTCAACGTGCTTTCTAAATATTCCGATCCCGACCGGATGGCAGGGCGCCCCGATTTGTTCTATGCGGACCCGTTGTTTTTCTTCGATTTCTGCAAGCGGCATTTTTCCCGGAACGTGGCCCTGCTTCACGACTATGGTCTGTACGACTTTACGATACTGGTTCGTAAGGATATTTGATTGGGTCGGCGGTTAATACTGTCAGTTCTCTTCGAATGAATGTTGTCATATTGCAGCCATCTTATATTCCCTGGCGCGGCTACTTCGACCAGATCCGCCGCGCCGACCTGTTCGTGTTTTACGATGACGTGCAATATGATAAGCATGGCTGGCGCAATCGTAACCAGATCAAGACTGCGCAAGGGAAACAATGGTTGACCATCCCCGTTCACAGCAAGGGCGTGACGGAAGGCATTCCGATCTGCGATGTCAAGATAGACTGGAGCAAACCCTGGGCAAAGAATCATCTTAAATCGCTTACGTATGCCTATGCCAGGGCGCCTCATTTCCGGTCTTACCTGCCTTGGTTGGAGTTTGTGTACGATCAGCACTATGATTTGCTGGCGGATTTCACGATCTGGTTGACCATCGAGATTGCGCGCAAGATGGGAATTACGCATACTCATTTCATCCGTTCCTCGGAATTGGAAGGCATCGATGGTCACAGGACCGACCGCCTGATCCAGATCCTCCAGCGCGTTGGCGCGCGGCATTATATCAGCGGCCCCTCGGCGCGCGGGTATGTGGAGCAGGAGAAATTCGAAGCCGCAGGGATTGGGTTGGAGTATATGGAATACAATTACCCGGATTATCCGCAGTTGTACCCTCCTTTTGATCCTTTTGTAACGGTTTTGGATTTGTTGTTCATGGTCGGTCCCGGTGCGCTTTCCTACATTGCCAATCCTGGGGAAGAGCGTCATCTATAACCTTTCGTGGCTGTCCGATGCAAATCGTCCAAGCGCCTCGCGCTTCCGCAATTCTATACAACTTGCTGACCTCCCGCGCGGATCGCCGTCCCTGGCTGCTGCCGGCCAATATCTGCCCGATCGTGCCGCTCACCTTTTTCAAAGCGGGCGTTCCGTTCGAATTGGTAGATATTTCAGCCGAGACCCTGCACATAGATCTGGAGCAGGCCGAGGGGCGTCTGAGGCGGGGCGGGTATGGCGGTTTGCTGTATGCGCATACCTACGCGGAGCCGTCCACGCCCAGCGCCTTTTTCCAGTCCGTCAAATCCCGCTATCCCGATGTATTGCTCGTGGACGACCGCTGCCTGTGCGTGCCCGATCTCGAACCGGATGCAGGGATGACAGCCGACGTCGTTCTGTACAGCACGGTATATGCCAAGATCGTGGATTTGGGGGCAGGAGGTTATGCTTTTTTGAAGGATGAGGTATGCCATTATGCCAACCCTTTACCTTTCGATCCGGCTGATTATGACGAGCTCGAGAAGGCCTACAAGCGCACTTTACTGGATGGCGTTGCATTTACATACCAGGACAGCGATTGGTTGCAAACGGACGCCGACCTGCCGTCCTGGAGCGAGTATCGCCGCCGTATCGAGCAGGGCCTCAAGGATACCCTCGCCCAACGCGCGGCGCTCAACGCTGTTTATGCTGCCCTTTTGCCAGTGGAGGTACAATTGCCTCCGGCGTACCAGACCTGGCGCTTCAACATCCGTGTGAAGGACAAAGACCGGGTGTTGGCGGCGATTTTCAAGGCTGGCCTGTTTGCCAGTTCGCACTATGTCTCGCTGGCGGGCATTATGGCGCCTGGGCATTGCCCGAACGCCGAAGCCCTGGCCGGCGAGGTCGTCAACTTATTCAACGACCATCACTTCGACCCGCAAAAAGCCCGGCAGGTCTGTGCGGTCATCCTGGAGAATCTCCCTTGAACGAACTTCGCGTTGATTTCAACCAGCCTGTTCCTGTTGGCCGTGAGATGGAATACATGGCCGAAGCCGTTGCCAATGGTCACATTTCCGGCGACGGTCCGTTCACCAAAAAATGCCACGCCTTGCTGGAAGGCGAATTGGGCGTTTCCAAAGCCTTGCTGACCACTTCCTGCACGCACGCATTGGAAATGGCGGCCATCTTGCTGGATATTCGGGATGGGGATGAAGTGATCATCCCCGATTTCACTTTTGTGACGACCATAAATGCCTTCGTCCTGCGCGGCGCCCGCCCGGTCTTCCTGGACATTCGGCCTGATACCCTTAATTTGGATGAATCCCAACTGGAAGCGGCCCTCACGCCCCGCACCAAGGCCATTGTGCCTGTGCATTATGCGGGCGTCGGCTGTGAAATGGACGTCATTCTCGACATCGCGAAACGTCACAACGTGGCAGTCGTCGAAGACAACGCGCATGGTTTGTTCGGCAAATACAGGGACAAATACCTGGGCACGTTCGGCGCGATGGCAACCCAATCCTTTCACGAGACCAAGAACTTCACCAGCGGTGAGGGCGGCGCGTTGCTGATCAACGACTCTGGATTAGCCGAGCGCGCCGAGATCATCCGCGAAAAAGGGACGAATCGCTCGCGTTTCTTCCGCGGCCAGGTGGACAAATACACCTGGGTGGACATCGGCTCCTCCTACCTGCCGTCCGATATCCTGGCGGCTTTCCTTTACGGGCAACTGGAACAGCGCCAGCGTATCCAGTCGCATCGCAAGGCGCTGTGGGAAATGTATGAGATGGCGCTCAAAGACTGGGCTGGGAAACACGATGTACGCTTGCCGGTCATTCCTGCCCATACCGAACAGTCCTACCACATGTTCTACATGCTGTTGCCAACCCTCGACCTGCGCCAGAAGTTCATCATGTACCTGCGCGAGCGCGGCGTTTATAGTGTGTTCCACTACCTGCCATTGCACCTCTCTGACATGGGCCGTCATTTTGGCGGCCAGCCCGGCAATTGCCCGGTGACCGAATCTGTCAGCGACCGCCTGGTGCGCCTGCCGTTCCACAACGGCCTGGGCAGTTCCGAGCAGGAGCAGGTCATCGAGGCCATCCTGGAGTTTGCGTTCTAGCGATGAGAGCATTCCCTGGACCGAAATTTTTGAGCGCTTGGGTGACGCCTTTGACGCTCTTGCTGGTGGCCGTTTTTTCATACGGAATTTTTGCGCCTCAACAGGGTTTCTACTGGGACGACTGGGTCTTTGCCTGGACGCGCGTGAACCTGGGACGGGAAGGCATCACTCAACTGTTTTCTGTCACCCGTCCCATGCGCGGGTGGTTCGAGGCCTTGCTCACCGTGCTGTTGGGCGCCCGGCCGGCGCTCTGGCAGGGATATGCTATCCTGGTTCACTGGTTGGCTGCGGTGGCTTGTTGGTGGTTCTTGCAGGTCTTGTGGCCGTCTCGGCGCTGGCAGGCCAGTTTGGCGGCTTTGTTGTTCCTGGTTTACCCCGGTTTTATGCAGCAACCGCTGGCGATGACCTATCACTACTATTGGACGTTTACAACCCTGTTTTTCCTGTCCCTGGGCTTGATGGTGCTGGCTGTGCAATCGGGACGCTGGAAATGGTTGAAACTAGGCGGGGCAGTGGGGTTGGGTGGACTGGTGCTATGGGCCATGGAATACCTGTTCGGCCTGGAACTCCTTCGCGTAGTCGTTTTGTGGATTGCACTGGGGCGCACCTTGTTGGATGGAAAATCCCGCTTGAAGCAGACAGTACTTCATTACATCCCCTTTCTGGTGATCTTGGGTATTTATCTTTATTGGCGTTTTTTCGTTTACCAGGATACACGCTACTCGCTCGATGCGGTCGGACATGGAGACGCAGCCAGCCTTTTCTCCCTGCCAGCGCTTGCCTGGGAAACGCTCAAGACTTTACCTTTGGCCGGTTTGGGAGCATGGCTCAAAATTTTGCAGCAGGATTTCCTGACGCAAGACATCAGCCCGGTCGTGGCGTTCCTGTACGGGCTTGTCCTCCTGGGCGGGACGTTTGGCCTGTCTTACTACTTCAAATCGTTCGCGCGTGACCCCAGCCCGGCTGTCCCTGGCTGGCGGGAGCAGGCCGGCCTGGCCGTTTTGCTGCTCGTGTTTGCCGGGCTGCCTTTCATCATCGTAGGCTTGCCTATTCGCCTGAGTTTTCCTGAAGACCGTTACACGCTTCCTTTTGCTTTGGGGGTAAGTTTAATTTTGGTAGTCCTGCTCGATCTCATCAAGGATTCTTCCCGCCGTTTTACCCTGGCAGCCCTGCTCGTCCCGTTGGCAATGACTGTGCAAATCCACAACACGGACGTGTACCGCAAGGAATGGCAGTCGCAGCGCGCTTTCCTCTGGCAGTTGACCTGGCGCGCGCCGCACATCCAGCCGGGGACGACGTTCCTTGCGGAAGATGGCGCTGTCTTCCCGCACAATGACGATGAAGCCTTTGCCTTCCTGGTCAACTGGGCCTATGCGCCTGACACTAAGACAGCAGAACTTCCTTATGAGTATTTCTGGGTATCGGCGCGCCTGGGGTACCAATTGCCCGGTCTGCAAAAGGGACTGCCGATTTCGATGAACCACTTTGCGGCGACTTTTTCCGGGACGACCGACCGGGTGCTGGTAGTCCGCTTCTCGCCGCCCTCCTGCCTGCGCATCCTGGACCCGGTCTATGATGCGGATGCGCCCCTCCTGCCGCGCGACGTGGATGCGCCCTATACCGGTTCCGAGGCGGCCTGGTTTGCCCTGCCGCGCAACACGGCGCGGGCGCTGCCGCTCTCAGCCCCGGCTGCGTTGATCTCCGGCGGCGACCCTCCGCCTGTCCCTGAATGGCTGTTCGGCGCGGAACCGGAGCATCGCTGGTGTTACTATTTCGAGAAGGCCGACTTGGCCCGCCAGGCAGGGGATTGGGATAAGGCCGCTAAACTGGGCGACCAGGCTTTCAAGGTTCCCTATTATCCCGACGACCCGGCCGAGTACCTGCCCTTCATCGAAGCCTATGCACGCCTGGGGCGCTTCGATGACGCCCGGGCGCTGACCGAAAAAGCCGCTGACTTGAACCCTGCCCTGCGCCCCATGTTGTGCGCCGCCTGGCAGCGGGTCGCCTCTTCGACCGAAGTGGAGGCAGGCCGGGCCGCGATGCAAAGCCTTAGATGTTATCCGTAGCGCAGGTCCCTGACGCGCGATTTGCAGGCGTGAAACCTGCTGCTACGAGTCCGAATGTTGTGGTAAAAACAGGATTACCATGCAGAACATACTCATCACTGGCGGCGCCGGTTTCATCGGCGCGAATTTCGTTCGCTACCTGCTCAAGGCAGAACCGCAGGCGCGCATCGTCAACCTGGACGCGCTGACCTACGCTGGCAGCCTCGAAAACCTGCGCGACCTGCCCGACCCCTCCCGCCACACTTTTATTCAAGGGGATATTTGCGACGCCGGCCTGGTCGAGCGCCTGATGCGCGAACACGCCATCGATACGGTCGTTCACTTTGCCGCTGAGTCGCACGTGGACCGTTCTATCCTCGGCCCGGCGCCGTTCATCCAGACCAACCTGGTCGGTACGTTCACGCTGCTCGAAGCGGCGAAGCAGGCCTGGGGTCCAGGAAGAAGCGGAGTGCGTTTCCATCACGTGTCCACCGACGAGGTCTTCGGGTCGCTCACGCCCGACGATCCCGCTTTTACCGAGTCCACGCCCTACGATCCGCGCTCGCCCTATTCGGCCTCCAAAGCCGGTTCCGACCATCTCGTACGCGCCTATTTCCACACCTACGGCCTGCCCGTCACCATCACCAACTGCTCGAACAACTACGGCCCGTACCAGTTCCCCGAAAAACTCATCCCGCTGATGATCCTGAACGCGCTGCAAGGCAAACCGCTGCCGGTGTATGGCGACGGCAGGCAGATCCGCGACTGGCTGTACGTGGAAGACCACTGCGAGGCGATTTACCTGGTGCTGCGGGATGGGACGCCCGGCGAGACCTACAACGTCGGCGGCGGCAACCAGCCTTACAACATTGACCTGATCAATGAGATCTGCGCGCTCCTGGACGACCTGCGGCCCTTCGGTCTTTCCCAGGGCGGGCCTGCCCCCGTTAAATATGCCTCCCTCATCACCTATGTGACGGACCGCCCCGGCCACGACCGCCGCTACGCCATGGACATCTCCAGGATCCGCGCCGAACTGGGCTGGTTGCCGCGCCACGACATCGAAAGCGGACTGCGCGCTACGGTGGAATGGTATCTTGCCAACCTCGACTGGGTTGCCAAAATTTCGCAGGCTGGAGATTTCCAAGCCTGGGTAGAGGCGAACTATGGCAAGCGGTAAAGCCGTAATGCGTAATTCGTAAGGAGCGTTACATGAAAGGAATCATCCTTGCTGGCGGGCGCGGTACGCGCCTCTACCCGCTTACCCTGGGCGTCAGCAAACAGTTACTGCCCGTGTACGATAAACCGATGATCTACTATCCGCTCTCGATGCTGCTGTTGGCTGGCATCCGGGAGATCCTGGTCATCAGCACGCCCGAAGACCTGCCGAATTTCCGCCGCCTGTTGGGGAGCGGGGAACAGTGGGGGGTGTCGTTTTCGTATGTCGAGCAGGACCAGCCACGCGGGTTGGCCGAAGCGTTCATCCTGGGGCGCGAATTCGTCGGCGCTGACCCGGTCAGTTTGATCCTGGGCGATAATATCTTCTATGGAACGGGCTTGTGGGACATGTTGCGCGAGGCGGCGCGGTTGCGCGAGGGCGCAAAGATTTTTGCCTATCCGGTCAAGGATCCCACCAGTTACGGCGTGGTCGAGTTCGATGACCAGCACCGCGCCCTCAGCATCGAGGAGAAGCCGCAAAAACCGCGCTCTCGTTATGCCGTGCCGGGGCTGTATTTCTACGATAACGAGGTGATCGAGATGGCGGCCAACCTGCCGCCCTCAGAGCGCGGCGAACTGGAGATCACCGACATCAACCGCATCTACCTGGAACGCGGGCAACTGTTCGTCCAGCCGTTGGGACGCGGCGTGGCCTGGCTGGACGCCGGCACGCACGAAAACCTGCTGCACGCGGCCAATTTCGTCCAAACGGTGGAAGAGCGCCAGGGATTGATGATCGGCTGCCCCGAAGAGGTTGCTTACCGGGTCGGCTTCATTTCGCGGGAACAATTGCGCGCGCTTGGGCAAAGCCTGGTGTATAACGGCTACGGCGCTTATTTATTGCAACTTGCGGATGAAGAACCGGGCGCCTTGTAGTACAATCTAACCCCATGAGTACCAAACATCACAATCTCGCTGTTGACTTGGTCATTCCGGTTTTCAATGAAGCGGGCGTAGTAGAACAGACTCACGCCCGCATTTGCGCGGTCATAGACAGCCTGCCTTACGCGTTCCGCATTTATTATGTGGACGATGGTTCCAGCGACGGCACGCCTGCCGCCCTCAAGTCCCTGGGCGATGCGCGCGTGCGCGTGCTGGAACTCAGCCGTAATTTCGGCCACCAGGCAGCCCTGACGGCCGGGATGGACGCCACGCGCGGCGATATTGTGATCAGCATGGACGGCGACGGCCAGCACCCGCCGGGTATGATCCCGCAGATGCTGGCGCTGGTCATGCAGGGATATGACGTGGTGCAAACCCAGCGCATAGACGAGGCCGAACCCGCCTCCTTGAAAAAATGGACCTCCGGCCTGTTCTACCGCCTGATCAACGCCATCAGCGGCACGCGCGTGCTGCCCGGCACGGCCGATTTCCGCGCCATGTCCCGCCAAGCAGTAGATGCGCTCAAGTCCATGCCGGAATATCACCGCTTCCTGCGCGGTATGGTTTCCTGGATCGGCTTCCCGACCGTGATCCTGCCTTACCAGCCGGCCGAGCGCATCAGCGGCGTCTCCAAATATTCCATGCGCAAGATGTTCAACCTGGCCATGGACGCTATCTTCTCTTTCTCGCTGATGCCGCTTTACATCGGCTTGAGCATGGGCGGCTTGTTCCTCTTCCTTGCGCTGGTGGAAATGATCTATGTATTGTCATTCTGGGTGACGGGGCGCACTTCCAACCTGGCGCCGGGTTGGAGTTCCCTCATGTTCATCATCTTGATCGTCGGCGGCATGTTGATGGTGTTGTTGGGCTTCATCGGCGTTTACGTTGGCTATATCTTCCAGGAAGTCAAACGCCGGCCGGTCTACCTGGTCAAAAAAGGGGCGACCGATGAAACAGGCTGAGAAACCGGTCTTCGACATCATCTTCCTGCGGCACGGCGAGTCGGTCGGCAACGCCGAAGCGCGCTGGCAGGGGCAGTTCGATTTCCCATTGACCGAAAAAGGGCGCGAGCAGGCCAGGGCGCTGGCTGATCGCTGGCTTTCTGAGGAACGGACTTTCGATATCATTCTCTCCAGTCCACTCAGCCGCGCTAGAGAGACCGCAGACATCATTGCGATAGCCTTGGGGATGGCGGTCGAAGACGACCGCATCTGGATGGAACGCAATATTGGCATCATGGCCGGGCTGACCGCTGCCGAGGTAAAACAGCATTTCCCGGAGCCTGATTTCGTTACCCCGTTCGATACGCTTGGCCTGGACGGCGAAGGGGATTGGGAACTCTACCTGCGCGCCGGCCGCGCCCTGCAAACGTTGTTGCGGCGTAAACCGGGCAAGTACCTGGTCGTTTCGCATGGCGGTTTGCTCAACCAGGTGATGCACGCCATCATCGGGATAACGCCCCAGGCCAATTCCAGTGGGTTGCGTTTTCGCTTCCAAAATACCGCCTTCGCGCATGTCATTTATCATCCGTCTTCCCATCGTTGGGCAATCGAAACGGTCAACGATTGCCATCACTGGAATGGGAAGAATCCTGATTAGGAAGGCTTATGGCAACGCCGCCATCGAAAACCTCCCAACTCAAAATATTATCCTTCGGCGCTGGCGCAATCGGCACGTATGTTGGCGGCAGCCTCGCGCTGGCCGGGCATACGCTGGTTTTCCTGGAGCAGCCCAGGGTCGCCGAAGAGTTGCGGCAGCGCGGCCTGCGCCTGGATCTCTCGGTTGATAAACGTCGCAAGGCCAAAGATACTTACATCGTCGAGCCATCTTCTTTCGTGGTAGCCACCTCGCTCGAAGACGCCCTGCGTTACGGCCCATTCGATGTTGCCATTTTTGCCTTGAAGTCATTCGATACCGCCAGCGCGCTGGAAACGATCCAGCCGCTGGCCGACAAATTGCCGCCCTTCCTGTGCCTGTCCAACGGCGTAGATAACGAGCCGGCCCTGGCAAAGGTGTTGGGAGCCGAGCGGGTCATCCATGGAACGGTCACCTCGGCCATTGGGCGGCGCGGCCCGGGCGAGATCGTGTTGGAGCGGCTGCGCGGCATGGGGATTGCAAGTACGCATCCGTTCTCGGACCGGTTGACTGTTGCCCTTGATGACGCTTTTCTCAACGCCCGCGCCTTTCCCGATGCCCCTGCCATGAAGTGGTCCAAAATGCTGACCAACTTGCTGGCCAACCCGCTCTCCGCTATCCTCGACATGACGGCCGCCGAGATCTATGCCCACAAAGGACTTTACCGGCTCGAAATTGCCATGCTGCGCGAGTGCCTGGCCGTGATGGCAGCGCAGGGTATAGGGGTGGCGGATCTGCCGGGAACGCCCGTGCGGGCGCTGGCATTTGTTGTAAAATTGCCGTCCTGGCTTTCCCGGCCTGTGCTTGCACGGGCGGCCGGCGCCGGGCGCGGCGGCAAGATGCCCTCCTTCCACATTGACCTGCATTCGGGGCGGGGCAAAACCGAAGTGGATTACCTGCACGGCGCAGTTGTGCGCGCAGGGAAGAAGGCCAGGGTCCCCACACCGGTCAACCAGTTTTTGACGAACACTTTATTGACGATTACAAAGGATGAAATCGCGCTGCATGAATATGCACGCCGGCCGGAAATTTTATTGCGGCAGTTGACTGCCGACCGCTGATGCAACGTTACGTTTATGCTTCCCTGCTTTTCTTAGCATCAATTTGCAGCGCCATTGCAATCAAGGTGGCACTCCGGCGCAGTCGTGCGCTTGGCGCAACCGCTTTGATCGCCCTGCTGGGGGCCTTGTTTGTCTGGTCTTCCTCTTATGCAATTCACTGGCTGGTTAGTGAGCCGATTTGGAAGTATTTCTGGCTGAACATGACCTACTTTGGGCTGGCTGCGGCCCCCATGTCGTTCTTTGTCTTTGCTTTCCGTTATACACATCACGATGACTGGTTGACGCCCTTTGTAATCGTTTTGCTTTCTGTTGAGCCGGTCGTTATTCTTATCATGCTGTGGACCGATCCATGGCATGGGTTATATTTTGCTGGTAAACGTGCCCTTACCGACAGCATCCTGTTGAAGGGCAGCCCTTTACTGTGGTTCCATGTTGCATATTCCTATGGGATGATTTTGATCGCAACGCTCATCCTGGTCAGGAGAGCATTCCGGTCGCTTGCGTTTTATCGCTGGCAGATGGGACTGTTTCTGGGCAGCCTGTTATTGCCCTGGCTTGCCAACGGCCTGACGCTTGCCAAATGGACAGCCTGGCCGGACCTGGACGTCACGCCCATCACATTTACATTTACTGCTATCGTCATCCTTTATGACCTGCTTGGCTGGCGTTTGTTGGATATCGTCCCAATTGCCCGCGACCTGCTCGTGGAGCATATGGATGATGGGCTGCTCGTGCTGGACACCCAGAACCGGGTGGTGGACTTTAACCAGGTCGCCCAGAGATTGTCTGCGAATGGGGATGGGCTGGCGGTCGGTCAGTCCGTATTGTCCCTGTTTCGTCAATGGCCCGAAGTGCTTGAAAGGTTCTTGCACACCGAGGAAGTGGATACGGAAGTATATCTGGAGGCGCTAGAGCCATCGTATGTGGACCTGCACATCAAGGCCATCCGGGATAAGAAAGGCAAGTTATTGGGGCGGCTGGTCACCTGGCGTGATGTCACCGCATACCGGCAGGCGCAGCAGGCCTTGCAGGCTGTCAATACACAACTCAAGGCCCGGGTGGAAGAAGTCGAAAATTTGCAACAGCAACTACAAGAGCAGGCCATTCGCGATCCTTTGACGGGTGTTTACAATCGTCGTTTCTTGAATGAGGCCCTGGAGTATGAATTTGTGCGCGCCAGGCGCAGGAAGTCGCACCTCGCCATAATTATCATGGATCTGGATTCTTTCAAAAGTATCAACGACCAATATGGACACCGCGCTGGCGACCTCGCCCTGCAAAGGATTGCGGGTACACTTGTCGAGAAGATTCGTCAAGGCGACATTCTTTGCCGGTATGGAGGCGAAGAATTCGTCATCCTGATGCCGGAGATAGATCCGGAGGTTGCCACCCAGCGCGCAGAGGAATTGCGGGAGGCGATTGAAGCGCTTACGGTCTCCTCCCCGAAAGGCGTGTTCCGCGTGACTGCCTCGCTTGGCCTGGTCGTCTATCCGAATCGCGCCAGCAATGCTGATGACCTGCTCCACGCAGCGGATGATGCGCTCTTCGTTGCCAAACGCAAAGGCAAGAATAAAGTCGTGGTTTTCGACAGCGGGATGAATACCTCCCACTATGCCGAGGTGGAACAGTGATAAAATACCTTTCCCCTTTCAAGGGAATACGATGAATAATCAGACTGAAATCCACCCTGTCCAATTGCGCCCAACAGTAGAGATCCACCTCCCTGATGGGCGTATCTTATCGGGCCCGCGCGGCGCGCCGGTGGGGGATTTTTTGCGCGTTGTGGCGGAGAATTTCGACGCTCCTGTCGTGGCAGCGGTCATCAATGGCAACCTGCGCGAGTTGACCTACCCGATAAAGATCGAATCACTGGTCCAGCCGGTGACGATGGCCGACCCGGACGGCGCGCGCATCTACCGCCGTTCGCTGACCTTCCTGCTCGAAATGGCCTTTAGCGACCTGTATCCGAAAGGCACGTTGACCATCGATCACTCGGTCTCTTTCGGCGGGTACTACTGCCAGGTAACAGGACGCAAGCCGTTATCTGAGTCTGAACTGGCAGCGCTCAAAGTCCACATGCAGGAATTGATCGCCGCCGATCTCCCGCTCGAGCGCAAGGAAGTCCCGCTGTCCGAGGCCATTGCGTATTTCGAAAAACTTGGTTACGGCGATAAAGTCCACCTGCTCTCCCACCGCCGCAAAGACTACCTGACGCTCTACCGCCTGGGCGACCGCATGGACTATCACCATGGCTACATGGCGCCGTCCACCGGCTACCTGCGCTGGTTCGACTTGCATTCCACCAACGGCGGGTTTACCCTGAGTTTCCCGCGCCGTCATGCGCCGACCACCCTGCAGGAACCGTCCAATTATCCCAAGTTACTGACTGCCTTCCGGCAGTACGGCGATTGGCTGACGCGCCTGGGCATTGACAATGCAGGCGCGCTCAATGACGCCATCCAGGCCGGGCGCGGGCATGAGATCATCCTGGTTTCTGAGGCCCTGCACGAACAGTACATTTCCGATATTGCCCGCCAGATCGCGGAACGACAGGCCGAGATTTCGCTGGTGCTGGTAGCGGGACCGTCTTCATCCGGCAAGACCACCTTCTCGCGCCGCCTCACTGTGCAACTATTGGCGCGCGGCATTTCTCCCTACCCGCTCGAACTCGACCAATATTTCGTCGACCGCGAGAAAACCCCGCGCGACGAGAACGGCCAGTACAACTTCGAGGCCATCGAGACCCTCGACCTGCCCCTGTTGGCCGATCATTTGCAGCAGTTGACGGCCGGCAAGGAAGTGCAACTGCCGCATTTCAACTTCAAGACCGGTCTGCGGGAGCCGGGTGAAATCCTGCGTTTGCAGCCTGGGCAGATCATCATCCTGGAAGGCATCCACGGCCTCAACCCGCGCCTCATTCCTGACGCGCTGGCCGGGCGTTCATTCCGCCTTTACGTCTCGGCCCTCACCCAGTTGAACCTCGACCGCCACAACCGCGTCTCTACCACCGACACGCGTCTGATCCGCCGCATCGTGCGCGACGCGCGCGAACGCGGCTACGTGGCGCGGCAGACCATCTCTGGCTGGGAATCGGTGCGGCGCGGCGAGAAGAATTACATCTTCCCATACCAGGAAAACGCCGATGTCATGTTCAATTCTGCGCTGGTCTACGAGTTGGCCGCGTTGAAACCGTTGGCCGAGCCGCTCCTGCGCCAGGTGCCGCACGGCATCCCGGAGTACATCGAAGCCAAACGCCTGCTGGCTTTCCTGGAATGGTTCCTGCCGCTTGCTCCAGACCTGATCCCGGAAAATTCCATTGCGCGCGAATTCCTGGGCGGCTCCATCCTCAAAGATTTCAGGCTGTGGAAAGGCAACATCCGTCCAGGCAGGCGTTAGTGTCCATCTCGGCCATTTTCCTCATCGCCCTCAGCATGGCCATGGACGCCTTTGCCGTCTCGCTTTGCTCCGGCGTCAAGATCGGTTCCGGCGCGCGGCCGGCTTTTCGCTTGGCTTTTCATTTTGGCCTCTTCCAGGCGCTCCTGCCGGTCATCGGCTGGCTGTTCGGGAATACCATCGAGCCGTTGGTCAAGGACTATGACCATTGGGTGGCTTTTGCCTTGCTGGCCTTCGTGGGCGTTCGCATGGTGCGGTCGGGATTGGGGAACGTCGAAGAAGAATTCAAGCAAGACCCCTCGCGCGGCTGGACGATGGTCATGCTCTCGATTGCCGTCAGCATAGACGCGCTGGCGGTCGGACTCAGCCTGGGCTTGCTCGGCGTCACCATCTGGACTCCCGCCCTGGTCATCGGCCTGGTGACGGGGGCGCTTTCACTGGTCGGGCTGCGCATCGGACTGCGCTTCGGCAAACGCTGGGGGAAACCGGTCGAAGTGCTGGGCGGATTGGTGTTGATCGGGATCGGGGTGCAAATCGTGTTCAGTCACCTGGTGGCCTGAGACGACCGGACAACCGCCTGATTAATCCGCTCAAAACCAGGACGCTGATGCTTCGATAACCCCCCTGACGGGAACAGGCAGCAAACGTTCACGCTGACAACGCAGATTTTTCTTGCCGATTTTTTCTCCAATCTGCGGCATCTGCGACATCTGCGGATGAAGGGTAGGCAGTTGCGTCCCAAGACCATTCTGTACGGCAATCAATCCACAATGAACAATTTGACGCCCGTCTGGGTGGAGGAGCGATGCGCCTCCGCATTGTCCGCCACCTGGTAACTCATGCCGGGCTTCAGCACGAACGTGCGCCCATCGTCGAGTTCGGTGTGCAACTCGCCTTCCAGGCACAGCAGGATGTGGCCTTTCTTGCACCAGTGGTCGGCCAGGTAGCCGGGCGTGTACTCCACCATGCGGACGCGGATCGTATCGAAGGTTTGCGTGCGCCAGTAGGCCGTCCCCGTTTCGCCTTTATGCTCCGTGCGTTCGATGGCCGACCAGTCGGTCGCGCCAAAAGGGATATTTTCCATGTTCATTTGGTTTTCCTTGCTCCCACTTTCGGTGGGGAATTGCCTATGGGGCATACTCGTACCCGGCCTCACGGTGCAGGGACGCGATCATTCTCTGCCCCTTGTCATTGAAGTGGATGCCGTCGCTTTGGTAGATTCCCTTGATCGTTTCATCCCCATTGGGCCCATTGAGAACCCGGTAGGTTTGCACCACAGTCATACCGCGTTGACCGGCTGCTTCTACCAGGTGGTTCCTCCAGGTTTCGAACCCCGGTTCATGCAGCGACTCGAACCGGCCATGCTGCCGCCAATCTTCCATGAACAACGGCGGGATGCCGACATCCGCTATTCGGATGAGCGCCTCCTGGGGATTGGAAAGCGCCAGGATTTCATCCAAGATGGCGTCTATGGTTTCCCTGAACGTCCCGGCCGCCTGGGCGAGACAATCGAGGTTCTCCTCCCCTCCACACGTCCCGGCGCTGTATCGCGCCAGTGGCTCGCTGAAGTCGTTCCAGCCGATCCAGATCGTGATGACCTTGGCATCTCGAATGCGGTCCCGGAGCGTTTTGTCCTGGCGCAGTTGTTCCAGCAGCCCGGATGTGGTCAGGCCGGCGCGCGCGTAGTTGTACACCTCCACCTGCACCCCCAGGTCGGCTTCCATGTACTCCGCAAAGTAATCCACATAGGACCGTTCTGCGCCATACCCGGCGGGATAGGAATCGCCCAGCGCAACGTAGTCCCAGGTTTTGGTCGTACACATGGTAAAGGCAGGCAGGAGCGAAATGATGAAAAGGGTGAGGAGCAGCCTGGACATGGCGGCCTCCGGCGCGCAGGTGGGTTACTTCAAAAACTCCGCTGCCGCTTCCGCCATCCAGGCTGCCGCGCGCGGCAGGGCCGTCTCGTCAAAGTCGAACTTGGGGTGGTGGTGGCCGTAGTCCAGGCCCTGGGCGCTGTTGGCCGAGCCGACGAAGAAATAGCAGCCGGGAATTTTTTCCAGCATGAAAGCCATGTCCTCCGCGCCCATGGTCAGATGGCTGGATGTGTCCAGGTCAGCGTCGGGCAACGCGCGGCGCGCAGCCGCCTGCACGCGCCGGGCGATTTCGTCCGCGTTGATGACCGCCGGCGTCAGGCGTTTCACGGTCACGTCCGCCTTGCAGCCCATCGCCGCCGCCACACCCTGCGCGATCTCCTCGAAGCGCCGCAGCACCGTCTCGCGCACGCTCAACTCGAAGGTGCGGATGGTGCCTTCCAGTTTCGCTTCCGGCGGGATGACGTTGAAGGCCTGCCCGGCGTGGAGCATGGTCACGCTGACGACGGCCGCCTCCAGCGGCGCGACATTGCGGGACACGATGCCCTGCAGCGCTGTGACGACCTGGCAGGCCGCCAGCACCGGGTCTGCGGTTCGGTTCGGGAGCGCGCCATGCCCCCCCCTGCCTGCTACCGTTATCTTGAACTCTTCCGCGCCTGCCATGACCGGCCCGGCGGCGGCGTGGACCCAGCCGAGCGGTTTCTCGTTCCACAGATGCAGCGCCAGCGCCAGGTCGGGCTTGGGATTTTCGAGTACGCCCTCGCGGATCATCGTCTCGTTGCCGCCGACCTCCTCGCCGCAGGCGCCTTCCTCGGCCGGCTGGAAGACGAATTTGACCGTCCCGGCCAGGTCGGCGCGATGGGCGTGCAGCAGTTTGGCGACCGTCAAACCGATAGCGGTGTGGCCGTCGTGCCCGCAGGCGTGCATCACGCCGGGAGCCGTCGAGGCGTAGGCGGCGCCGGTTTCTTCGGTAACAGGCAGGGCATCCATATCGAAGCGCAGCAGGACGACCGGACCCCCGGCCCGGCTGGCGGCGTCGGGGCCTTTCAGCAGTCCCACCACGCCGGTCTTGGCGACGCCGGTGGTCACTTCCAGCCCCAGGGATTGCAGTTCGCGCGCCACGATCCCGGCGGTGCGCACTTCTCGGAAGCCCAGTTCGGGGTGGGCGTGCAGGTCGCGGCGTATGGCCTGGGTGAAGGGGAAAAGTTCCTGTGCCTGTGAGAGGAAGTCGCTCATGACGTCTCCTGTAAAGTTGAAAATGTTCGTGGATCTCGCTTCAAGCGAGACCTATGATTGTCCATGGCTGGGATAGAGGCGCGTGATCTTGTGCTGGTAAATTCGGTCCCAGCTTGCTTTGAGTTCGGTCTGCTCGTCGGCGACGAGGAAGCGGGGCGGTAGGTCGCCTGTAAAGGCATAGCCCTCATCCAGGATCAGGGTGACGTGGTCGGCGCTGTGGCCGGGCGTGGGGATGATCTCGCCTGCGAGGCCAAGTTCGGCGAGGAAGGCCCGGCTTTCGGAGAATTCCAGCGCGAGATTGATGTCTTCGATGATCTCGGTATAGCCGAGGTTTTTCGGGCGGAGAAAATCCGCCAGCGATTTCGGGAAGCCAACCTGGCTTTCCATGACAATCAATTTCGCGCCCAGGTTTTTCAGTTCCTGCGCCAGACCGGCGTGATCCATGTGATAGTGCGTGACGAGGATGAATTCGATCTGCCGCAGGTCAACGCCTTTGCGTTTCGCAATCGAGGCGAATTCGCCCATCATACCTGGCCAGCCGCAGTCCACGAGGAGGAAGCCGCCTTTGATTTCGAGGGCGTAGTAATGGGTGGAACGATAGCCGAGGTTGATAATGTTCATTGTGGATTACCAGCAGTTGAACGCCGTCACTCCCCCGGCTCTTTCACTTCCAACCCAAGCAATGTCACAATCTGCGCCGCCTGGGCTGACTCGATGATGACACCTCGCACATCTTTTGGGTCTAATTTCATTCCGTTGATGATGGAACCGCGGAAATCTGTGCCGTTCAGTTTTGCGCCTCGAAAATAAGCGCCAGTCAGGTCACATTTATCGAAGATAACGCCAGAGAGGTCGGCATCTTCGAAGCGAGCATTCCGAAGGTTGCAATTTTGATATCGGGTATGTCTTTGAGTCCCGGAAACGAAAATGATGTTTTCAAGATTGCCATCCTTGAACGTCACGTCATCGAATTCGGATTCAAGGAAATTCGTTCCAATCAGTCTTGAGTCGAGAATCTCGGCGCGTTGAAAACGCATATTGGCGCAGATTACGCCAGATAAATCGCAGGCCTCCATGATAACGTCCACGAGACGCGACTTGTTGAATTCAAGGCCGTTCAGATTGGCGCGTTTGAGGCGGATTTGTTCGAACACCACCCCGCCGGTTTTTTGCAGGGAAAAGTCCGCGCCGACCCATGATTGCCTCGAATAGTCCATGCCGTATTCAAGCGATGCAGGCGCATCAGTCTGTGCCAACTTGGGGATTCGGGGTGTTTGAATTCCCTGTGTTTGCTTTGTCTTCATGATCGCTACCCGTATTTCACCACCCGGAATTTTTCCTCGTAGCGCGGATCCTCGTCGGTGCTGTCTTCGGTGTGGCGCGCGCGCATCCGTTCGATGAAGGCTTTTTCCTCGCGGATCTGCGTCTTGTGCTGGAGCAAGGCTTGCAGTTTGACCGGCCAGGTGTCGGTCACATCCAGGGTGACGTTGGGCTGTTCGGTCAGCGAGACCCACACTTCGCGCGGGGTATGCGGTCCGTAGCCTTCAGCCAGCAGTTCGGGGAAGTAGGATTTGTTGCCCGCAGCAGGGAAGACCGCATCCAGCACGGCCTGCCCGGCGGCGCGGTGGTCGGGGTGGTTGATGCCGTAGCGGGCGAACAGGTTCTGCGGGTCGCAGGTGACGAGGATGTCGGGCTTGTGGCGGCGGATGAGGCGCACCACTTCGCGGCGCAGGTCCAGGTCGGGGACCAGGTAGCCGTCCGCCCGGTCCAGGAAGTGAACCGCTGTGACGCCGATCACGCGGGCAGCGGCCTCTTGTTCCTCGTGGCGGATGCGGCACAGGTCGTCGGGCGTCATGCCGGGCGGGGTGCTGTCGTTGAAGCCCTTGTCGCCGCAGGTCAACAGGTGGTAGGTGATGCTGTGGCCGGCGCGCGCCCAATGCGCCAGCGCGGCGCCGCAAAAAAATTCCGGGTCATCCGGATGCGCCAGGATGACCAGGATGTTTTGTGGTTCGGGCCAGCGGCCGGGGCGCTCTTCAGTCGCCATTTTTCTTTTTGTCTTTTTCTCCCTGGGAGGGTTTGTTGCAGTCGCATTCGCCGTTTTCGTGTTTGTCGCAGGGCGCTTCAGTTTTGCGGCGCAGGGCTTCGAGTTCGTCCCAGGGTTCGACCAGGTCGCGGTGGAAGGTCTGGAAGGAGGGACGCCCCTCGCCCTCGAACATGACGGTGATCATGCCGTTGAGCGGCGTCACATCCACCACTTTGCCTTCGCCATTGGGCGTAACCACGCGCTTGTTGCGTTTGGGCAGGGTCTTGCGGGCTTCCACGTATTGCTCATATTCGTAGATGAGACAGCAGCGCAGCCGCCCGCACATGCCGGTGATTTCGGAGGGCGTCAGTGAAATGCCTTGCTCCTTGGCCATCTTGATCGAGATGGGGCTGAAATCGGTCAGGAACTTGGAGCAGCAGCGCACTTCCAGCCCGCAGGCGCCCATCCCGCCGATGACCTTGGCCACGTCGCGCGGGCCGATCTGGCGCATCTCGATCTGCGGCTTGGGGTAGGTCTTTTGCATATCGCGCTTGAGCGACTTGAGGTCGGCTTTCTCGTCGCTTTCGGTGGAGAACAGGAAGGTCAGGCGCGAGCCGTCATAGTTGTATTCGGCGGCGATGATCTTGACGCCCTCCAGTTTGAGTTCGGCTGCGCGGGCGCGGCACTCGATCATGGCTTCGGTCTGCCGCGCCTGCCAGGTCTCGCGCAGCAGCAGGTCGCGCGGGGTGGCGCGGCGTTCCACGGGTTTCCAGCCGCCGTCCGGCGGCGCAGGCGGTTCCGGCAGCACCTGGATGACTTCGCCCAGGTGCCGTCCGCGCGAGGTGTCCACGATCACATGCTCGCCGACTTCCAAGTCGCGCAGCGCGCTCGAATCGAAATGATAGATTTTCCCAATGGGGTTGAAGCGGATACCAACGATAAGGGGTTGCATGGGCGGAATTATACCGTATTGGGAGACGGGCGGATAACTGGATGGCTTTGTGTTAGAATTCATACGTGGGAGAAACTCCTACGATCATGCCAGCAATCATACCGCAGGATTTCGTCAGCAAGATTCCACACAGGAAGCTCGACGAAGCCGTCTTTGTGGCGTGTGGCTGGCCGAGCGATTTATCCGATGAGGAGATTTTGGAGCGGCTGCTGGCGTTGAATTTGGAGAGGGCAGGGGATGTTCGAATTATGAAGATCGAAGGTAAGTGTATACTCGACCGATGAATTTCACTTCTATTTTCAAAGGATATAGGAACTGGTCCGAAGGCGCATGGATTATCCATACCGCCTTGAGGGTTTGGTCGTCACACGCAGTCGATTCTGGTTCGGGGTTCTACCAGCGCATTATGAAGCGATCTACTGACCATGAGAATACATTTTCCCCAGAGAATATCAACTCGATTCGCGAATATCTATCTGCGGCATCCAAGGCTGCCCGAAAGCAGACCACGAGGATTCCCAGATACAAAGTTGCTACAAGGATCGAACGCCCATATCACGTTGACGAGCAACGGGATGGCATCAACATTGCAGAATATATGTTGCAACTCGATCAGGAAAGCGCTCTTACCTTTCTTGAGAATCTATCAATTTACTGGGCGGCAAATTTACCCGTTCCAGGAAATATCAATGATTCTTCCCTTGAGCACGGTCGCTATCTATATCTCCTTGCAGAGCAGATGGAGTGACCACCTTAATGCGCGAACACTCGCAAATTTAGTGCGCGCAGCAGGCTAGGAATTTCATGGCATATTTAACCGAAGTCCGTTCTGTCTTGCTACATGCTCGTTATCAAGGATCCCAGATTTTGGACACTTACCTGGAAGGGTAGTGATAAATTTGAAGTGATGGACTTTAACGCGAATTACGCGAAAAGAACGAATGACGCGAAATATTCCAAAAACCTTCGCGAAATTTGCCCAATTCGCGTTTTTCGCGTTGAAAACGCCTTTTTCTCGAAAGCGCAAGCATTCCCATCACTTCCTTCTTGACCACTACCCCTTGGAGTTGTCCTGGCTTTTTTTGCCTTTTGCTGGTTTTATACAACCGTTCAACTCAGGATTGCGCGTTCGAAAGGCGTGTATGCCACTGCGGAGCAAGGTATGATGGCCAATATCGAAAAACATTATTCAGACGACCGGGAAGTGAAAATTTTATATGCCGGCCCAAATTCTTTCGATGGAAGCCAGCCGCACGTCTGGTATATCATCGCTGAGGTACGCGCTTCTTCGCGGGTGGATGGCTCTGAATTGGGGCGCAACGGATGCGATGCGCCGGGATCGTATTACCTGGAAACCAAGGATGGTTGGGTTTATATGCCTGAGGGTGCATTCCCGGACTTTATTGGTTTTTGGATGAAAGTCTTTGACCTGGCGGGAGAGGGGCAATCCATGCCTTCTACGGATTGGGAGGCTGGTCAGCCAACGCAGTTCTGTCAATAAGGTGATTTTCGCTTTCCGTTGTACAATTGGCGTAAGGGATACGACCTGGCTTATGAGCGAAACTTTCTCCCCGCCCTTCTATCTCAAAAGCGCCTTTGCGCAGACCCTGCTGGCCAGCAACAGCGTTCGTAAATGGGGGCGTAATCCTATGCTCGACGCCGCCCGGGAAGTGATCCTCAACCCCATCGAAGATGTCAGGCTGCAGGGGTTTTATTCCCCCCAAACCAATCGGCAGGCAAAGGGATTGGTCATGCTGTTGCACGGTTGGGAGGGCAGCGTCAATTCGGCTTATATCTTAAGTACGGGCAAATTCCTGTACGACAACGGTTTTTCCGTGTTCAGGCTGAACTACAGGGACCATGGCGAAACCTATCATCTCAACCCTGGGCTGTTCTATGCGGTCTTGTTGGACGAAGTTTTCCACGCGGTTCGACAAGTATCCGAATATGAAAGTGAGCACCCCTTTTACCTGGCCGGATTTTCACTAGGGGGCAATTTCGCCCTGCGGATCGCGCGGAAGTGCGCTGGAAACCCAATTCGAAATCTTTCCCGCGTGGTCAGCATCAGCCCGGTGCTCGACCCGGAAAAATCAACCTATGCGATCGATCATTTCCGTCCCATTCGGAAATATTTCCAGAAAAAGTGGATGCGCTCGTTGCAGAAGAAACAGCAGCGCTTCCCGGAGCGCTATGATTTCAGCGATGTCTTCATGCTTGAAACCGTTTCCGGGATGACCGACCTGATGATCGAGCGCTATAGTGATTATGGGAGCGCTTCTGACTACTTCCGCCATTATGCGCTCCTGGGTGACGCGCTGCGCGATATCCCTGTTCCCACCACCATCATTACGGCAAAGGACGATCCTATCATCCCGGTGGAAGATTTTTATGGCCTTGCGTTGAACTCCCGTATCGATCTCATCATTCATCGCTACGGGGGGCACAATGGCTTCCTCGAAACCCCCTCTGGCAGGGCGTGGTATGAGAGGAAAATGATCGCGTTATTCTAACGTGACGGCTGCCATCTGGCAGCGTTCCCGGCGGAAAGCGCAGGGAGCAGGTTGGCTGTCACTTCGAGAAAAATAAGGCGGCGCACAAGCGCCGCCCATTTGTAAGGATCGCTTTCCCACGACCGCCGTTTGACAAAAGGGTAGCAGACATCCCCAGGATACTTGCATCTTGGGGATGAAGAAACGAGCGGATTGGTTTTGTCTACTCGATGATATTAATCGGCAGGGCGTTGTCCCCGCCCAACGCCGCGACGCTGATCTTGGCCGCTACCTGCTGGGCGATCTCGCGCAGCGCCCTGGCCACCGCCGACTCGGGATTGGTCACTACGATGGGCTTGCCGCTGTCGCCGCCCACGCGCACTTCTGCGTCAATCGGTACCTGGCCCAGGAAAGGCGCGTTCATGGTGTCGGCCAGTTGCTCGCCTCCGCCGGAACCGAAGATGTCCATGCGGGAGCCGTCCGGCAGGTCCAGGTACGACATGTTCTCGATGACGCCCAGGATGGGCACTTCCAATTGGCGGAACATGTTCAGCCCGCGCCCCGCATCTTCCAGCGAGACCAGTTGCGGCAGGGTCACGATGATCGCGCCGCTCAGGGGCAGCGCCTGCGCTAACGAGAGCGCCGCGTCGCCCGTGCCGGGCGGCAGGTCCACGACCAGGTAGTCCAGTTCGCCCCATTCCACGTCGCTCAGGAACTGGCGGATGGCCGAATTGAGCATCGGGCCGCGCCAGATGAGCGGCTGCCCGGGTTTGACCAACAATCCCATCGAGACCATTTTGATGCCGTAGGCCTGCGCGGGGGTAAGTTTTTCGCCCTGGGGCGGCGGCAGCGTTTCCACGCCCAGCATGGTGGGGATGTTCGGGCCGTAGATGTCGGCGTCCATCAGCCCCACGCGCGCGCCTGTCTGCGCCAGCGCAATGGCAATGTTCACCGCAACGGTGCTCTTGCCCACGCCGCCTTTGCCGGAACCGACCGCAATGGCGTTGCGGATGGGCATATTGACCAGCCCGCGCATCCGGCCATCGTTGGGGACGTCCGAATCCATCTTGACGGTGACCGACTCCACACCTCCCACCGCCATCACGGCCTGCTCCGCTTCCTGCTGGATTCGGTTGCGCAGCGGACATGCGGGCGTGGTCAGCATGATCGTGAAGGAGACCTTGCCGCCGTCTACTTCGAGATTGCGGATCATGTTCAAGGTCACCAGGTCCCTGTGCAGTTCGGGTTCCTGTACTTTGCCGAGCGCTGCCAGGATTTGCTCTTTTGAAGGTTGATTTGTCATGTGTATATTTTACCAGTCAAATAGGTCTGCCATTGCGAGGAGGGTGTTCCCTTCAACAGGCTCAGGGCATCGCTTCCCGACGAAGCAATCCCCTGCCAAGAGGGGACTGCCTTGCCTGGTCTCGATACGCTGGAAGATCGCCAGCTACTCGACCAGCGGCTCGCAGTGACATTTGTGAATCTACGCTGCTTCCGCTTTGGCTGCCGCCTTGGCGGCCTCTTTCGCCCGGCGGGCTTCGTCTTCGCGCGCCGCGTTCAAGGGGCGGATGCTGGCGTAGTAGGAGGCCGGTTTGAGCAGCCTGTCCAGGTTGAATACGTTGCGCCCGTAGGAGGCGATCTCGTAATCGTGATCCATCTTGATGGCATCGAACGGGCAATACTCGGCGCAGAACCCGCAGTTCATGCAGATGTCGGCGTCGATGTAGAACTCGGCCGGGGCGGGGACGGGCTTGCCGGTGGCCGGGTCGTTGGTGCGCACGATCCAGATGCACTGCGGCGGGCAGACCTTCGAGCAGATGCCGCAGGAGGTACAGCGCACTTCCTTTTTGCCGCCCTCGCCCTCATCGTAGACCAGGAACGGCACATAGCGGAACTCTTCCGGCGTGGGCAGTTTCTCTTCCGGGTACTGGATGGTGAAGACGCCGCGCGCCTCCTTGCTGGAGCGGCGGGCAATGCCCTCCGGTTTGTAATAGCGGCGGCCCCACCAGGCGATGTCTTCCACATACGTGTTGACGAAGCGTTTCAGGGTCACGCTCAGACCTTTGAAGATACCTTTTCCGTACATGTTTACACCTCCTACCGATCCAGTTCGCCGAGCACGATGTCGATCGCGCCCAGGATGGCGACGAAATCCGCGATCTTGTTGCCGACGCACATCTTTTCCAGCGCGGTCAGGTTGATGAAGGATGGGGCGCGCACGTGATAGCGCCAGGGATTGGGCTTGCCGTTCGAGACGACGTAGAAACCGAGTTCGCCTTTGGGGGCCTCGATGCGCCCGTAGGCCTCGCCGGCCGGCACGCGCACCTGGTAGACCGGTTTGCCGGGCAGCACCGGGCCTTCGGGGATGCCCTTGATGGCCTGTTCGAGGATGCGCAGGCTCTGGCGCATCTCCTCCACGCGCACCATGTAGCGGGCGTACATGTCGCCTTCGGGGCGGGTCACCACATCGAAGTCGAAGCGGTCATAAATTCCGTAGGGTTCGGCGCGGCGGATGTCATACGGCACACCCGAAGCGCGCAGGACGGGCCCGGTCATCGAGTAGGCGATGGCGTCTTCGGCGCTTAGATAGCCGATACCCTTCAAGCGTGCCACCAGGATCTCGTTCTCGCTCAACAGGCGTTCGAACTCCTCGATCTTGCCGGGCAGGCGGTCGTAGACCAATCCCTTGATCTTTTCGAAGGCCTCGGGCGGCACATCGCGCACCACCCCGCCAAAGCGGTGGTAGTTGCACATCATGCGCGAGCCGGAAGCGGCCTCGAAGATGTCCAGGATCAGTTCGCGCTCTTCGAAAGCGTACAGCGCCGGGGTGAAGTATGTGCCCAGGTCGTTGAGCATCATGCCGATCCAGATCAGGTGGTTCTGGATACGGGTCAGTTCGGCCATGATGACGCGGATGTATTCGGCGCGCTCGGTCACCTGGATGCCCATCAGTTTTTCGACCGCCAGCGAATAACCCCAGTTATTGGTCATGGAGTTGAAGTAGTCCAGGCGGTCGGTGTAGGGCATGTTCTGCAGGAAGGTGTTGCGTTCGCCGATCTTCTCGTGGTTGCGGTGCAGGTAGCCCATGACCGGCTTCAGGCTGACGACCGTCTCGCCGTCCAGCACCACCACCGCGCGGAACACGCCGTGCGTGGAGGGATGCTGCGGCCCCATGTTGACCACGATGTGGTCGGTTTCCAGGCCAGTCTCATCGGTTGCAGTGTACTTTTTCAGGGAAGCGTACAGCGCTTCTTCGGGATCCACCGGCGTCCACTTTTCGGGGTCGAACTTTTCGGGGTAGCGGACGTTATCTTTATAAGGGTTCTTGTCTTCCGCGCTGGTGTGCTTGCCTTCCGGCCAGCGGCTCTTGTAAGGCTTGGCCTCGTCCTCGTAATAGGCTTCCTGCCAGTCCTTGCGCATCGGGTGGCCTTCGAAGCCTTCCCACGTCAGGATGCGGCGCAGGTCGGGGTGGCCGGTGAACCTGACGCCGTACAGGTCCCACACCTCGCGCTCTTGCAGGTCGGCGCCCGGCCAGACGTTGATGAGCGAGGGCACTTCGATGGGATCCACGCGCGGCGCCTGTACCTTGAAGAAGACGCCCGGCCCGCCGGTGGTCTTGTAGGCCTGGTAGACCACTTCCATTTTTTCGTCGGGCAGGTAGTCCACGCCGGTGACTGAGGAGAGCAGGTCGTAGCCCAGTTCGTCGCGCAGGAAGGTCGCCACTTCGACCAGGTTGTCTTTTTCGACCATCCAGCCGGAGTAGCCGGGGCGCTCATCCGGGCGGACAGCGCCGGGGAATTTGGCGGCCAGGCGTTGTCCTGAGCTCGTCGAAGGATCGAGGGTTTCGGTTTGGATTGGGGTTGCCATGCTCGCCTCCTATGCCTCTTTCGCCGGGACTTGCGCGGCGATCTTCTTGATCTCAGCCGTGCGACGCAGGTCGATCAAATCCGGACCGAGGAGCGGCACCGGGATCTCGACCGAATCCGGGCCTTTGCGGTACCAGCGCACCTGCCGGATGGATTGCTTGTCGATCCGTTCTTGCAGTTTGATCAGGCCGGCGATCAGGGCTTGCGGGGTGGGCGGGCAGCCTGGGATGTACACGTCTACCGGCAGGAACTTGTCTATGCCGGAGACCACGTTGTAGCCCTCCTTGAAGGGTCCGCCGCCCGAAGCGCAGGCGCCCATAGCCACCACGTATTTCGGTTCGGGCATCTGGTTGTACAGGCGCACGATGACCGGCACCATCTTCTTGGTGACCGTGCCGGAAACCAGCATCAGGTCGCTCTGGCGCGGCGTGGGGCGCATGACCTCCATGCCGAAGCGCGCCATGTCGTAGCGCGAGGCCTGCGCGGCGATCATTTCGATGGCGCAGCATGCCAGGCCGAACATCATCGGCCAGACGGATGAGCGCCGTCCCCAGTTGTAGATGCGGTCGAGCGTGGTGATGGCGACCACGTTCTTCATGTCATCCGGGATGTCGTAACCGGGGGAGTTGAGTTCGTTGTCACTCATGGATTGTCTCCTCGTACCAGTCTTGGAAGATTGCCATAAGGATGCCGTCGTTGCACAGGGACGGGTCATCCTGGAATTCCGGGAGCGCCAGCGTCCATTCGTAGACCTGGCCGAGGCTTACTTCTGCCAGGTTGGCCTGGGGATGGCGGCGCTTGAGTTCCAGCGCGACGGCGTAGGTGGACTCCCAGGTCAGTGCAATGGACATGACGGCTGCATTATATCTTTGCGGTGGGCGCGGGTCAATTCAATTACGCAAATATATGTTTGCAAAATTAAATTTGTGAGTATAATCATGTTATCTGTATGACATGTCCTTGTATGTCATTGCGAACGAAGTGACATCGTACCCGCGCAGTACCCGTAGGGTGTAGGGTAAGCAATCCCCGTGCAACAGGAGATTGCTTCGGATGGTCTCGATACGGCGGAAGAACGCCGCCTACTCGACCATCCTCGCGAAGAAGTGTTTATGCCAATCACCAGCCGCCAGAAGATCCTGGATTATTTGAAGCGCAACCGCACGGCCTCGTCGCGGGAGGTGGCGCGCGTCCTGCGCATGACGCCGGCCAACGCGCGCCGTCACCTGGGCATCCTGGCGGCGGACGGGCGCGTGGAGGTCGTGAGCCAGCGGGGGGCTGGCAGGGGACGGCCTGGGAAAGTCTATCGCTTGTCGGGGGCGTTGGCGGGGGATAACCTGTCGGCGTTGGCGGAGGCGCTTTTAACGGAAGCAGGCGCGAGCGTAGGGATGGAGGCGCTGGGACGTCGCCTGGCGGGGGAGGCCATCCCATCCTATTTGCCACTAATGCGGCGGCTGGCGGCAGCGGTCGA
Organism: Chloroflexota bacterium; assembly: GCA_049323115.1. Lineage (GTDB taxonomy): Bacteria > Chloroflexota > Anaerolineae > Anaerolineales > Villigracilaceae > JAABUE01. The sequence continues at coordinate 41,581 of JBMOMP010000097.1, forward strand.
GCGTCTGAATGGGATGCACTACCAGGCGCGCTGGGAGGCCGGCGCGCAGGGGCCGCGCGTGATCCTGGGGCAATGCCCGTATGCGGCGCTGGTCGGGAAGCACCCCGAACTGTGCGGTATGGATGCTGCCTTGTTGGGAAGTTTGTTGGGCGGGGAGGCGCTCCAGGCGGCGAAGATGGAGCCGGGAGGGACTCAGCCTTGCGTCTTCCTGTTGGGACGTCCTTGAGAGGAAACTATTGCCTTGTTACCAGACGCGGATCACCTGCCCGACGTAGATGCGGTTGGGGTCCCAGATTTGCGGGTTGAGCGCGATCAGGCTGTTGACGCTGGTGCCGTAGTACCCGGCGATTTTCCTGAGCGTATCGCCGCACTGGACGGTGTAATAGGTGGGCGTTGCGGGGATGTAGATGACCTGCCCGGCGTAGATGTAATTGGGGTCCCAGATGTGCGGGTTGGCGGCCCATAGGTCGTAGTAATTGACGCCGAAGCGTTGGGCGATCCTGGAGAAGGTGTCGCCGCGTTGGACGGTGTAGGCGTTCCCGCCGGCGTAATAGGATGGCGCGTAGCCGCAGGTGCAGTAGCCGCCGGGGATGACCAGCACCTGGCCGGGGTAGATCCAGTAGCCGAGGCCGGGGTTGGCGGCGTACAGCGCGCTCAGGCTGACGCCGTAGTTCTGCGCGATCACGCCGAGCGAGTCGCCCCATTGGACGGTGTAGTAGGTGTTGCCGCAGCCGCCGCAGGCGTAGGCGCTGCCGGTCGTTGCCAGGGACGCGACGACCAGGGTAACGAGGAGAATGACTTGGATGATCCTTTTTTGCGACATGGCGAACCTCCTGAATAGCACACAATGTCTTAATACTATATTAAGGTAAAACGAGGTGATTTTCAAGCAGGAAATTGTTGTACTGGACCGGTGGTGCCAAGGACAATTCACCGCGTCGGCCGATGTGACCGGGCAGCAATCCAGGTTGCGTTTCAAGGGCGTCAGTTACCGGGCACATAATTGTGGTATGTGGTATAAGGAGGGCGTTCATTTGGAGTGCGAACAGATGCACTGCCAAAGGAGGCAAAAATGGAGGATCTTACCGGAAAACAATTCGGACCCTACCAGATTGTGGCTCCATTGGGCGAAGGGGGAATGGCTTCGGTCTATAAAGCATATCAACCTGCCATGGAGCGATATGTTGCGCTCAAAGTTTTACCTCGCCATTTTGCAGAGGAGCCTCAATTTACCGCCCGCTTTCAGCGGGAGGCCAAAATCCTGGCACAGCTCCAGCATCCGTACATCCTGCCGGTATTCGATTCCGGCCAGGCAGAGGGCTATAGTTATATCGTCATGCCCTTTGTACAGAGCGGCACTTTGACTGATCTATTGAAAGGACGGCCCTTGCCGCTCCCGCTTGTCCGTCAAATCATCACCCAGATCGGGGAGGCGCTGAATTATGCCCATGCGCGCGGCTTGATCCATCGTGATGTGAAACCCAGCAATGTGTTGATCGATGAGAGTGGAAACTGCCTGCTCACCGATTTCGGCCTGGCGCGAATCGTCGAGTCTTCTGTAAACCTGACGAATTCCGGGGCGCTCGTCGGCACGCCCGCCTACATGTCACCCGAACAAGGCTCTGGTCAGAAAGCAGATGCGCGCAGTGACATCTACGCCCTGGGCGTTATCTTATATGAAATGGTGACCGGTCGTGCGCCTTACATGGCTGAGACGCCTGTGGCAGTCATATTCAAGCACATTCAAGATCCCCTACCTTCGGCGCGCGAACTTAACCCTGATCTGCCCGAAGCGATCGAAAGAGTCATCCTCAAGGCGCTATCCAAGAACCCGGAAGGCCGTTATCAAACCGCCGTTGATATGGTACGCGCCATACAGGCAGCCATACCGGATGAATCCTCAATCGCTGCCGGGACGCGGGTCCCAACTGGCGGAAAACATCGCTGGGCATGGATGGCAGTTGGATTCGCGGTTTTTTTGACAATCGTCGGCGGCTTGTTCACCGTGCTTGGGAAGGGTACTAACCCAGCCGTTCGAACTTCGGAGCAGATGCCTCCTGCAGCAGTGGCGGATACTTCAACTGCCGCGGCTACATCCGTCCCACAGATGATCGAAGTGGCATCATCAACTCCAGATCAGTGCGCCGGTGCGACTTCGGCCGGGGCAAGGCAAAAATTCACATTCGAGCAAATCGTGACATGCCTGGATACGCCCCAAAAACTTGTTGAGTTCATGTCGTCCAACACCAACTTTGATGGGGGCTGGGATAATAAAACCTATGGTGATAACGCATACTCTCCAGCATCGGAGGTCTACGCCAACGGCATTGATGACTGTGATGGGTTTGCGGAGTTCGCCGCCTGCATCCTCAGCAAACACGGATATGAGGCCTACAATGTGGGCATCAGTGTCCTGGGACCGTCGGGACATAATACTGCCGGGTACATTGACCGCGATGGCCTGAAGTACTCGATCAGCAATGGTCAGGGTATTGACGGCCCATTTAATACCTGGGAGGAACTTGCCCAGTTTTACATTGACAGGGGCATCGCCGCGCCGCCGAATGGCGTGATCTGGCTGTTCAGCCCATGTATAGAGAAACTTGCTGTAGGAAGGGCAATGTTGGACTTGCCCCATGTTGTAGTCAGGTAGTCAAGTGGCCGGATAGTCAAATCTGTTGATGCGACAACAAATCAGGCTTGCTGCGCCATTTTGCCTACACCTGAAATTCTTGATTCTCGATTTACTCAATATTGGCAAAGAAGTTTGTATTATGAAATGCGTGAAAAATCGCATGGTGGAGCACAGCCAAATTGGAACGACGGCATGATAAAGAACATTGAAATTGCTTTACCCCCGCTCGACGGACAGCGGCGCATTGTCGCTTATCTGGATGGGTTGCAGGCGAAGGTCAATGCGTTGCGGGAGTTGCAGTCCGCGAGCGGGCAGAAAAACTGCGCCAGAAGAAAGCCAATTTCTTCAATACCTTTACGCCTGCGGCGCGGGAGATTTTGGATACCCTGCTTGAGAAATACGCGGATTACGGCATCGGCGAGTTTGACCAGTTGCCGAGGGTGTTGCAGGTCTCACCGTTTGACCAGTATGGGACGACGCACGATATTTACCGCTTGTTCGGTGGGGCGGAGAAGTTGTTGCAGGCGGTGGATGAGTTGCAGAAATTTTTGTATGAATGCTGTCATTGCGAGACGGCGTTCTTCCGTCGAAGCAATCTCCCGTTTCAAGCGGAGATTGCTTCGCAAAGTGCGCTCGCAATGACGTGTACCGTTGTATAATTCAAGCATGTCCATGACTGCCCTCGACCTTACCCCCGAAGCGCTCAAGAAATATCGCCCGCTTGAATTTGCCCGCAAGCGCAGGATGGAAACGCGCGTGGAGGTTGCCGCGCGCCGTCGCCGCGCGTTGACTGTTGCGCGCAAAGCCGCAAAGTTGCTTAAAGAAAAATTTGGGGCAAAGAAAGTCATCCTGTTTGGGTCATTAGCACGGCGCGGAGGGTTTACGCGGTTTTCGGATATTGACCTTGCCGTGCGCGGCGTTAAAGACTACTTGACCGCAATGGATACGGTTTTATACTGAAAACGGTGACAAATTGCGGATTGTAAAGCAGGCCGAATCTGTTAAGATAAGCGTATGACCATTCAACTTGAAATCACACCTGAGATACTCAAAGAAGTGCATTATCAG
>JBMOMP010000098.1:0-5573 GCA_049323115.1 Chloroflexota bacterium
GTTACGGCATTCTCCAAAACACAACTTTGTTCCAACGGCTTTACCTCGATATCGAAGGTTATCGCAGGTTTGCTTAATCGGAGTACCACCATTTATGCCGTCGCCACGCAAAATCCCAAAGAGCCAAATATTCGTTGTTCTTGCGGACACGACGGACAACAAATTCATCGAAGCCGCAATTACAGGAAGGACAGACTGCATTGTCAGCGGGGACAAACATTTACTTGATCTCAAAGAATATAAATCCATTCCAATCATTACCGCGCGTGAATTTATTGATATTCTCGAAATTTCATAATTATTTCTCTTCATCGTGGATATGATGAAAAAGTTTGAACTCTGCTACGATATGGAGTCCGACAAAACCTTCCTCGTCCCTGACCTGCTCCCCAAAGACCAACCCGACCTGAAATTTAACGGTGTCCCTGCCTTTGAGTATGCCTATCCCGTTTTGCCCTCCAGCATCATCACCCGCTTCATCATCCGCATGAACCAGAAGATTGACGATGGCCTGGTCTGGCGTACTGGCGTGGTATTGAAAATCGGCGACAACAAAGCCCTGGTCAAGGCAGATATTGAAGACCGCAAGATCACCATCGCCATTGATGGTCTCGAACACACCCGCCGCGACGCCCTGTCCGCGATACGGTATCAGTTGGATGAGATACATGCATCCATCAAAGGACTCAACCCCGAAAAGCGCGTCCCCATCCCCGAAGCGCCAAATGCCGAACCACTCGAATACGAATACCTGCTCATGCTCGAACGCGCTGGCGACGAAACCTGCCGCGTCAAAGATGGGAATCGGCTGGTGACGGTCAACGTCCGCCAGGTATTGAGCGCCATCGAGCATGAAACCGAACGAAAGGAACGTGGCATGACCAACATCACCATTGGAAATATCACCATCGGCGAGAACGCCAAAGTCGGCGACATCATCCTTGCCAGCGAAATCCAGGAGAGCATCAAGAAAGCCGAGACCTCCAGCATCCCGCCCGAACTCATGGAAACCTTGAAATTGCTGGGCGAAGCGGTGGACGTGATGAACAAAGTCCTTCCCAAAGAGCAAGCCGCTGAAACCACCGAAGACTTTGGCAGGCTCGTGGATGAAGCCACCAAACCCGCGCCGCAAAAGAAGTGGTACTCGGTCAGTATCGAAGGTCTCATCAAGGCGGCTGAGAATGTGGAGAAGGTCGGCGTGCCGGTCATCAACCTTTCGCGGAAGGTCTTGTCCCTGCTGGCGGGCGGGGCGCTCTGATAGAAAATTAGCGAAAAATGGCAACGCCTCACAAGTCCAATATGTGCTAAAATACATACTACAGTATGTACAACGAATTCATGCTGTCACCCAAAACGACATGAACCCCAAAGGGGACTTTGTCGCACGAGAGAATTTGCACCTACGGTGCAAACCCTGCGCAGGAACACAAGGTAAAGGAGCCTGAATGCAAAAAATTATCGGTGTGACCGAACTCCAGCGCAAATTCCGTCCGTTTTTCGAAGGTGTAGTCCGTAAGCGCACACCCCTGATCTTGACGCGCGGTTCCCGCCCCGAAGCGGTGTTGATCCCCTACGAAGATTACCTGCGCTACCAGCAAATGCAGGAAAGCGAAGTCCTGGCGCGCTTCGACAAGGTGTGGGATCGTCTCGCCGCCCTGAACGCAGAATTCAGCGAAGACGAAATCGCCGCCGACATCGAAACAGCCAGACAGGGGTGATCCCATGCGCGCTGTGATCGACACGGGGGTCTTTGTCAGCGCCCTCATCCGCAAACATGGGAGGACGGGCGACGTGTTACGCGCCCTGCGCGACGGACGCTTTACCGCCATTTACACGACCAACATCATGGTCGAAATCATCGACGTGCTGGGACGCGCCCAATTCCGAAACAAATACCACATCGAACCTGACGATATCACAGCGCTGGTCAATCTGATCCGGCTGCGCGGCGAACCGGTAACGCCGACGCGCATAGTGACCAAGTGCCGCGACGCCAAAGATGACAAGTTCCTCGAAGCCGCACTCGCAACACAAACGGATTGCATCGTTTCAGGCGACGCTGACCTGCTGGATATGTCATCTTTCGAAGGAATACCCATCTTACGACCTGCGGAGTTCCCGGCAAGGGTATAATCCACCTATGGGACACACAATCACAGGCAATCCACTGGCGAACGCCCCATATACAAGCGGCCACCCAAACAATCCTTATAGGAGTGAATTATCCCCATGTTCAACGTAACCGAAACCTGGCGCGCAACCTACCCCGGCGCGCACGCCGGCATCCTGGCCATGCAGGCGGTCGAGAACCCCGCCGCGCACCCCGGACTGGAAGCGCGCAAACAGGCCCTGGAACACGACCTGCGCGCGCAGTTCGCCGGGCAGGAGCAGCGCGCGCTCGAAACCTTTGCCTGCCTGCCGGCCTACATCGCCTACTACAAGCGCTTCGACAAAACCTATCATGTCCAGGGCCAACTGGCCTCCGTGATCTTCAAAGGCAAGTCCATCCCCAGCGTAGCCGCGCTGGTGGAGGCGATGTTCATGGCCGAACTCAAGAACGGGATGCTGACCGCCGGTCACGACCTGGACCGCTTGCTGCTGCCCGTTACCCTGGGCGTCGCCTCTGGCGAGGAGCGTTACACGCTGCTGCGCGGCCAGGAGCAGGCCCTCAAACCCGGCGACATGCGGATGGCCGACCAGGCGGGCGTGATCTCGAGCATCCTCTACGGGCCAGACCAGCGCACACAGATCAACGCCGCCACTCGCAATGTCCTGTTTACGGTCTACGCGCCGCAGGGGATAGACGTACAGGCCATCCAGTCTCACCTGGAAGACATCCGCGACTACGTCCTGGTCGTATCGCCCCAAGCCAGCACGCAGGCGCTCCAGGTCTTTGGCGCGGATTGAAAACCGTCCCGCAGGCTCGAACCTGCGGGACGAATTTACCGAGGAGACCAAACGCACAGTCACAAAAAGGCTACATCTCCAACATGCCATAGGGAAAATCGAAAGCGGCCATCTTGTCCAGGTAGGGCTTGGGGTCGAAGGCTTCACAAGCCAGCACGCCCTTCCCCTGCCATTTCCCTTCTGCCAGCAACTCCATGACGATCACCGGGTTGACGCCCGTTTGCCAGGATACCGCCTGGCAGCCATATTTCCCCATGCAAAAGGCATGATCCGTGCCCTGGTACAAATACACCTGGCGCGGCTGGCCATCCTTGACGCCTTTCACCCAGGTGCCTACACAGGTTTTCCCTTGCATGTGGTCGCCCAGGTCAGCCGGGTTGGGCAGGCAGGCCGCCACCACATCGGCCGGGGCTACTTTCACGCCTTTGACGTCTATGGGCTGTTTGCTATTCAAGCCCAGCATTCCCAGCGTGCGAATCACGTCGATGAAGTCCCGGTCGAGGGCGTACTTGAACGTCACCCGCCCGGCCTTGACCCAGCGCGGGATCAAAACCACTTCCTCGTGCTCCACGTTGACGCACTCCAACGGGCCGATCCCCTCGGGAAAGTCGAACACTTCCGGTTCGGTAAACGGCTCGACCGGGAATACCCCCTTCCCGTCTTCGTAGACAATCGCCTTGGAGGTGCACTCATCCAGCATATCCGAGACCGAAAAGGTGGAGGCAAAGGGATAGCCTTCTATCCTCAACGTAGCGCCATCGCGGACGCCGATCTCCTCGATCTCATCGAAAAGATAGTCGGCGGCGTACCTGGCAAAGACATCCGTCATGCCCGGGTCGGCGCCGGTGGCGCGGATGGCTAACAGACCCTTCTCCACCCATTTTTCGTGCTGGGCAAACTCTGCCTGTCCCATGCTGGCGCCCACGCCGTTCATGGCCATGTCCATGTAAGTGCAGCCGCATTGCCAGGCTGCCTCGAAGAGCGGCGCGTCGAATTCTACATTGACAGCATTCATCAGCAGGTCAACTTGGTGCTTACGCGCAATCGCCGTGACCTGATCTATGTCGCCAGCATCGAGCCTTTCCACAGGGAAGCGATTTGAATCTTTGAGCCTGGCCTGTACTTCCTGGGCGCGGTCGAGGCTGTAATCAGCCAAGACCATCCTTTCCAGCCAGGGACGCGTTCCTGCCATCACGGCGATGGCCTCGCCGACGCCTCCCGTCCCAACCAACAATACTTTCATAGATTCCTCTTGGCCTGCTTCGTAGCCGGTCGCGCTGCGGGGCAGGGAAAACCGGCGGTAACGGCAGCAGGCCGGATGTCCGTTTCGATGCGGTTTATTAAAAGCAGCGGGGCGTGGACCACACAACTTCGTGATCCACGCCCCGGAAGCGATTACATCTCTTTGATCCCGTATGGGAAGCCGTAATCCGCCATCTTCTCCATGAACGGGTCGGGCGGGAAGGCTTCCGGTCCAAGCACGCCCACACCCTTCCATTGGCCATGCGTGAGCAGGTCCATGGCAATGACGGCGCTGAAGGCGGTCTGCGCCACGACTGCCTGGCAGCCCCAGGCCTTCATGCACTGTTCGTTGTCGGCCACCTGGTAGAGGTAGACCTGGCGCGGTTTGCCGTCCTTCTTGCCCTTCACCCAGGTGCCGGCGCAGGTTTTGCCGGACATCTTGTCGCCCAGGTAGGCCGGGTCAGGCAGGCAGGCGGCCACCACGTCGCGCGGGGCGACCATCACGCCCTTGACGTTGATCTTTTCCTTGTTATCCAGGCCGAGCATGTGCAGGGTCTTGAGCACGCCGATGAACTGGTCGCCAAGCCCGTATTTGAAGGTCATGCGTTTGGTCTTGACCCAGCGCGGCACCAGCAGGACTTCCTCGTGTTCCACGTTCACCACTTCGATGGGGCCAATGCCTTCGGGGAATTCGAAGACTTCGGGTTCGGAGAAGGGCTCGGTGGTGAACCAGCCCTTGTCCTGCTCCCAGATGACGGGCGGGTTGAGGCATTCCTCGATGGTGGTCCAGATGGAGAAATTCGGCGCAAACTCATAGCCCTTGATCTCGAGGTTGGCGCCGTCGCGGATACCCGCCTCTTCGATCTCATCGAACAGGTGGTCCTGGGCGTAACGGGCAAAGACATCCGCCATGCCCGGCTCGACGCCGATCCCGACCAGCGCCAGCAGGCCTTTCTCTTCCCATTTCTTGGCGCGTTCGAACTGGTAATCGCCCAGTTTGATGTGCGTCTTGTTGAATGGGTCGGTGGGATGCCGCTCGGAGAGGGTCATGGCCATGTCCATGTAAGTGATGCCCGCATTGTAGGCCGCGTCGAAGATCTGTTCGTTGAAGATGGGGTCCACGGCGTTCATGATCAGGTCTACCTGGTATTTCTTTGCCAGGTCTTCGATCATCTCCTGTTTGCCGGCGTCGATGAACTCGACCGGGAAGCGCTGCGGGTCGCCCAGTTTCTTTTGGACCTCCTTGCAGCGTTCCAGGTTGTAGTCCGTCAGGACCATCTGCTCCAGCCACGGTCGTTTCCTGGCAATGGCAGCGATCGCCTCCCCAACGCCGCCCGTACCAACAAGTAAGACTTTCATAAAGTACTCCTTTTTTTCGAACAAATTGAGGGTGGTTTATTCATCCATGCAAGACTTGCATCGTT
>JBMOMP010000099.1:0-44949 GCA_049323115.1 Chloroflexota bacterium
CGGCTGGCTTTCGTCTCTGCCATGTTCAATGTGCTGATGGACTTGTTCCACACCATTCACCCTGATGCCGATCCTTACAAAATGAGCATCGCCGAGTTTTCTCTCTAACAACTAGCACCAATGGTTAGTAGTGTGTATCATATACCCAGTAGATGCTAATTCACCGCGTTTTTGCCCGTCTACAATATAAGGTGCAAATTTCCTAATCGTATCCACGCTTTTCAAACTAGAACCCACCTGATATTCACCATCGCTTTTTGCTAAAACCACAGACACATGAATAGCAGGTTCGCTTAAATCATAACCACTCCCATTCTTCTTGCCAACCTGTACAACAAACATACCCTCTCCCCAAGCGTATTGCATCGGACTCAAAGGTCCCATTCGACCACTTATTTCTATACCATTACTACCAACAAACGTTAACTGATATCTCCCCTCATCCAAATCTGGACCCGTCCCGGATACTCCTTTTGCATCAGAACTCCTATTTAATATTACCGCTTTCTGCCAGTCTCCCACTGTATACGCCTTGATATCCTCACTGTCATTGGCAGTGTCGCCTCCCGCCACATAAGTTACAAAATTATTAAACCCGGTCACCCCATTCCATTCAACAGCGCACCGCCCAGGTGTCATTACTCTATCTCTCTCGGCGCGCATAGTATCCACCATTGCTTGGGTTCTTTCATGCTCCATAAGTAACACCAACTTATGCCCAGAATCCAATCCTCCAATCTTAATAAAATCCCCCATCTCAATTGCGGACATCATATCCGGCTCGCTCCACTGACCATCCACATAATCTCTCAACCCCCACACCAGTTTCCCTTCATGGCTCGTCACCGCCCCCGCCCCGGTCACCAACACTTCTTCTTTTCCATCAATCATCATCGTTAGTTCCGTACTCCCATCCTCAAACACCTTGACCCCTTCCACCTTCTGTCCATCCGCGCCGATGATTTCGTAATAACCATCCTGACTACCAACCAACTCAAATCCCCCCGGCACCAGCCGCTCCTGCACGCCCCTCAACCCTTCCGGCAGCCAATCCGGGGTTTCGGTCGGCGTGGGCGGGACTGTTGCAGTAGGCGGCGCGGAGGTGACAGTCGCTTCGGGAGTGGCCGTCGCCGGTGCGCCCCCATCCGGGGACAGGCCCCCATTCGGGGACAGGCAGGCGGCCAATACTGCCAGGATGCTGACGACCAGGAAACAGGCAAAGCGCTTGTTCATGATAGCCTCCATTGAACAAACAAGAATCCAAACGCATTCCTCAACGAAGTATCATCCCAAAAAGAAGGGGAAACGTCCCGCGAAGTACCCGCAAGGTGAAGGTTTCCTTGAAAACCAGGTTGAGCCGCTCGAACCTTCGGGACGGTGTGTTGCCATCCCCAAGTGATTGAAATGATACTCTACGAATTATATCAAGCAAAAGCAGGCCGCAGGCATGCGCCGCGCGCTCAACGGTCGAACAACTCCCTGTTCTCGCTCACCCACTCGAACAAGCGCTTCACGCCCTTCTGCACGCCGATCTTCGGCCTCCAGCCCAACTCCCGCTCCGCCTTGCGGATATCGGCGTAGAACACCTTCTGGTCGCCGGGACGCCAGTCGCCGCGCGCGACTTCGAGTTTGCGTCCCAGCAAGGCTTCCAGCATCGGTCCGAACTCCGCCCACACCGACATCACGTTGGCCGGCCCGCCGCCAATGTTATAGACCTGCCCGGCGGCAACGTCGATATGCTCGATAGCGGCGTCGTAGGCATTCATCAAGTCGTCCACATGCAGCACGTCGCGCACCTGCTTGCCGTCGCCGTACAGGGTGATCGGCTTGCCCAGCACGGCCGCAATGATGAACCACGCCACCCAGCCCTGGTCCTCTATACCGAACTGTCTTTGACCCATGATACACGATTGGCGGAAGACGACCGTCGGCAGGCCGTAAATGCGCTGATAGTCGCGCGTGTATTGATCGCCCGCGCCTTTACTACATCCGTAGGGACTGTGGAAATCCAGCGGCTGGGATTCCGGGCAGCCGTGCGGCAGGTCGGCGTAGCGCCAGCGGGTCGGCTCCTCGGCCAGCGACACATCTTCCATCCCGCCATAGACCTTGTTGGTCGAAGCGTAGATGAAGATCGGCTTCCGCCCCGAAGCGCGCGCCGCCTCGAGCGCGTTGAACGTACCAAGCGCGTTGGCCTCGAAGTCCTGCCTGGGATGGGTAACGGACGTGGTGACAGCCACCTGCCCCGCCAGGTGGACAATCACGTCCGTATCCCTGGCCGCTTCCGCCAAACGGATGGCGTCCACAACATCCCCAACGACCAGCCTGAAACTGTCCTTCCCAAACGTCCCCTCCAGCCAGGCCAGGTTCTTTTCTGCGCCCGCCCGGCTGAGATTGTCGTAAATCGTGACACGCTCGCCGCGCGCCAGCAGGCGATGGACATAGTTCGAGCCGATAAACCCGGCTCCGCCGGTGACAAGGTAATGTTTGGGCATTATGAGTTCTCTTTCACCCGAAACTCCCGCAACTGCTGGTAGATGCCCGAAAGCGTCTGCCCTTCGTTTGCCATGCCAATTGCGCCCACAATGGTGGTGCTGAAATAATTGTATAACCTGCCCGCCAGCGCCGCCGCCAGCGCCGTGGACTGGTCGCCGGTCAGGATGGTCAACGCGCCGCCAAAAGCGCCCTCGAAGGTGCCGATGGCGCCCGGCAGCGATGGGATGGCGTTCCCAAAGGCCGCAACACCCAGGCCGAAGAACCCCCAGATCACCTGTGTGTCTGGAAAGAACGCACGCACGATCAAGAAGTACGAGAAAATTGCGATCCCCCAGTTGACCGTCATCCAGAACAGGAAGCGCGCGAACAGCCAACCGTCCGTCAGCACAGCCAGTCCTTCCAGGAAGGATTCGACGAATCCGCCGCCAACCCGCTGCAATGCAGGCCAGCGCTGGCTGAGTCTATGGAACAGGCCGAGCGCCCACTCCCGGTTGCGCGCCAGCAGGTACAGCACGAACAGTCCGGCCAGCACGATCGCCCCCACAATAAGCCCAATCTGCCCTGCGCCTTCCGCGCCGACCACGAAGGGCAGTGAGACCAGCAGGATGGCCGCCGAATACGCCAGGTCCACCGCGCGCTCGATGACGATGGTTGGGATGATTTCCATAAATTGCAGACTGGACTTGCGACTGAGCAGGAACGCCTTGCCGATCTCTCCCAACCGGAAGGGCAGGAAATTGTTCAGTAAATATCCTTCGCCCAGGGTCAGGAACACGTCCTTATACGAGGCGCGCTCGCGCAGCAACGTGCGCCAGACAATCGCGCGCACTGCCAGCCAGACGAACGACAACGGCAGCGCCGCCAGCAGGATCAGGTAATTGGCCGAGCGAATGGCCTCCGCCATCTGGCGGAAATCCACGAAATACAAAATGGCCGCAATCAGCAGCGCGCTGACCAGCGCGCCAGGCAACCAACGTTTGATATCCTTCATACTTGCTCGATTGTGGGCAGGTAGGGGCAAGTCTCAGACTTGCCCCTACTTACCCTACTCCTCGTCTAGTTTCAACACCGCCATGAAGGCGTCCTGCGGGATCTCCACATTGCCGACCATCTTCAGGCGTTTCTTGCCTTTCTTCTGCTTCTCCAGCAGTTTCTTCTTGCGGGTGATGTCGCCGCCGTAGCATTTCGCCAGCACATCTTTGCGCGTGGCCTTGACGTTGGCGCGCGAAATGACCCGCCCGCCGGCGGAAGCCTGGATGGCTACATCGAACAACTGGCGCGGGATGATGCCCTTGAGTTTGGTGATGAAGCGCTGGCCCTTGTGATAGGCGTCCTTTTCGTGGACAATCGAAGCCAGCGCGTCCACCGGCTCGCCGTTGACCAGGATCTCCAGTTTTTGCAGTTTGTCTGCCCGGTATTCGGCAAACTGGTAATCCAGCGAGGCGTAGCCTTTGGTGCGCGACTTCAACTCGTCGAAGAAGTCCACGATCAACTCGGAGAGCGGGATGGTGTAGTTCAACTGGACGCGGTGCGGGGCGGGATATTCCGGCCCGCGGAATTCGCCGCGCCGCCGCGTGACCAGTTCCATGATCGGGCCATAGTAGTCGGTGGGCGTGATGATCTCGATGTGCATCCACGGCTCGCGGATCTCCACGATCTTGCTCGGGTCGGGCAGCGCGGCCGGCGAGTCGATCAGCGCGGTGGAATTGTCTATCAGCAGCACCTCGTATTCCACCGACGGCGCGGTGAACAGCACGTCCAGTTCGTACTCGCGCTCGATGCGCTCCTGGATGATCTCCATGTGGAACAGCCCCAGGAACCCGGCGCGGAAGCCGAATCCCAGCGCCTGCGAGGTCTCCGGCTGGAAGGTCAGCGAGGCGTCGTTCAATTGCAGTTTGTCGAGCGCGTCGCGCAGGTCGCTGTAGTCGTCGGCGTCCACGGGATAGATCCCGGCAAAGACCATCGGCTTAGGGTGGCGGTACCCAGGCAGCGGGTCGGAGGCCGAAGCGGACGGGCGCGTGATCGTGTCGCCTACGCGGCAGTCATGCACCGTCTTCAGCCCGGTGGCGATATATCCCACTTCCCCGGCGACCAGGCTCTTCATCGCTTTCATGCCCGGTGAGAAGATGCCGATCTCGACCGGCTTCATGTCCACCCGCGTGGCCATCATGCGCAGCGCCTCGCCGGACTTGATCTCGCCCTCCACCACGCGCACGTAGGCGATCACGCCCTTGTAGGAATCGTAGTGCGAGTCGAACACCAGCGCGCGCAGGGGCGCCTGGTTTTCGTCCGGCGGCGGGGGGACGTTTGCGACGATGGCCTCCAGGACGGATTCGACGTTCAGCCCGGCCTTGGCCGAGACGCGCAGCACCGCTTCGGGATCTACCCCCAGCAGGCTGCCGACATCTTCGGCCACTTCGTCGGGACGGGCGGAAGGCAGGTCGATCTTGTTGATGACCGGGATGATCGCCAGGTCGGCTTCGATGGCCTGGTACAGGTTGGCCAGCGTCTGCGCCTCGATGCCCTGGGTGGCGTCCACCACCAGCACGGCCCCCTCGCAGGCGTTGAGCGCGCGGCTGACCTCGTAGCCGAAGTCCACGTGACCAGGGGTGTCGATCAGGTTGAGTTCGTACTCGGCCCCGTCTTTGGCAGTATAGGCCATGCGCACCGCCGAAGCCTTGATGGTGACGCCTTTTTCGCGTTCCAGGTCCATCGTATCCAGCACCTGCTCGGTCATCTCGCGGTCGGAGATGGTGCCGGTCAGTTGCAGCAGGCGGTCGGCCAGCGTGGACTTGCCGTGGTCCACGTGCGCGATGATGCAGAAGTTACGGATGTGGGAAGTCATATTTGCCCTGGGCGGGGGGAAGTATACCCGATTTTTGCCCCTTGTTTTACGGGCAATCGTAGCGTGTCAGGAACTGCAACACAAAGCCGCCAAGACACAAAATCACGAAGTTCTTTCCTACTTTAGTTTCCGCTAAGTTGTGAAACACAGCATATATAACCAATGATGCTAGTTTGGGCTGATTTTCGACTGTTACGCGCCTTCTTGCGGTATTCAACCACCACAGATGGTGTTTTCGCAATCGCTAAATCACCATATGCAGGACTAGCACCAAAAGTTATTAGTTTCATGTCCCTACCAGACTCCATCGCGTCGGGTGTCTTGAGCAGACCAACCACATTTAGTCGGTTTCTTTCAAATCGCTTTCCATACCCAACATCTGGCGGTTGTTTTGTTGTACCGAATGTGTATTCCAACAATCAGTAGATTGCCTCTTGGAAGGCGTAACCTGTCATTGACTGATTACGTTTTTTCACAACTTGGGCGTAATCGTTCCTGTCGTATCCAACCCTCTTTCATTGACCCGACACATTTGGATAAATTAGTAAACGAACCGATTTCTCAGGGATTAAAGACCTACTCCTGGGTTGCATTTGTAACTTTTGTCCTATACTTGGTCATGTCATTGTACTTGCTGTATTTATCTTTTTTTGCATAACATTTTTCCTTGTTGTGCCCTAAAAAGAGAGACCCGCCTCGTAAGAAAGCTAAACCACAACATTCACCAACTTCTTTGGAGTCAAACTCACACTCGGTAGAACCGTCTATAAAGTTATTGAAGAACAACTCGACTTCAGTAAATCCGCTCGACGAAGCAGCAAAAATTGGTGATTTTATCTTGCTCAGAGCCAAAGACCCTGGCTTCGGCGGCCTCATCCGCGTGCTGAAAAAGCGCAACGAATTCCTGTGGGTGCATGAACGGTTCGCGAGCGAGTATTAGTCGCCTCCCGGCTTCTTCGTCCCTCGGGGCTTTTCCTTTCCAACCATCCAACTGTTCGACTATCTGACTTCCTTCTACAGATCCATTCCCTCTACCAGCGTCTGCCAATCTGCATAGTGCGGCACACCGGCCAGGTCGAACATCCCGGCCCTGGATGCGCTTCCCGAAGTCAACCCCAGCGCGCGGACGGCGACGTCGAACCCGGCTGCCCGCAGGATTTCGCCGGCCGCCTGCACCGAGCGGATGCCGCCCAACGTATCCTCGATCACGACCAGTTCGAACGAGGCGGGCAAGGCGCTGAATCGCCCGTTCAACGCGCCGGTATTGCGCCACTCATAAGCCGCCTGCAGCGCGGACAGTTCCTCGCCCGTCCATGCGGCCAGCGTCCCTGCCAGGGCCTGGAACGGGGAGGGCTTGAGCAAGATCTCTGGATCGAGTTGGTATTGCGCGGCCATATATTCCAGTGTGCCGAACGCGACCAGGGGAATGTCCTGCAAGCCGACCAGTTCCAGCGCCAGTTCCGCTTCGGGGGCGTAGCCAAGCGCCAGGCCGGTCACCTCGCGCGGTGGGCGGGAGGGACGCGCAGTGAAGGCCGCCAGGTGGTTCCCATCTCGGCGCAACGCGGCGCGGACCGTATCGTCCAGGTTGGGTTGATCGTGCTTCGACAGGAACGATTCGGTCTCGATCTCTGCTTCCAGGTGGTATGTATCCCTGAAGTTTTGGCTGCCGAGCGTATAGTGTTGGAAGATGCGCATGGTATGTGACTTGTGGACGCTGCGCGTCCCGGTCAACAGGTTCTTGCGCAGTTCATACGGGATGGCCGGGAAACATCCTGCGCGGAGGGCAGTCTCGGCGGGATATTGTCCCGCGACCAGTTCGAAGGCGGGGACGGAGGCGCGCTGCGGCGCATCCACCCGACGCCGGGCCTGGATTTCGCGCGCGGCGGAGAGGACCTCCAAGGGGAGATCCGGCATGGGCTGCCGGGCCAGGATGAAGTCCCAGTATGAGGCGAGCAGGAGCGGCACCATGTCCCATTCGCTGGTGATGCCGCGCTTTTCCATGTCGGTCAAGAGGTCTTCTTGAATCTCGAAATCGGGGTCAATGAATTGGCGGACGGCAGCGCGCAGCGCGGCGCGGTATCCGCCGGGCTGGACGAGCACGCCGTCGATGTCCAGCAGGATGATACGGTTCATCGGTGACGTTTCTCCAGTTCGGCCAGGATGTGGGCGGGGGTCAGCCCGCGCGCGGCCAACAGGACGAGGGTGTGGTAGGTCAGGTCGGCCACTTCCTCGACCAGGCGTTGGTCATCCTGCGCCAGGGCTGCTACCACCACCTCCGTGCCTTCCTCGCCGACCTTCTGTGCGATCTTCGGCAGCCCTTCTGCAAAGAGGCTGGCGGTGTAGGATTTCCCGGTCGGGTTTTGCTTGCGGTCTTCGATCACGTCGAACAGCCATTGAATGCTCATTGCATCTCTCCATTGATTCGGAAACCTGAACCACGGAGGCACAAAGGCATGGAGATTTGAATTGGTTTTCTCCGTGTCTCTGTGTCTCTGTGGTTAGAAAGGCCTTCCTATTGCACGATAAAAACAGGTCCGGTTTCCCGTGTGACAGGCCGGGCCAGCAGGCTGGACTTTGACCAGCAGCGTATCCGCGTCGCAATCCACGCGGATTTCGACCACGCGCTGCGTGTTGCCCGAGGTCGCGCCTTTGCGCCACAACGCACTGCGGCTGCGCGACCAGAACACTGTCTTGCCGGTTTCGACGGTCATTCGCAACGACTCGGCGTTCATGTACGCCAGCATCAACACTTCGTTCGTCTCCGCGTCCTGCACGATGGCGGGGACGAGTCCGTCCGCGGCATACTTGATTTCCGGCAACAACTCTTTCATCTTTCCTCTTTCTTCTTACAACCGCACAGGCACATCGTGCCTATGCAATTCCGCTTTCAACTCTGCGATTTTCAACTTCCCATCGTGGAACAGCGAGGCGGCCAACGCGGCGTCGGCTTTGCCCTCGGTCAGGACTTCGGCGAAGTGCGCCATCGTCCCCGCGCCGCCCGAAGCGATGACCGGCACCGGGACCGCATCCGCGACCGCGCGCGTCAGTGCGATGTCGTAGCCTGCCAGCGTCCCGTCCGCGTCCATGCTGGTGAGCAGGATCTCACCCGCGCCCAATTCCACACCGCGCGTTGCCCACTCGAGCGCGTCGATCCCAGCCGGGACCCGCCCGCCGTTGACGAACACCTCCCACCCCTCCGCATTTTCCCTGCGCCGCGCGTCGATGGCCAGTACGATGCACTGCGCCCCAAAGCGCGCCGCCCCCTCGGACAGCAGTTCCGGCCGCCGCACCGCCGCCGAATTCACGCTGACCTTGTCCGCGCCAGCAAGCAAAAGATTCCGCATATCATCCACTTCGCGGATTCCGCCGCCGACTGCCAGTGGCATGAACACGGTCTCGGCCACGCGGCTGACCAACTCCAGCGTGGTCTTGCGTCCCTCGTGCGTGGCGGAAATGTCGAGGAAGACCAGTTCGTCCGCGCCCTGCTGGTCGTACAGCCGCGCCTGTTCCACGGGGTCGCCCGCGTCGCGCAAGTTGACGAAGTTCACGCCCTTCACCACACGCCCGTCTTTGATGTCGAGACAGGGGATAATCCGTTTTGCTAACATGATTCTCCTTACAAGAACTGCACCATAACCGATGTTAAGTTTACTTGACATTTTCCATGATGTTAAGTATACTTAACATCATGGCGCATAAAATCGTTGGAAATGGTCTCAAAGAAATCCGCACAGCACTTGGCGTGACCCAGGCCGAACTTGCCGAACGGGTCGGGGTCGCAAGGGTTTCCATTGTTGCGATTGAAAGTGGGCGCTTCATTCCAACCATCGAAACTGCCTTGCGTATCAGCCAGGCGTTGCGCGTTCCCATCGAAAAAATCTTCTGGTTGCAGGAGAGCAGCAAATGAAAAGAGAATATTTGCCATATTATTTTTCGAGATTCGCCTTGAGCGCCGTGTTCTCAGTCCTTGTGTGGAGTGTTTCCTGGAAAGCGGCCTTGATGACCATCGTGTTCTTCGGTTTGTTCCTTCTCTACTTGCATAGCGGCTGGTTCAGCGTTGACTTGCGGAATCCTTTCTTCCCTTTGCGCCGTGACGCTCACGGACAGGAAGTCCAAAGAAAAGCGCTCATCATTGCCATTGTTCTTGGCCTGCTGCTATTTACAGCCTCGATACCGTTATCCGGTTTCATGGGAATTCCATTGATTTCCGGGCAAGTTGCCCTTTCGATTGGCATCCTCGCCTACTTCGTTGTCCAATTTGCGCTGTTTCTCAAGGCTTGATCCCTATCTGCACAGGTCCAGGGCGGCTTTCAAATCTATCGTTTCTTCGTACAGCGCGCGGCCAATGATGACGCCCGCCAGCCCGGCCTCCTTCACTGCGCGCACATCCTCAACCGAATGCACGCCGCCGGATGCGATCACGTCCAACCCGCTGGCATCGGCCAGTTCGCGCGTGGCGGCCAGGTTCAGCCCGCCCCCCAGCCCGTCGCGGCGGATGTCGGTAAAGATAACGGTACGCAGGCCCAGGGTCCGCATGTGAAGCGCGAGGTCGAGCGCCGGGACTCCGCCCTCCGCCTGCCAGCCGCGCGTGCGCGCGAGCCCGTCCCGCGCGTCGATTCCGACGGCGATTTTTTCCGCGCCAAAGCGCGCCAGCGCCTGCGCGACCACGTCGGGGTTCTCGACGGCAACCGTCCCCAAAATGGCGCGGCTCACGCCCAGGTCGAGCGCGCGCGCAACTGCATCCAGCGAGCGCATCCCGCCGCCGAACTGCACGCGCGCGCCGAGCCGCAAAATCGTTTCGAGCGCGGCCAGGTTGACGTCCTCGCGCTCGCCGAACGCGCCGTCCAGGTTGACCACGTGCAGCCAGCGCGCGCCCGCCTCCAGCCAGCGCTGCGCGGTTTGGGCGGGGTCGTCGCTGTAGGCGGTCAGGCGCGCGGGGTCGCCCTGCTTCAGCCGCACTACCTTGCCGCCGCGCAGGTCGATTGCGGGATAGACGATCATTCTGCCTCCAGGAAATTCTTCAAGATTTGCAGTCCCACCGCTTGGCTTTTTTCGGGATGGAACTGCACGCCGAACAGATTTTCGCGCCGCACCGCGCACGCGAACTGGCCTCCGTAATCAGTGACGGCGATGATCTCGGATGGATTCCGCGCCTGGCAGACATACGAGTGATTGAAGTAGACGTACGCCCCGGAGCGGATCCCGTCGAACAGCCGCGCCTCATCCCGGACTTCGAGTTGATTCCACCCCGTGTGCGGAATCTTGACTGACGGCGAATCAGCAAAGCGCGTCACCTTGCCCGCCAGCAGGCCGAGGCCGGCGTGCGTTCCCATCTCTTCGCCGACCTCGAACAAGGCCTGCATCCCGACGCAGATGCCCAGCAGCGAAACGCCGCGCGCCGCGACTTCCTTGACCGCGTCCTCCAGTCCGCGCGCCCGCAGCCCGTCCATGAAATCGCCGAACGCGCCCACGCCCGGCAAAACGACCTTCTTCCCCGCCAGTACTTTTTGCGGGTCGTCTGTGCGCGTCACTGTTGCGCCGACGTTTTCCAGCGCCTTCTGTACCGAGCGCAGGTTGCCCGTGCCTGCGTCTATCAAAATGATTTCGTTCATCCTATTCTTCCTCGTAGCGCAAGATGCCATCTTGCGCTACAACAGTCCTTTCGTAGACGGAACCTTCCCCGCCCGCCGCGCGTCGAGTTGCGTCGCTGCGTCCAAGGCCCGCGCCCAGGCCTTGAACAACGCCTCGGCCTGGTGGTGGTCGTCGCGCCCGTACAACACGCGCGCGTGCAGGTTGACTCGCGCCGTCGCCGCAAACGACTCGAAGAAGTGCGGAAATAACGTGACCGGGATATTCCCCACATAGGGCGTATGCCATTCGGCCTGGACGACTGCGTAGGGCCGCCCGGACAGGTCCACTGCGACGTGCGCCAACGTCTCGTCCATCGGCGCGAAGCAGTCGCCCATGCGGACGATGCCCTTGCGGTCGCCGAGCGCCCGGTCGAAGGCCTGGCCCAGCGCCAGCGCCACGTCCTCAACCGTGTGATGAACGTCGATGTGCAAATCGCCTTTGGCTTTGACGGTCAAATCAAAAAGCCCATGCACTGCGAGGTGGGTCAGTATATGGTCGAGGAAGCCCACGCCCGTGGAAATTTCGTGTGCGCCCGCGCCGTCCAAATCCAGTTTGATTTCGATCTGCGTTTCATTTGTCTTGCGGGATATTTCTGCGGTTCGCATTTTTTCTCCTTCGGGTCGAAAGTCAAAAGGTCAAAGGTCAGCCGACTTTTGACCTTCGACTTGCGACTCACACTCATAACTTCCCCAGGGCGTTCAATAAAGTTTCCGTATCTTGCGGCCTGCCCACGCTGATGCGGATATGGTCGCGCAGGCCGGGCTTGTCGAAGTAGCGGATGAAAATGCCATGCTCGGCTGCCAGTTTCGATTTGAGTTCCGCCGCGTCTCTTCCAATCACTCGGCACAAGATGAAATTCGATTGCGTGGGATAGGGATGCAAATAGGGGATTTCCAATAATGCTGCAAGCAGCCTCGCCCGCTCGATTTTTAATTTCTCCACGAGTGTCTCCAAGTCGGCGACGTGCGCTAGCGAAACCTGCGCCGCCACGCTGGCCGCCACGTTGACGTTGTAGGGCTGCTTGGACTTCCACAACGTGGGCATCAGCCAGGAGGGAAACGCGCCATAACCGACCCTCAGGCCGGCCAGCCCAGCCCATTTGCTGAACGTGCGCAGGACGACCAGATTCTCCTGCAGTGGAACTTCGCGGATGCGGCTCAGGCTGGCGCCGAGATGTTCGCCCGCAAACTCGATGTAGGCTTCGTCCAGCACGACCAGCGTGGGCAGGGATAAGATTTCATCCAGCGTTTGGGGCGGAATCAGCGAGCCATCTGGGTTGTTGGGCGAGGCGAGGAAGAGCAATTTGGGACGATATGTTTCCACAGCCTTGCGGATGGATTCCATGTCCAGCGAGAAATCCCGATGACGCGGAACTTCGATGCAGCGCGCCGCGTTGAGTTCTGCATCGAACGAATACATCCCAAACGTGGGCGGGCAGGACAAGATGCAGTCGCCCGGTTCGAGGAAGACGCGCATCAGCAGGTCGAGCAGTTCGTCTGCGCCGGAGCCGGCCAGCAGGTAGGCCTCGTCCACGCCGGTGAACTTTGCCAGCGAAGTCCGCAGCGCGCGGCTTTCCGGGTCGGGGTAGATGTGCGGGAAATCCAATTTGCCCAACGCCTCGCGCACCACTGCCAGCGGGCCGTAGGGATTCTCGTTGGCGTCCAGTTTGACGATCTGCGCAGGCGCGCGCCCTAAACGGGCGGAGAGGACTTCGAAAGGTTCAATTGGCGCGTATGGCGGCAGGGATTCAAGGTGCGGGCGGGTGTTCATTTTTTCAACTCTGACAGCATGGCCGTATAGCGCGGCGGCTCTTCCTCGAAAATATACGTGACCGGCGAGACAATGATCCCGCTGCCGCCGATCTGCCGCAGTTCACCGATGGCTTTTGGAAGATTATCCCGGCGCACGACCACCGTAACCGAATGCCAGCCCTGGTTGGATTCGCGCGTGATGATCGGGCTGATGGTCGGTCCCTGCAAACCGCCGACAGAAGTCTGTGTGAACATCCTTTTGGCAATGGCTTCGGGTCCATCGCCGCGCATGTTGGCAACGACCAGCAGGTTGTCTTTGGCGCGCAGATGCGCTTCGATGTATTCGAGCAGCCGGCGCGCCATTTCCAGTACATCGGGACGAGTTTGCAAGGCTTTGCGATTGGCAATCAAGGCGGCTTGCGAGGGTTGAATAACTCCATCGGGCAAGGCGCGCAGGCGGTTGTCCTGCAAGGTCTGTCCCGAGGAAACCAGGTCAGAGATGATGTCGGCGTAGCCGATGGTCGGCGCAGTTTCGAGCGTGCCTTCGGCATATATCAAGACATGGGGAACGTCATGTTGGTTGAGGAAACGTTCGGTCAAGACGGGAAATTTGGTCGCCACGCGCAGCCGATGGGGAAGCGAGGCGGAAAATCTCTTGAGCGAGGCAATGTCGGCGACCTGATCCCACGCTTCGGGAACGGCCAGCGTGAGCGCGCAGTGACCGAACCCAAGCGCATCGTGCAGGACGAGGACGTCCCCGTTTTCGCCGCGCTTCTCTTCGATCACATCGATGCCTGTGATCCCGAAATCCACGCTTCCCTGGCGCACGCTGACGACGATATCGCCGGGGCGCTGGAAGATGACGCCCAAATCCGGCAAGGCGGGGAGCTCGGCCTGGTATTGGCGCGGGTTTGGCTTGAACACGGAAAGCCCGGCGGCGGAGAGGAAATCGAGCGCCCCCTCTTGCAGGCGGCCTTTGGATGGAAGCGAAAGGCGGATATTCTGGTTGGATGGCATGACAGATTCCTTGATTGGGATAACAAAAAACCCCGGCATGACCGGGGTTTGCTGTGCGGACAGGTCGAACGGAATTAACCTTGTAAACGCAGAGGCACCGCCTGGTCATTCAGGGGGCTGGCGGCATGATGGTGATGGACGTGTGTAAACAGGGGTTTCATATTGCGTGGCAGTATACCAATGGTGAGGAGATTTGGCAAGCAGAAATTCGAAATGAACGGGTGCGGCTCAGATCACCTTCCCAGACGGATTCTGCATCAGCCATTCCTGGACGTCCACGCCGGCGCCGGAACGATCCGGTTTCAGGCGCTTGTACGCGCCGTCGGGCTGCATGAGCCTGGCGCGCATGTTATCTTTGAGATATACATCCAGCATGGTATCGCGCAGGTACTGGACATGCTCTGGCCGTTCGACTGGGAAGACCACCTCTACGCGGTGGGTCAGGTTACGGGTCATCAGGTCGGCGCTGCCGATGAAGAGTTCTTCTTTTCCCGCGTTGTGGAAATAATAGATGCGGCTGTGCTCGAGGTAACGTCCGATGATGCTGATGACGCGGATGTTCTCGCTGACCTTCTCGATGCCCGGCACCAGGGAACATATACCGCGCACCAGCAGGTCCACTTTGACGCCCGCTTGCGAGGCGCGGTAGAGTAGTTCGATCACTGGCACGTCTACAACGGAGTTGACCTTGAAGATCAGGTGGGCTTTGCGTCCCTCTTTTGCGTGCTTGATCTCCCTGTTGATGAGTTCCTCCAAGCGTTGCCGCAAGTTGACTGGCGCAACGAGCAGTTTCTTGTAGTCCTGCTTGGTGGAATAACCGGTCAGGTAGTTGAACAGGTCGGTGGCGTCTGCGCCCATCGCCTCGTCGCAGGTGAACATGCCGATGTCTTCGTAGATGCGCGAGGTGACGGCGTTGTAGTTGCCGGTCGCCAGGTGCAGGTAGCGGCGGATGCCTTCTCCTTCCTGGCGCACGACCATGGCGATCTTGCTGTGTGTTTTCAGTCCCACCAGCCCGTAGACGACGTGGACGCCGGCTTGCTCCAGTGTCCGCGCCCAGCCGATGTTGCTCTCCTCGTCGAAGCGGGCTTTGAGTTCCACCAGCACGGCCACCTGCTTGCCGCGCTCGGAGGCTTCGAGCAGCGCTTCGACCACCGGGGAATTCTGTCCGACGCGGTACAAGGTTTGTTTAATGGCCAGCACGTTCGGGTCCCGGGCAGAGGCGTTGAGGAAGTCCACTACCGGGGTGAATGAGTCGTAGGGATGGTGCAGGAGGATGTTCTCCGCGCGGATCAGGTCGAAGATCTCGCTGGCGGCGGTCATATTTTTGAATTTCTTCGATACCACCGGTTTGTAGGGAGGAAATTTCAGGTCGTGCCGCTCGACGTTGTTGTAGACCTGCCAGAGGCTGGCCAGCCCCAGGTGGCTGCTGAGGACGTATACGTCGGTGGGTTTGACTTCCAGGTTTTCGACCAGCAGGTTGCGGATGTTCCTGGGCATGTTCTCGTAGATGGCGACTTTGACGACCGAGCCGAACTTGCGCCGCCGGATGCTTTGCTGCATACTTTCGAGCAGGTCATCGGCCTCGAGTTCCTGGATCTCGATGTCGGCGTCGCGGATGATGCGGAAGGGGTGCGCTTCGACCACTTCCATGCCGGGGAACAACATGCCCAGGTTGGCGGTGATGACCTGTTCGAGCCAGACGAAATAATGATGCCAGGGGACGGTGCCGTCCTTGCGCGCGGCCCCGGAGGAACGCTTGACCGGCACGAGGCGCGGCAGGGTATCGGGCACTTTGATGCGCGCGAATTTCTCGTGTCCCTTTTTGTCGCGGATGACGATAGCCAGGTTGAGGCTGAGGTTGGAGATGTGCGGGAAGGGGTGGCCGGGATCGAGCGCCAGCGGCGTCAGTATGGGGAAGATGACTTCCTGGAAGTAACTATCGGCCCTTTCTTTTTGGGCGGCGTTCAGTTTGCGATAGGGAAGGATGTGAATGCCGGTTTTGTCCAGTTCGGGGAGCAGTTTGCGCTGGTAGGTCTGCTGGGCCTCGGTGTATAGTTCCAGGGCGCGTTTGCGGATGGCGGCCAACTGTTCGCGCGGCGTCAACCCGTCGGGAGAAACCTCGCTGATGTTGGCTTCTACCTGCTTGCGGATGCCGGAGACGCGCACCATGAAGAATTCGTCCATGTTCGAGCCGAAGATGGCGATGAACTTGACGCGCTCGAGCAAGGGGTTATCTTCGTCCTGCGCTTCGGAGAGGACGCGGCGCTGGAATTCGAGCAGTCCCAGTTCGCGGTTGATGAACAGGGATGGCTGGAGGTCGGGAGTCTGGTCAGCGGGCATAGGTTCACCCCATTATAATGGAGTTACGCGCCCAGCGTTCGAGCGGTTTGTCGAATCGAACTGTAAAGGGGATGGCTTCATTGGACCATGGCGACCATCTGCCCCGGGGTGAGCAGGTATTCCAGCACGGCGCATTGCGCGTAGCGCAGTTCTGCAACGGACAGGCAGCACAGCCCGCCTTTTTTCATCGTGATTTCGACGCTCCCGTTTCCCGCCAGCAGCATGGAGGCCAGGCTGCTCATATAAGGCTCGTGTCCTACCAGCAGGAGGTGTTCGACCGTGTATTGGGCGCGGATTTCGGCGATCAACTGGTCGGCGTGACCCAAGGGGCTGAGGTGGTCGGTGAAGACGAGATGGTCTTTCAGGCCGAAACGCTTTGCCATGATCTCGGCCGTTTCCCGCGCCCGCAGGGATGGGCTGGACAGGATCAGGTCGAAGCCAAGCCCCAGTTCCTTGAGTCCGCTGGCGATCTTGACCATCTTGCGGCGTCCGGGGGCTGAGAGGGGACGCTGGCTGTCGTCCGGGTATGCGGAATCGTCGCGCGCTTCGGCAATGGCGTGGCGCATGAGGTACAGGTTCATGGTGTCTCTCCTTTGGTTGGTTCTGGGTCGCCGGGCACTGGCGCGCGCCGGACAGGTCTTTTCCTGCGCGGCGAAACTGTCCAGGGGAAGGGCGCTTCGGGCGTTGGCCGCCAGAAGATATGCACCTGCTGCATCCCGTCCAGGTAGGTGTAAAGGGCCCGGGCGTGGCAGCGCTGGAAGTAACGGCGGGCAGGCCCGGGGTCGTACGAGGCGCGACGTTTGGCAAAATCGGACAGGGCGGCCAGCAGGACTTCCATATCCTGGATGTCGCCCATGGCGGTCTGGTAGGCGTGCATGTCCTTGAAATTGCGAGCCGGGATTTCCGGGATGAGCGGTTGGATGATTTCCAGCATGTAGCGCAGTTTCTTGAAGGCCACGCGCAGGCGATGGATGGTGGCAGGCTGGGAGGCGTCTACTTTGCTGTAGCGCCGCAGCACTGCGCCATAGGCCTCGTCCACGGACTGGAGCAGGGTTTGGCGGAGGGCTTCTGCGTCGGTTGGGGCCAGGAGTGCCTGGTGCGCCGCTTCGATGTGCTGTGTGAGGCTGGCCAGGTCGAGGGCTTCGACCTGTTTGGCAGCGCGGCGCAGCAGTTTTTCCTCGCGCTGTTCGAGATATTGTTGGTAGGGGACCAGTTCCGGCACGTCGCCGAGGGCTGCGGAGACCTTCAGCAGCATCACCTGGGTATCGCGCAGGTCGTCGTAGCCGTCGAGTTGCTTTTTGAAGGCGCGGCGCAGGTTTTTCAGGGATGGGGAACTCGGCAAGGCGCGCAACAGGTCCACCAGCGCCAGCAGGCGGCGGGTAGAGACGCGCACGTCATGGACGGCCTCTTCCGAAAATGCCTGGCGGCAGGCTTCCAGGTTGCTGCAATATTTCAGCCAGCGCGCGTCCAGGGCTTCTGCCAGGGGGGATGGGCGATCTGCTTCCATTTGTCAATTTTCGATTTCCAGGTTCACGCCGAACACTTCCTGGAAGAGCGCTTTGCGTTTTTCCAGGGACCATTTTTCGAGCATCAATTCGGTCGCGCCGGTCGGCAGCAGCCTCCAGTGACCGCCGCGTTGTTCGAGCAGCGCATCCCTTACCCGGCCGGTGTGACTGGTGTCCAGCGCGTCTGCCAGGCGCAGGATGGCGCATAGTTTGGTCACCACCAGGCGGTCTTTCTGCGGCAGGGACTTGAAGTTTTCATCCGCGATGGTGGGCGCGTCCTTGCGGTGATAGCGGACGATGTTGGCAACGATCTCCTGCTCGGCGGCGTCCAGGCCGATCAACTGGTTGTGTTTGAGCAGGTAATAGCCGTGCTTGTCGTGGTCGATGGTGTTGATGAAATGGCCGATGTCGTGCAGCAGGGCGGCGGTTTCAAGCAGCAGGAGTTCCTTTTCGGTCAAGTGATGCAGCGACAGGGACTGGTTGAACAACTGGGCGGCCAGGCGGGCGACCAGGAGACTGTGTTCGCCCTCGAACCTATACTTCTGACCCAGGCGCACCGCCGAGGCCCATACCTGTTCCCGGCGCGGCAATACCGGACCCCGGGCCAGCGGGGCCATATCCAGCAGGATACCGTCCTTGAGGCCGACCCCGGGGATGCGCACTTCTTTCACGCGCACTTCCTGGGCGATCATGTGAAGCACCACCGCGGCTGGCAGCAGCACATCCGCGCGGTCGGCGCGCAGGCGTAGTTTGCGGATGCGTTCCTCGATGCTCAAGGCGCTCAGTTTGTCTATCAATTTCCCGATCTCGTCCACCAAAATGACATCCTCGGGCTCACGCTTGAAGAGGCGCTTGCGCAACCGGCCCATCTCTTCCACGTTGCCGCCAGTGCCAACGCAAATGTCCACTTTTTCGGTCGCGGTCTCGCGTTCCACTCGTCGGCGCGCCTTTTGGGCGTATTCCTGTACCAACTGGTGGAAGGGAAGGTTTGCGCCTTCGTTGTTTTCCAGTTTGCGTAGCAGGCGCACAGTGCCCATCTCGTAACTTTCGGTGGAGAGCACATTGTCTTCGTCGCTGATGGTCACTTCCACGCTGCCGCCGCCGATGTCCACCAGCAGGGCATGTTTGCCGCGCAGGTCTACGGCGCGCTTGACGGCCAGGTGGATGAGCCGGGCTTCCTCGTCACCGCTGATGGTTTCCAGGGTAAAACCGGTCTGGTGCGCGATGCGGTCTACCAGGATGTCGCTGTTGCCAGCCTCGCGCACGGCGCTGGTGGCAACGGCGCGCGTTTCGGTCACATCGAAGGCTTGCGCCACCTTGCGGAAGCGCAGGAAGGCGCCCACCGCCATCTGGATGGTCGCTTCGCTGAACTGGCCGGTGGTGAAGGCATCCTGTCCCAGCCGGACCGGCATACGGACGTTCTCGACCGTTTCGAGTTCGCCTTCGTTGCCGAGCCGCCCGACCACCATACGGATGGCGTTGGAACCTGCGTCAATTGCGGCGATCGTGTGCATAAGAAAATTATTGTCCTGATTTCGATTGATCAATTTTACCCCACTCAGTTACAAGATCCGGTAATCTTTCTATTACTTCGCGATCAAATAAGACCTCATCAAGATAACCCATGTGAAGCATGTCAATAATGCGGCACAAATAAGATTTTATCATTTATCGATATGCCCGTGCCACACGACCCACTAGTCGAGGCTGGGCCATGTCAATTCAGGGATCAGGAAATTAGTGCACGCGAGTGGTCACCAAAATCAGATTCTCTTGTTCAATTGTTTAACTGGGCGTGGCAAGTATATTCAAGCACGCTAGATCAATATTTTAGTTGGGAGGCCAAACAAGTGGAGCGACTACTGAGCGTCAAGTCCCCTCTCCCGACTTAGATTAATTTTCTTCCACTGTTGTCATTTGCACCGCGCACGGAATGCCTGGCCCCCGCGCTAGGAAACGACCTGATTTTTGCCGTTGGTCTTTGCGATGACCAGATTCCCCTCTGCATAGCGGATCAGCATGTCGAGTTCCTGCTCGATGTCTTCCTTCATCACCGCTTCTGCTACGCCAACGCTGACCGTGGCGCGGATGCCGGCCGGGCGGGCTTTTTCGAGCGCCGCCCTGAGTTTCTCGCCGACCGCCAGCCCGCCTTCCGCAGCTGTATCCGGGAGCAGGGCGATGAATTCGTCCCCCCCGTAGCGAGCCAGCAGGTCCGATTGCCGCAGCATGGATTGCAGGATGTCCGCAATGGCTTTGAGCAGCGCATCCCCTTTTTGCCGTCCGTGCAGTTCGTTGACTTCTTTGAAATTGTCAATTTCAATGGCCAGCACCGTGACCGGCGCCTGGCTGCGCTTGGAGAGATGCGCCAGTTGTTTTGCCATGAAGAAAAAGCCGCGCCGGTTCAACAGGCCAGACAGGGTGTCGAGCATGGTTTGTTGCGCCAAGATTTTGTTCTGTTCCTGTAAGTGTTGCAGGGTCTCGCCAACCAACTCCAGTTCGGGCGTTTCTTCCCCATGTTCGTGCAAGGCTTCTTTGAAGGCATCTATGTTGGTTTCTTCGATTTCCTTCTCCCCGGCCGGGGTCCCGTCCGTCAAGGGACGGAAGGAGTGGAATAGGGTGCGCAGGGCGGGATGGAGTTTGTAGGATTCCAGGCGATAGGCGATGACGAAAGCGTTGGCAATTGTCTGGTCGGCTTGCCATTGTTCGAGCAGGGCTTGTACTTGCCGCGCCCGGTCCTCGAGTTCTTCGCGGACGAGTTTGGGATCCTCGAAGGCTTCCGGCAATTCCTGTTTTTTGGAAAGCGTTTTGAGTTTTTCCCAGTACTCAAGATGCGCCCGGCCCTCGTCCGCCAGGTTTTTCC
Source organism: Chloroflexota bacterium (assembly GCA_049323115.1). GTDB lineage: Bacteria > Chloroflexota > Anaerolineae > Anaerolineales > Villigracilaceae > JAABUE01. The sequence continues at coordinate 20,443 of JBMOMP010000099.1, forward strand.
AGAAATTGCCCAGCGCTGGGGTATTGGCCGAGTCGGCCAGGTTGGTATAGATCGCGGCAGCCGTAGCGTCGATACGGATGCACAGATCGAGGATCGCGGCCAGGTCCTTGGATTTCTTCATGTTAAAAGTATAGCATCAAAGCCATGAAAAAATCGTTATATTTTTCGATTAAAAAAATAGACTCCTGGAAAGAAGTCTATCTGGTCGGGACAAGATGACTTGCCTCGTCCCTGGAAAGGGAAACCGCCGACCTCTTCGGGTACATTTTACATGTGCATACAACAAAAATTTTGTTCTATGAAATCTCAGTCTCTGTTCCGCCGCACATAGTGGTGACATCTGGAATATGGCAATCCCTTTATTCGCATACACTGCCATCATTATCTCCATCCAGACGATGGATGTCGCCGTATCCCTGGCTATTACAGTAGTTGAAACAAAAGGCAGCCAACGCATCGTCGCAATTGTAAGCATCGTAGGTACAGATACATTGGGAGGCGCTGGGTGGTTGGGTTGGCTGTATATAGAGGATGGCTGTGGTCGGAGGCAGGGTGAAGGTAAATGTTGGCAGCGAAGTGAATGTTTCCGTTGGGATGGATGTTTCAGTTGGGCTGGGCGTTTCGGTTGGGGTAATGGTAGGCAAAGCGGCAGCAGTTTGGGTGGCGGGTTGCCAGGCAATGGCAAAGGCCGTCATGTTAATAGCAACCAGATCAAGCGTCGGTTCCGGCGTTGAACGGTCTATTATGCCGACGGCATCAAGTGCGATAGTTGCTAGAGTAAACAGGCAGCCGACCAGCAACACAACACCGCCTGTGATGAGCGTGGCGCGCTTGCGTTCTGGCGTAGCAGTGGCGAACTCCCACAATTTGGTGATGATATGAAAGGCGGCTTTACCGAGATAAAGCAAGGTTTGAATGGTGATGACGAACGGCCAGATGAACAGGTAATATAGGCAGCCATGCCCGCCGCTGGCTTTGGGGGCTGCGCTGCCTGTGGTGTAGGATATACCTGTTCCTGGAATGCCCACTGTGCCGCGCACACCGCGCTTGCCGACATTAACAGAAGCGCCGCGTTTCCCGAGTGTCATACTGGTGCCTGATTTGCTCAAGTTGAGACGGATGCCGGGCGCAATTTTGAATGAGCGGCGGAAGCGGATGGGCATGGTCTTACCTTTTCTTATTTCCCCCAATCTTTATCGCAGGGCATGAGTGATCCCAAGCGCAATTAAAAAATGCAGGGATCCAAGACCGATGTGGATTCCGTAAGAGACTCATTCGCACCACCCACTGCACGAACTGGCGATTGTTTTCAGGTCGTCAGGATGCAAATGAACCAATTCTTCTTGTGTTTTTGGCATAACTCCCCCTTTGGGGATCCTTTTGGTCGGGGCGAGAGGATTTGAACCTCCGCCATTTTGGAAAGCAGATTGCATTGTACATACAATAGCATTTTTTGTTTTAGTTTCAAGCACAGACGCAACCGGAGGGTGACAGATCTTATCAAGGGAAATGTAACTATCTCCACAGGCTATATAAAATATTAATAAATATTACCAAAGAAATTAACAGCATAATTAATCCAAAAATTATAACGTACCTACTCATCAAGTTCTCATGTGTTTGCACAAATTTATTCTCAGAATTTTTTTTAACGAATACTGCTAAGGCGGGTGATATAGATGCTAGGGAGGCAATGCCAATAGCAAGAAGTGTTGTGAAAAGAATATCACCTTGCATAAAAACATCTCCCATTTTAATAATTTCTTCAAACATTACCGAACCTCCGATAAATAAACACAGCCACTGCTTGTTAACAAGGAAAATAAAAACGTTATCAACGAAAAGTCTGTAATGGCTGATGCGGTTGCACTATTTTCAGGAATAATACTCCCTAATGATAGTATAGCAAAAATACTGGATGAAAATATTAATATTAGTACACATCCCCCTGCAGCAAGAAGCTTTAGAGCCAAATATTTTTTCCCTGTTCCAATAACATCTCCAATTGCGATTGCACAAATTGTAACAGAAATTAGTAACAGCTCGCCATGAGGGCTAAAATAAGCGATTGTTAAATAAATTCCGTTAAGATACAAAAGAAGCAAGTTAATAAATAATGGGAGCAATGAAACAATAACACTGAAAATAACCCATTTTACCAACTTATTTAGAACTTCTCTTCTGTTGTATTCCTGAAAATCTTCAACATGTGAACTGGCTAATGATGCCATAACCCTACCCTTCGTTGAGTAGTATTATAAACAGTATACATATTTAACCTTGCGAAGTCAATAATCAATTACTGGTGATTGCCCACAAGTCTGAAAATATCACTCTGAACGACCAACGGGAGCAAAAAGTCTCAATTTTGAGCCATTTTTGTCCCTGCGAAAGCGAGATTCTTCGGCGCTGCACGCCTCAAAATGACATATTTGTGAGATGTGGGCAATCACTACTCAATTACTGGTGATTACCCACAAGTCCGAAAATCGCTCACTCGGCCGATTTGCGCCGAATTTTTGCCCCCAAATTTGCCGTTTACAAGGGTATGTTGATGGGGGCGCAAAAGATGTGGGTAATTACCAGCTATTTTTGGCATGTTCTAGTCCATCCGGCAGGAGCACTGGACGCAATCGTTTACATTGCAACGACCCTGACTCACACTCGATTGTGAATCAGGGTCACTTAGTCGGGGCGAGAGGATTCGAACCTCCGACCTCTTGCACCCCATGCAAGCGCGCTAGCCGGACTGCGCCACGCCCCGATCGGCAGGCGGTATTATAGCCGCATTCACGGAATCTGGCAATGAAAATGCGGGACAAAAAGAGTGACAGTCACTCTGCCAGAAGGTGACTGTCACTGCGGGTGGTTATGCCGGTTTGTTGGGCTTGCGGCGCACCGCTTTGACGACCAACCAGACCAGCAGCACGGGCGGGGCCAGCACGGGCAGGACCGCCACGAACAACCAGATGGCAAATTCCACAATACCCTGGTATGCGCCTACCAGCGTTTCGGTGGCGTCTTCCAACGTGTCGCTGGGAGTCCAGGGAGCAGGCGTGGGGGTGGGGGTCGGCGTAGCAGGCTCGATCTCCGGCAGTTGCGGCGAGACGGTGACGGTGATGGTCGAGAAGGCCGAACGGTCGGTGAGGTAGTTCATGCGGCCTTTGACTTCCTCGATCTGGGCTTCGATAGCGGCCAGTTCCTGGTTGATGCGCAGGGCCTCGTCTACGGTCTTGGCGTCTTCGAGGAAGGACTTGATGCGTTCCTGCGTGGCCTCCAGGTTGCGCAGGCGGGACTCCAGGTCCACGAACTGGTCGGTGACGTCCTCGCCGGAGGCGGTTTCGTCCAAGACCTGAAGCGACAGGTCGCGGATGCGGCGCAGGCTGACCTCGAACTGACCGACCGGCACTCCCATCGTGATGGAAGCGTATTTGTAGTTTTCCCCGTAATATTCCTGGAACCAGATGCGCGAACTGACGATGTACCCGCCGGCGTCGCCGACGACCTGCGTCAGGCGGTCTATGGCGACATCGCTGTCCTCCACCAGCACGCTGACTTCGGCGTTCTTGATGATCATGCGGTCCACGTAAGCAGGCTGCCCTGGGGCGTTTTCCACGTCCGGCACGGTCTGGTAGACCACGCCAGCGGTGGGCAGGGCGGCCCGCTGGGCTTCCGCTTCGGGCATGGCCGGCTCTGCGGCAACAAAGCCCATATCGAAGCCAGGCACAGCCGGCGCTTCGGTCGCTGCGGGTTCCTCGATTGCTGCGGGGGCCTCTGTTGCGGCGCTGGCGCAAGCGCTCAACAAAGCCAGCGCAACGGCGAACAAGGATACAAGGGCGAACAGTTTGGTTTTCATCATTCTCCTCCGGGAAAGTGGTTTTCGGCGTTACAGGCAAGACGCCGGGGAGGAGAATTTTGTTCCCTGTATTGCTACCGTACATTCCAAAAGCGGGACGCAGATGCTTCGATGAACTCAGCACAAGTTCACGCTGATAAACGCGGATTTTTTCTTCTTTTATCAGCGGAATCAGCGTTTTTCTGCGTCCAAAAAGGTTTTGTACGGTAGAGAATTCCCTGTCAACCTTATTCTTTCTTGTACGTGTGGTGAATGCCCTGGTTGTCGCTCGTGTGCATGGCTGCGGACATTTCTTTTGCCATTGCAATGCCATGCCGATACTGGAACGGCCACATGCTCTGCAAATGGAAGAAAGCCACCCTGTCATTATCCCCCAGGACATGGTCGAGGTCTGGCTGCATATTCGGCATGGCGCTTAAATCGCCATTGATGAAGGTGATGCCGCGCTCTTCAGTCGGCATTTGTAAATACTCCAAAAGGTCGCGCATGGTGCTACCCTCGGGCAAACTGACCTTGGGATTGGCAAAACTGCCTTTATCGGCCTGGCCGCCATACTGGGACAGGCCGCCATACAACCAGACATCCAGAACAATGTCGCTCATTTAGCCTCCTCCAATTGGTGGGAATATTCCTACCTCGTCCCCATCCTTAAGAGTAAATTCGAATTCTCGTATGATCCCATTGACGAACATGACCTTAGTCTCCTCGGCTGGGATGTTCAATTGCTCGATCAATTGTTGCAAGGTCGCATGTTCGGGCATTTCGATTGCAAAAGGTGCGCCAGCCCGCTCGCTTTTGCCGTAGCGGGTCAGTGTCGCGTAGAGTTTTACCGTCACCTGCATGTTCGTCCCTCACGGGCAGCGGATGATATTTTGCGCCCACAGGCAATCTGCGCAGGAAGGGTTCCAGCCCCAGCAGCCTTCGTTATTGGCGCGCAGGTCGCAAGTATCGCGCAGGTCACAGTCCGGGCAGGACGGGAAGTGGAAGACTTTCACATCGCTGCGGAAGCGGACGTAATCCTCGCTCATCCAAATTTCAGCCAGGGACTGCTGGTTCACATTGCCAAGTATATACCGTTCCACCTGTTTTTTGAATCCATCGATGGCGTAATAACTGTAGTTGTGGGAGAGCGCATAGCAGGGGGAAACGCCGCCATCCCAACCGACGACAATGGCATGGTCCTGGACGAACTTGCAGCGTCGCTCCGCGCCCCAGTGCATACGCGGCAATTCCTGTGTCGCCCACGAGACCCAGGCATCCAGTTTCAGCGCCCATCCGCTGGCTTTGAAAGGCGGCACCGGCTCATACCCGTAGAGGACTTCTTCGCGCAATTCTTCGGTATACGGCAGGACGTTGCTCACCAACAGGCGAGAGACGTTCAGTTCGGTTGCCATTTTGACGAGATCATCCAGTTCGTTGACGTTGCTGCGCATGGCGACGAATTCTATCCCAATGGCGGGATACAGGGAATGGAGTTGTACCTTGGCCTCGTTCAAGCCGCGCATGTGGTCAAGCACCTGGGCCAGCATGGCCCCGCGCACGCCAGCGTACGTCTCAGGTCTTCCGCCGTCGATGGAGATAGTGACGCGGTCCACGCCCAGTTTGACCAACTCCCTCGCCATTCCGGGATCGAGGAGCAGACCATTCGTCCCGAGCGTGATCGCCAGGTCGCGTTTGCGCATGGCTTCGATCATGTCCAGGATGCGCGGCTGCGTCAGCGGCTCCCCAAAACTGGTGAAGACCACCCGTTTCAGGTCGGGCAGGTTGTCCAGGCTGTCCACGATGCGCTGGAAGGTGGGCTTGGACATGTGCTGGTTGGGGTCTCCCCAGGTATTGCGAATGCAAGTGCGGCATTCCAGGTTGCAGGCAGTAGTTGGCTCGATGTATAGTTTTTGGATATCGGGGAGGCGGGGATGAAGGATCAGCTCCCCATTGCGTTCATCCAGCCAGTACTCTGTTTGCGGGTCGATGCGCCTGCGCTCCAGGAAATCGGCGGGCAGGTGCAGTCCTTGCCCATTTGTGGTCTTCACTCTCGGCATCTCTTCACCTATAAAATAAAAGGGACAGGGCAGAAATTCTGCCCTGTCTGTCATCGAATCAAGGTTTCCTACAACTCGCCGTAGACCGAATCCAGGGCTGCATCGGGGATGTCGAAGACCTGGTTGTGCGGCGGCAATGGCTCCAGTTTCATGAACTCGGGCACGCGGTCGGCTTCCTTACCAATCCCGGCGGCTTCGTTGAAAGCGCGTTCTTTCTTCAACACAGCCACGCCGTAGGCTGTGACATCATCAGCCGTCCAGTTTGTGCCGAAGACGCCGTTGGCCTCGTCGATCATGCCCTGGAAGCCGCTGGCAATATCCAGGATGGCGAAGGCAATGAACAGGCAGTGGCCGCTGGAGTCGATGAAGGCGGTGGCGGCCTGGAAGCCGCGGCTCAAGGCGGCCTTGCCCTCGTTGCTGAGCGGGTCCTGCTTGCCGCTGACGCCCAGGATTTCGGGCGCAATAGTGTATCCGGCGGTGTGGTCAGCGCCCATGGTGGTCGTGGCATAGGTGATGCCAATGCCTTTGACCGCGCGCGGTTCGTAGGCTGGCATGGATTGGCCCTTCACGGTCGGGACGCGGCTGACGCCGTAGGCTTTGCCGGTGCCTTCCGTCCCCTGGCCCAGGATGCGGCCAAGCGGCGTGCCTTTGCCCATCTCGTGCACCAGGTTGATGGCACCCTTGCCGTCCCCGAAGGGGATCACGCCCGCTTCCATCGCGACGGCGAGGGTTGTTCCCGTTTCGATGGTATCGAGGCCGTACTCGTTGCACAACCTGACCAGTTCGCCAACGTCGTCCAGGTTGTCGATGGCGCAGTCCGCGCCCAACGCCCAGGCCGACTCGTATTCCACGCAGGAGGCGATCTCCTTGCCGTCTTCACCGTGCCAGGTGTTCGAGCATTGGATGATGCAGCCCGGGCTGCAAGCGTGGTTGTAGAGTTCTTTCCCCAGGCGCTTCTTGTTGCCTTCGAAGATCGCTTCCCCGGCGATGTTGGCGGCGCCTTCGAAGCGGCCACTGGAGAAGTTGCGGGTGGGCAGGCCGCCGGCCTCGTTCAAGATGTTGACCAGCACGGCAGTGCCGTAGGTGTTGAGGCCGCCCTTGGGCTTGGAAATGTCGTGGGTTTGCAGGGCTTCGGTCATCTTCTTACGGCCTTCGTCGAACAAAGCCTTGTCCGCGATTTCCATGGCGGGAGCGTCTTTGCGTTCGGTGATGATGAACTTCACGCCCTTGCTGGCCAGCACCGCTCCCATGCCGCCGCGCCCGGCGTAACGGGTAGCGCGCTTCGACTCATCATTGAACACCACGCCAGAGTTGCCATAGAAGCGCTCACCGGCCAACCCCACGCCAGCGACGGAAACCCGCTCCCCAAACTTCTGGTAGACGCTGGGGAAGACCTCCATGAGCGGTTTGCCGGTGTATTCGGTGGCGTCGAAGAACGTGATCTTCGGTTTTTCTGCGCCCTTGTCATAGGTCATGTGCAATCCCCAAGACTTGCCCTTGGGGGCTTGCCCTTCCAGCACCAACGCCCTGACCTGCAGGCGCGCCAAGTCTGCCGCCCAGGACGAGCCAGCATTGGACTCTTTGATGCCGCCCGTGAGCGGGGACTTGGCGCCCACCGAGACGCGCGCTGAGGTCGGCGCCGCTGTCCCGGTGACGATTCCGGGCGAGAACACCAGTTTGTTGTTCGGTCCGAGCGGATGGCAAAGCGGCGGGACCTCGTCCGCAACCAGCGTGGACGTCATGGCGCGACCCGCCAGATATTTGTACGATTCAGGGATCTCTTCGACCTTGTAAGTTTGGTCGGTCATGTTGACACGTACGATCCACATATTATCCTCCTTCTCGAATATTCATTAAGTTATTTTGGACAGAAGTGGTAGTCGATTTCATTTTGCTGGTTATGCGCTTCTCCTTTCTACGTGTCGCGTTAGTCATTGATATGATGCCTGGGGGAATGTTACAAATAACACGGTTATACGGATTTCATGATAGGCGCACTAATAAATTGCTGTCTCAGCATAGCATTTTTGCGTTATGCCAGTCAATTATTAAGGTTTTCCTTAATCGCTTTTTTGCGTCATCATTTTGATATGACAAATGGCCAGGTGTAGCCCGTTAAGGTATACTCGTTACAATGAAACGTTTTTTGCGCAATCTCTGGACTGACTCTGCCAATCGCCTGCTGCTGGGGTTGGGTCTGCTCAAGTTGGTCATCCACCTGCTGACCAGTTCCACCTATGGCATCTTCCGCGATGAGTTCTACTACATCGCCGCCAGCAAGCGCCTGGCTTTTGGGTATGTAGACTTCCCGCCCTTCATTGCCCTGCTAACGGCCTTCATCCGCGCCACGCTGGGCGAATCGCTGTTGGCGCTGCATTTTTTCCCGGCGCTGGCTGGAGCGGCGCTGGTCGCCCTGACCGGGCTGATGGCGCGCCAATTGGGCGCAGACCGCTTCGGCCAGGGACTGGCGGCGCTGGCGGTCCTGATCGCGCCGCAATTCTTGGGGGTGACTGCGCTTTTGACAATGGATCCGTTCGACACGCTGATGTGGAGCGCAGCCGCCTATATCCTGATCTTGATCTTCAAAACCGACCGCCCCAAACCCTGGCTGGCCTTTGGCCTGGCGGCAGGGATCAGCCTGACGATGAAAGTCTCTTTCTTGTATTTCGGGCTGGCAATGGTCATTGGCCTGCTGTTGACGCCCCATCGCAAACACTTCCGCTCGCCCTGGCTGTACCTGGGCGGACTGATCGCCCTGGCCTTCCTGTTGCCTTACCTCCTTTGGAATGCTGCGCATGGTTGGCCGACGCTCGAATTCTGGCGCAATTACGGCGAAAAGGTCTACCAGGCCTCGCCGCCGGTCTTCCTGCTCCAGCAGGTTATGATCATGCAACCCATCACCCTGCCGCTCTGGCTGGCCGGATTGGCCTGGCTCTTCTCGAAAAAAGGCGAGACCTACCGTCCCCTGGCTTGGATCTACGTCATCCTGCTGGGCATCTTCATGCTCCAGAGCGCCAAGAATTATTTCCTGGCCCCGGCCTACCCGATGCTGTTCGCCGCCGGCATCGTGGGCGTGGAACAGTCCGTGTTGGCTGGCCGCCTGGGATGGATCAAATCCACCACGTACGCCGCCTGCCTGGTCATGTTTGGCCTGTTGACGGCGCCGATGGCAATCCCCATGCTGCCTTTCCAGGCTCACCTGGCTTACATGCGCCTGATGGGTGGTTTGAACACCCAATCCGAGAAATCCGAGACCAGCATCTTCCCGCAAGGCCTGGCCGACCGCTTCGGCTGGGAGGAAATGGCCGAAACAATGGGCGAAATCTACCATGCCCTGCCCCCAGAAGACCAGGCCGAAGCCTGTATCTTCACCGAGAATTATGGCGAGGCCGCCGCGCTGGAGTTCTATCGCGAGAAATATGGCCTCCCGCCCGTCATCAGCGGTCACAACAATTACTACCTGTGGGGGCCGCAAGACTGCACTGGCGAAGTGCTGCTCTTTTTCAGCCTGGGCACCCCACAGGAACTCCAGCCGTTCTTCGAGCAGGTCGAACAGGCGGGGGTCTTCACCTGCCAGTATTGCATGCCTTTCGAAAGCAACAGCCCCATCCTGCTGGCGCGCGGCATGAAAATGCCGATAGAGCAAGCCTGGCCCACCGTAAAACGTTTCGATTAAATTGAAACCAGGAGTCGTATGAAACAAGTTTTGCAGAATATGCGCGATGGAAAAACCACCGTGGTAGAGGTCCCCGCGCCAATGCCCAGGGCCGGCATGGCGCTGGTCGAAACGGGAGCAAGCTTGGTGTCCGCTGGAACCGAGCGCATGGTGGTCGAATTCGCGGAGAAAAGCCTGCTTGGCAAGGCGCGCTCGCGTCCCGACCTCGTCCGCCAGGTGGCCGACAAAATGCAGCGCGAGGGCGTCGTCCCCACCCTGCAAGCCGCCTTCAACCGCCTCGACCAGCCTATGGCGCTTGGCTATTCCTCGGCGGGCGCGATTGCCGCGTTGGGCGCGGGTATGGACGGTTTCCATGTCGGCCAGCGCGTGGCTTGCGCGGGCGGCGGCTATGCCGTCCACGCCGAGTACAACCTCGTCCCCCGCAACCTGCTCACCCCGCTGCCGGGTAACGTGGATTTCGAGTCCGCTGCTTTTACCACCCTGGGCGCGATTGCCCTGCACGGATTTCGCTTGGCCGAGCCGCACATCGGCGAGACGGTGGCCGTGATCGGCATGGGGCTGCTGGGACTGTTGACCGGCCAGATCGCCGCCGCGGCTGGATGCCGTGTGCTGGGCATCGACGTGGACCCGGGGCGGGTCGCCCTCGCCGCTTCCCTCGGACTTGCGGCCTGCTCCCGCGACCAGGCAGTGGACTCGGCCCAGGCCTTCGCCCTTCGACAGGCTCAGGACAGCGCCGCCAACCGCGGCTTCGACGCAGTCATCATCTGCGCGGACACGCCCTCCAACGACCCGGTCGAACTGGCCGGCGCCATCGCGCGCGACCGGGCCAGGGTGGTAGCCACCGGCGCCGTCGGCCTGACGATCCCGCGCAAGGTTTACTACGAGAAGGAACTGTCCTTCATCAACTCGCGCTCCTACGGGCCTGGCCGCTACGACCCGGCCTACGAGGAGGGCGGGCATGACTACCCCCTCGGCTACGTGCGCTGGACGGAAGGCCGCAATTTCGAAGCAATTGTTTCGCTGTTGGAAAGCGGCAAGTTGAAAGTTCAACCGCTGATTACCCATCGTTTCCCTATCGAACAGGCAACCGAAGCATACGAGGTGATTACGGGGAAGAAGGGAGAGGCGTTTTTGGGCGTTTTGTTGACGTATGAGGCAGGGAAACAGGTAAACAAGGAAACAGGTACGAGTGTACGTGTATCCCTGTCTACCGCCCGGCAGGCGCCCCCCGGCCCCGTCCGCCTCGGCGTCCTCGGCGCCGGCCTTTACGCCAACGCCACCCTGCTCCCAGCCCTGCAAAAAGTGGACGGGATCGAATGGGTCGGCATCGCCTCGGCCGGCGGCGTCCACGCCCAGCATTCCGGCAAGAAATTTGGCTTTGCCTATGCTACTTCCTCCGATGATGAGATTCTCAATGACCCGGAAATCAACACCGTCGCCATCCTCACCCGCCACGATTCCCACTCCGATTTGGTGGTAAAAGCCCTGCGGGCGGGCAAGCACGTCTTTGTGGAAAAACCGCTGGCAGTTACCAGTGAGCAGTTATCAGTGATCAGTGATCAGTTACTGAAAACTGACCATCCTTCGTCTTCGCTCAGGACAGGCTGTTTACTGATGACTGGTTTCAACCGCCGCTTCGCTCCCCTCGCGCGATCTCTCTCCTCTTTCCTCTTGCCTCGCAACGAACCGCTCTACGCCCATTATCGCGTTAACGCGGGCTACATCCCCCTCAACCACTGGGTGCATGACCCGGCCCAGGGCGGCGGGCGCATCATCGGCGAAGGCTGTCACTTCATTGACTTCATCACCTTCCTGGTCGGTGCAGCGCCGGTCAACGTCAGCGCGGTGGCCCTGCCGGATGGCGGCAAGTACCACGAAGACAACGTCTCGATGACCTTCACCTTCCCGGATGGCTCGGTCGGCGTGGTGGACTACCTCGCCAACGGCGACAAGTCCTTTCCCAAGGAGCGCGTGGAGGTCTTCTGCAGTGGGGCAATTGCAATCCTTGATGACTTTCGTAAACTGGAAACAGTGAGGGATGGAAAGAGGAAAGAGGAAAGAACCGCGCAGGATAAAGGCTGGGTGAGGGAGTGGGAAGCCTTTGCCAGAACCATCCGCGCGGGCGGCCCGCCGCCGATCCCTTACGAGCAGTTGATCGGCGTCACGCAGGCCAGTTTTGCGGCCGTCGAGTCGATCCGGTCGAATGGTCAAAAGTTGAAGATCGAAATCTAGCCCTGACCGTTGACCTGTATGGAATACATCCAATCCCTCCGCCAGCACATCGGGCACGCGCCTGTTTTCATGGTCGGCGCGGCGGTGCTGGTCGTGGACGAGCAGGGTCGCCTGTTGCTGTTGAAGCGCTCAGATAGCGGTTGCTGGGGGCCGCCCGGTGGGGCGGTGGAACCCGGCGAGATCGTCGAAGAAGCCGCCAGGCGCGAAACCCTCGAAGAGACCGGCCTGCGCGTCGGTGGAATGTCGCTGTTTGGCGTTTTCTCCGGCCCGGAGTTGTATTACAAGTATCCCAACGGCGACGAGGTTTACAACGTCACCATCATCTACCTCAGCCGGGATGTGACTGGCGAAATCCGCTTGAACGAAGAGCATACCGCCTGGGATTGGTTTGCCCCGGCAGACATTCCCGATCATCTCAGCCCGCCGATCAGGCCGGTCATCGACCGGTTCCGGGAGCAGCACCCGCCCGCATCGCAACCTCCATAACGCCTGCCAGGCTGTGCTGTCGTTCTTGCTTTACAAAATTTGAAAATGGGTGCACTGAATTTGCCAGGTTGGAATACAGGTTTTGGGGTATAAAGTCACCATTTAGAAAACCATGAAACTCCCGCCAACCCAATCTGCCTGGATCCGTCAAAGGATACTAAAGTGGGGGATTGTCACTTCATCGCTTTTTATCACCGGCATTGCGATAGTTCTTTCGATCATTATCGCGAAATTCGTAGCAATCGTGCTGGGGAATTCCAGTTCGTTCAATATTACGATCGCTACAGTTGTTCCTTTAGTGATAGCCCCACCCTTGAGTTACATTTTTTTGAACCTCTATTTCGAACTCGAGAAAGTTCGCGAAGAAGTCCATGCGCTGGCAATCACAGATGAACTCACCCGCATATTCAATCGACGCCATTTTATGAAATTGGCCGAGCAGGAATTCGAACGTTCGAAACGATACCAGCATGCCCTTTCTATTATCATTTTCGACATCGACAATTTCAAGAAAGTCAATGACAACTACGGCCACTTATGCGGAGATGCCGTCTTACATAACTTGGCTCTCACTTGCCGTCATGCCATACGCGGATGTGATGTCTTTGCCCGTTTTGGAGGTGAAGAATTCATCCTGCTGTTGCCCGAGACAGACAATGCAGACGCCCTGGTGTTTGCCAACAGGCTCTGCCGGACCATAGCCGGTCAAATAGTCGAGTACAAGGGTATACAGATCCAGGTTACGGTCAGCGTTGGGGTCACAACCAGCAATCCAAACATGGACACACTTGACGATCTTTTGAGCCGGGCGGACCAAGCCCTCTATCAGGCAAAGAAGTTGGGGAAAAACCGTTTGGAAGTTGCCTGAAGCGCACAAGGAGTGGTAGTGTTTCATTTGCCAAACTTACCTGTGTTTTTACTAGCAGCGCTCGTCCTGCTGCTCACGCCTGGCCCGGCTGTACTCTATATCATCGCCCGGGGCATGGACCAGGGCCGCCTGGCGGGTTTCGTGTCGGTGCTCAGCATCGAAACCGGGAACTCCGTCCATGTTCTGGCGGCGACGCTGGGGCTATCGGCGATCCTGATGTCGTCAGCGCTGGCCTTTTCGGTTGTCAAATACCTGGGCGCAGGATACCTGATCTATCTTGGGATTCGCCGCTGGCTGGCGCGCGACCAGGGCCACGAAATTGCTGCGTTCCAAAAACAAAGCCTGCGGCGCATTTACTCCCAGGGCGTGCTGGTGGCGATCCTCAATCCGAAGACAGCCTTGTTCTTTCTTGCCTTTCTTCCGCAGTTTGTCGATCCGTCTCTGGGCTTGGTGACCTTGCAACTGCTGACGCTGGGCGGTCTGTTCGTCAGGCGGTATAACGAAAGTTGTGTAAAAAGGAGGGAGTCTTGGTATCCTTGCTAGGTGACGAAACCTTACAAGGAGAAGACCATGACTCCCAAAGCAAATCATAAGCGGCTTGACGAGGAAGGTCAAGCACAAATTGGAGAAATCCTCCAGGAGCGGCTGAGACTGGCGATCAAGTACACCTTGATCCAGATTCTGGAAGAAGAAGTCGAAGCCTTCGTGAAGGCAGCACCTTACCAAAGAACACCAGAGCGCAAAGACTACCGGAACGGCAGTTACGAGCGAGACTTGGGGACTTCAATGGGAGTGATCGAAGATTTACCTGTTCCGCGCACTCGTAACGGATTTCAAACGGAGTTGTTCGCACACTACCACCGCCGCCAGGCAGAATTGGATAAAGCCATCTGCCAAATGTTTGTCCGAGGGGTGAGTACCGCACAAGTGGGTGATGTGGTAGAAGCACTTAGCGGCGCTTCGCTCAGTCCTTCGGCGGTTTCCAGGGTGTTTCATTCTCTGGAAGGTGAGTTTGAAGGCTGGAAGCAACGGAAACTCCAGGCACATTACCTCTATCTCTTTGCGGATGGCACGTACTTCAGCGTGATTTACGATGCGGAAGGCTGCAAAATGCCCATCCTGGCTGTGGTTGGGATCGATGAGCAGGGGCACAGAGAAGTGCTGGCCTTCACTGTTGGGGAACGAGAGAACCAGAAAGCCTGGGAAGACCTGCTCGAGGAGCTGAAAAACCGGGGCGTGGAGAAGGTGGATCTATGGATCACCGATGGCAACAAAGATATGCTGAATGCCATTGACAGTAAGTTTCCGACTTCCAAGCGGCAACGCTGTATCAAGCACAAGATGGAAAATGTGCTGGGCTACATCCCCGAAAAGCAGCATGACGAAGTTCGACCCGAACTGCGTGCGATCTTTTATCAAGAAAGCCGGGAAAAGGCCGACCAGGAGCTGGCTGCCTTCGTAGCCAAGTATGAGAACATCTATCCGACCGCAGTGGCCTGTTTGAAGCGTGACCTGGAAGCCTGCCTGACCTTCTACAGCTTTCCAGCCAGGCATTGGAAGTTCATCCGCACGACCAATATCATCGAGCGGTTATTCAACGAAGTCAAAAAGCGCAGCCACAAAATGGCAGCTGCCTTCCGCAATGAGAATAGCTGTTTGTTAATGTTCTATGCCGTCATCCGCAGTCTCAAACTGCGGCGCATCTCAGTGCCGGCTAAGGATGCCGAATAATTTACACAACTCTTGACATACCGCCGTTCGTCATGATGGCCATCATGACAGATAGTCTGTACGCATTGTTGGCGAGCACAGCAGGCGGCTGGTTGAAAAGGAACCGTTCCTTCCTGCGCGCAGATAGGTATATCGTTGGGAGTGTGTACATTGGCCTGGGTGTTGCGGCTGCGCTGGCTCATAACAATCATTAGAAGATAAGGAGTTATAATGGGTAGAGAAGAGAGCAATCTGACAAAAGAGTATCTTGAAGTCAGGTACGATTTTCCGTATAGTATTATGATTAATTTTGTAAACATAGCTTGACAAGTGTTGTATAATTGGTATACAAAACAAAACCATTCATAGTGAATTATCATGAACATCACATTCCATCCAAAAACAGAGAGTGAAGTGAAGGCTGATAGAAACGATATTAGAAATGCTGTAAAGCAAGTTATAAGGTTGCATAAAGATAACCAAATAGATGAAAATGCTTTTAAATTCCTAATTCAATTGGCTATGGCTTATGAGATTTCAGAGAGTCTAGAGGACAAATTTAAAGCTAAGGATAAGAAACTATTTAAGGGAAAATAAAATATGACAGACAGTGAAGAGGATCAACCTAAGCAAGAAAAAGAAGAGAAATCTTTAGCTAAATCAGAACAAGTCTCTCCAGAAAAAGTGCCTACAAAAGACGAAAGCGAGGTTGGGGAGATAGTTTCTGAAATTGAACAGATGCCCCCGGAAGTTGTAAGATCATTTCGATCTTTTATGGCTATGTTCACGCAATCCAGCGGGCCTCGTTCTCACCCTCTTTTTGAAAAATTCACCGAAGCTCATATTGACAAATATTTAGATTACGTGCAAAGAGACGACGACCATGCCTATGAGTACAAGAAAACCAACAGGTGGTTTTATCTTGCCTATGCAGTAATGGCGATTGCGGCTTTTATGGCCGGTGTTGTTTATCTCTTACCAATAGATAAAGATCTGCTTGTTCAGTTGATTGTAATTCTCGTAACATTAGCTGGAGGCGTTGGGGCGGGATACGGTCTAAGCAAAAAGAAGTAAAGCCCCGCCTAACCGCTGGGCTTTACTTCTTTGTACGCTTTCTTTGCAAGCCAGACTTCCAATCACCTTCTTTTCCCCCATTCCGGGTAAAATAACGCCCATATCATTTAGGAGAGCAACCCATGGGCGTCATGCTGCAAACTTTTTATTGGGACTGTCCGCGCGAGGAGGACAAGGAATTCCAGTGGTGGCAGGCCATCACCCAGGAGATCCCCGGGCTGGCCAAGGCCGGCTTCTCCTCGCTGTGGCTGCCGCCGGTGCATAAGGCGGCCAACCTGTCTGGCCCTTCGATGGGCTACGATCCGTATGACTATTACGACCTGGGCGAGTTCGACCAGAAGGGGACGATCCCGACTTGGTTCGGGACGCGCAAGGGGTTGGAAAAACTTATCGAAACGGCGCACAAGTACGGGCTGAGTCTGATCGCGGACGTGGTCATCAACCACAACTCCGGCGCGGACGGGCAGGAGGTCAACCCCATCACCGGCCAGTCGCGCTGGACGCGCTTCGATCCCAAGAGCGGCAAATTCCCGCGCAATTGGGAATGCTTCCACCCGTCCATGTACGAGTCGTGGGACGAGATGACCTTCGGCGACATGCCCGACCTCTCGCATCGCAACCCCTATGTTTACGCCGAACTGCTCGAACTGGCGCGCTGGCTGATCGAGGAGATCGGCTTCGACGGTTTCCGCTACGACTTCGTGAAAGGCTATGGCGCGTCTACCATCCAGGCCTTCCAGGAATACCGCTACCTGCGCGACGGCAAACCTTTTACGCCCTACGGCGTGGCCGAGTTCTGGGACAGCGCCCACAATATCGAGGGCTGGGTCAACCTGGCGAATTTTTCCAACACCAACCCGGTGGACGCCTTCGACTTCCCGCTGCGCGAGATGCTCAAGGCCTTGTGCGACCAGTACGGCTTCAGCCTGCGGCAGTTCGCCGCCTGGGATACCTTGCTCAAGAAGCAGCCGCAGACCACCGTCACCTTCGTCGAGAACCACGACCTGCGCGACGAGGGCCGTCCTATCGTCAACGACAAACTGCTGGCCTACTCCTACATCCTGACCCACGAGGGCTATCCGTGCGTCTTCTGGCGCGACTATTTCAACTACAACCTGGCGCTGCGCGGTTCACCCAACGGCATCGACGCGCTGGTGGCCGCGCACGAGAATTATGCCGCCGGGGAGACGCAGACCCTGTGGCTGGACGACGACCTGTACATCATGCAGCGCACGGGCTACGCCGGTAAGCCGGGGCTGATTTACGTGCTCAACAACCGCGGGGACGACTGGCGCGGCGAATGGGTGGACACCCAATGGAAGGACGCACCTTTCAGACCCGTTGCCTGGTGGGGCAAATATGACCTCTCCCGCCCCCAGGACCAGTCCACCGGCCCCGATGGGCGCGGTCAGTTCTTTGCCCCCGCGCGCGGGTATGTTGTGTATGCGGTGAAATAAAGGCAGTGCCATGAGAACCGGCAAAAAACGTTCCAAGCGCCCGATAGCCGTCTCCATCGTTGCCTGGGCAATCGTCGTCCTCTTCCTGGTGCGCCTGTACCAGGTATTCGAGCCGCTGGTGCGCACCGGCGTCTTCGAGCATGGCATCGACGCCCCATTGGCGGATGGCCTGCGGCTCACGGCGTTGGGCCGCGCCGCCCTGACCAGCGCCTCCTACGCATTGCTCTCGCTGGCCGGCCTGGTCGTGCTGGTCGGCTTCCTGCGGATGCGCAAGTGGGCCTGGGTGGTGCTGATGGTCTGGACGGGCGTCTCGCTGACCACCACGTTGATAGACTATTTCTACCGCCAGCCGAACTATGTGGTGATGGCCTCCGACGTCATCATCGCATTTGCCCTCAACCAGTCGGATGTCCAACGCATCTTTGGGATAAGGACGGACCAAGGTGAACCCCTCGACTGACCTGCCCGCTTCATCCTCGGACCTCGACCTGCTCCGGCGTTTCGAGCCGGTGCTGCGCTTTACGCGCGGCGAACCCTTCTTCCCCACCGACGTGGAACGCTACGTGCGGGAATCCAGCCTGTGGGCGCATACCCCCGACGGGCGCGACGAACTGCTCGTCCGCCAGGGCGAACTGAACATAGAGGCGCTCATCCAGCCGCATCCGGCGCGCTTCGGCACCGTCCACTACCTGCGCTTCATCGAGACCCTCAGCCTGACCGAGGCCGCCCGCGCGCTGGCCGACCAGGCGCGCCTGCGCGGCAAACTCGGGAGCGACTTCCACGCCGGGCTGGGACGCCTGGCGCGCGGCGGTTTCCTGCCGCGCGTCGTGGATGCGCTGTTCACTTTCTCCTTCCTGCTGCGCGGGCGTGTGCCGGCCGCCATTGCCGCCGCCGCCGAACTGGCCTACTTCCGCCTGCGCCGCCGGGCGGACCAATACGTCTACTACGGGCGCGTCGTCCGCCAGGACGGCTGGATCGCGCTGCAATACTGGTTCTTCTACTGTTACAACAACTGGCGTTCCGGTTTCAACGGCGTCAACGACCACGAAGCGGACTGGGAACTGGTCACGGTCTACGCTTATGGACAGAACGACGCCGTCCTGCCAGAGTGGGCCGCCTACGCCTCGCACGACTTCCACGGCGACGACCTGCGCCGCCGCTGGGACGACGATGAGCAACTCGATTTCGTGGACGGGCATCCGGTGGTGTACGTCGGCGCCGGCTCGCACGCTTCCTATTTTCGACGCGGGGAGTACCAGGCCGAGGTCGACCTGTCGCTGCCGGCCTGGGTGCGCAGCGCCCGCAAGGTCTGGAACCGCTTCTGGACCGAGACGCTCGGCCAGCAGCCGCCCGATCCCTTCCGCATCCCCTTCGTGGACTACGCGCGCGGCGACGGCCTGGGCATCGGTCCCGGCCAGGCCGAAGCCTGGACGCCCGCGCTGATCGACGAGTCCACGCCCTGGGTGAGCCAGTATCGCGGCCTGTGGGGACTGTTTGCCCGCGACCCCATCTCCGGCGAGAACGCCCCGGCCGGCCCGATGTACAACCGCGACGGCTCGCCGCGCGGCGCGTGGTATGACCCGCTGGGTTTTGCCGGGCTGGACAAGATCCCGCCCCCGCCGGCCGCCTTGAGCCTGCTCTCGTCGAACTGTGAGCGCATCGCCAGCCGCCAGGGGGAACTGGAAACACAAATCCCGAAGAAGACGCTCGAACTGCAATCGCTGGGCATCCGCCTGAAAGGCATGGAGGGCAATCCGCATCTTGCCAGGCAATACGCCGCGCTGGAAAAGCGCATCAACTCCCTGGTGGAGGAGGTGAAAGGACTGCGGCGCGAACACTTCGAGAACGGCGCCCTGTTGCAGGGACTGACGCAGCGCCTGGAGCGATTGCGGCTGGGGCTGAAGGATGATCCACGCGCCCACATCCGCCGCCTGGCGATGCCGGTCAAGGCGGCGCAGGTGCGCTTCGACCGCGCCGCAGAGACCTGGGCTGCCATCAGCCTGAGTTTGTTGTTGTACGGCATCGTGGCGCTGGTCTTCGTTGCGCCGCAGCATTTGTGGGCCGGCCTGGCTGCCATTAGCATCCTGTTCGTGGTCATCGAATCCATCCTGCGCGGCGCTTTCGTTCATACTGTCACGGTCATCACTACTCTACTGGCCATGCTGGCTGCGCTCATCCTGTTCCTGCATTTCTGGCGCTGGATTTTGCTTGCCTTTTTATTGGGTGTGGCAACCTTTTTGATGCTCCAGCGCCTGCGGGAACTGGCGGGCTGATTCTGGGGGCTTTGATAATTCGCACATTTGTGCTAAGATTGGCGCATGGAACTCAGCCTGCCTGCCCGTCAACCCTTCAATTTCCTCTCTGTCGTCCAGTCGCATGGCTGGGTGCAAATGGCACCCTTCGCCTTCGACAAAGAGTCGGCCGTGCTGACTTACACCGACCATCTCGCCAGTGGACGTGTGCTGGACTATCGCATCTCGGCTGCGGACGGCGGCGTGCGCGTCCAAACCGAAAAACTGACCAAAGCCGAACAGGCCGAGGTGCGCGAGCGCGTGGCCTGGATGCTCGGCCTGGAGATGGACTTCTCTGCCTTCTATGCCGCCGCCCGCCAGGAGCCCAAACTGGCGCACGTCGAAAAACAGGCGCGCGGGCGGGTGCTGCGCTCTCCCACCTTCTTCGAGGATGTGCTCAAGACCATCCTGACGACCAACACGTTGTGGGGCGCGACCAAACGCATGAACCTGAACCTGATCGGGAAGTTCGGCCAGCCATTGGATGGGGAAACGGGAAAACGCGCCTTCCCCGCTCCCGCCTCCATAGCGGCCAGCAGCCCGGAGGTGCTGAAAGAAACGGTGCGGGTCGGGTATCGCGCGCCAGCCATCCATGAGTTGGCCGTCCGCGCCGCCTCCGGCGAACTTGACATTGAATCCTTCAAGACATCCAAATTGCCCACACCCGAACTGCGCAAGGAACTGCTCAAGATCAAGGGCGTGGGGCCGTACGCCGCCGCCAACCTGCTGATGATCCTGGGGCGCGGCGATTTCATCCCGGTCGACTCGTGGGCGCTGAAACTGGTCTCGCACGAGTGGTACGATGGGCAGCCGGTGACGCCTGCGCAGGTGGAGGCGCACTTCGAGGCCTGGGGCGAGTTCAAGGGATTGGCCTATTGGTTTTGGGATTGGAAGTATCAAGGATAGACGGATACTGCGGCCTGTTGGCCTGCGCAGGATTGGGGGTTATAATCCAATCATAGTTCAGGAGAAAGAACATGTTCAACTATATTGCTTATAACCCCGATATTTTGAATGGCAAACCACACATCGTCGGCACGCGTTTGAGCATTGAGTTCATTCTTGAGTTGTTCGCCAGCGGCGCGACCAGAGACGAGGTGATCAAGGCTTACCCACAATTGACCGTCGAGGCTGTGGACGAAGCCTTGAAATATGCGGCGCAATCCGTGAAAAATGAAATTCTTCTGGATGTGAAGGTTGCTGCGTGAAAGCCCTTGATTTTCCCTTGTTTGCATGAAAACGTCAATCCCGAGGTCATTGCGTTTTTACGGAAGGCGGGATTGGACGTTGAGTCCATAGTCGAACAAGGGATGTTTGGCCTTCCAGACGTTCAAGTTTTACAACAGGCGACCGAATCGGGGAGAGTGATTTTGACTCACGACAGTGACTTTGGGGGAATGGCTGTCTTTGGCGCAAAATTCATCGGAATCATCTATCTTCGCCCAGGACATATCCGAGCAGACTTTACGGTCAAGACATTGGAAGCGATTCGCAGTAAAGCCCCCGAAGTGACACCGCCTTTCATCCTCGTCGCCGAGCGGACGGGAGACACCGTAAAAATCAGGGTTCGACAATTGTAGTTCTTCGCGCTCTAAGCCCCTAGAACCCATTTTGGGGGCTTTGGGAGTTGCGTGTTAAGCGCCCGAAAGGGTATCGCAGTTCAAAAAATGCCCACCACTGTCAAACGCCCCCTGAAAGTGTTTTTATGCCATGCCCATGCGGATCCCACTTCGTGGCACGGGCCGTGGCCGCATGCACGCACTCTACTCTCGCCTGACCAGCGATAGCGTGGATATCATACCCGTTGGCCGTCCGTGCTGCTAATCTGCTGATGATCCTGGGGCGCGGCAATTTCATCCCGGTGGATTCGTGGGCGCTGAAACTGGTCTCGCACGAGTGGTACGACGGCGCGCCGGTGACGCCCGCGCAGGTGGAGGCGCATTTCGAGGAGTGGGGCGCGTTCAAGGGATTGGCCTATTGGTTCTGGGATTGGAAGTATCAAGGATAGACGGATATTGCGGCCTGTTGGCCTGCGCCAGGATTGAGAGTTATAATCCAATCATGTAACTACCTACCCTCACCCTGACCCTCTCCCAAAGGGAGAGGGGAACGGACGTCAAAAACGGCTTTTCCCGCCGAGCATGGCAATTTTCTCTGCCATTTCTCCCCTCTCTCCCTGGGAGAGGGGCCGGGGGTGAGGGTGAGTAGGTAGTCACCCATCAGCACAGATGAAGTGGAGGGCGCAAAGGGGTGAAGCGCGTGCTGGATCAAGTCGAAACCGTTGCCCAACAGCCCGGCCCAGGCGGTCACTTTACTGAAATCGCGGCTGCTGCGCAACATGGACAGCGAGATGACCACCCCGCCGCCCTGCATCAGGAAACCGGAAACATAGGCCCCGGAACTGTTCCACATATCCGAGGCAATCACGGCCTCGCCCGCCGCCAGGAGTTGGGCGCGCACGGCTTCGCTGGCGGTTGCGGCATATTGCCCGCCCAGTTCCAGCATGGCAAACGTGGATTCAGAGGCGAAACAAATCGTCACCGCAACGAAGGTGAACAGGGTGGCAAACGTCGCCGCCAGCGGACTGGCGCGCCGCAAGGCCCACCACAGAGCCGGGAACGTGCCAAAATAGGGGCCAATTAGAATGAGCAGGAGGAAATCGCCGCGCAACGCCATGGCCAGGGGGCTTTCCTGATGCACGGCAAAATATTCCGCCGCGCTGGTCAGTTTTGGCCCCAGCACGGCCAGGGCAATGGTGTAAGACAAAATCGCGGTTAGTTGCGCCAGGGCGGAAATCCCGCCGATGGTGTAGAGATGTTTGGGGTTGAAGTTGGTTTCGTTCATGCCAGTTCCTTCGGTGAGCAAATTTTCGTCAGTCTCATCATACTCCCCAAGTCTCCCCGCGCCTATGGCCTTTCCTGCAAAAAGTGTGACGTTTCATGCAGGCTTTGAGGCAGCCCGCATAAGTAAAGCGCAGTTCGTCGTTCATGCCTCTAACAATTTCGATGCGATCAGCACGATATTTCCCGTCACCCCGCCGCTTTCGAGCAGGGTGTTGGCCCGGGCGGCTTCCAGCAGGGGGAATTTGGCGGCGATGACCGGGGCGATTTTGCCTTCACAGAGCAGTTGGAACAAGGCGGCCCAATCCTCTTGGAAGGGGCGCATATCCAGGAACGATGCGCCTGTGCCGTAGAGTTTGAGTCTTCGCCCGGTGTGGGGCAGGTTGAGCCAGAGCAGTTTCCCCAGCAGGCGCACCAAGCCCGCCCGGCTGAAAGGGTTGGCATAGCTGACCCACGCGCCGCCGCGCCGGAGCAGGTGATAGCCGCGCGCCAGGTATTCGCCGCCCATGCCGTCGAAGACGAAATCCAGGCCGGCCGGCTCCATTTGGCGCATGACCTGGGCAAAATCCTGGGTTTTGTAGTCAATCGGGGTCGCGCCGTATTCCAGCAGCGCCGCGTGTTTGCGCTTGGATGCCACGCCGTACATTTTCAGCCCGGCGACTTTGCCCAGTTGCAGGAAGGCCATGCCGATGCCGCCGCTCGCGCCGATGACGAGAACTTTATTCCCGGCCTTGACCCTGGCGACGCGATGCAGGGTCTGGTAGGCAACGATATAGTTCAGGATGAGCGGGACGACCTGGGCCGGGTCGAGCGTCGCCGGGACGGGGATCAGTTTGCGAGCGGGCCAGTAGACGTATTCAGAGTAGCCGCCGTAGACGGTGAGGGCGGCGACGTGGTTGCCAGGTTTGTGGAGCGAAATGACATTTCGTCCTACGGCTTCAATTTCACCGACAATGGCATAGCCGGGTGTGAACGGCAGTTTCGGCGGGAAGGGCGAGCGGCCATAGCGCGCTTCCACTTCCGGCAGGGTGACGGAGGCGGCCAGCGTTTTGATACGCACTTCCCCGGCTTTAGGCGGGCGTAGTTCGTTTTCGACGATTTGCAGTACTTCCGGCCCGCCGCGGCGGGTGGCGATGATTTTTTTATAGTTCATACAGTTCCCCAAAGCAGGTAAGATACCAGCCCCAGCGCGGCAGCAGCGAGGCGTGGACGTTGACGCAGCCGAAGCGGGGAAGACTTAAGACTTCAGGCTTCAGAATCTGTCCGAAGGCGGCTACGATGATGACATCCGGGGCCCAGTCACGAAGTTGCTGTATGGCTTCGGGCTGGCGCAGCTTTTCGGGCTGGATGACAGGCAGCCCCAGTTCGAGGGCGGCCTCTTTGACGGGAGGCGCGACCAGGGTCCGGTCGCGGCCAGAGGGACGATCGGGCTGGGTGACCACGCCCACGGTCCGGTACGCTCCGGAGAGGAGACGCAGGCTTGGCACGGCAAAGTCGGGGGATCCCATGAAAACGATGCGGGGTGAATCAGTCATAGTCCGATTCTAGCATAAGGAACCCGTAAGCGTCGTGTTAAGCGGGCCAAACTGACCTCTGGGAGATTGCTTTGCCCTTTGATGCCGCTCAGGTTTTGCAATACCATAGACCGGGATCACCCTGGGTACGGTCAGGAATACCTTGAAGGGACTGCTTCCCCTTTACCGGGTTCACCATCCTTTGTAACGGCCTGGCGGCAACTTCAACCGGAACGGATCGAGCGTCACTGTTCGGGACACGGAATTTCCTGATTCTGGCGGAATTTGTGGTTTCGTCACAAACCATCCACGAATAGGGTCACGAATGCCCGAATTTAGGCCATTTCATTCGTGACTCTACTGCAAAAACCTTGAATTCTCACCACTGAGACACAGCCTGTCCTGGCCGACAGGCCAGGGAGTCACGGAGTTCTTCATCTTCATCTCAGTGTCTCTGTGGTTTG
>JBMOMP010000100.1:0-43916 GCA_049323115.1 Chloroflexota bacterium
TCAGGCGGATTTCGTTCCTCTGAAGGAGCAAATGTCTTTTGCCAGGTGCGCAGCTACATCTCGACGGCTAGAAAAAACAACCAGCCCATTTTGGAAGTTCTGCGTCAGGCGTTGTCGGGTTCACCTTGTGTGCCAGAATTTGTCACCGCTCTGGCTGAATAGTTACGATTAAAACAATATAACCCCCATCGCTTGTAATCGAGGCCGTTGAGGTCAGGATTTGTGATTCAGGTGGACAGATTCCAGGGGACCACTGGTGCCCTTTGCAGTGACAAATGTTCCGCGATAGTGCTTTTTGGCACTATACAGCGCGGCATCGGCAGCGCGCAACAAGTTGGACGCGGTCTTGCCGTGCGTTGGGTAGATGGCAATCCCACCCGAAATGCCCAATTGCAATGGCTGCCCGTCCGGCGTCGAAAAAGTGAACTTGTGGATATTCTCTATAATTTTATTCGTGACGAGTTTGGCAGCCTGCAGATCGCTCTGGCTCAGGATGAGGGTCAACTCGTCGCCGCCGTAGCGAGCCAGGAAATCGGTCGTCCGCACACTGACGGAAATGGCGTTGAATGAAGCGCGCAGCACCTGGTCGCCAAAATCATGCCCATAGGTATCGTTGACTTGTTTGAAGCCATCCAGGTCCATCATGATGACTGCCAACGCCGTCCCTGTCCGCCAGGCCTTTTTGACCTCCGCTTCCAAGCGTTCATCCAGGGCGCGGCGGTTTGGCAAACCGGTGACCGTGTCGCTGTAAGCCTTTTCGCTGACAATCTGGTGCAGGCTGGCGTTGGAGATCGCCACCGCTGCCTGGTCTGCCAGTAAACCCAGCAAGCGCAACTCTGCATTGGAAAAAGGGCCCGTTTTTGTGCGCGAAACGTTCATCACACCCAGGACTTGCTGGCCCATTTTCAGCGGTATGCCGATAATCGAACCACTCCAGTCGGATGGGGTATTTTTGTAGAGAGGGTGCGATTTCATATCTTCGACAATGAGCACTTCACCTCCGCGGGCTACAGTGTAGGTCAGGCCATTCTTGCGCGGTTCGGAGAAGATCCGATTTTGCAGCCCGCTGGAAGTGAGCGAGGCGCCGAATTCGAGTTTGCCGTCTACAAAGAGGAAAATATGCGCTGTACGGGTGTCGGCGACCAGCCTCATTGCTTCCCGGACAACCGCATCCAATACGGTGGGCAGGTCGAGGCTGGAGGTCAGGTTCAGGCTGAGTTTTTTGAGCGCGTCCAGTTCATCGGCTTGCTGTTTGAGCATCGCCAACAACGCCTGGGATGAAACGATTTCCGTTACAAGGTTGCGCGATCCTGTGACCCATTCCTCTGGGGTAGTGAACTTCTCGAGCGAAACAATCAGAATGCCCACCAGTCCAAGCAAAATTTCTTTGTCGGAAGCAGGTAAATTCCCCTCCTCCAATAGTTTACGGGCATGATATAAAACCGACAGGCGTGTGTTCTTGTCCACAATATTATCTCGACAATTTAAACGCTATACTTGTAATAAGCAATGACCCATTTGTCATATTTGTCACAAACTGGTCTCGATCCTGGTTATTGCTCATTATACGCCACTAAGGGGACAACGAGATTGTGTTAAAATCAATTTGCAATTACTTCGAAATTGGGAGGCAGATGTGCCTGAAACAAACTTGACGACTCCGCGCGCTACGCCGCTGACGCCCCGCAAGAAAGCCATCCTGGTGGGGGCAGCAGGCGGGATCGGATCGGCCATGGCGCGCAGGCTGGCGCGGGAGGGATATGTGCTGGCCTTGCTCGACCGCAGCAACGAAGCGCTGAAGTCCCTGTGTGATGAGATCAACCGGACTTATAGCGAGATCCGCGCGCTTCCGTATGCCCATGACGTGACCGATTACGAGAAAGTTCCCGACCTGTTCCGCCGCGTGGCAGCAGACATCGGCGGGCTGGACCTGTTCGTGTATGTGGCCGGACTGATCTATTTCCCTGCGTTGGACGAATACAACTTTGCCGAAGATCGGAAAATGATGCAGGTCAACCTGCTCGGCGCGATGGCCTGGATGAGCGAGGCTGCTCCCGTTTTCCAGTCCATGCGCGGCGGACAGATCGTCGGCGTCTCGTCGGTGGCGGGCGACCGCGGGCGCATCGGCAACCCCGGCTACAATGCCTCCAAGGCGGGTTTCACCTGCTACCTCGAGGCCCTGCGCAACCGGCTCACCCGCTATGGCGTGAACGTGATCACGATCAAACCCGGCATGGTCAAGACGCAGATGCTCGACCTGCCCAATGCGCCCAAGCCCATGCTGGCGGTCACACCCGAGCAGGCCGCGGACGGCATCTGGGCTGCGATTCAAAAACGCAAGCAGGTGGCTTACGTCTCTGGCATCTGGAATTGGGTGATGCTGGTCATCCGCCATATTCCATCGTTTGTTTTCAGGCGGTTATCCTTTTAGAATATGAAAAACACCTTCACCACCCTCGAAAACTTCGGGCACTCGTTGAGCGCCCCATCCTATCGTTTTACTCCCACAACTCCTGGCGAAATCTACGAAGCCTTCCAACTTGCCAGGAAAACGGGATTGACCGTCACCCTGCGCGGGGCAGGGCGCAGTTACAATGACGCCGCCCTCAACGGCGGGGGCATCGCGCTGGACCTGACGGGCATGAACCAGATCGTCGAATGGGAGGCAGGCTCAGGCGTAGTCCGATGCGAAGCGGGCGTCACGCTCCAGCAGTTGTGGCAAAAGGTCCTGCCGGATGGCTGGTGGCCGCCGGTCGTCTCCGGCACCATGACCACCACGCTGGGCGGCTGCCTGGGCGCGAACATCCACGGCAAGAACAATTTCAAGATGGGCACCATCGGCGAGCACGTCATCGAGTTCACGGCCCTTCTGCCGACCGGCGCGGAGATCACCTGCTCGCCCAAGAAGAACGGCGACCTGTTCTACAGCATGATCAGCGGGCTGGGGATGCTGGGCGTGATCACGACCGTGACGCTGCAAATGAAGAAGATCGATTCTGGCCTGCTCGAAGTCCATGCCTGGCCGACGCGCACGCTCGAAGAACAACTCGACAGCCTGCTCGAAGGCGCACCGCACTACGATTACATCGTCGGCTGGCTGGATACCATCATGATCGGGCACGGCCAGATCCACGCTGCCAACTACGTCCATGACGACCCCGACCCGGCCAAGATGCAGGTGGGCTACCAGACCCTGCCGAGCCGCCTGTTCGGGGTGATGCCCAAGAGCCTGCTGCATTATTTCATGACCCCGTTCATGAACAATTTCGGCGTGTGGGGCATCAACACCGGCAAGTACCTTGCCAGCCTGCGGACGCACGTCTTCCGACAAAGCCATGCTGCGTTTCACTTTTTGCTGGATTATGTGCCCCTGTGGGAACTCTCGTACGGGCGCAGCGGACTGATCCAGTACCAGTCGTTCCTGCCGAAGGAAAGCGCGCTTCGAACCTGGACCGAGATGCTTGCTACCGCTAAAAGGCGTGGACTGCCGTCCTATCTTGGCGTCACCAAACGCCACCGCCCGGACGATTTCCTGCTTTCCCACGCCGTGGACGGATTCTCGCTGGCGCTGGATTTCAAGGTCACCGACCGTAACCGCGCCAAACTGAGCGAGATGTTGCAGGAATTCGACCGGATCGTGCTGAACGCGGGCGGGCGGTTTTACTTTGCCAAGAACAGCGAAACTTCGGCAGAGACAACGCGGGCTTTCCTGGGCGACGAAGTTGTGGAGAAGTTCAAGAAATTGAAGAAGCGCACTGACCCGGACGGGTTGCTGGAAAGCGATCTGTACCGCCGGATATTTGGCGCAGTTGCGTAATGCGTAATCCGTGATGTCTGTCAAATCCCGCATCGTTGTTGGCGTTGCATTGCTGGCGTTCCTGGTTGTGCTGGCGCGCAATGCCTGGGCGTCGGACGATGCGTTCATTACCCTACGCACCGTCTACAACGTTTTGCACGGCGATGGGCTCAGGTGGAACGGCGCGGAGCGGGTACAGACGTTCACCCATCCCTTGTGGCTGTTCGTCTTGATCCCGTTCTATGTGGCGATCCGGGATCCTTTTTTTACGCTCTACGCGGCTGGCATGGTGGCTTCCCTGTTGACCGTGTATGTCTTGTTGGCGAAATTCTTTCCCCAACCCTGGGGCATACCGCTTGCCCTGGCCTTTGTCCTATCATCGAAATCCTTCGTGGATTATTCGTCCTCCGGCCTGGAAAATCCCCTGTCACATTTGCTGGCGCTGCTCTTCGCCGGGCTGCTCTTGCAGAGCGCAGGCTCCTCATCGAAACGGGTTTTCTTCCTTTCCCTGTTGGCGGCGCTTTCGATGCTGAACCGCCTCGATACCTTGCTCCTGTTCCTGCCCGCCCTTTTACTGACAGCCTACGAGACCCGGAAAACGATCTGGCAGTCCGGCAAGTGGATGGTACTGGGTTTCCTGCCCATCATTTTATGGGAAGGGTTTTCCCTGCTCTATTATGGTTTCCCGTTCCCCAATACCTATTACGCCAAACTGACGACCGGCATCCCCCAATCCGACCTGTACCAGCAGGGCTGGCTCTATTTCCAAAACTCGTTGGTGTGGGACCATGTCAGCCTGCCGACGATCGGGCTGGCAGTGCTGCTTTCCCTGTTTTCCAGGCAGGCCAGGCGCGCCAGTCTTGCCTTAGGGATCTTGCTCTACCTGGCCTATATCGTGCGCATCGGCGGCGATTTCATGAGTGGCCGCTTTTTCTCGACCGTCTTTGTCCTGTCCGTGGCGTTGCTTGGCAGCCTCATCCTGACCTGGCGACTGGCGTCCAGGGCTGCCCCCGCCCTTATGCTGGCTTCGAGCGTGTTCATCCTGATGGTCGGTTTGACATCCACGCGCCCTCCCTTACTGGTTCGCGCATTGACAGGGACAAATGCGGTGGAAAATGGGATCGCGGATGAAAAGGCAACCTACTTTAGGTGTTGCGGTCTGCTCAATCGCTGGTCACGCAGCTGGTTGCCTAAGGTTGCTGAGGACGCCCGCCAGGCCAGGAGAGATGCGGAACCGATCATTGTCCGTGAATCGATTGGCATTTACGGTTTTTATGCAGGCCCCAACGTCTACATCATGGACAAAGTCTGTGTGGGCGATCCATTGCGGGCGCGTCTGCCCGTCACCAGTGACTGGCGCATCGGTCATTTTCCCCGTCATGTCCCTGCCGGGTACATTGAAACGATCACAGACGACTTCCAGAACCACATCCGTGAGCCGCACTTGCGGGAATACTACGACAAACTCCTGCTGGTCACGCGCGGCGACCTGTTCTCCCTGGAACGGTTGAGGGTCATCCTGGAATTCAACCTGGGTAAGTACGATCCTTTGCTCGAGGCGTATGTCCGTTCCAGGGATTGGGAGCAATAGAGAAGTTTCTCGAATGGGGGGAAGAAGCGCAGATATTTTAAGGCAAACGTTTGTTCTGCATTGCGTCTGCGTGCTATAATCCAATTACTTCCAACCTGCAACCTGTAACGTTCCACTTTCAACTTGCCCCCCTGACCGGTATGTCCTTTGCTCACCTGCACGTCCACACCGAATACTCGCTTCTGGATGGTTTCTCGAACATCAAGAAGTTAGTGCAGCGCGTCAAGGAACTGGACATGCCGGCGGTCGCTATCACCGATCACGGCACGATGTTCGGGGTGATGGACTTTTACAACGCGGCCACAGCGGCGGGAGTCAAGCCGATCATCGGTATGGAAACCTACATGGCCGCGCGCGGCATGAAGGACCGCGATGCCAAACTCGACCGCTCGTCATACCACCTGTTGCTGCTGGCCGAGAACGAGACCGGTTACAAGAACCTGCTCAAGATCGCCACTGCGGCGCAGTTGGAGGGCTTCTACTATTATCCGCGCATCGACCACGAATTCCTGGCCGCCCATTCGGAGGGGCTGATCTGCACCAGCGGCTGCATGTCGGCCGAGATCCCGCGCGCCTTGTTGGACGAAAACCCGCAGGAAGCCGTGCGGCGCATGAACTTCTACTACGATGTCTTCGGCCCGGATCGTTTCTTTGTCGAACTCCAGCACCACAACATCAAAGAGATTACCGACCTGAACCGCCGCCTGGTGGAACTGGGCGCGCGCTATTCCGCCCGTTACCTGGCCACCAACGACGTGCATTACATCGACCCGTCCGACGCCAAATTGCAGGACATCCTGCTCGCTATCCAGACCAACTCCCTGCTGTCCGACAAGGACCGCATGATGATGACGGACGACTCGTACTACCTGCGCACGGCGCAAGAGATGGAAACACTCTTTGCCGAAGTGCCGGATGCGCTGCGCAACACGCTCCTGGTGGCCGAGCGCTGCAACGTGGACCTGTCGTTCAAGGGCTACCACCTGCCCGAATTCGAGGTCCCGCCCGGCGACACGCCCCAGACCTGGCTGCGCCGCTTGTGCGAGGAGGGCCTGCAGCGGCGCTACGGGGAACGCGCCAGCAGCCAGCAAGTGCGCGAGCGGCTCGACTATGAGTTGCGCGTCATCCACGATATGGGCTTCGACGCCTATTTCCTCATCGTTTGGGACCTGTGCCGCCAGGCGCGCCAGGGCGGCATCTGGTACAACGCGCGCGGTTCGGCGGCTGGCTCGATTGTAGCGTTCACGCTGGACATTACGCTGGTGGACCCGCTGGAGCATGATCTCATCTTCGAGCGCTTCCTCAACCCTGGCCGCATCGAAATGCCCGACATCGACCTGGATTTCCAGGACGACCGCCGCGCCGAGATGTTGGAATACTGCGCCCGCAAATACGGCGACGACAAGGTGGCCCAGATCATCACCTTCGGTACCATGGGCGCCAAGGCCGCCCTGCGTGACGTGGGGCGCGTGATGGACATTCCGCTGCCGGAAGTGGACCGCGTTGCCAAACTGGTGCCTTTCGTCTCCGGGCGCACCGTTTCCCTCGAAGAAGATGCGATGAAAGTGCCGGAGTTCAAACAACTCTACGACAGCACGCCGCACATCAAGGAACTGGTGGACATTGCCAAGGGCATGGAAGGCACCGTCCGCAACGCCGGCACGCACGCGGCCGGTGTGGTCATCTCCGACAAGCCGCTGACCGATTACCTGCCCCTGCACCGCCCGACCTCCAACGCGGAAGAGACGCCCATCAAAGCGGTCACGCAGTTCGAAATGGGCGTCCTCAACAGCCTGGGCATGTTGAAAGTGGATTTCCTGGGGCTGGCCACGCTCACCACCATGTCGCGCGCCTGCGACCTGATCCGCCAGCGGCATGGCGTGGATTACAACCTCGGCAACATCCCGCTGGACGACCCCAAAGCCTTCAAACTGCTCGGCGACGGTCAGACGGCCGGCATCTTCCAGGTGGAAGGCGGCGGCATGACGCGCTGGCTGGTGCAGATGAAGCCCCAAAACCTGGACCACGTCATTGCCATGGTGGCGCTCTACCGTCCCGGCCCGATGCAATTCATCCCCGATTACATCGCCCGGATGCACGGCGAAGCGGAAGTGGAGTACCGCCACGAGGCGCTGCGCCCGATTTTTGAAGATACCTACGGCATCCCGGTCTACCAGGAACAGTTGATGAATGCGGCCGTCAAATTGGGCGGCTATACCCAGTCCGAAGCCGACGACCTGCGCAAGGCCATTTCCAAGAAGATCGCCGAAAAACTCAAAAAGCACCGCCATAAGTTCGTCTCTGGCGCAGTTGTCCACGGCATCCCCGAAGAAATCGCCAACCAGATCTTCACCGATTGGGAAGAGTTCGCCCGCTACGGCTTCAACAAATCGCACAGCGCCGATTACGGCGTGCTGGCCGTGCAAACCGCCTACCTGAAAGCCCATTACCCGGCCGAGTACATGGCCGCGCTGCTTTCCGTCTCGCGCAACGACACCGCCAAGGTGGCGCTGTACGTGGCCGAGGCGCGCAGCATGGGCGTGCCGGTGCTGCCGCCCGACATCAACGTCTCCGGCTGGGACTTTACCATCGAAGACCAGGAAAGCGGCCCGGCCATCCGCTTTGGCTTGGGCGCCATCAAGAACGTCGGCGAGGGGCCGATCAACCTGGTTCTCCAGGCGCGCGCCGAAGGCCCCTTCACGGACCTGGACGATTTTGCCCGCCGCGCCGACCTGCGCGCCGTAGGCAAACGCGCGCTGGAATGCCTGGTCAAAGTCGGCGCGCTGGACGCCTTCGGCAACCGCGCCGCCCTGCTGGCCTCGCTCGACCGCATCGTGGCGGCCAGCAACGCCCACTTCCAGGCCGCCCGGGCCGGGCAGATGTCGCTCTTTGGCGCGGCCACCGGCGTCACCCAGACCATCTACCTGCCCGAAGTCCACGATGTAGACCAGCGCGAAATGCTCAACTGGGAGCGCGAACTGATCGGCCTGTACATCTCCGACCACCCGCTCTCTGCCTACCAAGCGACCCTCAAGCAACTGGTCACCTATTTTTCCGGTCAACTACCCGAAGCCCAGCACGAGGACAAAGTGCGCGTAGCCGGGCTGGTCGCCAACATCCGCCCTTACCAGACCAAGGCCGGCAAGCCGATGGGCTTCGTCACCATCGAAGACATCCAGGGCGTCATCGACCTGGTGTTGTTCTCGCGCCCCTGGGGCCAATTTTCGGGTTTGCTGGCGGTGGGTGAGATCATCATCGTCGAAGGCAAGGTAGACGCCAACAGCAGCCCGCCCAAGATCCTGGTGGACAATGTGATGACCGACTTTGCGCTCAAGGTCTCGGCGGACGAAGTTCACCTGCCGCCTCTGACGACGCCGGGGCCTGCCTCCGTTACCCGGGCTGTTTCCCCGCCTGTAAGAAGGGATGACATTCCGCCCTACGCCGGTCCTGCCTTGCCGCAGGGTGGACAGGATAAAATCCCGTCCTACGCCGTGGCCGAACCCGTCCCCGCCTACGGCGATTGGGAGGGCAACGGCCCGCCGCCTCCCGAAGCCTTCCCGCCTGGCTGGGAGGAGACCTGGCAGCCGTCCTTCGAGGCGGCCGAGTTGGCCGCCCGCCCGGAGCCCGTCGCGCAGGGGGATGCTCCCTTGCGCCTGGCAAAGGAAATGATCCCTGGGGCGCCGCCGGAACCCGATGAAACGGAAGCAGGTAGAGACTCCGGGAATGAAGCGGGGATGCGCGTCCAGGCAGTAGAATCGCCCCACATCCCGCTTGTCCGCTTGCCCTCGCTGTACGTCCCTGTGTCCCAGGCGGAGGGCAGCCAGCGCCCGCCGCAGCAACTGACCGTCTTGCTGCGCCCCACCGGCGACCGGGAGCGCGACAAGCGCCGCATCAAGACGCTGCACGGTACGCTCATCTCGTTCCACGGACGCGACCGGTTCAGTTTCCAGATCTTCGAGGGCGGCAAGGGCCACCTGATTGATTTCCCCAACGATACCACGCGGGTATGCCCCGAAATGCTGGAACGGTTGAAGAAACTGATGGGGGAGGAGAACTGGCGGCTGGAAGAAATAACGTTCTAACAGGACAAAAGCCTTTTAGAAGATGCGGGGCAGTTACCCTGCGTTTAAGGAGGAAGATCGTATGAATAAAATTCCTGTTTCGTTCGCGATGCTCATCGCCATATTGTTGGCTGCCTGCGCGCCTGCAACGCCCTCGCCGGCCCCGACCCCCTTGCCGCCCCCGGCAACTGCACCTGTAGAAAGTCCTGAACCGCTCCAGGAAGATACGGCTGCCATCCTGGAACGGCTGGGCGGCTATCCCTGCCCGGACAGCGATTTCACCTGCCTGGATGTGACCGTCCCGCTCGACCATTTCAGCGCGCAGGATGGCCGCACCACGAAGGTGGTGTTCGGTATCCTGCCGGCCACGGGCGAGCGCAAAGGCATGTTCGTGACGGCCGTTGGCGGGCCGGGAGGTTCGGGATTGTTGAGCGCCGACACATACACATCCTACTTCGATCCCGCCATCCCCGAACACTTCGATGTGGTCTTCTTCGACCAGCGCGGCGTCAACCTCTCCGGCGGGCTGCAATGCGCCAGCGCGGCGGCGGCGTTCTATCGCGCTGACTGGGACGCCAGCACGCCGGCCAGCGAGGAGAATTTGTTGGACGTGGCCCAAACCTTTGCCGAAGACTGCGTGGCTGAGATGGGCGATCCTGACATCCTGCCTTTCATGGACACCACCCAGGCGGTCGAAGACCTGGAGGTTTTCCGCCAGTTGATGGGCGACGAGCAGTTCTGGCTGTACGGTGAGAGTTACGGCACGCAGTTTGCGCAGACCTACGCCGCCTCCCACCCCGACCGGCTGGCCGGCCTCATCCTCGACGGCACGGTAGACCTGACCCTGACGGACACCGAGTTCCTCGAGGGACAGGCGCAGGCCTTCAACGACGTGCTGGTGGCGACCCTGGAGGCTTGCAACGCAGACGCCCCCTGCGCCGCCGACATGGGCAGCGACGCCGTGACGGTCTATGACGCCCTGGCGGCGCGCTTGAAAGAGTCGCCCCTGCCGTTCGATTTCCCGCTGGCGGCGGGAGGCGTCTCACAGCGCGAATTCACGTTTGCCGACCTGGAGACGGCCGCATCCAGTTTCCTGTATTCCGAGACCGCGCGCATGATCTTCCTGCGGGCGCTGGCGGCCTACGCGCGGGATGGGAACCTGGCGCCGTTGGCGCGCGTGCTCTACAACGCGCTCACCTTGGACCCGGAGACGGAGGAGGCCATCCCGGACCCCTCCTACTCTGACGCCGTCTACTACGCCGTCACCTGCCGCGATTACGCCCACCCCGGCGAGACGCCGGAGGAGCGCGCCCTGGGTTTCATGCGGGCCGGAGATGAAATAGACAGTTTGTCGCACATGGCCTCGGTCTTCTACGGCGACCTGCCGTGCGCCTTCTGGCCGTATCCCCAAACTGACCAGTCCCGCCTGGCGGCCCTGCAGGCCGAGGACATCCCTACCCTGGTGTTGAACGCTGACACCGACCCGGCCACGCCATATTCCAATGCGCTGTCTGTCTATTCCAACCTGGCCGACGGCTACCTGGTCACCGAGACCGGCGGGCCGCACGTCATCTTCGGTTGGGGCAACACCTGCGTGGATGGGCTGGTGGCAGATTTCCTGGTGCAAGACCAACTCCCGGCTGGGCGCGAGACGGTCTGTGAAGGGGTGGTCGCCAGCGAATACGTCTCGCTTGCGCCGGTGGATGCGGCGGCGTTCGAGAATCCCCTCGAGGCGTTTGCTTCTGTGGATGACGAACTCTATTACCTGCCGGAATATTACTATTGGGACTACGAGACCCCCACGACGATCGGCTGTCCCTTCGGCGGGACGTTGGCCTTTGAGTCCGTGGAAGAGGGCGAGGCCTTTGACCTGGCGGACTGCGCCTTTTCAGAGGGCTTCGTCATGACCGGCGCAGGCACTTACAACTACGAGGAAGACCTGTTCACGCTGGATGTCAGCGTCAGCGGATTGGCCGATGGCGCGCTGGTCTACACGCGGGATACGGACTGGCAATTGCATGTCACCGGCGAGTACGGCGGCCAGGTGATTGACCTTTCGGAATAGGAACGATTATCCTACCGATACCGTCTCCCTGACGGCGTTACAGCGTTCGCATTCCTCCCGCTGGCACAGCAAGGCCAGCGGGTCTTTTTGGATGCGCGCTTCCACAGCCTGGAACAGGCGCTTGAGCGGAACGGCGTCGATGGAAGATTCCCCCACTTCGACCGTGCGTGTGTCCTCCCGGATATCAGGCGCGATGTCGTAGAAGCCCTCCGAGCAGCCGGGGAAGCCGTAGCATTCGACGACGCGGTTCTTCGAGAGCGCCCAGCGCACGAACTGCCGCCGCCCAACCAGTTTTTCGGCGTAGTGGATGCTGGTATCGACGGTATGGTCCACGCCTAGCAGCAGCACCCAGCCGTCCTGGTCGGCCAGCACGCCGATGGGCGCGAAGGGATTGTAGATGGTTTGGGTGTGCAGGGCGGCGCTGGCGTTCACGCCGGTAAACGAAAGGATGGGATGCGCCGTGCGGTGCGCGCCGGGATAATGGCGCAGCGTCTCTGGCAGCACGCCCATCAAGGGGTCGACCGGCATGTCGGCGTAGAACGGTTCGGCCATGCGGTTCAGGTCTTTGTAACTGCCGTAGGTCAGGCCGTTGTTGGGCGGCCCGACCTCCGGGATGATCATGGTCTTGTAGGTGAAGGCCGGCATGACCAGCCCGCCGACCGCGGCCAGGAGCGCCTGGAGGACCGTCTCGGAACCGCCCTGGATGGCGCCGAACGATTTCAAGGAGGCGTGGACGATGGCCGGTT
This sequence comes from Chloroflexota bacterium, assembly GCA_049323115.1. GTDB lineage: Bacteria > Chloroflexota > Anaerolineae > Anaerolineales > Villigracilaceae > JAABUE01. The sequence goes on from JBMOMP010000100.1 coordinate 12,260, forward strand.
TGCCTCCCAGCCCCAAACTGGCAAGCGCGGATTTGAAATCTGCAAAAGTGAGCATGTTTCGGGCCTCGGTCACTTGCCTTGCCAGTTCGGTTTGCGCTTCTCGATAAAGGCTTGCATCCCCTCTTTCTGGTCGGCTGTGGCGAAGAGATTGTAGAAGGCCTGGCGTTCCTCCCTGAGCGCCTCGCCCAGCGGGCTTTCGAAGGCCTGGTTGACCATTTTCTTGCCGGCCTGGGCTGCCAGCGGGGCCTGCGCCGCGACGGATTCGGCCAACGCCAGCGCCTCGTCCAGGAAACGTTCGGGCGGGACGACGCGGTTGACGAGGCCGTAGTGCAGCGCTTCCTGCGCCGACAGGCTGCGGTTGTTCAGCACCATTTCCATGGCGATGGCCTTTCCTACGGCGCGGGTCAGGCGCTGGGTGCCGCCCGCGCCGGGGATGACGCCGATGGTGATCTCCGGCTGGCCGAAGCGGGCGCTTTCGGAGGCGACGATCATGTCGCAGGACATGGCCAACTCGCAGCCGCCTCCCAGGGCCCACCCGGAAACGGCGGCAATGACCGGCTTGCGGATGGTGCGGATGCGTCCGAACACGGCCACCAGGTCGCTGTCCATCATCTCGGTCGCGCTCTTGTCGGCCATCTCCTTGATGTCGGCCCCGGCGGCAAAGGCTTTTTGGCTGCCCGCCACCACCATCACGCGCACCGACTCATCCCGGTCGAAGGCCGCCAGCGCGTCCATGAGTTCGGTCACCAGCGCGTTGTTGAGCGCGTTCATGGCCTGCGGACGGTTGAGCGTGACCAGGCCAACCTGCCCGCGCGTTTCCGTGAGAATGTAGGTGTAGGGCATCGCTGCCTCCTGTTTTATCCGGCGCAAGAGTTTCGTAAAAATGATACTCTATCATTTTACACGAGAAAAGGATTTGTGCTACCATTGGCGCACTTTTGTAGGTTATCTTTCGTAATTACGGTCTTCAGGAGAAACCATGCATATCCTGCTTACTGTTCATTCCCTCTTGCGCTGGTTCATCGTTATCGTCGGGGTGATCGCTTTCGTTAAGTTGCTGTTCGGTTGGCTGGGGAGGAAGAGGTTCGGCAAAATGGACCGCGGCCTCTCGGTCGGCTTTAGCGGCCTGATGGATGCGCAGGCGCTATTGGGATTCCTCTACTTCCTGGTGACCGGGCTGGCCGGCGCGGGCTTCCCGAGGTTCCGCATCGAGCACCTGGCGACCATGTTGCTGGCGGCCATTGCGGCGCACGCACCCTCCAGGTTCAAGCGCGGAGGCAGCAAGCATTTCGTTGCGCTGGCGGCGCTGGCCGTTTCATTGTTCCTGGTCTACATCGGGGTGGCGCGGCTGCCGGGCGGCTGGAGCCGCTAAGGCGGACGCGGACCGTCAAAAAGAGAAAGGCCTGGTATGCGAACTACCAGGCCTTGTGTGGTGACCCCGAGGCGGATCGAACGCCTAACCAGACGATTAAGAGTCGCCTGCTCTGCCAATTGAGCTACGGGGCCGTTAAAAAAAGTGCCCCCACGGGGACTCGAACCCCGGTTTGAGCCTTGAGAGGGCTCCGTCCTGGGCCGCTAGACGATGGGGGCGTCTGGGCGGGCGATATTGTATCACAGCGTTACGGTCACGTCAATTTTGGCGGCGAATTTTCCAGCAATTCTCAGTATGGCTTTGCGGGATTGCCAAATCCAGCAAATATGGCATCGGATTTGTCAATCGATAGTCTCCCCCTACAGTGCAGTTTTCTCTTGAACCGCGAAGAGCGCAACCCTCATTCTGGGGGCTTAACCCGCAAAGGATTCATAAGATTTTCTTCGCGTTCTTTGCGGTAAATGTTACACGATCTTTGTCCAACTGCACTCAATAGGGAGACCACTCAGTGATCATTCCCACAAAGTGAGGATGGACAACCCTGGGATTGATTCGCTAATGATCCGGGATGTTGGGTCATACCCGTTGAGAACGAAAAGGAATGCTAACAGCGGAATAGCCAACAGGCTTGCGATCCCCCCCGGACAATCTGAAATGCCAGCCGGCCGCCATGACCGGCAGCGCAACCAGCGGCGTCCCCGCCGGCCCGAGGGCTGCCAGGATCGCCCTGAACGACAGGACGTACACAGTCGTCAACCCCAATACGATTCCCCATTTGATCCCGGGCGATTTGGTGAGGAAAAGGGATAATCTCTTCTGGGACTCCATGCCGAATCCTGGTAGGGCGTGCTGGTTTCAATTGTAGCATTGTTGGAGGCAGGAGTTGTGTGTCAAACGGTGCAAGACTGAAGGTCTCTGCCAGATCGGCAAGTGCTTTTGCTGCTTCCAAAAATCATGATACACCTCGGGCGTTTTTTAGCCTATGTTACACGATCTGATCTCAATCAGGCAAAAGTTTCATTCACGGGTATTGGTTTTTAATCTTCGTCGTCTTTCTCCACCCCACACACTTCATCGATTTTCGCCATCACTTCGGGCGTGAACTTGTCCACGAAATACATGGCCTTCATGTTTTCGTGCACCTGCTCCACGCGGCTGGCGCCGGTGATGACGGTGCTGACGTAGGGATTTTGCAGGCACCACGCCAGGCTGAACTGCGCCAGCGACGCGCCCATTTCCCTGGCAATCGGTTCCAGCGCGGCCACTTTGGCGAGGCTTTCCTGGTCGGTCAGGTATTTGCCCAACCACTCGTAGTCCTGTAACGCGCCGCGGCTGTCTTTGGGGATGCCGCCCTGGTATTTGCCGGTCAGCAAACCCGAAGCCAGCGGACTCCAGGTGGTGCTGCCGTAACCGTATTCCTTGTAAACGCGCTGGTATTCAGGGCTGAAGCGATGCCGTTGGAACAGGTTATACACCGGCTGTTCCATGACCGGCTTGTGCAGGTGATGGCGTTCGGCGATCTCGATGGCGGCCGCGATCTCCGCCGCCGCCCACTCGGACGTGCCCCAGTATAACGCCTTGCCCCATTCGACCAGGTTGTGCATGGCCCAGACGGTCTCTTCGATGGGCGTGGTCGGGTCGGGGCGGTGGCAGAAGACCAGGTCCACGTAGTCCAGGCCCAGGCGTTCGAGCGAGCCGTTGACGCCCTCCACCAGGTATTTGCGGTTGAGAGTGTTCTGCTCGTTGGGGGACTCGTGCAATCCCCAGAACAATTTGGTCGAGACCAGGTAACTGCCGCGCCGCCAGCCCAATTTCTTGAGCGCCGCGCCCATGATTTCTTCCGACTTCCCGCCAGCGTACACTTCGGCGTTATCGAAGAAATTCACGCCCGCCTCATACGCGGCGGACATCATCTCGACCGCCGAGTCTACACCCGCTTGGGTATGGAACGTGACCCACGAACCGAACGACAGTTCGCTGACCTGGATGCCTGCTTTTCCTAAATGACGGTACTTCATGTGACCTCCTGTCAAAAAATCAATGCAATGGTTGGACAACCGTCCCAAAGGGTTCAACCTTCCCTTACAGGGCGCTTCGCAACGGGGCGTTCTTTCTTTGCAGCAATTATACCGCCCGCCGCAAGTATAATCTGGGCATGAAACGCGCCTTCCTGGTATTCATCGTCCTGCTCACAGCCTGTGCGCCGCCGTCCGCCGGCCAGACGCCCTCCTCCCCTATGGGCTTACTTCCCTATGCGACGCACACCCCCAGCCCCACGCCCGAACGGCCCGAGGGCCTGGTCGTTTCCCTCGAAACGCCCCTGCCATCGCCCACGCCCTCCGTGTACGAAGTCCAATCCGGCGACACGTTGAGCGGCATCGCGCACAAATTTGGCGTGTCGCTGGACGAACTGATGGCGCTCAACCCGGACGTTTCCCCGAACAGCATGTCCATTGGGACGGAACTCAAGGTGCCCGCGCCCTCGGCCAGGACGAGCGCCGCTTCGACCTCCACGCCCGCGCCTGCTTCCGTTAAAGGGATCACCTGCCGCCCCACAGCCGACTCGGGCGCCTGGTGCTTCGTGTTGGTTTCCAACGACCTGGCCGCGCCGCTCGAAAACCTCTCCGCGCAAGTGACGCTGTTGGGCGCAGATGGGGAAACGCTGGCGACCGCGCTGGCGCTCTCCCCGCTCGATATCCTGCCGCCGGGCGCGTCCCTGCCGCTGGCGGTCTTCTTCCCGCCGCCCCTCCCGGCGGACATCCGCCCCCAGGCGCAAATGCTGACCGGCATTCTCCTGTCCATGGATGACGCACGCTACCTGCCCGCTGTCGTGCGGAACACGCTCGTTCAGGTAGATGGGTCCGGGCGCAGCGCCCAGGTCAGCGGGACGGTGCGCCTGCCAGCAGAGTCCCAGCCTGCCCGCCTGGTGTGGGTGGCAGCGACGGCGTATGACCGCGCCGGGCAAACCGTTGGCGTGCGGCGCTGGGAATCCGTCGACGGGCTGGCGCCGGGCGGGGAACTGCCGTTCGATTTCCTGGTAGCCAGCGCCGGGGGCGAGATCGAGCGCGTGGAGTTCGTGGTGGAGGCGAGACCGTAACCCCGATTTCCTCCAGCCTCCCTTCCTCGAAAACCATCAGCGACCATTTCTCTAATTTCTTATACGTTGTTCACAACCCATCCATCTTACTCGATATTTTGTATCAATTCACACGTGAGGAAAATCAGGGATAGCCTCCTCCCCAGGCAAGCCTCCTCCTCTCACGCGGACGGTTTCGCCTTGCGGCCGGGCGCTTTGCGCTCGGACTTCTTCTTCAGGCCCAGCGCCTGCACCTGGTAGGTTGAGCCTGCCGAAACCTGGTCGGAGTCCGCGCCGTATTGCGCTGCCACCTGGGTCTTGACGCCCAGCAGCATGTTGTGGAACTCCCATTCGGCGTCGCGCGCGGATGCCAGCGCGTTTTGCGCGTTGACCTCGGCCCTCTGCGCGCTCCTCAACGCTTGCAGCCGGGACTGCACGGCCTCCCTGGCGTAGGCGGATTGTCTGATTCTTAGCCATTTTTCTCTCCTTTTGGGGCGTTTTCGATGCTTCCAAGAGGGGATTTGCCTGGATTTGATGAAATTATGCCTTGCATTGTCCGGTGTATCCTATACATAATTAAATGTATTTTATACATTTAATTATGTATAGGATACATTTATAAATGTATAAGATATATACTATGAATGTATGCAATATATATAGAATTGTATCTTATACATATCATATTGTATGCAAAACAATTATTGATGTATAAGATACATTTATTATTGTATCGTGTACAATTAAGATTGTATGTGATACATTTGCAATTGTATCCTATTCCTGCGGGATATTTCCTTGGAACGCCCCCAGCCTCCACGCCTCACCCCCTCACACATTCATTACGTTTTACGAATGACGCCTCACGCCCCGCTTGCCTGCGCAGGCGGTTTGTTGTATGCTTATTATGGAGGCTGAGATGAACGAGGCGGCCTATCGTTTGATCGCTGGTTTGTTCGATGCTTTCCTGTGGGGCGGGGAATTGCTGGGGGACGAAAACCTGCCCGAGCGCGGCCCGGCTGTGTTCGTTGCCAACCACCTGGGGGCCATGGGGCCGATCGCTGTACTTGCATCCCTGCCCGTGCGGGTCTATCCCTGGGTGATCGGCGATATGCTGGACAGGGAAAAGGCCGCTGATTACCTTCGATGGGATTTTGTCGAGCCGCAACTCCACCTTTCGCCGCCGTTCAGCCTTTGGCTGGCGCGGGCGATCTCGAAGGTTTCGGTGGGGTTGATGCGTTCAGCAGGCTGCGTGGCTGTAGAGCAGGGGGAGCAGTTATTCGAGACCTACCAGCGGAGCGTCGACCTGCTGGTTGCGGGGAAATGCCTGCTGGTCTTCCCCGAAGACCCGCACAGGGAACGCGACCTGCTGGCCAGGATGACCCCTTTCCAAAAGGGTTTCGTGCGCCTGGGCGAGTTCTATTACCAGCGTTGCGGACGCGCTTTGCCGTTCATTCCCCTCACGGTACATTTGGATTCCTATCGCGTCAAGGTCGGGAAAGCGGTCATATTCAACCCTCGCACGAACCCGGCCAATGAGCGCCTGCGCGTCAAGCACATTCTCGAGGCCTCCATCCGTGAGATGTACCTGGGGATGGCCTCGAACGGTTTCCTCAGCCTGCCTTCGACGCGCTGACGGTTCAGGCCCGCCCGGCGTTTGCCGCCGGGAAGGTCACCTCTACCCGCAGCCCGCCCCCCGGCAGGTTTTCGGCGCGGATGCTGCCGCCTTGCGCTTCCACCAGTTGGCGGGCGATGGCCAGCCCCAGCCCGGCCCCGCCGGAGGCGCGTGAGCGGGACTTTTCGCTGCGCCAGAAACGCTGGAAGAGATGCGGCAGATGCTCAGGGGGGACGCCGGGACCGTTATCGTTCACCCGCATCACGACCGCCCCCCCGGCCTGCTCCACTTCCAACCAGATTTTCCCGCCCCTGGGCGCGTAGCGCAGCGCGTTGGCGACCAGGTTGCCGATCACCTGTTCGGTGCGCTGCGGGTCCACGTGGACGAGCGCCTCGGGGGCGCAGTTTTCGATTTCCAGGCGGATGCCGAGTTCTTCGGCCTGGGCGGCAAACAGGTCTACGGCGCGCGCGGCCAGGTCGCCCAGCGGCAGGTCGCGGGCTTCGAAGGGCAGTTGGCGCGTCTCGACCAGGGTGAGCAGGCGCAGGTCTTCCACCAGGCGTTCGAGCAGGTAGGTCTCTTCGAGCGCCGGGACGATCTGCGCCGCCTCCGGCGGGTAGACGCCGTCCACGACCCCTTCGAGCCGCCCGCGCATGACGGTAAGCGGGGTGCGCAGTTCGTGGGCCACGTCGGCCAGCAGGTCGCGGCGCTGCTGGTCGCTTGCTTGCAGGGCGGCCGCCATCTGGTTGAAATTGTCCGACAGGAGGCGCAAGTCCTGGGGTCCAGAAGCAGGCACACGGGTGGAAAGATCGCCGGAGGCTACCGCGCGGGCGGCGGCGATCACTTCCGCGAGCGGCGTCACCACCCGCCGCATCAGCAGCAGTCCGATCACCACCGTCAGCAGCGCCAGGAACACCGAGATGAAGGCGATGGGCGCGAGTATGCCCAACGCCAGTTGCCCGTGGACGGGGATCATGGAGGTGCGCAAGATCAATGTGCCGGCGATCTGGTCATCTACCACGAGCGGGATGGGGGCGTCGCCGGGGATGATGGAATAGGCCTGCCCCACTTGCGGGGCGTCGGGACGGCCCTCGTAGAGGACGATGCGTCCCTGCGCGTCCAGCAGGATGGGGCGGCTCTTGCGCACGTCTTCATCTTCCGAGGAGAACGTGAACATCCCTTCCGCGCCGTCCCACGAGCCGGTGATGCGGTAGAACGTTTCCAGGCGGGCAACGATGGGCAGGCGTTCGAGCGGGTTGAAGCGGGTGGGGTACGACAGGAAATAGGCCGTCACGCTCAGAATCAAGAAAGCCAGCAGCAACACAACGGCCGTAAAAGCGCGCAGCAGCAAAATGAACAGCCGGCGGCGGATAGCGCGGATGGTGTAATCGGGTCTCTTCATCTTTTATCCTGAATATCCTGTCTATCCTGTTGGACAGGGTAGGCCGTTACGGCTACGGTTCGAATTTGTAGCCCACGCCATGTACGGTGACGATGTAATGGGCGGGCGGGCGGCCGCTTTCCAGTTTGCGGCGCAGGTTGCGGATGTGGCTGTCTATGGCGCGCTCGTAACTCTCGAAGGCTACGCCGCGTGCGGCCTGGAGCAGTTGGGCGCGCGAGAAGATGCGCCCGGGCTGGCTCATCAGCGTAGCCAGGATCTCGAACTCGGTGGGCGTCAGGGAGAGGACGACCTGCGCTTCCCCGGCGGGTCTCGATATACTCGACCCGGCGGGGGCCGGCAGGTAGACTTCGTAGCGGGCGCGGTCGAGCGTCACATCCCCGGCGCGGATCACGTCGCTGGCGGGGTCGCCGCTCGCCCTGCGCAGCACCACGCGCACGCGCGCCACCAGTTCGCGCGGGCTGAAGGGCTTGGTGATGTAGTCGTCGGCGCCCAGTTCGAGGCCGATCAGTTTGTCGGTCTCTTCCACGCGCGCGGTGAGCATGATGATGGGCACGTCGCCCTCGCGCCGCAGCGCCCGGCAGACATCCAGTCCGTCCATGCCGGGCAGCATCAGGTCCAGCACCACCAGGTCGGGCTGCTCGCGCCGCGCCGCCGCCAGGCCGTCCGGGCCGTTCGAGGCGGTCGCCACGTCGAAACCGGCCGCCTTGAGATAGTCCTGGCAGATCTCGGCGATCTTGGGTTCGTCGTCCACGACGAGGATTTTCTTGGGCATGACTTGATTATACGGGATTCTTCGCTATTATTTTCGGAAGCGGAATTCACGGACAGCACGGAAAAATCCGTAAAAGAACGGCAAACCGCGCCTTCCGTGGAATCCGTGTCCAATGATTATTCATACCGCAACGCTTCCACCGGTTGCAGGGACGCGGCGCGGTTGGCGGGATACAGCCCGAAGAACAGGCCGACCGCCGCCGAGAAGAGCGTGGCCAACAGGATCGAGTCCAGGCTGATGGCGGTATCGAAGGGCGAGTTCAGCGCGATCGAGACCTGTTCGATAGCGATGGCGATCAGCCAGCCGAAGAACACGCCCACCAGCCCGCCCAGCATACTGAGCAGCGACGATTCGGCCAGGAATTGCGTCAGGATGTCGCGCTTGCGCGCGCCCAGCGCCTTGCGCAGGCCGATCTCGCGCGTGCGCTCGGCCACCGAGACCAGCATGATGTTCATAATGCCGATGCCGCCCACCAGCAGGGAGATGGCCGCGATGCCGCCCAGGAAGATGGTCAGCACGCCGGTGATGGTCTCGGCGGTGTTGACGAAATCTTCCTGTGAGTAGACCGTGAAGTCGTCCGCGCCGATGGCCGTGCGGTGACGGGTGCGCAGCACCTGCGCCGCCTCCTGCGCGGCCTGCGGCACCGCCTCGGCGCTGACGGCCTGCACGAAAATCAAATCTACACTATCGGCGCTATTGCCCTGTGCCAGGCGGCCCTGGGCGGTGGTGAGCGGCACCAGGATGCGGTCGTCGCTGCTGCCGGTCATGCCGCCGCCTTTGGAAGCCAGCACCCCGATCACGCGGAAGGGCTGCCCGTTGATGCGGATGGTCTCGCCGACCACGCCCTCGCGGCGGTCGAAATACGCCTCGGCTGTGTCGGGGCCGATGACGGCCACGGAGGCGTAACCGAGCAATTGCGCTTCGTTGATGAATTCGCCTTCGGTGAGCGTTTCGTTGCGCACCTGGGCGTGGACGGGCACAACGCCGTTGACCGGCACCACGCCCTGCTCGCCATAGGCCGTCACTTCGCCCTGGGTCTGCACAACGGGCGCCACCGCCAGCACCGACGGCGCCGCGAACGGGTCGGCCAGCGCCTCGGCGTCTTTCACGGTCAGCGGGCGCGGGTTGCGCACATCCGCTTCGCTGTTGCCGGGGAAGACGAACAGGATGTTGGTGCCGATGTCGTTGATGGAACCCAGGATAGTGTCTTGCGCGCCGTTCCCCACGCCCAGCATGGCGATCACCGCCGCCACGCCGATGACGATGCCCAGGATGGTCAGCCCGGAACGCATTTTGTTGGCGTTCAAACTCTCCAGCGCTTCGAACAGGATTTGGGATATGTTCATATTTATTCCTTTCCGAGATGGTTCGGGAACCCATTTTCGAACCACAGATTCACACAGATAAAAAGGATTTGGTTTGATAAACGCAGCGAAAATATTGCGGGACAGGTAAATTGGGGCAAATACGGGCCTTGTTCATCTACCATCAAGATTCATCCGTGTTTATCTGTGGTTTACCACCCCATCGATGATGTGGATGGTCCGCCCGGTCTGCGCCGCCACCTTTGGGTCGTGCGTCACGATCACCAGCGTGGTGCCGCTTTCCTTGTTCAGGTTCAGCAGCAGGTCTATGATCTCCTGCCCGACCTTCGAGTCCAGGTTGCCGGTCGGCTCGTCGGCCAGGATCATGGCCGGTTCGTTGACCAACGCGCGCGCAATCGCCACGCGCTGCTGCTGCCCGCCGGAGAGTTCGTAGGGACGGTGGTCTACCCGGTCGCCCAGTCCCACCGCTTCCAGCGCGGCGCGGGCGCGCTCCTTGCGGCCCTCGCTCACGCCGGAGTAGCGCAGCGGCAGTTCCACGTTCGAGAGCGCCGAAGCGCGCGAAAGCAGGTTGAACGACTGGAAGACGAACCCGATCTTGCGGTTGCGCACGTTCGCCAAATGGTCATCGTCCATCTCGGCTACTTCCACGTCATCCAGGCGGTAGGCGCCGCTGGTCGGCCTGTCCAGGCAGCCCAGGATGTTCATCAGCGTGGACTTGCCCGACCCCGACGGCCCGGTGATGGCGACCACCTCGCCGCGCTCGATCTGCAGCGACAAGCCGCGCAGCGCGTTCACTTCCACGTCGCCCATCTGGTAAGTCTTGACCAGGTCTTTTGCAACGATCACAGGTGCGCTCATCCCGGCCTCCTATCCACCCTGGCGGAAGGGGCTGTTCTGGCCGGGGTGCATTTCGAGCGCGGCAGGCGGGTTCAAGACGATCAAGTCGCCTGCTTGCAGGTCGCCGCCCACCACTTCGCTGTACGTGTCCGAGGTCGCTCCCAGGCGCACTTCGATGGGCGTCAGCGTTTCGCCTTCGAGAACGTACACCACGCGCTGGTTGTCCACCACGCGCACGGCCCGATTCGGGACGAGCAGCGCGTCTTCGATATTGCGCACCTGGATGAGGACGGCGGCGGTCATACCCGGTTTGACGAGTTCATCCGCATCGGTCAGTTCGACCGTGACCTTGAAGTCCACGCTTCCTTCGGAGACCGTGCCTGCTCCCGCTACCTCGGCCACCACGCCCCGGTAATCTTTCCCCTGCACCGCGTCGAAATTGACCGTCACCTCCTGTCCGACCGAAATCGAATTGATGTCCACCTCCGACACTTCCAGGTCGATCAACAGGCGCGAAAGGTCGTCCACCTGGAAGGCCATTTCGCCGAGCGCCACCTGGTCGCCTGGCAGCGCGCTGGCATCCGTCACCACGCCGTCGAAGGGAGCGCTGATCCTGGCCTGGTCGAGGACGGCCTGCGCAGCCGCCACTTTCGCTTTGGCGGCGGCCACGTCCTGCGGGTTCGGGCCGTCCTTCAAGCGATCATACGCGCGCTGGGCGTCTTCCAGTTGGCCCAGTTTCAGGGCTGCGTCCTCGTCCGCTTCGGCCTTTTCTGCCTCGTCGGCATAGCCGCGCCGTGTCTTGACCTTGGGCTGTCCGTTCACCCAGATGACGTACTCGATGTCGATTTTTCCTTCCAGCGATTCGCGGTACTCCACGGCGTCATCGTATTCTTCTTGCGCCTCGCGCAGCGCAATGGCGGCGTTGGCGCGCGCCGTATCGGATTCGAGCAGATCCTCCAGCGCCTGCTGCGCTGTTGCCAGGTCCGCTTCGGCCAGGATGACGTTCTGCGGCAGCGACGACTGTTCCAGCGATGCCAGCGTCTTATCTTTTTGCACCGCATCGCCCAATCCCGCGTCGACCGTCTCCACGATCCCGCTCGTCTCCCAGGCCAGCGTAACGGACTGCGCCGCCCGCACCGTGCCGGTCGCGCCCACCATCGCAGACAGGTCGCCGCGCGTTGCCGCTTCGGTTTGGTACAGGGTATCTGCGGCGGCGTTGCGCGGCAGCGTCACCGCCAGCACGATGCCCAGCACAACCACTGCGCCGAGGCCGAGCATGGCTTTCTTGTTGGTGAAAAGTTGTTTGAGATTCATTTTTGTCTCCAGATTTCGTTTTTTATTTTTCGACAGCCGGCGGGTTCAACACGATCTGGTTGCCCTCTTGCAGGGCCCCAGCCGCCAATTCGCTATAAGCGTCGGACGTTACGCCCAGCCGCACAGGGATCGCCTCCAGCGGGCCATCCTCCCTGAGCGCATACACGACCCGTTGCCCATCCAACATGCGGATGGCGCGGTTTGGGACCAGCAGGGCGTCCTGCACGTCCCGCACCTGGATGACCGCCTCGGCGCTCATGCCCGGCCTGACCTGCCCATCCGCATCCGACAATTCGAGCGTCACTCTGAAATTCACGCCTCCCGCCGACCTTTGGCCTGACCCCGCGATTTCGACCACCTCTCCCCGATACTCCTTACCAGGGATGGCCTCGAAGCGCAGCGTGACTTTCTGATGCAGGGCGACGCGGTTGATGTCCATCTCCGACACATCCAGATCTACCAGCAGGGTCGAAAGGTTGTGTACTTGGAATGCCGCCTGGCCGGGCGAGACCCGGTCGCCGGGTTGGGGAAGCGCGTCCGTGATGACGCCGTCGAACGGCGCAATGATCCTGGCCTGGTCAAGTACAGCCTGCGCCGCCAGGACGCGCGCCTCGACAGCCGCCACGTCTTGCGGGTTCGGGCCGTTTGCCACGCGCTCGTAAGCGCGCTGGGCGTCTTCCATCTTGGCCTTTTGCAGCGCCACGTCCTCATCCGCTTCGGCTTTCTGCTCCTCGCTCGGCATATAACTGACGTGGCTGAAGCCGCGCACTTTGACCTTGCCATCCGGCCTTTGGATGAAGTTCAGCAGGTCGTACCTGACCTCGTGGTCGAGCGCCTCACGATACGCGACCGCGTCCTCGTAGGCCTCCTGCGCCTCGCGCAGGGCAATGGCGGCATTGGCCTTGTCTGTGTTTGCTGAACCGAGCAGGTCATCCAGCGCCTGTTGCGCAGCGACCAGGTCCGCCTCGGCCAGCGCCACGCTGCGGGGCAGGGAATCCTGCGCCAGCGCGGCCAGCGTCTCCCCGGCTGTGACACTCTCGCCCGCCTGCGCATTGACCGTTTCCACGACGCCGATCGTTTCCCACGCCAGGCTGGCAGATTGGTGCGCGCGCGCCGCCCCGCTGGCGCTCACGGTCATGGTCAAATCCCCGCGCCTGAGGGGTTCGGTCTCGTAGCCGGCCTGCGCGCTCACGCCTGGCAGTGCGAAGGCCAGCGTAGCCGCCAGGAAGGCGACCACACCCACAAGTAAGGCTATTTTCTTGTTTTTGGTGATAGATTGGATACGATCCATTTGCTACTTCCTTGTTCGAGTCTGAAACAAGGATAGCAAGCAAATGTGTAGGAATTGTGTAGAAGGTGAGGGGAATTTTGGAGAATAAAAAATCCCCAGCAACGTGAATTTGCTGGGGATTGACCTTGCAATCGGGTCTACTTTTCCATGCTCGGCTTCCACACCTCCCAAACCTTGCCCACCAAGGCTGGGCCTGGCTGGAGGGTCGGCTGCCCCGGTTCCCAGCCAGCAGGCGTGGCTTCCTTGCCCTGCGTCTTACGGACGTGCTGGAAGGCCTGGATTTGGCGCACGCTTTCGGAGAACTTGCGGCCTACCGGCGGGGTCAACACTTCCATGGCCTGGATCACGCCGTCCGGGTCGATGATGAAGCGCCCGCGCAACTCGATGCCCTGGTTCTCGTCCCATACGCCGTAGGCGCGTCCCACGTTCCCGGCCTGGTCCGAAGCCATGTGGAAGGGCACGCCGCCCTCCACCATCTTGGTCAATTCATAGTCGTTCCACATCTTATGCACAAAATGACTGTCTACACTTACAGAGATGACTTCCACCCCTAGATCTTGCAAAACGCTATATTTGTCGGCGACCGCCGACACTTCTGTCGCTCAGACAAAGGTGAAGTCACCCGGGTAGAAGCACAGTAGTACCCATTTCCCGGCAAAATCGGAAAGTTTTATATTTGTAAAGCTGCCCCGGTAATAAGCCGGAGCAGAGAAATCAGGGGCTTTTTGCCCGACACGTGCGGTCATCGTCATCTCCTTTTTTTCGATAATTTGTTCGGATGGTTTCTGGTCGCTCGGCGACTCACTGGTCACAGAACCAGTCACGCGCGCGCATCCTTGTGGTTGGTCAGCCATTGCGCCTCCTTTCTAGGTGCTGTGGGTTACGACCATTTTAATTATAGCAAAATGTAACCAAAAAGGACAAGTTTGGGGTTATTCGTTTTCCCAGGGCGGACGCCCCAACCCCGCATCTTTCATGGACTTTGAAACTGCTTCCGTTAAATCGGGCAGGATCTCCGCTGCGGCCGCCAGCAGGCCGAAGCAGCCCGCGATCATCATATCGCCGAAGGGAGCAGCAAAATAAGGCCGTAGAATCCCCTTCTCCCTGGTCTCGATACGCTGCGCTACTCGACCATCGGGGGAGGGGGCCGGGGTGATGGAGAACATCGAACGGCGCGGCCCGGTGACGGCCACATCGAACGCATCCTCGCCAAGAGCGAATGGCTCATCCGAATATACCAGCGCGCCATGTCCCATATCGTCGAAGACATCCTGGTGCTTGAGCGAACCGTCCGCCAGCCTGTGGAGCAGGCGCTCCAGTTTGGGTAGGTCGGTCTCGCCGGTGTGATGCTCGAACAGGCCCTCGATTCCATTTTCCCCCAGCCGGAAGGCCAGCGTGTGGAAGTTGCCCACGTTGCAGACGATCTTCCGCTTGCGTATAGCCACACTGGGATCGAAGGTTGCGCCCAACACAGCCGCTGGGGCCGTGTCCATCACCACCAGCGGGCAGGGCAGGTCGCCGGCCGATTGGGCCACGGCTTGCAAGCGCGTCATAACGGGCGGGATGTCTTCTGCGCGAAAGGCAAAGGTAGACAGGGAGTTGCGGGCGCGGAGGCGCTGGTCGAGATAATCGAAGCGGAATTGCCGGTCGGAGATACCCGGGGGCGCATCCCCGTGATCGAAGACGGCCACCGCGACCGCGTCCAGGTCGGACATGCCGACGCCGAGGCGGGAGAAGGCCTCGTGAATGGCTGGCAGGTCCAGGTCGCGGAGTTCGATGCGCTGGACGGAGTCCGGCAGGGCGGCGGCTTCGTCGTCCGAGACGATTTCGACGCCGAGCGCCCGCACTTTGTCCAGTTCATCGTCCAGCGTCCTGGCGGCGGCGGGCGTGGCATACGTCTCGATCCCGGCGCGGGCGTGCGCTTCCACCGCCCAGGCAGACGGGCCACCGCCCATCATCACGCCAGTGAGCAGGATGGGCGCGCGCGACCGGGTGGCCGCCTTGACCCGTTGGTGGACGATCATGGTGGGCGAGGGGACGACCAGTTTGAAGCCGTTTTCGATATGCAGTTGGGAGTTGTACAGGAAGATGTCCTGCGTGCCTGTGCCGATGTCTACCGTTAAAATTTTCATGGCATGGCGTCGCTCAGATTCCCAGCCACAGGCGGATGAAATAGCCGATGATGAACGAGAAGGTGGCTACTCCCAGGCTGAGGCCGGCCATTTCGATGAAGCGTTCTTTGAAGGGTTCGTCTTTGGCAACCGAGATGTAGTAGTTGAAGATTGCAATGATAATCACGGCGGTGGCCAGGGCGATTGCCAGGTCGATGAATTCGTTGGGGATGAGCAGGTAGGGCAGCACCAGTAAGGTGACGGTGATGATGTAGGCGATGCCGGTATAGATCGCGGCGCGCACCGGGTGCTTTTGGGTGTCTTCGGAGCGGGTGGAGAGGTATTCGGAGGCGGCCATGGAGAGCGAAGCGGCGATGCCGGTGATCAGGCCAGACAGGGCAATGAGTTTTACGTCGCGCAGCGCCAGGGTCAGGCCGGCCAGGGCGCCGGTCAATTCGACCAGGGCGTCGTTCAGGCCAAGCACCACCGAACCGGCGTAGCGCAGGCGTTCTTCGTCCAACATGCCGATCAGTTTTTGCTCGTGGATTTCTTCATCATGGACCCAAGTCTCGATCTCAGGGATTTTTCCCTTCAATTGCGCGTAGTTGCCCTGCGCCTTTTCTTCCCCGCGTTCCATCAGTTTGATGCCGAACGTAAAGCCGAACAATCTGCTGATGAGCGTGTACTTGAAAATGTCCCAGCGGTTGGGCTTGATCTTTTGCTGGGTGTATTTTTTCCAACCTTCGGCGTGACGCAGTTCGTCATCCGCGATCTGTTCCAGGATTGCCCGGTTGTCCGGGTCCTTGATGCTTTTTGCCAGGTTCTTGTAGATGTAGTGTTCGGTGATCTCGATGCTCTGGTAGGTTTCCAGGATGTGTCCGATGGATTCTTCTTGGGGCATGATGGTCTCCTTGGTATAGGGCTGCCTTATTGTAAACGATTTTGGCGCAACCATTCCTAAAAGGCTGTTTGTAAACCTACTAGTGGCAAATTAATCGCAAATACCTATTATAAGGCCGGTAAATGAAGATTGTCTTAAATATTAGTGACTTTTGTTATGTTTTTTTTCTTCCGTTTTCTACATACTTAGTACAGTTATATTTGCTTATGAGGAGGTAGTAAGTACTATGAAAGCCAGGCGTTCTATCTATGTTCTCTCTATCCTTGTTGTTGCTACTATGATTACAATAGCCTGTGGGCTATCAAGTAGTAGCGATACATCTGTGGCAACGGAGCTTCCTGTGGAAAAAGTGGTCACAGACACTCCTATGCCGAAACCGACTGATACTAAACGTCCTACATGGACACCAAAGCCAACAAATACTCCAGATCTCGCAGCTACGCAATCTTACAATGATTTTCTCTCTCAGATTCAGAAATTCAAGGATGAAGGCCTGATCTCTACTACAAATGGTGAGTATACCGAATTGGATGATTTCAGCGAAGATTTTGCTCAAATTGGCTGGATGCAATCGTATTATTTCGATTTTGAGTTAGAGAACTTTGTCTATGCGGCACATATTGCATGGTCAACCGCATCCCAGACTTCTGACACATCGGGGTGTGGGATTGTATTCGCTATACAAGATGATGGGAGGAACTACGGAACGATTTTTGATAAATCCCGGATTTATTTTACGTCAACTACGCCCCCGTATTATTATGAATTAGGAAAAACTCGGGGCACAGGGCGCTTGAATTTCTCCAATCCTGCGGAAGCTGATGTCCTTATTTTGGTCAACGAGAATAAGGCTTATGTGTATGTAGACGACCAATTCATTGGCGAATATACTTTGTCTATGGATAAACCTTTGCGGGGCCTTTTTGGCTATGGGATCATTTCTGGCACTAATAAGGACTATGGGACCCATTGTGACATTACAAATGCCCGCGTGTGGGACATAAAGCCCTGAGCGTTAAAATTCTTGTTAGCGCGCCAAAGCGAAGGGATGCGCCCTTGATGAAAATTGGCTCTTGCGAGTAACCTCGATGTCTCAACACCGCCGCAAGGCGAACACCGGGAGACCCATACGAGCCAACTGATCCTGATGATAGCGAAAATTGACGAACTTGACAACCCTGAAAGCCTGACCGAATTGTGGCGAGGAGCCATGCCCATGATAAGCCTGTCGGACATTACGCAGGCGCATTACTTGAATGAGTTGGAAAGCCAGGTGAGCGAGATTGGCTGGGAAGCGCTGCGTCATTTGATGGTGGAGCAATGGCGACTGAGCGATGGCCTGCTGGTGGAAGAATTTCGCCGGGAGCAGGCTGGTGCGGTGGCCGGGGATGGATACAGCCTGTTGAAAGTCGCCAGTCGGGGCTTGCAGGAATGGGTTTGCCTGCTGCCAGGGGATCTGCCCTTTGGCGCGGTGGAGCGTTTGTTGGGCTGGATGGCGCATGAGCCGGAAGTGATGTCGGAAACGCAGGTGCGCCGCTGGGTCTGTCGGCATGGAGAACTGATCCGCCAGGCGGAGCAAGCCGAAGTGGAAAAACTGGGGATGGTTCACTGAGTTGTGACGGCTTATAGAGTTATTTGCGGATTTGCCAAAGCATGATTGGCGTGAATCTTTATAATTAGTGCCCGAAACCATCATTTTGTTGCCGAAAATGGGCTATCTGGCGCATATTTGTAGCCCGTTTGGACTTTTTTGTGAATTTTCGTAACTACCTACCATGTCAAACAGGATAGACAGGATATTCAGGATAAGGCTTCCGTCGTCGAAAAAACATCCTGCTCATCCTGTACATCCTGTTTGAGACTTCTTTTTTTTGCTTTTAACTCCACGTGAATTATCCGTGGGTAGGCAGTTACGTCTTTTTTACGTTTGCTCATCGTGTTTTTCCTCGCGGCAGATTTTATCCTATCCTGCCTGGAAAGAAAGGGATTTCATCAAGAAAACATTCCGCAGGTTCTCACGTACCTGCGGAATGTTGTACAGGTCAGCGTTGGGGCTGCTGCTGGGTGATGCAGTGGATGTTCCCGCCGCCCAGCAGGATTTCCCGCGCCGGGACGCCGACCACCTTGCGACCTGGCAGCAGTTCTTGGAGCGTTCCCAACGCCCCGGCGTCGTGCGGATCGCCGAAGGTCGGGACGATTGCGCCGCCGTTACAGAAGTAGAAATTGACGTACGAGGCCGCCATGCGGTCCCCGGCTTCGCGCGGGAGCGTGCCGTCTACTGCGTCCACGCCTTCGGCTTCTTCGGCGGTGATGATGATCGGGTCGGGCTGGTGGATCTTGTGGACTTCCAACTTCCGGCCCCTGGCGTCCGTGACCGACATCAAGTAATCGTACGCTTCGGCGGAACGCTCATACTGCGGGTCGGATTTGTCGTCCGTCCAGGTCAGCGCGACCATGCCCGGGCGCAGGCAGCAGGCCAGGTTGTCCACGTGACCGGTCGTCTCATCGCGAAAGACGCCGCGCGGTATCCACAGCACTTTCTCGACGTTGAGATAGTCTTTCAGGTAATTTTCGATTTCTTCCTGTGAAAGGTCTGGGTTGCGTCCCGGGTTGAGCAGGCACTCGGCGGTGGTGATGCAGGTTCCCTCGCCGTCCACGTGGACCGAGCCGCCTTCCAGTACGAAGGGCGCCCGGTAACGATCCACGCCTTCGATCTCCAAAACCTTTTGGGCGACGGCTGCATCCAAATCCCAGGGGAAATACAGGCCGTTGTACTGCCCGCCCCAGGCGTTGAACCTCCAGTCCACGCCGCGCAGGCCGCCCTGGCCGTCAACCACGAAGGTCGGGCCGCAGTCGCGCATCCAGGCGTCGTCGTTCGACAATTCGACCACGCGCACTCCAGGCGGCAGCATCTGGCGGGCGTTGGCGTACTGGTCGTGGTTGGCGCACATCGTCAACGGCTCGAATTGGGCGATGGCGCTGGCAACGGCAACGAAAGCCTTTTGCGCCGGTTTGCCTCCCAGCCGCCAGTTGTCCGGTCGCTGCGGCCACAGCATCCAGGTCCCGGCATGGGGCGAAAATTCTGCGGGCATGGAAAAGCCGTCAGAACGGGGAGTCGAAGGGAGAGTGCGGGACATGTTTAGAGCCGGGCCAGGAACGATTCGATCTGTCCCTTGTGGAAGGCTTTGAGTTCCTCAGAGGGCCGCTGCAAACGCGGATACAGGAAATAAACCAGCAGGCCTTTTTCAGCGTGCAGGCGATTCTCGGATTGATCGAAGATGATCGAACGCGGATGATCCATCACTTCGTCAGTGGCTTCCACGCCGCGCGAGGCGGGCAGGTTGTGCATGAATTTGCAGTGCGCGGGGGTTTTGTCGAACAGGCCGAGGTTGACCTGGTAGCTCGGCATGAAGGCGGCGCGTCGTTCGGGGATCTGGTCTTCCTGGCCCACCCACCACCACAGGTCGGTATAGACGAAATCCGCCTCGCGGACAGCCGCCGCCGGGTCTTCCGTGACCGTGAGGCTGCCGCCCGATTCCCGGCAGTTTTCCTGCGCCCAGGCCTGCCACTCTGCCGGCGCCTGGTATTTCTTGGGCGCGGCGTGGGTGAAGTTGATGCCCAGTTTGGTGCACATCAGCATCAGGGAAGAAAGAACGTTGGTCGCGTCGCCGATGAAGGTCACGTTCAGGTCTTCGAGTTTCTTCCCGGCGGGCTTATGCTCCATCATGGTGGTCACATCGCAGACCACCTGGGTGGGGTGGTTGTAATCGGTGAGGCCATTGAAAACCGGCACATCGGCGTGCTTTGCCAGTTCGGTCACGGTCTCGTGTTTGAGGGCGCGGCAGAAGATGGCGTCGCACATGCGCGAGAGGACTTTGGCCGTGTCGTACATGGACTCGCGCACGCCCAGGTGGATCTCGCCCGGCTTGAGGTAGAGGGCGTGCCCGCCCAGTTCGGTCATCGCCACCTCGAACGAGACGCGCGTGCGCGTGGACGGCTCCTCGAAGATCATCGCCAGCGAGGCGTCCTGGAGCAGTTTGGGCGTGCAGCCCTGTTTGTCGGCGGCTTTGATGCGGCGGGTCAGTTCGATCATATCGAGCAGTTCTTGCTTGCTGAAGTCTTGTGTGTCGATAAAATGTCGCAGTTGCATTTGGCCTCCTATGAAACGTTGAAATCTTCTTTCCTCGCCGAATTCAATCTTCATCCATCGAATCCCCGTTTTGGAATTGCTGCAACAGCGCGCGCAGGTTACGCTCGTGCAATTTCACCGCCAACCCGCCCAGGTGGACGCGGCTCTTTCCGCATTCCTCGATGCCGATGTTTTCGAGGTATTCCGTTGCTGCCTTACGTCGCGATGCAGTCCGCACAACTTTCTTGATGGCGGAAATATAGTTCAGGTTTTCCTTGACGGCGGCGTCGATCTCGCCGCGCAGGATGATGTCGCCATGTCCCTGGACGATATTCTCCAGGCCCATACGACCAATTTTCTTGATGGAGGCCGCGATCTCGTCTACGTTGCCGTCTACGATATAGGGCAGGGGCATGAAAGCGTCACCGGCAAATAATACCCGGTCTTCTTCCACCAGCACACTGATCCCATCCGAACTGTGCCCCATTGCCAGCATGATGGTCAGGTTCTTTTTCCCAACGCGCAAGGTCATCTCACCCTGGCCGAAAGTGATGTGAGGCAGCACGATCTTGACCTGGCGTAGGATCGTATTTTGTTTGCGGGCGGCTTCCAGGGACGGTATACCCCTCTCGATCAGCAGGTCCCGGCAGCGCGCATGGGAAATGACCGTCGCGCCGGGGAAGAAACAGTTTCCCCACGCATGGTCGGCGTGATGATGGGTATTGATCACATAGCGAACCGGCACACCCAACTCATGTTCGATGAACTCGCGGATTCCCAGCGTTTCATCCGGCAAAGCCAGCGTATCGATGACGACCGCCCATTGCGGCCCGGCCACCACGCCAGCGGTCACTTGAGCGTAAACTTCGCTCTGGAACCAGTAGACATTCTCGGATACACGTTCGCGGTGCATTTTGTTCCTCGCAACAAATTTTCTAATTAGTAGCACAAACAAGTATGAAAAGTCAAGTTGTTTAGACAAATTGTGTCACTTTTTAGCCACCTGGCATGATGAATGGACATTGACCCGCATCCCGTTTCCTTTTACAATACCTTATTATGGACCTGAAAGAGTTTTCACTCATCGGCCTGTCCCCTTTCTCTGGGGGCTTTTTCCGTCCAGACCATGACCCTCCGCGCAGATTCTGGAACGCGCCTCTCCCCTCTTTAGTTTTTTCTGAACCATATCACTACGGAGGATAATCCCATGCCTAGCCCGATCATTTCGAAACGCGCGCCTGTTTACGCCGACGTTCCTGATGAAAAGTGGAACGACTGGCGCTGGCAACTCAGCCATCGTTTGAATACGGTAGAAGATATCGAAAAAGTTATCCCGCTGGCCGAAAGCGAGCGCAAAGCGCTGCAAAGCGGCGGCCTGTTCCGCGTGGATGTGACGCCTTACTTCATCTCGCTGATCGACCCGGACGATCCGAACGACCCGGTGCGCCAGCAGATCATCCCGCGCGCAGAGGAGATGCAAGCCTTCACCGCCATGATGGAAGATTCCCTGGCCGAAGACCGCCACTCGCCCGTCCCCGGCCTGGTACACCGCTACCCCGACCGCGTCCTGATGCTGGTGACCACCCAATGCGCCTCGTACTGCCGTTACTGCACGCGCTCGCGCATCGTGGGAGATCCCGGCCAGACCTTCTCACGCCAGGAATTCGAAGCCCAGATCGAATACCTCAAACGCACCCCGCAGGTGCGCGATGTCTTGCTCTCCGGCGGCGACCCGCTGGTGCTGGCGCCCAAGATCCTCGAGGAAATCCTGACCCGCCTGCGCGAAATCCCGCACATCGAGATCGTGCGCATCGGCTCGCGCGTGCCGGTTTTCATGCCCATGCGTGTCACCCAGGAACTGTGCGACATGCTGCAAAAGTTCCATCCCTTGTGGCTCAACATCCACATCAACCACCCTAACGAGATCAGCCTGGAACTGGCCCAGGCCTGCGACCGCCTGACGCGCGCCGGAATCCCGCTGGGCAACCAGTCGGTCCTGCTGGCGGGCGTGAACGACTGCGTCCACATCCAGCGCGAACTGGTGCAAAAAATGACCCGTATCCGCGTGCGCCCGTACTACCTGTACCAGTGCGACCTGGTCGAAGGCGCCGGCCACTTCCGCACGCCGGTCGCAAAAGGGATCGAGATCATCGAGGGCCTGCGCGGGCATACCTCCGGTTACGCCGTGCCGCAGTTCATCGTGGACGCGCCCGGCGGCGGCGGTAAGATCCCGGTCATGCCCAATTACCTGTTGAGCATGTCCGACCACAAGATCGTCCTGCGCAACTACGAGGGCTACGTCACGACGTACGAAGAACCAACCCAGTATACTGCGCACGATCCATCTACCTGCTCCTATTGCCAGGACAAGCGCCCCGAACCCGGTCAAACCGGACTGACCGGCCTGCTCGACGGCGAAGAGATGTTCATCAAACCCGAAGGCTTTGACCTGACCCACGACCGGGACGGCATCCAGCACCGCCTGAAAGATGAAAAGAAGTGGAAGCCGTTGGGCATCGGGGCGGGAAGCCAAGAAAAAGCGCAATAGTGAGCCAACCAATAAGGAGACATGAATGACACGTTTGTCCAGCCCATTGAAATTGATTGTTGCTTTCCTGGTCATGACGCTATTGGCAGCCTGCGCGCCCGGCCAGGCGACTCTCGACCCCGCAGAGGCCGCCGCGCAGGTAGCCACCTCTGTTGCCATGACGGTGGAAGCCCAGGGACAAATTGAAACCGCAGTCGCCATGACCGTTGCCGCAAAAGAGACCGAACAAGCCGGTTCGCAGCCTACCCCCACCCTGGTCCCGCTCGAAACGGCCACCTCCGTCCTGCTGACGGCGACGCCCTTCCCCACCGCCACCCTGGTCGTCAGCGGCGGAGGCGGCGGTGGGGGTGGAGGCGGGGGCGGCGGGAGTGGTTCGTCCGAATACGCCTGCGACCCCGACATCCAGAAACGCCCCTTGGACAACACCCACTTCCATGCTGGCGACACCTTCGATATCAAATTCACCATCAAGAATACCGGCACGAAAACCTGGCCGGCCGGCTATGACCTGACCTATTTCAGCGGCCCGAACATGGCGCCGGCCTTCCCGGCCGTCATCGAACTGCCGGAGATGAAACCCGGCGACTTGTTCGCTGTAGGCCCTTACGATGCAACCGCCCCAAGCGAAAAAGGTCTTCAAGTGATGACCTTCAAACTCCAGGGCGGGTTCTGCTATCCCTACATCGCCATCAACGTCCCATAGATTTGTAGTGGCGACTTTAGTCGCATTTTGCCCGAACGACTAAAGTCGTTACTACAGAATTTGCATCTACTGAGCCTTCCACTCAAGGAGAGTGCGTGAACAGGCGCAACCCCGACAAATCGATTCTCTGGCTCGCAACCCTATTCGTTGCGCTGGGGTGCGCCTCTCCCTTCCTGCTCACAGCGCCGCCGCCAACGCCCTCTCCTGACCCGGCGGCGATGCAACTCATCATCGCGCAGACCGCCGCTGCCGCGCAAAGCGGGACACTGCTGGCGATTCCCCCCACTGCGACCTTTACCCTGACGCCCTCGCCGACCCGCATCCCTACCCAGACGTTTACCGCCTCGCCTACATTCATTTTTGTGCTTATTTCGCCGACCTCTATTGTCGACGCAACCGCCTCTGCCCTGTACGCCGAGGAAGACGCAGAAATATACAGCGTTGACCCAGACGCCCCCACACCGCAGCCATGGGCCTGTGAAGTGCTATCGCGCTTCCCAGATGTGGGCGGGACAGTCAAGCACGGCGAGCGCTTCTACGCGCAATGGCTGGTGCAAAACACCGGCACGAAAACCTGGCCGATTCAGGGCGTGGACGTGGTCTTCTACACGGGCGGGCGCTTTCACGACAAGCCCTATTATGATATCCCTGCCACCGTCTTTCCTGGCGGCAAGGTGACAGTGATCGTCCCACTGACTGCTCCAGGCCGACTGGATACGTATGCAACCACCTGGACATTGAAAGTTGGTCAAAGGGCCTTCTGCGCCATGAAAATCACCTTCACAACCCGGTGACGTGATATGGGTTTGCAATGGTCAGGCGGATGGCAGAATGAGCACAGCATGAGCATATCCCGTGTGGGCAAACCGATCGTCTTGTTGACAGTGACGCTGATGCTGCTGGGCTGTGAATTCCCAGCCTTACCTGGCTACCCAACGCCAGGCCCCACCCTGGACGTCGAAAACAGCATTGCCGGAACCTCTTCCGCTGCCCAAACGCAGACGGCCGCCCTGCTGCCGCCTGCCAGTCCTGCCGCGCCAACCGGGACCGACCTGCCCTCTTCGACTGCAACGCTCAGGTTTACCTTGTCGCCGACCAAAACCAAAATCCTGCCAACCGACACGCCTACCCCGACATTGCGTTATACCTTGACGCCCACGCTAAAGCCCACCGTCACCTCTACGCCCCTTCCTATCCCTCCTACGCCCAGCAGGGCTGCCACTTTCTCAGGTGATATGGCGACCAAGATAAAAACGCCAACGATCGATCCCGATTCGTCCGGCAAGAACTGGGCCTGCAAAATCCTGTCCCAGTACCCTCCCAATGGGACGATCATTGAACGGGGCGACAAATTCATTGCGGTTTGGAAACTGAAAAATACGGGCGCTGAAACCTGGTTCATTAACAACGTAGATTATCTTTATCAAAAAGGATCAGAACTTCACCTTGAGGACCGCTATGACATCCCCAAAACCGTGATGTATGGGGATACTGTTACAATTAAAGTGCCGATGGTCGCGCCCAAAGAGAGAGACGCCTACCGCACGATCTGGGCCCTGGATTCGGGCAAAAGGATTTTCTGCTACATGCAGATTGCCATCCGGGTCAAATGAAATCGGCGCTCCAACCGGCCTTCCCACTTTCATGATGCGTGGTGTGCTATGAAAAAACGAACCGTGTTGAAATCAATCTTGATGCTGGCAGTGATCTTGACGCTCCTGGCCTGCGAACTCCCCGCGATCCCCGGACTGGCGCAACCAAGCCCGGCCCCGGGCATCGAAACCGTCATTGCCGGGACAGCGGGCGCTGCCCAGGTGCAAACGCTTTCGGCGCTGCCTCCAACCGCCACGCCCACCTCCACGCCCCTCCCTACTAACACCCCGCCAGACACTCCCACGCCGACAGCAACGTTCATCCTGTTCGTTTTTTCTTCACCGACATTTACCCCCACCGCACCGCCGCCCGAATCGGCCGGCGCCGGTTGCCAATTGATCACCCAGGAGCCCCCCAACGATACCGTCCTCGCGCCAAAGATCAACTTCGAAACCTACTGGACCGTCAAGAATACCGGCGATGAATCCTGGCTGGACACCAGCACCGACTTCCGCTACCGAAGCGGCACCGACATCAGCAAGAAAGACGTCATCGACCTGCCAAACAGTGTGGGCGTAGGCAGCGAAGTGACGCTGAAAGTCTCCATGAAAACCCCGGAGAAGCCCGGCACCTATACCACGAACTGGGTGCTGGCGTCCGGCAGGGCCACGTTATGTACGCTGTCACTCAGGATCATTGTTCAGTAATACAGGAGTACTCATGCATTACCGCCGCCTGGGCCGTTCGGGCTTGAAAGTAAGTGAAATCGCGTTAGGGTCATGGGTCACGTTTGGCGACCAGGTCCCGGAAAAGACCGCCTCGCGGTTGATCCATGCCGCCTACGATTCCGGCGTCAACTTTTTCGACAACGCCGATGTCTACGCCAATGGGCAGGCCGAGGTCGTCATGGGGCGGGCCATCCAAGACCTGCCGCGCGAGGCCGTGGTCATTTCCAGCAAGGTTTTCTCGCAGACCATGCCCGGCCCCAACGGACGCGGGCTTTCCCGCAAACACATCAGCGAGTCCGTCCATGCTTCGCTCAAGCGACTGGGCGTAGACTACCTCGACCTGTATTTCTGCCAGCGCTTCGACCCTGATACGCCCGTCGATGAGATCGCCTACACAATGGACATGCTCATCCGCCAGGGAAAGATCCTCTACTGGGGCACGTCCGAATGGCGCGGATACCAGATCGCCGCCGCCATCAAAACCGCCGAACAAAACCACCTGGCCCCGCCCAGCGTGGAACAGCCGCAATACAACATGTTCCACCGCCGCCGCGTCGAAACCGACCTGGCGCCGGTCTGCAAGGACTTTGGCATCGGGCTGACGACCTTCAGTCCGCTCTACTACGGCATCCTGACCGGGAAATATAACGAAGGCATTCCCCCAAAAACACGCGCTGCCCTGGCAGACTTTGGCTGGATGCAGGAACGTATGACCCCTGAACGCATCGCTATTGTACAAATGCTCGCTTCGGTCGCCCGGGACCTGGGCCTGTCTACCGCGCAACTGGCCATTGCCTGGCTGCTGCGGCGGAAGGACGTCAGCAGCGTCATCACCGGCGCGACCAGCACAGGGCAGTTAATGGAAAACCTGGCCGCTGGCGAGGCAGCCGAAAAACTGACCGATGACATCCTGGAACGGATCGAGCAGATCCTGGGGAACTACCCGGACGAAGATTAAAACGAAATGCCACGCACTTTTGAAGTGCGTGGCATCCATCTCTCGAAAGATTTAGGAGGCGGGGGGTAACGGCTCGTCACTGATCGGCGTAACGACATCCGCCGGTTTCTTGCGCAGGGTGACAAAGCCAACCACAACAGGAACCACAATGAAGAGCACTGACAGGCACAGGAACACGTAGCCATAGGAAGGCGGCATGGGCTGGCTGGCGCCGCCCAACTCGAATGTGCCGTTGCCGGTGATCGTACCAAAACCCATAATGCAGGCAAATAAGGCGCAACACCCACAGATAAGCGCCGTTGCTACAGTGGCAATGATGCCGGTGGTTTTCTTGTCCATAAGATTACTCCTCCGAAATAATAGTGGATTTGAACACCACCAGTATACAGGAGAATGACAGTAGAATGCAAGCCTTTTTGCATCCCATTTGTCCTAAAAATGCCACGCACTTCGAAGTGCGTGGCATTTTTCTAACTGCGCAGTTGGGCGCCCAACTCATTTTCCAGCCGCCGCACGATCTTGTTGCGGATGGCTGCCGCTTCCTTGTCGGTGAGCGTCTTCTCGGCCTGGTAGGTCAGGCTGTAGGCCAGGGATTTTTTGCCCGCGCCGATTTGCTCGCCGCGATAGACGTCGAACAGTTTGACGCCGGTCAGCACCCTGCCGCCGGTCTGGCGGATGAGCGCCTCTACTTTCGCCGCTGGGATGGAATCGTCCAGGATCAGGGCGATGTCTTCCAGCACGGGCGGCACGTCGGGGACGGCGGCCAGTTCGTAGGCGGAGGCGGCGCTGCGCAGGGCGGCCAGGTCGAATTCAGCGACCAACACGGGCACCTCGCCAAGTTCGTACTTGTCCTTGACCAGCGGGTGCAGTTCGCCGAACACGCCCACCGCTTGCCCGTCCACCTGGATTTCGGCGGCCTTGCCGGGATGGAGGTACTTAACGGAATCGGCCGGGGCGAAGACGGCGTTCGTTAAACGGAGGCCGGCCAGGAGGAGTTCGAGGCGTCCCTTCAGGTCGTAGAAGTCCAGCGTCGGGCTGGTCTTCACGTCCCAGGCGGTCTCGTGCCGCAGGCCGGTCATCGCAATGGCTAGTTTGCGCGGTTCGAGGGGAAGGTCGCCTGCAACCGGCTCGAAGACCGGGCCAATCTCGAAGAAGGCCAGCCCCTCCCGCAGGCGGTGGTTGCGCTCCAAATTGTCCAGCACCGAGGCCAGCAGGCTGCGGCGCAAAACGCTCTTTTCAGGGGCGATGGGGTTGGCGATCCTGACGTATGGTCGGGGCAGGTCTGAGACCTGCCCGTACAGGCGGGATTCCTGCCCGTACAGGCGGGATTCCTGCCCGTACAGGCGGGATTCGCTCTCGGCGGAGGTGAGGCGGTAACTGACGATTTCCTGCAGGCCGAGGGCCACCAGTTTGTTGCGCAGGCCCTCTTCCCACTCGTGGAGCGGGTTGCCGGCCTGCGGCGGGAGTTCGTCAGCCATGCGGGTTTCGGGGATGTTCTCGTAGCCGTACAGGCGGGCAATTTCTTCCAGCACGTCGGCCAGGCCGACCACGCCCTCGCCGATGTCCATGCGGTAGGGCGGGGTTTGGGCGGCGACCTTTTCGCCCTCGACCTTGCACACGAACTCGACCCGCCCCAGCAGGTCGGCGATCTCCCGGGCGGTCAATTCGATGCCCAGCAAGCGCCTGACATCCCCCGGCGTGACTTCCACTACCGGGTCGTGCGGCGGCAGCGGGTACTCGTCCACCAAGCCGGGGGCAACTTTTCCGCCCGCCCAGGCGGCCATGTAGTACAGGCCGCGCTCCACGCCAGGCTTGGACAGCGCCGGATGCACGCCGCGCGAGAAACGGAAGGAGGCCTCGCTGGGCAGGTTATGCTGGAAAGCCGTGCGGCGGATGTTGATGAAGTTCCAGGCGGCGCCTTCGAGCAGCACGCTGCGGGTCTTTTCGGTGATCTCGGATTCCTGCCCGCCCATCACGCCCGCAATCGAGAGCGGCCCGGCGGCGTCGCATACCAGCACGTTGAGCGGGCTGAGGGCGCGTTCCACGCCGTCGAGCGTGGTCAGTTTTTCGCCGTCACGGGCGGCGCGGGTCGAGATGACCACCGGCTTGCCCCTGGCGCGCTCCACCAGCACGTCATAATCGAAGGCGTGCAGCGGCTCGCCCAGTTCGAGCATGGCATAGTTGGTAGCGTCCACCAGGGCGTTGATGGGACGCATCCCGGCCAGGCGCAGGCGGCGCTGCACCTGGTAGGGGCTGGGCCTGGATTGGACGTCCCGGATCAGTCCCAGCACGAAGCGCGGATTCAGCGCCGGGTCGCTGATCTCGATTTCGACCAGCCCCTCGATCGGACTCCCCTCGGCCTGCAACCGCGTCTCGGGCTTTTCCAGCGGCCTGTTCGTGAGCGCCGCCAACTCCCGGGCCACGCCCAGCACGCTGGCGCAGCGCGCCATGTTCGGCACAATGGAGATGTCCAGCACGGCGTCGCCCATGTAATCGGCCAGCGGCGTTCCGACCGGGGCGTCTTCGTCCAGGATGATGATGCCTTCATGCTCGTCGGAGATACCCAGTTCCTTCTCCGAGCAGACCATCGAGTACGACTCTACGCCGCGGATCTTGGTGCGCTTGAGGGTGGTCAGTACCTGTCCATCGGCGTGACCGTCGTACAGGGTTGTGCCTTCTTTGGCGTACGCAGCCTTGATCGGTTTGGACAGTTTCCCGATGCCTTTGTACTCGAACAGGTTCGGCGCGCCGGTCAACACGGTCTGGGATGTTTCGCCGTCGAACAGGTCGCACAGCACCAGCCGGTCCGCGTTGGGATGCGGCATCACCTCGCGGATCTCGGCCACCACCAGTTTGTCCTTGTCCCAGGCAATGCCGCTGGTCTTGAACTCGTGCCGCTCGCCCTCGCCATACTGCGGCATGGGCAAACCCGCATAGCGGATCTCGTCCACTTCGAGGCCGGAGAGGGTCAACTTGCGAGCAATGTCTTCGACGGAGAGGTCGTCGGTATCTACAAAATCTTGTAACCAGGATAAGGGTAGTTTCATAAGTACTCCTAGAACTGTTCCAAAAACCTCACATCATTTCCCCAGAAATAACGGATGTCATTGATCTTGTTGCGCAGCATCAACTGGCGCTCGGGGCCCATGCCAAAAGCGTAACCGGTGTAGCGTTTGGGGTCGTAACCGCCGTTTTGCAGCACGACCGGGTGCACCATGCCGCAGCCCAGGATTTCCAGCCAGCCGGAACTCTTACAGACCGAACAGCCCTTGCCGCCGCACACAAAGCACTCGATGTCCATCTCGGCGCTGGGTTCCGTGAACGGGAAGAAGGAGGCGCGGAAGCGGATGCGGGCGTCCTGCCCGAACATGCGTCGGGCAAAGTCGGAGAGCGTCCCTTTCAGGTCGGCAAAGGTGATGTGCTCGCCCACGACCAGTCCCTCCACCTGGTTGAACTGCACTTCCGAGCGGGCCGTGATCTGCTCGTTACGGAAGCACATCCCGGGGAGGGCGATGCGGATGGGCGGCGGATTGTCAGGGTTTTTGGCGGAGGCCTCCCGCATGGCGCGGATCTGCCCCGGCGAGGTGTGGGTGCGCAGCAAGATCGGGTTGTCGCCGCGATCCCCGGCCTCGACGAAGAGCGTATCCTGCATCTCGCGGGCGGGATGATGCGGCGGGAAGTTCAGCGCCTGGAAGTTGATCTCGTCCGTTTCGACCTCGCGGGAGGTGTAGACCTGGAAGCCCATCTCAGCCAGGATTTCCAGCACGCGGCGCAACTGCTGGGTGGACGGGTGCAGCCGCCCGATGCGCGCCCTGCGTCCCGGCAGGGTTACATCCAGTTGCTCTTCTTCCAGTGACCTGGCCAGCGCGGCGGCTTTGACGGCTTCCGTCCGCTCGACCAGGGCCGCTTCTAAAGCCACTTTGACCTGGTTGGCAGCCTGTCCCACCGCCGGGCGCTCTTCCTTCGAAAGCGCTCCCAAGCCGGAAAAGACCTGCATCAACGCCGAACTGCGCCCCAGGTATTTCACGCGCCAGGCTTCCAGCGCGGCCTGGTCGGTCACTGCGCCGAGCGCGGCCAGCGCGGTCTGTTCGATCTCTTTCAGTGTATCCAGCATACGACCTCCATATCAGAGAGTAGGGAATAGAGAGTTGAGAGTAGTTGCTGCGCTCTGTTCACTAATCCCTGTTCCCTGCTCTCTATTCCCTGATTTCTAAAAAGAAAATCCTCCCATCCACATTGGGACGGGAGGGAGTTCCCGCGGTACCACCCAAATTAGCCTTTCCAGGCTCACTTTATGCCGACCAACATCGGCTTCCCTCGTAACGCTGGGATTGCGGCTCAGACTATAGGTTGCGCAAAATGGCATTTTGCGTTACGTTCACCTGGGCGGCTCGAGAGGGAACTTCGATTGGTTTCGACCGAGCGCAAGTTCCAGCCAATCTTGCGCCTCTCTGGCGGCCTCTGCTAATCTACTTTCCTCTGTCACAGCCTTTATGGTTTGAATATGCAGGCAATTATCCGCAAAAACAAGAGGCTGTCAAGGGCAATGTGCGTTCACGCCCAGAGTTTTCTTAAAGTCGCAACCTCCCAAACACGAAAGCCGCAAAGGACGGCCAACCACCCTCTATCCGCTTATCCGTTTCCCCATCCGCTGATGAACTTGCAGCGACCCGCTCGTGCTATAATTTCGAGCGGAAATCCGCCTGGAGGAGGAACCTCATGCCGCGTTATACCCTGACCCTGCTGCTGGCTGCTGCGCTACTGGCTGCGTGCGCGCCCGCTGCTCCCGCCCCGGCCGCCCAGACTTCCGAAGTCTTGGGGACTTCGGAAGTCTCTACCCTCACCGCCACGCCGACCGCCACCCCCGAACCGGGACTGGAAGACGCCCCGCCCGGCAGTTACAAGGACGATGAAACGGACGATGTCTACGCTCAAGATGGGAAGTTGATCTACACCAAAGTGGGGAGCGAATGGGTGAAGGTGAT
>JBMOMP010000101.1:0-5381 GCA_049323115.1 Chloroflexota bacterium
GGGCATCGGATCCCATCCGGCCAGCGCAATTCGCGCACTACCGCAAAACACTTCGCATCATCTATCAGATTCTGTATGTTGACCATGAACCAATCTTATCAGAATCTGACCACCTCCTTGAATTCAGCTAAGAGCCTTGATCTTTCGTAGTAACCACCTTTACCCCAGAAAACCACACTCCAGCAGATTTTATTGGATAGGCGGCTGCCGTCGCCAGGCGCTGGCTTGCTCGTAAGCCTGCCCGGCTTGCAGCGCCCTGGCCTCCTGCCAGGCGCCGGAGACGATCTGCAAGCCGATCGGCAAGCCATCTTTTGTGAAGCCGCATGGGATGGACAGCGCCGGCAGCCCGCCCAGGTTGAACGGCGCGGTGAAGCGCGTCAGCAGGCGAGCGCGCTCGATGGCGTCATCGCCTTCGATGAGGGGAGCCGGGATGGGTGTAGTGGGCAGCAGCAGGACGTCGTACCGGCTGAAGAAACCCTCGCCTCTTCTCCGGACTTCGACCTGCGTGCGCCGCGCCAGGCTGTACTCTGTTGACGAGAGCGCCCGCCCAGCCTCCAGCCGCTGGCGCACATCTGCGCCAAAGAGTTCCGGTTGCTTCTCCAACCGTTCCCGGTGGACGGTCGCCCCGTCGGCCTGGGTCATCTGGCCGTTGGCAAGCGCAGCAGCCTGTAGCCACTCTATTTCTATTTCTTCGATCTTTGCCCCCAAGTTCGTGAAGACTTGCGCCGCCTGGCGCACGGCCGCCAGCACTTCCGGGTCGCTGGCTTCGATGTACTCCCCAACGGCCAGCCCGATCCGCCAACCGTTGACGCCCCCTTCGATTGCTGCCAGATAATCGCCCGCCGGGACGTTTACGCTCGCGGGATCATCCGGGTCGTACCCGGCCATGACTTGCAGCAACAGGGCCGCATCGTGGACGCTGCGCGCCAATGGCCCGGCATGGTCCAGGTTCCAGGAGAGCGGGAAGACGCCGCGCAGGCTGGCGCGCCCGTAGGTGGGCTTCAAACCGACCACGCCGCACAGCGAGGCCGGGATACGGATCGAGCCGCCGGTATCGGTGCCAAGCGCGGCCAGGCACATACCCGCCGCTACCGCCGCCGCCGAGCCGCCCGAGGAACCGCCGGTGATGCGGGCTGTGTCCCAGGGGTTGCGACAGGCGCCGTAATGCGGGTTGACGTTGGTGACGCCCAGCGCGACCTCGTGCGTGTTGGTCTTGCCGAGCATGACGACCCCGGCGTCCTTCATCTTTTTTACGACAACCGCATCTTGGGTGGGAACATGGTCGTCGAAGAATGGCGTACCGGCGGTGGTGCGGATGCCTTGCGTGTCGTACAAGTCTTTGACGGCGATGGGGATGCCGGCCAGCGCGCCTTGCATCGGCTTCCCTTCGCGGGAGGGCGGGACGACGGTGATGAAGGCGTTGACGAGGGGGTTGAGGCGCTCGATTTGGCGGTAGCAGGCCTCGGTCAGGGACTGAGGCGCGAGGTCGCCCTTTTGCAGCAGCGACAGGGCTTGGGTAACGGTCAGGAAGGTCAGGTCGGTTTGCATGTCCCAATTATAAACAATTCGCCCGCAGTTTGACTGCGGGCGAACCGAGTTGAAGAATCACTGGCATGGTAGAATCCAGGCCTATGCGCGCTCTCAAGTCGTTTTGGGTTGTCCTGGCGTTGTTCTCGCTGGTCGGGGGCGGACTGGCGCTGGCGGCCACCTGGCGGTATGGCGCCGGGGTGTCGGCGGACGCGGTCAAGAGCATGTCCACTGCCGAGAGCCTGCTGGCCGGGCGCGGTTTCTTCGACCACGCTGGCATCCCGCTGGTGTACTGGCCGCCGCTCTACCCGCTGCTGCTGGCGGGGATCAGCCTGCTGGGCGGCTGGGACGTGTTCGTGGTTGGGTGGTATTCGAACCTGTTCCTGATGATCGTGAATATCTTCCTGGGCGGGGCGCTGGTGTATGCGGCCTTCCGCGACAGGCCGCTCTACGCTTACCTGGGCAGCGTGTTCATCCTGGGTTCGGAGTCGGCGCTGCGCATCCATGCCAATGTCGCTTCGGATCCACTGTACCTCACCTTGTCCCTGGTCTTCCTGCTGGCGGCCATCCGCTATTTGCGGGCCCCGTCATGGAAGGCGCTGGGGGTGATGTGGCTGTGCGCGGCGCTGGCTATCCTCCAGCGTTGGCTGGGGGCCAGCCTGTTGGCCATGGGCGGGGTTGTCATCCTGGCAGCGCGTTGGAAGGATTGGCGCTCCCTGCTGCGCGATTGGGTCTGGATGGGGCTGTCGCTGCTGCCCATAGCGGGCTGGATCTACTTTCATAACATTACAAAATACCAGACTTTTTGGGGCAGCGATTCGCTGCCGCTGGACGTATGGGTGAATTTCGAATATTCCCTGACAAAGATGCTGCATTGGTTCCTGCCGTATCATCCGCGCCTGGAGTGGGTGCTTTTCCATCCGCTGGTGGTCCTCGGGCTGGGCGCGCTCTTGCTGCTCCTGGTTGCGAGAAGGCAGGAGTGGGTTGCCTGGTGGCGGGACTTGCGGCGGCCGGAGGTCTTTCCAACAGTCTTCTTCCTGCCGCTTTCACTGCTGGGGATGTCCTTTAATATCATCACCAGCGACCACCGTGACCTCTATTCGGATCGCTATTACGTCGGCTTGTTGGCGCCCGTGATGGTGCTGGCGTTCTTTACCCTGGATGATCTGCTGCTGCCGCGCTTACGCCTGGGCATGCAGAAAGGCCGCTTGCTCCTGGCGGTTTTGTTCGGTGTCTGGTTCGTGGCTTATCCTGCTTTCAGCCTGTACAAGTATCTTTCCACTTCCCTGGTGGAGGGAGAAGCCAGCAACTATAACTATTACAATAATCGTTACTTCCGGGAGAACCCGGCAGTGGCCGAAATCCAGGCGTTGGCGCGGGCGCACCCAGAGGCGTATTTCTACAGCAACTATGCGGATGGGATGTGGTTCTACACCCGGCGGACGGCCCCGCTCATGCCGCGCTCGGCTGGATTGACGCCGGAGCAATTCCGCGAGCAGTTCGCAGGCTGGCCGGGCGAGCAGCCGGGTTATATCCTGTGGTTCCTGCCCAACGAGTTCAAGCACGTCGCGCCGCCGGACCTGCTGGCTGAGATCGCGGATTTGAAGTTGGTCTATGCCAGTGAACGCGGGGAGATCTATTCCGTACAGCCCAGGCCGTAAAAACTTTCGGTGAACATCTCTCGCTATCCCCATTCTGGGGACTTAGCTCCGAACCGACAGCGGATCGTATAGGTTTTGCACTTTCACAACCGACAGACCATCGTATAGTTTTTGACGTTCCACGTGACAAGATGGCATATAGTCTCCCGGACGTAACCGACAGCGCTTCGAAAGGAGACAATCATGCAAAACGAATTTTCTGATCGTCAACGCGCCATCCAAATGCGTTTGGCAGGCGACAGCGTCGAGCTCATTTGCCGCGTTCTCCAACGTTCCGAGCCTTGGTTTCACAAATGGTGGCGTCGCTATTTGGAGTCCGGCAGCGAAGGGTTGTACGATTTAAGCCGAACCTGCCAGACCATCACCAACCGCATCCCGGCTCGTCTGGAACGCGCCATCTTGTCGATTCGCAAGCGCTTAACCAGGCGAGCTACACCCCAAACGCGGTACGCCTTGCTCGGTGCACCGGCCATTGCCCGCGAGTTGGAACAGTTGAGCTTTTCCCCGCTCCCGTCCCTGCGTACAATCGAGCGGGTGTTGGAGCGAGCCCACCTGACCAGCCCACGCTTGCGATTAGCGCAACGCATTCCTGGAACGCCCTAACCCATGCCAAAAGCCAACGACACCAATCAGGTGCATCAGGTGGACTTGGTGAATCCACGCTACCTGAAGAAGGACAAGACGAAATACTACTTCTTCGTGTGCAAAGACGCCTTCGATCAGCAGGTGTACGTAGAATTTTGGGCAGGAAACCGCATGGATACCGTGTTGGGCTTCCTGGTGCGTGCCTGGCAGCGTATGGGGCTACCTCAACAGGTGCAATTCGATAACGGGCGTCAGTTTTACTCGCTGCGGCGCTATGCGCGTTCCATCAACCGTGTCATCCGCCTGGCCTTGCACGTGGGTGTTCAGCCAGTGTTCATCCTAACAGCCGAGCCACAGCACAATGGCTCGGTGGAGAATTTCAACGGTTGATTTCAACCGCTGCTCCTGCGTCGAACCTTCTCCAACGCCGCCGCGGTTCGGCGGAAATTGCATCAGTTAATGGCTGCTGCAAATGAGACCCACACCCACCAGAGCCTGGGCTTCAAAACATCGACACAATTCCACCGCACCAAACGCTTGCAGATGCTGCCCGCTGACTTTCAGATGGATTTCGACAATATCCCCTTGGCGAGGAGCAAGATCATCTTCATCCGTTTGGTCAACCAGGGCGGTACGTTCAGCATCCTGGATGAAGTCGTGAAAGTCGGACAACGCTTTCGCTTTCAGTACGTCAAAGCCATCTTGGAGACGCACCCGCAACGCCTCAAGGTCTATTGTAATGGACGTTTGATCAAATCCATTACTTTCCTGCTACGGACTTCGTAACTCGCAAAAGCTATACGATGCGCCGTCGGTTATTTTTACCAAAACCTATACGATCATCCGCTGTCGGGTCGCCGTTAGTTATCAACAGATGGTTGGGAAGCGAAAAAGAGCGGTTGTCAATTCCCATAGCCATTGGTCATAACTTAAGCGGTTGACAAGGCGAGAGCGTGTAACTGTTTCTTGCGAAGGCGTTTGACCACACCCAGGTCTTGGTTTTCCGGTGCGGACAAATACTTGATGGGGTCGGTGGCTTCGCCACGGTGATGCGCTTGGGTAAAGGGGTAGAGGCCGCGAAAGACCATTTCGAGGGAAATTCGGTCAAAGGGCAACATGAGTTCTTCGGCAACGGCATCGCCCAAATCAACCAGGAGGGCGAAGAACAACCAGGTCGCCCAAACTTGCAGGAGAATGCCGTTCGAGGAACCTGTCCACAGATAAGCCAGATTGAGCAGGCGTTTGACGGCCTGGAAAGCTTCTTCGATGCGCCAGCGACGGCGATACAGGTCGGCCAGCACATTGGCAGGCAAGATGGCTGGATCGAGGACGCTGGTCAGGTAGGAGTACCAGGTAGAGCCGAAGCGGACTTCGATCAGGCGCAAGGTATGTGCGCAGGAACCATTCGCTCCACCCAGCCGGATCAATCGGTCACGAATGTCGGCGGTATGGCAGAGTGCGCTTTGGACACTGAAAACGGCGTTGGACTTCAGGCGTGTGATGAAATGACCGCCGCGTTCGATCAGATCGTCGAAAAAGGCGAAGTCGTAGAAGCCACGATCGAAAATCCACAAGGCGCCAGCATGTGCCAGGCTCAGAATCTTCGGG
>JBMOMP010000102.1:0-43852 GCA_049323115.1 Chloroflexota bacterium
TAATCGCTTGTGAGTTGAAAGCCATGAGGTTTCTCCTGAAGTGGTTTATCCAAACTCACTTTACCAGAGACACGCTTGACTTTCAACTCATCTTTCTACTCAAATGAAACGCACCCAAATGATTTCCTGCTTCGAGATAGGCTTGGGATTTTGGCATGGTTAGTTCCCCCCTCCCATCTTCCCCCTAAAGGGGGAAGGGCTGGTGCTTGGTTGGAAATGGATTTTGTTATCAGTCATGGTGTCCACCTTTGTTTTGCATACCGTCCACAAATGAGCGAATGTCGAACAACCGAGCGTCGAATAATCGAGCATTCGGTGTTCGAGTGTTCGCAGTCAATTCGGGGAAGGTCCAGTTTCATGGGCATATTTTACTCTGAAAAAGAGATCGCCCTCGAACTGTGGGAGGAAAAGGCTTTTTAGCGAGTACAATTCCGGGCAGAGAAAACTGGAGGCAGTATGGCAAACGCAGTTTTATCCGCAAATGAAGCGCGGTTGTTCCGCTCCGCCGAAAAGCTCGTCTCGCCATTGGTCCGCGATGGCGTGTTCGAGAATTTCGAGCGCGCCCTGTCCGCTTTACTGTTGGACTTTATTGATCGCCAGATCGCGGTCTACAAGAACAAGAATGACGAATTCGAAGCGCGTTATAAAAAGGACTTCGATACGTTCTCTGCTTCGGTCGAACATACCGCCATGCCCGAACAGGAGGATGTTTGGATGGATTGGGAATCGGCGCTGGTTTTCCTCCGCAAATGGCAGGCTGTCCGCAAGCAAGTGACTGTATAGCGACCACCCGCTGTTGAGGTGGGACAATACGCCGCATTATCCCAATCTGTCCAATTCGCCGCATCATTTTCACAATCACGCTGGCAACGTTTCTTCTTCCGCGCTGGTCGGAAATTTCCTGGATGACTTCGATATCGTGATGGCCGAAGTGAAGAAGTTTATGAACGTATAAGCGGACGTTTGTTCGATTTTGTTTCCTGCCTGGGGAGAGTCCTGCTCATGGATCGCGGCGCGCCTCCTCCCCGGCTATCTTCACAGGATGGGTATAATGGGGACATGGCAGCCTCCCTCAAGAAAAGTATCGCCCTGTTCAGCCTGGCCTTGTTCGTGGTCGGGCTGGGCCTGTTTGCCTGGCTGGGCGTCTACAGCCGCTACTGGGCCGACGATTGGTGCTACAACGCCAACCTCAAAGACCTGGGCTTCTGGGGCTTCATGCAGGGCTACACCTACATCACCACCTACGCCTCCAACCGCTTTTCGCTGACCTTGTTCTCCGCCTTTCTGCAAGCCTTCGCCATTCCCGGCTTGCAGTGGATGACGTTTGGGACGATTGCGCTGTGGACAAGCGGGCTGGCCGTCTTCCTGCGCAACCTGCGGCGTATCGAGGGCGACGCGCGCTCATCCTTCCCCCCCGCCCTGCTGGCCCTCCTCAGCATTTACTTTACCCTCTACCTGGCCCCGCACCTGTACCAATCCGTCTACTGGCGCTCCGGCTTCCTGCCCTACACCGCCCCGCTGGTCTTTGGTGTGTGGGTGTTCGCCTTGTTGACGCAGCAGGCCGTTTCGGAAAAGCCCTCCTTGCTGCTAGTGGCCCTGACCGGGCCGCTGTCCCTGCTGGCGGGCGGATTCTCCGAAGCCGGCTGCGCCTTCCTGGTAGCCGCGCTGGGATTGTATGCCCTGCTGGCCGGGGTTGGCTATGTCCGCAAGCGCCCCTGGGCGGTCAAGTCCCTGCCTGGCGCGGGCGTAGCGCTGCTCTTTGCCCTGCTGGCCATGGCGCTGCTGGTCTACTCGCCCACCAGCCAGGTGCGCGTGGCGCGCTATGGCGGCGCGGCCGGGATGGCCGAACTGGCCGCGCTCTTGGCGCGCTTCACCTATGCCTTCTTTGCCGCTTCGCTCACGGACTACCAGCACCTGCTCATCTTCGTCATGGCCGCGCTCT
This sequence comes from Chloroflexota bacterium, assembly GCA_049323115.1. Classification (GTDB taxonomy): domain Bacteria; phylum Chloroflexota; class Anaerolineae; order Anaerolineales; family Villigracilaceae; genus JAABUE01. The sequence continues at coordinate 1,943 of JBMOMP010000102.1, forward strand.
CCGGCTTCCTGCTCGCCCCGCCCCGCGAGCGCGGCCTGGGAGGTCGCGCCTGGCTGGCTGCCATGTTCTTCGTGGCCGGGCTGGCCCTGATCCTGGTGGCCGCCTCGCTGGCCCCCAGCGCCTATATCGAGAAGGGCGTGCCGGCCCTGCGCGCCCAGATCATCCCGCGCTTCGTCGTCATCCTGGCGCTGGCTTTCGCTGGCTGGACCACCGGCGAGGCGCTGCAGGGATTCCAGGCACCCAAATGGCTTCCTGCTCATCTGCGTAATCTGCGTAATCTGTGGATCCCGTCCCTGGCCGTTCTCTTGTTGCTGCTGGCCCATGCCTGGACGGTCTATTCCATATCCGCGACCGCCGGTAAAATAGACCTCTATTCGAAACGGGCGCAGGCCTGGGACCAGAGAGATGCGGTCATCCGCCTGGAAGCGGCCACCACCGCCACCAGCGTCGTCGTCCCGGCCATCGACGGCGCGCCCGTCGGCGGCATCCGCGACCTGGACCCGCCCGAAAAGTCCGGCTTCTGGATCACCAAATGCGCCGAGCGCTTCTACGGCGTAAAGATCAAGGTTACCTTTCCCTGACATGCCTACCCTGACCGCCCTCGTCCCCATGCGCCACCACAGCCAGCGCGTGCCTGGCAAGAACTACCGCCCCCTAGCGGGCAAGCCGTTGTTCCACCACATCATCGAGAGCCTGCTGGCCGTCCCTGAGATCAGCCAGGTGGTGGTGGATACGGACTCCGAGCCGGTGCTGGACGGCCTGCGCCGCCTCTTCCCAACCGTGCGGCTGATTCCTCGCCCCGAGCATCTCTGCGCCGACGATGTCCCCATGAACGACATCCTGCTCCACGATACGGCGCAGGTCGAAGCGGACTTTTACCTCCAAACCCACAGCACCAACCCCCTCCTCAAACCCGAAACCGTCTCGCGCGCCATCCAGGGGTTCTTTGCTGAATTCCCGGCTTGTGATTCGCTCTTCTCCGTCACCCGCCTGCAAACCCGCCTCTATGACCAGCATGGCCGCGCCCTCAACCACAACCCCGCGGAACTGCTCCAGACCCAAGACCTGCCGCCCGTCTACGAAGAGAATTCGTGCCTGTACATTTTCACGCGCGGGACGCTGCTCGGACATCGCCATCGCATCGGCGCGCGCCCCAAGATGTTCGAGATCAACGCCGCAGAGGCCTGGGACATCGACGAAGAACTGGACTTCGCCATCTGCGATTTCCTGATGAAACGGGGACGATGAGCGTAGGACCAAAGGGAAAGCCCGCAGAAGGGCAAACCACAAAACGCATCCGGGCGCTCCTGCTGCCGGCCTTGCTGGCGGCTTTGTTCCTGGCTTACGCCGCCCTGCGCTGGTCGAGCGCAGCCCCGGCCTTCGAAAGGGCCAGGCAGGTCTCCGACACCCCCGCTTACCTGCGCGTTGCCGGCCTGCCGTTGACCGACCCCGATTTCTGGCTCAACGCCCGACCGTTCGTCTTCCCGCTGGCGGTCAAGGCCTTGCGCGGGGACTTGCCGGCGGTGGCCCGCTTCCAAACCGTCTTTTCCATCCTCTGCTGGGGATTGCTGGCCCTGGCGGCCTCTTCTGCGATGAAGTACGCCGCGCTTCGCCCCCTGACCTTTGGCCTGCTCCTGGCCCTCAGCCTCGACCGTCACATCGCTGGCTGGGACCTGGTCATGCTGACCGAGTCGCTGGCGCTGTCGCTGCTGGCGCTGTTCGTGGCCGGCTGGCTGTGGCTGTTGAAAGGCTGGCGTTGGTGGAAAGCCATCGTCTTGATTCTGATATCCTTCCTGTGGGCCTTCTGCCGCGACACCAACGCCTGGCTCCTGCTCATGCTTTCCGGTCTCATCCTGCTGGCGGTGTTCTTCTTCAAGGCAAACAGGCGCTTCCTGGCGCTGGCCTTGGTCTTTGCCCTGTTCTTTGCCCTGGGCAACTTTGCCGCCGGGAAGGGAGATCGCTGGGTGTTCCCCTTCCAGAACGTTCTCGCCGAGCGCATCCTGACCGACGCGGGGGCGCTGGCCTTCTTCTCGGATTGCGGGATGCCGGTCACGCCCGAATTGCTGCAACTGGTGGAGGGTCACGCTGGCAGCGCCGAGCGCGCCTTTTACGAAGACCCGGCGCTGGAACCTTACCGCGCCTGGCTGCACGCGGACGGGAAGTCCTGCTATGTGCGCTGGCTGCTGTCTGTTCCCGGGCAAAGCCTGCGCCAGCCGCTGGCCGATTTCGAGCCGTTGGTCAGGTTCGAGCGCGTGGACAGGTTTTTCCCCCAGCCATACCAACCCCTCTTGCCCGGCTACCTGGAGCGGCTGCTCTACCCGCGCGACGCGCTTCCCTGGCTGTGGGCGTTGACCGGCCTCGCATCCCTGGCAGCCATCGGATTGCGAGCCTGGAAGACCAATCCGGCCTGGAGCGTCTTCATCGCGCTTAACCTGCTGGTCTACCCGCACCTGTTCATTGTCTGGCACGGCGACACCTCGGGAATCGACCGTCACGCCCTGTCGCTTGCGGTACAATTCGTCCTCTCTGGCTGGCTGCTGCTGTTCCTGCTCCTGGAAAAGGGGTTGGATCAACTGTCGGGATGGGCTGGCAGCCGGTCGTCCGGCAAGAACGATACTACTTCGTGGCACCTTGCTGGTCTGTGAAAGGATTTGTTTAGGCATGTCTTTCTTCCAAAAACTTCGATCCCACTTCGTGGCGCCTTCCCACGAGAGCCTCGTCTCCATCCTGGTCCTGGTCATCGGTACGCTGCTCACCTACGGCGTCCTGATCCCCCACCTGGGCTTCTACCGCGATGACTGGTACATGCTTTGGGCGGCGCAGGCCCAGGGCGCGGAGGGCGTCATGGCGCTGTTCAAGATAGACCGGCCCTTGGTCGGTTTGTTGTACTCCTGGGATTACTTGCTGTTGGGGAAATCGCCCCTGCATTGGCACATCTACGGGCTGTTCCTCAAATTGCTGTCCATCCTGGCGGTCTACTGGCTGACGCGCCTGGTCTGGCCGGACCGAAACCTGGAAGCGACCTTCATCGCCCTGCTGTTTGCCGTCTACCCGGGCTTTTACCAGCAGCCCAACGCCGCCCTGTTCAAGAACAACCTGATTTCCCAGGCGGCGGCGTACTTCTCGATTGCGATGACGATCAAGGCTGCCAGGGTGCACAACCGGCTTGCGCAGGCCGCCTGGACGTTGCTGTCCGTGGCGCTGGCGGTGGTCTACCTGGCCATCTACGAGGCCATGATCGGTCTCGAGGCTGCCCGGCTGCTCCTGTTGTTTTATGTGGTCTCGCAGGGAAGCGGCGTTTTCCAAAGCCTGAAAACCAACCTGCTGGCGACATTCAAAAAGGCCATCCCCTACCTGTTGCTGGGACTTGGCTTCGCCTATTGGCGGGTCTTCCTGTTCGACAGCACCCGCCGTTCCACCAACGTGGACGCCCTGCTGGGGGAGTACAGCGTCTCTCCCTTGCACAGCGTCCTGGCAATCGTGTTCGAGGGCATCAAGGACCTGTTCGACACCACCCTGTTCGCCTGGACGGTGCCGCTCTACCAGTTTGCCCTGGCGAGCAAATACCGCGACCTGGGCGTCTCCATCCTGCTGGCGGGTGTGGTGGTCGGCGTGGCCTTTGCCTACTATCTCTGGGCGCGACGCCAACCCGCGTTCGAAATAGAGCGGGGGGAATCAGACCCGTCTATGCTGCACATGACCGTGCTGGGCGCGCTCATCGTGGTCGCGACCACCATTCCCATCGTGGCGGCTGGCCGGAACGTGGTCTTTGCCTACCAATGGGACCGCTACACCGTCCAGTCCATGCTGGGGGTGGCCTTCTTCCTGGGCGGGCTGGCCTTCCATGCCGTTCGTCCTCCCCTCCGCTGGATCTTCCTGTTGAGCCTGCTGGCCTCCGGCGTCATGACCCAATACCACAGCGGCGTGTTCTACCGCGACTTCTGGACGCAGGAGCGCGAGATGTGGTGGCAACTCTCCTGGCGCGCCCCCGACCTGCAAGCCGGGACGACCGTCATTGCCGCCCCGCCGCCCGGTTACCGCCTGGCGGAAGAATACGAGGTGTGGGGGCCGCTCAACATGACCTACAACCCGGCCGCCCCGCTGAAGTTCAGCGGCCAGGTGCTGTACGATGAGATCGGCTTCGAACTGCAAAAAGGCGACCTCGAGGAACGTCACATGCGCAGCGTGCTGGTCCTGCGCGATTACAGCAAACCGCTGGTCATTTCCAAGCCTTCCGAAAATTCCTGCCTGCACGTCATCGACGGCGCGCGGCTGGAACTGCCGTTCTTCGAGGACCCGTTGGTGCGGGACATCGCCTCGTATTCCCGCACCGACCTGATCCTGACTGAGGCCGCTCCCCATACCCCCCCGGCGGAGGTGTTCGGCGCGGAACCTGAACATACCTGGTGCTACTATTACCAGAAGATCGACCTGGCGCGCCAGCGCGAAGACTGGGACGAAGCCGCCCGCCTGGCCGACGAAGCCGAAAAACTGGGGCTGAAACCCGCCGACCGTTCCGAATGGCTGCCGGTCGTGGAAGCCTACCTCAACACCGGCGAGACGCAAAAAGCCAGCCAGGTCGCCAAGAAACTCAAAGCCGACAAAAACCTGCGCCTGACCCTGTGCCGGCAATTCAGCGAGACTACCGCCTGGCCCGCCTCCACCGACCCCGAACTGCTCATCCAAGCCCTGTGCGGCAGCGCAGATTGATCCCAGGACGAACCATGATCCCCAAACAAACGTTCACCGTGCTTTTCACCGCCCCCTACATGATCCCCTTCCTCGACCGCTTCCGCCCGCTCCTGGAAGGCTACGGCATCCAACTCATCGTCCCTCAAGTGCGCGAGCGCATGGAAGAAGAAGACCTGCTGCGCTACGCCGGTCAATTCGACGGGGCGGTCTGCGGGGACGACCGCTACACCGCGCGCGTCATTGAGGCCTGCCTCCCGCGCCTGAAGGTCATCTCCAAATGGGGGACGGGCATCGATTCCATCGACGCCTCGGCCTGCTCCCGTTATGGGATCAAGATCGGCCGCACCCTCAACGCCTTCACCACCCCCGTCGCCGACACGGTGCTGGGCTACCTGCTGGCCTTCGTCCGCCGCCAGCCGTGGATGGACAAAGCCATGAAACAGGGCGAATGGGAGAAAATCCCCGGCAAAGCCCTCAGCGAGGCTACCTTGGGCATCGTTGGCGTGGGCAACATCGGCAAGGCCGTGGCCCGCCGCGCGCGCGCCTTCGGCATGAAGGTGCTTGGAACCGACATCGTTGAAATTGATCACGTCTTCATTTCCGAAACAGGGATACTGCTCACTGATCTCTACTCCCTGCTCTCTGAATCCGATTTCGTCTCCATCAACTGTGACCTGAACCCCACCAGTTTCCACTTGATGAACGCCAAAACTTTTGCGCTTATGAAGCCTTCGGCGGTCGTCATCAACACCGCGCGCGGGCCCATCGTCGAGGAGGCAGCGCTGGTCGAAGCGTTGCAGGCCGGTCGTCTGGGCGGAGCCGCGCTGGACGTCTTCGAGGTGGAGCCGCTCCCGTCCGACAGTCCGCTCATGAAAATGGACAACGTCCTGCTCGCCCCGCACAATTCCAATTCCAGCCCGGCCGCCTGGGAGCGCGTCCACTGGAGCACGATCAAGAACTTGCTGGAGGGGTTGGGGCTGGATGCAAGCGGTTTGAAAGAACGCGCCTAAAGGGTTTGTACGCCGCAGGCGCTGGCCGCTTTGTACAAGGCGTCGTCCAGCGTAGCCAGCGGCGCGCCGGAGCGCATTGCCAGTTCCAGGTACGCCGCATCGTATGTCGAAAGCCGATGCGCGCGCGCCAGGTTGAGGATTTCCCCCCAGGCGCGCTCGATGGAAGAAGCGTCCTCGATTTGGATGGGCAGGCCGCGCAGCAGTTGCAAAAAACGGGCGCTGTCGGCTGCGGTCAGCCGGTTGCGCCGTTCTGCATTCAAGACGGCGTTGCTCACTTCCAGCAGCCAGAGCGACGGTACGATGGCTTGGGAGGCGGAAAGCAGATCGAGCACCCGCTCGGCTTGCTGGCCTCCCTCATCATAGAAGCACCAGGCCAGGGTCATCGAGGCGTCCAGGACGAAGAGTTCGGGATTCATTCGCGCCCTTCTTCAATCAGTTCCCTGATGGAAATCCCGGCAGAATGTTCACGCCGGAAGGCTTTGATTTGCTGGATCACTTGCGCGAGGGGTTCGGACTTTTCGGGCGCAACCGGCGATAGGACTGCCAGCCGTACCCCGTGATGAGAGATATAGAACCGCTCGCCGCGCCTGACCCGCTGCAATAAGGATGAAAAATGGGTCTTGGCTTCGTAAGCGCCAATTTCGTTCATGTTTGTACCTCTTATTGAAATATAGACTGGTCTAAGACTAGTCTATATCGATTTTATATCCCCTGCGCTTATTTGTCAATTCTCTTGAAGCGGGTATACTTATCCCATGACCCATTCAACTGCTTTTTCCAAAACCGTTCTCATCACCGGCGCGGCGGGCGGGATCGGCCGCGCTACGGTCGCCTTGTTTGCCGAGCGGGGCTGGCGGGTGCTGGGCGTGGACCGCTCTCCCTTCGGCGATGATTTTCCCGCTACCGGCTTCTTCATCCAGGCCGACATCTCGCGCGGCGAAGAACTGGAAGCCATATTCGCCAAAGCCCGCGAGTTCACCGACAGCCTGGACGCGCTGGTCAACAACGCCGCCCTGCAAATTGCCAAGCCGTTGGTCGAGACAACCGTCGAGGAGTGGGATGCGGTCATGGCCGCCAACCTGCGCTCGGTGTTCCTGGGCGCGAAACTGGCTTACCCGTTGCTCAAGGCGCGCGGCGGCGGGGCCATCGTGAATGTCTCCTCTGTCCACGCCATCCAGACCTCGGCTAACATTGCCGCCTACGCCGCCAGCAAGGGCGGCCTGCTGGCGCTGACGCGCGCCATGGCCATCGAGTTTGCGCCAGATGACATCCGCGTCAACGCTATCCTGCCCGGCGCAGTGGACACGCCCATGCTGCGCGCCGGTCTCGGTCGCGGCCACGTTGGGCAGGGCGATATGCAACAGCGCCTCGACAACCTGGCGCGCAAGACCGTCAGCGGCAAGGTCGGGAAACCGGAAGAGATCGCCCACGCCATCTACTTCCTGGCCGACAGCGAACAATCCTCGTTTATGACCGGGCAGGCTATGGTGGTGGATGGAGGCGCAACGGCCAGGTTGAGTACGGAGTAGAATGAAACAAACCATCAAACATATTACCCCCATCCCCCTCCTCAACGCAGTCAAGAACACCTATGACGCCCTGCGCCGCCTGCCGCAGGTTCCCGACGCCTACCTGCATCCCTGGCGGCGGAAAAGCCGTGAACGGATGTACGAGATGTACAACGTCCACCGCGGTAAACGCTGTTTCATCATCGGCAACGGCCCCAGCCTGAAACATACCGACCTGACCAAACTCAAGAACGAATACACCTTTGGCATGAACCGCATCTACCTGCTGTTTCCCGAATTGGGATTCACCACCACATACTTTGTCTCCATCAATGACCTGGTGATCGAGCAATGCGCAGGGGAGATCGCCGCCCTGCCCATGCCCAAGTTCATCGCCTGGCATTCCAACCGTCACTTCCAGCGCTTTCCTGAGGACATGATCTTCCTCTATACCACCTACACCGGCCCGCGATTTGCCTATGACATGACCCGCCGCGTCTGGGAAGGCGCTACCGTCACCAACGTGGCCCTGCAACTGGCCTTCTACATGGGCTTCGAGCAGGTCGTCCTGATCGGCGTGGACCACAATTTTGCCAGCCAGGGTGAGGCCAACAAGACCGTCGTCTCGGATGGCGCCGACCCCAACCACTTCGATCCGCGCTACTTCGGCAAGGGCTTCCGCTGGCAACTGCCCGACCTGGACACGTCCGAGATCGGGTATACGATGGCGCGCCAGGCCTACAAAAAAGCCGGTCGGCAGGTGCTTGACGCTACCGTGGACGGCAAACTGACCGTGTTCCCCAAAGTAGATTACAATCAATTGTTCTAGGAAGTTTCCAACCATGAAATTTTCTTCGTTGGGAAGCCTGGTCGGCAGGCTTGCCCTGGTATTACTCCTGCTGACAGGCTTCTTATTGACCTGGGTCCCCCTTCAATCGTTCGAGAGTCTCTTGCCGCTTGCCAATTCCCTGGCCGCCGACGGTCAGCTCGAGTCATTTACCCCGGAGCGTTTCCAGGCGCTCGCCTTGCCGCTTGGCCTGGCCGGGGGCGGCCTGATCGTCATTTCCATCCTGGCGCTCATTTACTGGAAAAAGACCGTTGCGCTTGTCCAGGGGGCCAAAGCGAGTGTGGCGCAATTCTGTCAACTGCTCATCCCGGATGCGAGGACTTTTGGCGCTGACCTGCGCTGGAAATCGCAGCCAAACCTGGACCGCATTGCCATGCTGGGGATTGCCTTACTGGCGATTTTGCCCCGCCTGGCGGACCTGAACGCCAGCATCAGCCACGACGAGGCCTACACCTACAACGCCTTCGCTTCCGGCTCGCTCTGGACGACCATCTCCGATTACCACCTGCCCAACAACCATATCCTTCTCAGCCTGCTCATCAACCTCACCACGAAACTGGTTGGGAACCAACCCTGGGCGCTGCGCATCCCGTCCCTGCTGGCGGGCGTTGTGATGATCCCGGTCGTCTATCTCCTCGCCCGGCGGTTGTACAGCCGCGAGACCGCCATCCTGGCGGCGGGCATGGTGGCCGTCTTCCCCAAACTCATCGAGTATTCCAGCGCGGCGCGGGGTTACATCCTGCTCGAACTGATTTCCCTGGTTTTGCTTGGATTGGCCGATTATGCCAGGACGAAGGAGAACCGCTTCGCCTGGACGCTGCTGGCTGTCTTCTCCGCCCTCGGCTTTTTCACCATCCCGATCATGTTGTTCCCGTTCGGTGCGATCTTCCTGTGGCTGTTCCTTTCCGCCCTGACTGCGGATGTGGGGGACGCCTACGCGTCGCGCTTCGACTTCCTGAAGTACTGGTTCTGGAGCGGGATGGGCGCGGCGGCCTTGACCCTGGTCCTGTACGCCCCGGTTCTCCTCAAGGACGCTGGCCTGCTCCTGGGCAACCGCTTCATCCGCCCCCTGGTTTGGGACGGCTACCCGTTCATCATTCTTGAAAGGCTGCTCGATACCTGGGGGCAATGGACTGCCAATTTACCGGAATGGTTGGCGCTGGCTGGCGTGCTTGGGCTGGCATCCAGTCTGGTCTTCCACTGGTGGATTGCCAGGCACAAAGTCCCTGTGCAGGCGGCTTTCGCGCTGTGGATCGTGATTGTGCTGGCCCTCAAGCGCCCCAACGCCGAGCCGAAGGTCTGGTCGTTCCTGGTGGCGTTCCTGTTGATCTGGGCGGCGGCTGGCATTGTGGAGGTGCTCAAGAAACTACCTTTCCTGGCGCGTGGGACAGTCTTCAGCAAGGCGCTGTTAGTGGGCGCGCTGGGCCTGCTGTGTGTGAACAATGCCCTGATCGCGCCAGCCATCCCCAAAAAATGGAACGACAAGGGCGGCCTGGAAATTGCGGTCGAATATCTCGACGCCCAACTCCAGGAAGGCGACCTGGTCATTGTGGGCGTGACGTACGCGCCTCAGTTCTATTACCTGTTCGACATCTACGACATTCCCATCGAATATATCCGCCATGACGGGCCCTACCAGCGCGCCTTCATCGTTATCAGCCCGCGCGCGGGCGGGGACCTGGAACAGGTGCTGAATAAATTTGCGCCCGAATCGCCGCCGCTCGACATGGACAGTATTACCCTGGTCAAGAAATTCGGCGCCTTCGAAATTTACCAGGCCTTTGCCTCTACTCTCACGCCATGACGCAGCCCCTGGTCTCGATTGTCACCCCTTCCTATAACCAGGCATCTTTCCTCGAACAGACGCTGGTCTCTGTGCTCGAGCAGGATTACCCGCGCCTGGAATACCTGGTGGTGGATGGCGCTTCCACGGATGGCAGTTTGGGAATCATCCAAAAATATGCCGACCGGCTGGCCTGGTGGGTCAGCGAAAAAGACAGCGGCCAGGCGGAAGCCATCAACAAGGGACTGGCGCGCGCAAAAGGCGAGATCGTGGCCTGGCTCAACTCGGACGATACCTACCTGCCTGGAACGGTCTCGGCGGCGGTCAGGGCTTTCCAGGAGCATCCAGAAGCCGCGCTGGTTTACGGCGATATGCTGGCAGTGGACGAAGACGGGCAGGTCATAAACCGACTCCGCTACCGGCAGTTGGACTTGGCAGACCTGCTGTGCTTCCAGATCATCGGGCAGCCGGCGGTCTTCATGCGGCGGGAGGCGCTCGAAAAGGCTGGCTACCTCGATCCGTCGTATCACTGCCTGCTGGATCACCATCTCTGGATCCGCATGGCTATGCAAGGTTCCCTCCTCCACGTGGCGCAGACCTGGGCGGCGGCGCGCTACCATCCCGCCGCCAAGAACCGCGCCCGGGCAGGCGAATTTGGGCGCGAGGCCTTCCGCATCCTGGCTTGGGCGGGGGAACAGCCCGGTTTGGCGGAAGCAGTCGGTCGTCAGGAAAGACGCGCGCGCGCCTCCGCCTGGCGTGTGGACGCGCGCTATCGCCTGGATGGCGGCCAGGCGGCCGAGTCGCTTTCGTCGTGGCGGCGCGCGTTCTCCATCCATCCGCCGACGGCGCTAGCGCGCTTGAATTTGCTCTTTTCGGCGTTGCTTGATATAACTGGCTTGCGGCGCCTGCGCGCTGCCATCCTGCGCTTGCGTCGAAGGCGGTGGAAGGCATGAAGAAGTTTTCGCTCTCACAATGGCGGTTGGACCGGGAAGCCTGGCTGGCGCTGCTGGCCTTTGGCGTGAACCTCTTCCTGGTGTTCAACGCCTTCCTGCCCAGCCTGCGCGACCTGAATTTCTGGGACGAGGCGGTCTACCTCAACACCGGGCGGCTGCTGGCGGAGGGCGAGTTGCCGTCCTTTGCCCGCAACCCGTTGATCGGCGCGCTGTATGGCCTGCTCTACCTGCCGTTCCGGGATGCGCCGTTGTGGATGGGGCAGGGGGCGGCCATCGGGCGCGTCATCCTGTTCGCGCTGATGTGGTGGGGCTGTTACCTGGCGGCGCGGGAGTTTGGCGGCTTTGCCCCGGCGCTGGCGGCGACCGGCTTCCTGCTGGTGTTCCCCGTCCTGCCGGAGGCGTTGGTCAACCCAAGCGACGCGCTGTTTGCGGCCATGTCGGGCTTTGCCTTCTGGCAGGCGACCCGTTTCTACAACACGCGGGATACCCGCAACCTGTGGGGCGCTTCTTTCTTCATTGGACTGGCGGCTCTTTCCCGGAACGACGGCCTGCTCCTGTTCCCGATCTTCATTCTCCTGGCCTTTGGGATTTCCCGCCGCGCCGTGCAGGGACAGGCAATGCCGGGCGAAGCCCGGCGGTACGCTTGGTACCGCCGACCTTTGGTCGGCTTTTCCTGGGTGATCCCGGCGGCGCTGCCCTTTGCGTTGCTGGTGGGCGGCTACTTCCTGTTGTACGGCGCGGTGACTGGGGATTTCAGCCTGGGCACGCGCGAGCGCTCCTATGTGGCCTTCCAGCAGGGGCAGGCCATCGATTACCAGAAGGACCCGTCCTGCACGGAGAAATGGCTGCGCTGCACTGTGCTGCAAGCGGAACAGTTGTACGGCAGCGGGGAAGAGAACAACTATTCCATCCTGCGCGCCATCAGCCGCAACCCGCAGGCCTTCGGGCGTCGTTTCCTGAAACAAGTCTCGCTGCTGCCGGGATATATCTACTCCATCTACGGCGAGCGGACGGCGCTGCTGCTCTTCATCCTGGCGTTGCGCGGCCTGCTTGAACTGCTGCGCAGGCGGCAGGGTCTTCTGGCGGCGCTATTCCTGCTGTGGCCGCTTACCTTGTCGGTCTATTTCCTGACGTTTTTCCGTATCGGCTATTTCCGCCTGCCGTATTTCATCCTCTATATCCTGGGCGCTATCGGCGCGGCGGCCTTTGCGGCGGATGCGCGCGAGCGCCGGAACCTGTTCATCTGGTCCGTGCTGCTGGCGGGGGTGACAATCCCGGCCATGCTATTGGATGTGCGCGCGGTCTACTTCACGACCGCCCTGCTGCTGGCCGGTCTCTGGTTCATCCGCTTCCTGCCTGGACGTGAAACAGCGGAGGCAAATTGGAGCGCCGCCGGTCTGCTGGTGATTCTGGCGATCGGCCTCATCCTGCGCCCGGTCTTCGATCCGCCCGCGCCGCACGACCTGGTGAACGGCGCGGAGGAACAGGCGGCGGTCGTCATGCAGGAGGAACTGCCGCGCGGCTCGCTGGTAATGGCCGGCGCGCCGGGCGGTGTGTGGGCCGGGCGCATGGAATTCCACGACGCCAACTCCTATTCCGGCCTGACCTCCAGCGCGGAACTGTATGAGGCGCTCAAGGGAGCAGGCGTGGCGGCCATCTTCGTGGACCCCTACCTGTCCAATACCAACGAGCACGTCTGGAACCTGGTCGAGCCGGGGATTGATACCTGGTACAAAAGCGTGTATGTCGGGCGCGAAGGCTCCATCCGCGTCCTGCTGGTCCAGCCGTAGGCGGCTATTTCCTGGCCTAAATTTCGATTATCTTTTTCTGGATCGCGTATTTGATCAATTCGCCCCGGTCGTGCAGGTCCAACTTCTGCATCAGGCTGTTGCGGTGCGCCTGCACGGTCTTGATGGAAATGGACAGGATTTCGGCGATCTGCTTGTTGGTATACCCCTCGGCGATCAATTGCAAGATTTCGCGTTCGCGCGGGCTGAGACCGTCTGCTTCCTCGTGCGGGCGCGTTCCACCCCAGCGCAGGTAATCCTCGATCACCAGGCGCGTGATGGCTGGCGAAAGCACCGCTTCGCCGCGATGCACCGAGCGGATGGCGCTGGTCAGGTCGCGCGTTGCGGCGTCCTTCAGGATGTAGCCCATTGCCCCGGCCTCCAGTGCCTGGCGGATATATTCCTCGTTGTCGTGCATAGACAGCACCAGCACGCGCGTCTCGGGGCATTGCTGTTTCAACTGGCGCGTGGCTTCCAGGCCGTTCAACAACGGCATGGCGATGTCCATCAGGACCACGTCCGGTTTCAACTGGCAGGCCAGGGTGACGGCGGCGCGTCCGTCTTCGGCCTCTCCCACCACGTTGAAGTCGGGTTCGGCTTCCAGCAGGGCGCGGATGCCGCTGCGCACAAGCGTGTGATCGTCAGCCAATAGGATGCGGATTTTTTCCACAGGTCTTTTCCAGGAGGCGCGGCTGCCAGGCGTCCTCCTTGCTGGCTAATGCTGCTCCCACTGTTGGACTGCCTCGCGGAAGGCCGCTTTCAGGCGCTCATCGGGCAGGGACTCGAGGCCGTCGAATTGCTTGTCATTGACCCAGATCTCCAGGCTGCCATCGGGGGCAGTGCCCAGGTCGATCTTGAACTGCTTGAGGTACGGATCGGCTTCCAGTTTGGCGCGCAGGATATCCTCGATCTGCTCGACAAAGGGCGCGGCCAGTTTCTCGCTGGCGTCATGGTCATAGACCGCCATGCCCTCGTTGTCCTCCTTGAGGGCTGCCTGGGTCTCTGCGGGCGGGGAAGCGTGCATCCATTCCGGCTTTTCCGAGCCGGTCTCCGTCAGGTTGACCCTGCGCGACTTGAGCAGGACGGGCAGGAACAGCAAGACAGCGAGCAAAAGTGCGATACCGCCAGCGATTACAAGTGTAGTATCCATTTCAACCTCCTTGGGAAGGCCTGCGCCAACGATGTTCCAGACTTCCCCCGACTATAACAGGAATAGCGCGGCTGGGCAATGCAGATTCCTGGCAATCGGATTGCTGTTTCACCCTGGTCAACGGTTGTCGCCGTCGCCGTGGATCGCGCCGCGCTCCAGGCGGTCGTACAGTTTGGCGAGGTTGGCTTCGGCCACTTCATCCAGGGACAGGCCCAGTTCTGTGGACAGTTGCGCAAGGTACCACAAGACATCGCCCAGTTCGGCCTGGAGCGCGTCCCTGGTCTCGGCGCTGATCTCGCCCCCTTTGTCGCGGAAGATTTTTTTGATCTTGCCGGCTACTTCCCCGGCTTCGTTGACCAACCCCAGGGCAGGATAGACGATTGGATGCCCGATGGCCGGGTATTTAGCGGTGCGGCGGGATTTGGTTTGGTAGTCGTTGAAATTCATGTCTCACAAGGAAAGCGGGGAATAGTGCGTGGAAGTATACCCCGAAAAGACGGGCGCGCAATTCGTATCTGTAATTCTCCCTGCGCATTCCATCCCCGGTATAATCACCCTATGCAACACATCGTCTACATCGCGCTTGGCGCCAACCTGGGCGACCGCGCTGCCAACCTGCGTGCGGCGATCCAGTCCATGCCGCCGGATGTCCGCGTGCTGGCCGAGTCGCGCGTCTATGAAACGCCGCCCTGGGGATACGCCGACCAACCGCCCTTCCTCAACATGGCCGTGAAAGCGGGGACCGGCCTGTCGCCGGCGGCGCTGTTGGGGTACCTGAAGCAACTCGAAGTCCGGCTGGGACGCGCGCAATCGGTCCGCTGGGGACCCAGGTTGATCGACCTGGACATCCTGTTCTACAACGACCTGGTTCTCGACACCCCGCCGTTGGTCATCCCGCACCCGCGCCTGCACGAGCGCGCCTTTGTGCTCGCACCGCTGGCAGACCTCGCGCCGGACCTGGAACATCCCTTGCTGCACCGCCGCATCCGCGAATTGCTTGCCGCGGTGGACCTGGCAGGGATCACCCCGCTTGTGTAATGGCAAATCTCCCAAAACAAAGCGCACTCTCTTGGCAGTCCCCGTATAGACAGGTACAATCCAAAACGTGAACGAGGAACAACGTTACCTGCCGGATTCTAACCGCATCGGCGTGCTGCTGGCGGCTGTGTTGTTGGCTTTTGCGCTCACCCGCCTGATCCAGACGCCGCGCTTTACGCTGGAACTGCAACTGCCTGGCTTCTACTTTGCGTTCCCTTTCGGCCTGGGTACGGTCACGATCCTGTTGGCGGCCGGCCTGAGCGCCACCGGCATGGACTGGCTGCTCCATGACCATCCTTCCCTTGCTGGGAAGCGCACCGTTGAACACTGGCTCTTGCCCACCCTGGCTACGGTCATTGTCGGCCTCCCCCTGGCAATCCTGCCGCCGGGAAGCGCCTGGTGGGTCGGCTTTGCGGCCGGCGGCTTGTTGTTGGCGCTCGTCTTCCTGGCTGAGTACATTGTCGTGGAACCTTCTGCGCCCTATTATGGGCTTGCCACCTCAGGTTTGACTGCCCTTTCCTATGCGGTCTACATGATCCTGACCACTGCCCTGCGTTTCAACGGCGCGCGCCTGTTCGTGCTCTTCCCGGCCCTGTTCATCGTAGCCGGCCTGGTCACGCTGCGCACCTTGCGCCTGCGCGTGGGCGGGCGCTGGCAATATTCCTGGGCAACCGGCGCGGCCCTGGCCTGCGCCCAGGTTGCCGCCGGATTGCACTACTGGCCGTTGTCGCCGGTCCAATATGGGCTGGCACTGCTGGGTCCCCTCTACGCCCTGTCCACGCTCACCGGCAGCCTGCTAGAAGATGTTCCCCTGCGCCGCGCCGCGCTCGAACCCCTGATCGCCCTGGGGCTGGCCTGGGGAACCGCAGCCTTTCTCCTGTAAAATGGCGTCCCCTTTGCGGTTGAAGATAAAACAGGAACACTGGCTTGCCATGCAACGTCACGTGGCGGCGCAAGCGCCGCTCGAAGCATGTGGCTTGCTGGCCGGGAAAGGGGATTCCGTCGATGCAGTGCTGACAATGCGCAACGCAGCCCATAGCCCGGCGCGTTTTCGCATGGACCCCCAAGAGCAATGGCAGGCCTTCGAGTGGATCGAAGATCACGGGCTGGACCTGGTTGGCATCTTCCACTCGCACCCTGCCGGACCCGAAACTGCCTCCGTTACCGACATCGCCGAGGCCGCCTACGAAGTGACGCAGGTCATCTGGGCGCGTTCCAATGGCGCATGGAGCGCGCGCGGTTTCTGGATCGAGGATGGGCGGGCCAGTGAGGTCGTCTTACAGGTCGTCAACGGATAATTTCATCAAAGAGGGTAGTAACCATCCACTTCGTTTTGTGTTACCAGTGTTACACAGCATCTTGGAGAACGTTCTATGCAAACTTTAATTGGCATGTTGGTGGTCGCGCTGGCCTATGTGATCGGCTCGATCCCCTTTGGTTTATTGATCGTAAAATTGAAAACTGGCCAGGATATCCGCACCATCGAAAGCGGGCGCACCGGCGGCACGAACGCCATGCGCGCCGCTGGCTTTTGGGCTGGCTTGCTGACGGCCATCCTGGATATCCTCAAGGGCGCTTGCTCGGTCTGGCTGGCGTACGTCCTGGTCCCTGAGATACGTCTGTTCCAGGTCTTTGCCCCGGTTGCAGCCATCATCGGCCATAATTATTCGATCTTCCTGCCCGAACGGGATGAAGCCGGCCGGTTGGTTCGCTTGCGCGGAGGCGCGGGCGGCGCGCCTTCGGTGGGCGGCGCCTTTGGCCTGTGGGCAACTTCGATCTTGATCATCTTTCCCCTGGGGGCGCTGGTCTTTTTCACGCTTGGGATCGCTTCAATCACCACGATGAGCGTGGCCTTCTTTGCCATCATTATCTTCGGCATCCGCGCCTGGCTGGGGCTGACTCCCTGGGTTGACGTGGTATACGGCGTGTTGGCCGAGATCTTGCTGATCTGGGCGCTGCGCCCCAACCTGCAAAAACTCTTTGCCGGGCAGGAGCGCATCGTCAAGTACAGCCTGAACGGCTGGATCAGGTCCAGGCGCGCAAGACGCCAGTCGCACTCGGGAAACGCGGCATAGGTTAAGAATGCCCCGAAGGAAACTTCGAAACCTTCCCTTACAGGGCGCTTCGCAGCGGGACGGTTTATTGTATTTTGGCCTGCATGGACCACGGCCCCGTCCATGTGACCGTAACAGGGATAATCTGGCCGCGTAAATCCTCTTCCGCTTCGACGAAGACCAGTTTGTTGGTGGGGGTGCGTCCCTTCCAGCGGCCCTTCACTTTTTCCTCGAACAAAACTTCCACTTGCTGTCCCAGCAATTTGGCGTTGATCTCGCCCACGATTCCCTCTTGCAATTCTTCGAGCAGGCGGAAACGGCGCATTTTCTCTTCGGCGGGCACGTCGTCGTCCATGCGGCGCTCGGAAACGGTGCCGGCCCGGGGCGAGTAACGCGCCAGATGGGCAACGTCCAGCCTGAGGTCCGATAAGACGCGGTAGGTCTCTATGAATTGCTCTTCGGTCTCGCCAGGGAATCCGACGATGATGTCAGTTGCGATGGAGCAGTCTGGGATGCGTGCGCGGATCCTGGCGACCAGGTCCCGGTAGTCTGCCTGGGTATAGCCGCGCTTCATGGCTTCGAGGATGCGGTCGTCCCCAGCCTGGATGGGGACTTCGATGTGCGGCATCACTTTTGGCAGTTCGGCGACGGTGTCCATCAGGGTTTCACTGAAATAGTTGGGATGCGAGGTCAGGAAGCGGATGCGCTGGAGGCCTTCGATCTCGTGGACGAGGCGCAGCAGGCCGGGCAGGTCGGGGCCGCCGGGGATGTCCTTGCCGTAGCGATCTACGATCTGCCCCAGCAGGGTGACTTCGCGGATGCCCTGCGTGGACAGCGAGCGGACTTCGGCCAGGATGTCTTCGGCGGGGCGGCTGCGCTCGATCCCGCGCCGGTAGGGGATGATGCAGTAGGTACAGGCGTGCGAACAGCCATACACGACCGGTATGTAGGCGCTGACCAGCCGTCCGCGCTCGTGGACGGGCACCAACATTTGCGCAGGCAG
The DNA here is from genome assembly GCA_049323115.1 of Chloroflexota bacterium. Lineage (GTDB taxonomy): Bacteria > Chloroflexota > Anaerolineae > Anaerolineales > Villigracilaceae > JAABUE01. Next base: position 19,768 of record JBMOMP010000102.1, read on the forward strand.
GTCGCCGTCCATGACGCCGAAGCGGCGCGTGGTCTCGTCCGTTTCGAGGGCGCGGATTTCGCCCTGGGTGAGATGCGCAATCAACGGGCCGGGGTCGGAGGGCGGGGAGAAAACGTCCACGAAGGGCAGCCGCTTTTGCAGTTTTTCCGCGCCGCGCACGCCCACCAGGCAGCCCATCAGGTTGATGACCAGGGCCGGGTTCTTTTCCTTGAGCGGGCGCAGGGATTGCAAACGCCCGTAGGCTTTGTCTTCGGCCGACTGGCGTACGACGCAGGTGTTCAGGACGATCACATCGGCTTCTTCGGCTTTGTCCGTAAACGTGTAGCCCAAATGCTCCAGCGACGAGCCGACGCGCTGGGAATCGGCCACGTTCATCTGGCAGCCTTCGGTCCAGAGGTGGTATTTCATAGGTCGGGAATTATACCAAGTTTGTCGGATATTCTATCTCGTTTTTTCTTGACTCTCCTCCCTCCCCCGCGTATAATTCTCTTCGTTATCGAGAGGAGTAAGCGGTCTGCGGACTGACAGAGAAGAAGGCCGGTGGTCGAGTGTATCGAGACCCGGGCTGGAAGCCTTCCCAGGAAACAACCACCGAAGGTCGCTCGAGTAGAATGACGAAGAACGCCGCTGAAAACTGATCACTGATCCGGCTAGTAGACCGTCACGGGAGCGCCCGTTACCGCGCAGGCCGGTGATAGCCGGTCACAGAGCGCATCAGGTTTTCCTGATGAATTGAGGTGGTACCGCGGAGCAAATGCCTTCGTCCTCGTATTGGACGAGGCGTTTTTCTTTAACCGCTTGCTTGCCTCCAACAGCTATCCGACTATCGAACTATCTGACGATATGACCACCTACTTCATCACCGGCGGGCTGGGATTTCTCGGCCAATACATCGTCCAGGCCATCCATGAGCATGACCCGGAAGCGGAACTGCGCGTACTCGTCCGCACACGGCGCAAGACCTTCCTGGGCATCGAGGCGCTGGAAGGCGTACGCTGGGTTCGCGGCGAGTTGACCCGCCCCGAAACCTTCCGCCAACACTTGCAAGGCGTAGACGTGGTGGTTCACAACGCGGCCATGGTCTCCTTCCGCCGCGCCGATGCTGACGCCATCTACCAGTCCAACGTAATTGGCACGCGCAACCTGGCGAACGCGGCGCTGGCCGCAGACTGCAGGCGCTTCATCTTCATTAGTTCCATCTCGGCCATTGGCTTCAACCCAAACGGCCTGTCCGATGAAACCACCCCGCCCGATATGGACTACAAGCGCACACACGACATGTACGGTTTCAGCAAGCGCACCAGCGAACTCGAATTGCTTGAGCTGGCCGACCGGATGCACGTCATCATGCTCAACCCCAGCGTGGTGCTCGGCCCCGGCTCCGAGCGCATCCGCGCCGTCTACCGCATGGCGCGTTTCCTGCCGGTCCTGCCCATGCTGCGCTACGTCAACAGTTTCGTGGACGTGCGCGACGTGGCGCAGGCGGTCGTGCTGGCGCTCACCAGGGGCCACAGCGGCGAGCGTTACGTGGTCACCGCCTGGAACGTGGACATGCTGACCTTCACCCGCCTCACCCTGCGCCTGACCGGGCGCAAGAACCTCCTGCTGCCGGTCTCTGGCGCGCTCATCCGCCCCCTGGACGCCGCGTTGTGGCTGCTCGACCTGCTGCGCCTCAACCCCGGCCTGCGCCGCATCTCCGAGATGAACGTGGACAAGTTATTCTCCAACGAAAAGATCAAGCGCGAACTGGGCTGGGAGCCGCGGCTTACGCTGGAGCAATCTATCAAGGATTCGGTGGACGCGCCATGAACCTTGCAAACAAAACTATCCTGCTGACTGGCGCGGCGCACGGGCTGGGACGCGAACTGGCGCATCTCCTCGACCGGGAGGCCTGCTCCCTTTATCTCGTCGACCGCGACGCCCCCGGCCTGGATTCCGTCAAGTCCGCGCTGACGAGTCCTGCCGCGACCTTCGCCTGCGACCTGGCCGACCCCGCCCAGCGCCGCAAGTTGATCGCCGACCTGACCGCCCGCCTGGAACGGCTGGACATCCTCGTCAACTGCGCCGGGGTAGGCAGCCATTCGCGCCTGGCGCAGATGTCGGTAGGCGAGGTAGAGCGCGTCATGCAGGTCAACGCCCTGGCGCCGCTCGAATTGACCGCCGGCTTGCGCCCGCTCCTGCCCCCAGACGGGCTGATCGTCAACATCGGCTCGGTGGCCGGGGAACTGCGCCTGCCGTCCATCGGGCTGTACGCGGCCAGCAAGGCCGCGCTGCACGCCTTCACCCAATCGGCGGCGCTGGAGGGCGTGCACACCCTGCTCGTTGTCCTCGGCCCGTTGCGCGGCACGGACTTCGTCCAGTCTATCGCGCATCCGCACACCGGGCAGCCGGGCTGGTACCGTCGGCTGGACCTGCCGGTCGAAACGGCGGGCAGGCTCATCGTCCAGGCCATGAAGCGCGGGCGGAGTTACCTCGTTTTGCCGCGCTGGTATCCGGTCGTCTTTTTCCTGATGAGACTCTTGTCTCCCGTCATCAGATCGCTGTCATTTCCAGGAGGTCGTTATGTCGAAGCATGAACTGCCAAAAGCCTATGACTTCAAGTCCACCGAACCGCGCATTTACGCGATGTGGGAGAAGGGCGGCTATTTCAAACCGCACAATGACCCGAACAAGCCGGATTTCGACCCGAATGTCGAACCGTTCGTCATCTCCATCCCGCCGCCCAACGTGACCGGCGAACTGCATCTCGGCCACGCCATGTTCGTCAGCATGGAAGACCTGATGATCCGCTACCACCGCATGAAGGGCTACTCCACGCTGTGGGTGCCAGGCAGCGACCATGCCGGCATCGCCACGCAGTTGCAGGTGGAACGGATGCTGCGCAAGGAGGGGACGTCGCGCGAGCAGGTCGGGCGCGAGGAATTCCTGCGCCGCACATGGGAATGGAAGCACAAGTACGGCGGCATGATCCAAAACCAGATCCGGCGACTGGGCGCTTCGTGCGACTGGGAGCGCGAGCGCTTCACCCTGGACGATGGACTGTCGCGGGCTGTCCGGGAGGCCTTTGTCCAACTCTACGAGAAAGGACTGATCTACCGCGGCCCGCGCCTGATCAACTGGTCGCCGGGGCTGAAAACGGCTGTCTCGGACTTGGAAGTGGAGTATTCCGAGGAGCCGGGCAAGTTGTATTATTTCAAATACATGTTAGCCGGTAGGGGCGAGTCTGGTCGTAGGGGCGAGTCTGAGACTCGCCCCTACCATGACCAACCCTGCCAGGGCGAGGAATACATCCCGGTCGCCACCACGCGCCCCGAAACCATCCTGGGCGATACGGCCGTCGCCGTTCATCCCGAAGACGAGCGCTACCAGGAATTTATCGGCAAAACTGTGCTCGTGCCGATCCTGGGACGCGAGATCCCCGTCATTGCCGATGCGTACGTGACGCGCGAATTTGGCACCGGCGCGTTGAAGATCACACCCGGCCACGACCCGAACGACTACGAGATCGGCCAGCGCCACAACCTTCCGGTGCTGTCCATGCTCGACCGCGAGGCCAGGGTGACCGAAGTCGGCGGCCCCTACGAGGGAATGGATCGCTTCGAGTGCCGCGAGAAACTTTGGAACGACATGAAAGCGGCCGGCCTGGTCATCAAGGAAGAACCCTACACCCTCAACGTGCCACGCTCCCAGCGCGGCGGCGAGATCGTGGAGCCGATGGTCTCCGAGCAATGGTTCGTCAAGATCGGGCCGTTGGCTGAAAAGGCGCTGGCGGCGGTCAAGAATGGCGACATCCGCATCGTGCCGGAACGCTTCGAAAAGGTCTACTTCAACTGGTTGGAAAACATCAAGGACTGGTGCATCAGCCGCCAGTTGTGGTGGGGACACCGCATCCCGGTCTGGTACTGCGCCGACTGCGGCAAAGAGACCGTGGCGCGCGAAGACCCGACCAAATGCGCCCATTGCGGCTCGAAACGCATCGAACAAGACCCGGATGTGCTGGATACCTGGTTCTCGTCCGGGCTGTGGCCGTTCTCCACGCTCGGCTGGCCAGACGAGACGCCCGATTACAAGTATTTCTACCCGACCTCCTACATGGAGACCGGCTACGACATCCTGTTCTTCTGGGTGGCGCGCATGATCATGGACGGGCTGGAGTTCACCGGGAAGGCGCCTTTCCACACCGTGTATCTGCATGGCCTGATCCGCGATGAGCACGGCAAGAAGATGAGCAAGTCTTACGGGAATGTGATCGACCCGCTGCATACCATGGACGAACTTGGCACGGATGCGCTGCGCTTCACGCTGTTGGTGGGTTCTTCACCGGGCAATGATATGAATCTGGCGCTCAGCAAGGTGGAGGCCAACCGCAATTTCGCCAACAAGATTTGGAATGCGGGGCGGTTCGTCATAAATGCCGTCAATGCTCAGAAAGCTGTCCCCACCGAAAAAGTCAAGTGGACTCCGCTTGATTCTGGGATTTGGGCGCAACTGCAAGAACTCATTCGGGATATAGAGCGGCTTTTTGAGACTTTTCAATATGGTCAGGCTGGGCAACTCATATATGACTTCTTCTGGGGTAAATTTGCTGATGTTTATGTAGAAAGGGCTAAGTTGCAGCTTGCAGAAGGAGATGCGCGTGCTTACCTCACAGCTGACACTCTTGCACGAGTGTTAGACGTTTTATTGAGGCTTTTGCATCCATTCACACCCTTTGTGACAGAAGAATTATGGGGTCATTTGCGTCGCGCTGTGCTCAACTCACCACTGAAAGATTTGGCAAAAGACTGGCCTGAAGCCTTAATTGTAGCTCGTTTCCCCGAGCCACGTCCGGAAGAAGATTGGGAGAAAGAAGCCATTCAGAATTTTGCGAAAGAACAGAACTGGCTTCGCGATATTTGGAACTTCCGTGCCGAAAACAATATTAGTCCATCTCATAAGTTTGGGGGATTGATCTTAGTGAGCGAAAAAGACTACGATTTACTTGCGAATGAGGCAAATTATATTGCTACTGCATCTGGCACATACCCTCCATCACAACTGCAAGTTTTCAAGTCTCTGGATAGCAAGCCGGAGGACTATATTGGGATTGTGAGTGGCACTGCTAATATATATTTCCCCGAAGCTGATTTAGTTATCACGGATAATCGCGCACGTCTCGAAAAAGATCTGGCCGAGGCCGAAGCGCACATCCAGCGGCTGGAAAAACTGCTCGCCAGCGACTTTGCCAGGAAAGCGCCCGAGGCCGTGGTCGCCAAAGAACGCGAAAAACTGGCCGGGTTCAAGGAGACGGCTGAAAAGATCAAAGCGCAGTTGTGAAATTGGTTGTAGAATGATGGCGGTAGAAAATTTACCGCCATCATTTTCGGAGGCAATATGTCTGTCTCGATCCAACCCGTCCAAACCGAGGCCGATAAACGCGCCTTCTACAAATTCGCCTTCCGCGTCTACAAAGATGACCCCGTCTGGGCGCCGCATCTCTGGCCGCAGCGCAAGGAGTACCTCGATAAAAAAGCCGCCTTCTTTACCTACGGCGAAGGGGACTTCTGGCTGGCGAAAGACGGGAACGAGGTGGTCGGGACGATTGGTACGGCCATTGACCACAGTCGTAACCGCGCCATGAACTGGAAAATCGTCTGCTTCGGTTTCTTCGAGGTCCTGCCGGACCGGTTCGATGTTGCCCAGGCCATGTGGGACTTTGCCTGCGCCTGGGCGCGCGAGCACGGCATGACGGAACTGGTCGGGCCGTACAGTTTCTCCAGCAGCGAAGGGCAGGGATTCCTTGTGGCGGGCTTCGAACAGCCCGTCTCGGTCATGTTGGCGCACAACCCGCCTTACTACCCTGAATTTGCCGAGCGCTACGGTTTCCGCAGGAGCCAACTGGGAGACTGGGTGGCATATCGCTATGATTTTTCCCAGGTGGACTATAACCCCGACAACGCCCCCGAGGCATTGACTAAAATCGCCGAACGCGCCCGCAAACGGCATGGAGAGAACGTCATTCGCATCCCCAAAATGAAAGATTGGGACGCGGAAGTAGATCGCTTGCACGCCGTCTACAACAAGTCCCTGGCCGTGCTGCCGGAATTCTCGCCCATGGAACTGGCCGAATTCCGCGCGCAGGCGCTGGGCTTGAAAGCGATCATCGACCCTGATCTGGTGCTGATTGCGGAGGTGGATGGCAAGGCGGTCGGCTTTGCCCTCGGCCTGCCCAACATCACCGAGGCGCTCAAATCTGCCCATGGACTACAGCGTCCATGGGATTACGTCCGCCTGATGCAGGCGCGAAAACGCATCACCAGCGCCAGTTTCAAGATCCTGGCAATCGACCCGGACTATTGGGGCTACGGATTGGAAGCCGCCATGATGCTGGAGATGGGGAAACAAATGCTGCGCAAAGGATACCGCTGGGCAGATGCTTCTGTGACCGGGGAATTCAATCCGCAAACCAACAAACTCGCGCTGCGCTTCGGCGCTTATGTCTACCGGCGCTACCGCGAATATCGCCTGAAGTTGTAGCATCCCAGCAACGTGCGTTGTCCTTCTTTTGTGACAAATTCAGGAAAACCCAAGACATTTGTCATTTGACACGCCCTTATGCCTGCGGTAACTTAAATGCGCTACAGTTTGTATCATTTCAACAAGGAGAGACCACTATGGCAATGAAAATCCTGGAAGAATGCATTTCGTGCGGCGCTTGCCTGCCCGAATGCCCGACCGAATCCATCACCGAAGGCGATACCATCTACGTCATCAACCCCGACACCTGTGTGGAGTGCGTCGGCCACTTCGACGAACCGCAATGCGCATCCGTCTGCCCGGTCGAGTGCATCGTCAAAGCGTAAGTGCGTTATAATCAAGACAATCGAATAGCAACCTTCGGGGCAGGGTGACGCCAGCACTGCACAAACGCGCGCGGTGCAAGCGAATTCCCGATCGGTGGTACAGCCCACGAGCAAGAGGTAGCAGCGACTTTAGTCGCCTTGACGGCTCAAGCCGTTACTACAAATCTGGCATGATTCGGTGAAAATCCGAAGCCGACGGTTATAGTCCGGATAAAAGAAGGTAGTCGTAGACCCGTTTGGGTCTGGTTCGACTTGGATGCCCCGGAAACGATCTCGTTTTCGGGGCAATTTTTTCCAGGCGCATCAGACCAGGCCTGGGCCTGCTTCCGCGCCCCGCAGGTAATCCCTTGCGAGGCTTTTTTGTCTGCCATGAAAACGCAACCTCTCGAAGACGCGAAAAACCACCCCCGTAACTGGCTGGGACTGATTTCCCTGCTGGCCGGGCTGCTGGCCTGGGGGGGCGCTGCGCAGTTCAGCGGGCTGCCGTCTTTCATCTTGCCCTCGCCCGTGCAGGTCTGGGAGCGTTTCCTGCGCGCGTTCGGGGATGGAAGTTTGTTCGTCCACGCCGGGGTGACGCTGTTCGAGGTCCTGTCCGGCCTGCTGGCGGGCGCGTTGACGGCTACCGCGCTGGGCTACCTGGTCGCCAAATCGCGCGCGCTGGAGCGGATGCTGGCGCCCTACCTGGTGGCCTCGCAGGCCATCCCGTTGGTGGCGATTGCGCCGCTGCTGGTCATCTGGTTCGGACCGGGCATGTTCTCGAAGGTGCTGATCTGTGCGTTGATCGTCTTCTTCCCGGTGCTGGTCAATACGGTGGTGGGCGTGCGCGCTGTGCCGGTCCCACTGTACAACCTGATGCACTCGCTGCGCGCCACACGGACGCAAATCCTGTGGAAACTGGAAGTGCCGGCCTCGCTGCCGGTCTTCCTGGGCGGGCTGCGGGTGGGCGCGACGCTCTCGGTCATCGGCGCGGTCGTTGGCGAACTGGTCGGCGCGGACAGGGGCCTGGGTTTCCTCATCAACGTGGGACGCGGGCAATACGACACGGCGCTGGTGTTCGTGGCCGTCTTTACGCTGGTAGCGCTGGCGCTGGCGCTGTATGGCTTGGTGGCCTGGGCCGAGAAACGGTTGCTGCGCTGGCAGGAGCATTGATCCGCTTTTTCACATTCCACTTTTCAGGAGTCTCTATGTTCAAGAAGTTCGTTTTGGTCATGTTGGGGTTGGCGCTCGGCCTCTCGGCCTGCGGCAGCCCGAAGTCCAGGGAGGAAGCGCTGGTTCACGTCAAGTTGCCGCTGGGATATATTCCCAACGTCCAGTTTGCGCCGCTGTATGTGGCCGTCGAGAAGGGATATTTCCGCCAGGCGGGCGTGGAGGTGGAGTTCGATTATTCGTTCGAGACGGATGCGATGGCGCTGGTGGGCGCGGACGAGTTGCAGTTCGCGGTCGTGTCGGGCGAGCAGGTGCTGCTGGCGCGCGCGCAGGGGCTGCCGGTGGTGTACGTGGCGGCCTGGTACCAACAGTACCCGGTGGCGGTGGTTTCGAAGGCCGAGCAGGGGATCGTGACGCCCGCCGATTTGAAGGGCAAACGCATCGGCCTGCCGGGGCTGTATGGCGCGAACTACATCGGGCTGGAGGCGCTGCTCTTTTCGGCGGGTTTGAGCGACGCGGACGTGACGCTCGACTCGATCGGTTACAACCAGGTGGAGGCGCTGGCTGCCGACCAGGAACAGGCCGTCTCGGTTTACGCGGCCAACGAGCCGGTGCAGTTGCGCGCGCAGGGCTACGAACTGAACGAAATCCTCGTGGCCGACCATGCGCAACTGGCCTCGAACGGCCTGATTACCAACGAAAAGACGCTGGCGGAAAACCCCGCCCTGGTGCAGGGCATGGTGCAGGCCTTGTTGGACGGCATGGCCGATACCATTGCCGACCCGGACGAGGCCTACGAGTTGAGCAAGGCGCACGTTCCCAACCTGGCCGAAGCCGACCAGGCGGTGCAGAAAGCCGTGCTGGCGCGTTCGATTGAATTATGGAAAGCCGAGCGCCTGGGCTATTCCGAGTTGCAGGCCTGGAACAACATGCAGGATACGCTCCTGAAGATGGGCCTGCTGCCCGCGCCGCTGGAACTGGAAAAGGCTTTCACCAACGAGTTCGTGCCGTAATTCTTTACCACGGAGTCACGGAGACACAGAGAAATAAAAAGAATCTCCGTGACTCGGTGTCTCTGTGGTTAGAATGGGCTGTGGCAATTCAACCGTTGCCAAAGTTGGCTTTGTGGTGAAAAATGACTGATCCAATTCTTACTGTCCGCAACTTGCGCGCCGTGTTCCCCGATGACAACGGCGGCCTGCGCGCGCTGGAGGGGGTCTCGTTCGAGGTCTGTCCGCGCGAGTTCGTGTGCGTGCTGGGGCCGTCCGGTTCGGGCAAGAGCACCCTGCTGCGCATCCTGGCCGGCCTTCTTCCGCCCACCAGCGGGCAGGTCGCCTTTGCGGGCCAGTCCCAGCCCAGGATCGGCATGGTCTTCCAGCAAGCCAACCTGATGCCCTGGCGCACGGTCAGCGAGAATTTGACCCTGCCGCTCGAGTTGGCCGGGGTGGACGCCGGGAGGGCCCACCAAAAAGCGCAGGAGATGATGGACCTGGTCGGACTGGACGGATTCGACGCTTACTGGCCGCGCGATCTGTCCGGCGGGATGGCGCAGCGGGTGGCGATTGCGCGCGCGCTCATCCATGACCCCGACCTGCTGCTGCTCGATGAGCCTTTCGGCTCCCTGGATGCGCTGACCCGCGAGCGCATGTGGACGGAACTCTCGCGCATCTGGCAGGCGCGGCAAAAGACCGTCGTCATGGTCACGCACTCCATCTCCGAGGCGCTCTTCCTGGCTGACCGCGTGCTGGTGCTGACCCAGCGCCCCGGCAAGGTAAAACTGGATTTGGCGGTCGAACTTCCCCGCCCAAGGGTGGACGAGATGCGCTATACCCCCGCATTCGGGAAGTTGGCAAGGCAGTTGAAAGAAGCGATTGGGTAAAAATCGCTACTTGTTGCCAGGGAAACGCGCGCTTTGCGCCGCGAAACGCGCATTTCGCCTCTTGATTCTTCGAAAATCTCGGCAAGATATTCGAATATCTCGCCGAGATTTTACAATTTCTCGGCGAGATAATTATTTTTCTCGGCGAGAAATTTCGAATTGCACGGCGCAAACGGCAGGTTGGACGGCGGGAAAAAAGGATTCATCCCTGATGTGTGGCCAACCAGCGGCGGCGAACCATTGATTTTTCGACCGAATCTGGAGAATTGAGCAATAGACTATGCTATACTTTGACTATCTATGCCCGATCTTGAACCAATCCATGAGTTTGTTTTCACGGGTCATTCATTGATATATTGACCCTGTCCCACCTTATGTTATTACCGTGTATCGAACGAGCAAGATCGAAAAGTATTGGAGATAAGCCATGAAAGTCATTTATGATCGTGAAACCGATACACTGACGATTATCTTCACTGATACTCCTGTCGCCGAGAGCGATGAGGATAAGCCAGGCGTGATTTTGGATTATGACGAGAAAGGCAATCTTGTCTCGCTCGAAATCTTGGATGCCTCGAGGCGGGTAAGTGTGCCAAGTAAGATCGAATATCAGGTCGCGCCTGTGGCGGGGTAGAAGAAATGAACTGGGAATTGCCGTAATCCCGCTAGGGTAATATTATGTGGTGGGAATAGCGCGCCTATCCCCCCTTCAACGGCGGGGCATCCTTATCGTAAACGAATACCTGGATATCCAACCCATCCGAGTTCAGGAAATCAATCGCCGGTTGGAAGGCAGCGTCCTTGATGGCCTGCATCTCGCCGGCCGGGGCGTACACCGAAATGCGCGCTTCCTCGTCGGACATTTTGACCACCTTGATCTCCGCCCCTTTGCTGACGGCGCTGATCTTGGTTTGCATGTGTTGGATGGCATCATCAAGTGACATCGCAGGCTCCAATCGTTCTCTGCTTCTATTATATCAACTTTGCGACCGTTACGCCTTCGCCGCCTTCTTTCGGGCCGCCTTCCTCGTACGAGGTCACGTGCGGGTGCTGGCGTAGGGCCTCGCGCACGGCATGGCGCAGCACCCCCGTCCCTTTGCCGTGGATGATGCGCACCCACGGCAGCCCGCTGGAATACGCCTGGTCGAGATAGCGGTCGAGCATATCCAGCGCATCGTCCGAGGCCTGTCCGCGCAGGTCGAGTTCCAGGCCGGGAGAAGGTTGAAGATTGAAGATTGAAGGTCGAAGGTCGGATGCCGATTGACTTTCGACTTTTGACTCGTGACCTGCTTTCCTGACCAACTCGGACAACTTTGCCCGGATGCGCAGTCCCCCGACCTGCACTTCCGCATCCGACTCACCCAGGGCTGTCACCACCCCTTCGGCGTTCAGCGCGCCGACGGCGACACGCTCCCCTAGTTTCAACACTCCCATCGGCCTTCTTTCTTCTTTCTTCTTTTGTCTCTCAACGGGCCGCTCCACTTGTTCTTCTATCTCTTCAACCTGCTCTTCGACCTTCTTCAACGCTTCCAGCGGCTGGCGGGCCTTCTTGAGTTGCGACTTGAGCGTCTCGAGGTTGCGTTTGAGCACGGCCACTTCCAGTTCGGCTTCGGCGCGCGCCCGGGCGATCACCTCGCGGCGTTCGTCTTCGATGGCTTCCAGGCGCTTTTCGAGGTCGCGGTTGAGTTCTTCGTTCCGCTTGCGGGCCTTTTCGGTTTTTTCACGCTCGCGGCCCGCCCGGTTGCGTTCCTTGCGGATGTCGTCCAGCAGTTTGTCGGCGCGGAGGTTGTCGGGGTTGACCTCGCTTCTCGCAGCGGTAACAATTTCCGGGTCGAGTCCGAGGCGGGTGGCAATGGCTAAAGCGTTGGAGCGGCCAGGGAGTCCGATGGTCAATTTGTAGGTCGGGCGCAGGGTCGCGATGTCGAACTCCAGCGAGGCGTTGACCACGCCCTCAGTGGCGTGCGCGTAGGTCTTGAGTTCGGGGTAGTGCGTGGCGACGAAGGTGGCAACGCCGCGTTCGAGCAGGTGCGCCAGGATGGCGCGCGCCAGGGCGGCGCCTTCCTGCGGATCGGTGCCTGCGCCCAATTCGTCCAGGATGACCAGGGAATGGCTGTCGGCCTTTTTCAGGATGCGCACAATGTTGGTCAGGTGGCCGCTGAAGGTGCTGAGCGACTGCTCGATGGATTGCTCGTCGCCGATGTCGGCCCAAACGGCCTCGAAGCAGGGCAGTTCGGAGCCGCTCTGCGCCGGGATGTGCAGGCCGGATTGCGCCATCAGCACCAACAGGCCGACGGTCTTCAGGCTGACGGTCTTGCCGCCGGTGTTGGGCCCGGTGATGACCAGCGCGCGGACGCCGGGGTTGAGGCTGATGTCGATGGGGACGACGGTAGCAGGATCGAGTAAAGGGTGACGGGCGTGGGCAAGATGAAAGACGAAAGGGGAAAGAGGCGCGCCATCCTTCTTTCTTCTTTCCTCTTTCATGGAATGCAGGAGCGGTTCGCTGGCGTGAATCTCTTGCGCGTACTTGGCTTTGGCAAACACCAGGTCGAGCAGGGCCAGGTTCTCGATGCCGCAGGCCAGTTCTTGCGCGTGCTCGCCGACCTGGGCGGAGAGTTCAGCCAGCACGCGGCGTTCTTCGTCGCGCTCGGCCAGTTCCAGTTCGCGCAAGGTGTTGTTGAGTTCCACCACCGGCAGCGGTTCGACGAAGAGCGTTGCGCCGGACGAGGAGTGGTCATGGATGACGGCCTTGATCTGGCCTTTGAATTCGGCGCGCAAGGGGATGACGTAGCGCCCGTCGCGCTGGGTGATGATCGTTTCCTGCAATTTGTTGGCAGACTCGGTCAGGTAGCGCTGCAAGCGCGACATCAGGCGGTCATGCGCGACCTTGATCTCACGCCGCAGGGAGGCCAGCCTGGGCGAGGCGGAATCGAGCACTTCGCCGCGCTCGGAGAGCACGCGCGAGATGGCGTCCACCAGGCCGTAGGTATCCGGCAGGCCGAATGCGATCTCGGCCACATGCGGGAAGGGATGCTCTTCCTTTGGCTGCGTCTCTTCGGCCTGTTTGCGGAGGCGTTCCTTGCGGGGCAGGGTCTTTCCAGGCGGCGCGTCGTCTTTGCTTTCGGCTTTGCCCAGCAGGGATTTCTTCAACTCGCGGCAGGCGATCAGCGTGGATTTGATGTCGAGCAGGGCTTGGGGTTCCAGCACGCCGCCGCGCGCAGCCAGGTCCGCAGAGGGGCGGATGTCGTGCGAGCCGCCGATGGTCAGGTCGCGGGTGGAGAGCAGGAAGCAGGCCTCGGTCGTTTCGGCCAGCAGGCGCACGGCTTGATCGAAACCGGTCGTGGGCTGGAGTTTACCGGCCAGTTCTTTGGAAGCAGAGAAATCGCAAAAGCCCGCCAGGCGGGCCAGGATTTTGGGGTATTCGAGCACGTTGAGGGTTTTGGCGTCCATGACAAGGGAATTTAACCACAGATGGGCGTGGTTGTGTGTGAACTGGCGGCGCAGAGGGAGGTCAGTAGCCCCTCTCGAAGTCAACCCGGTAGCGGAGCGGTTTCCCCTCCAGCAGCAGTCCGTAATTTTCGATGAATATCCCGGCGATATCTTCGGGGAAACTGGGCGCAGCCGTATGGAAGGTAAACAGCAGGTTGGGCGTTTGCCAGAAAATATGATTGGGAGGAAGCGGTTCTTGCTCGAAGACATCCAGCACAGCCCCCGCGATCTTCCCGGACGAAAGGGCTGCTGCCAGCGCCGGTTCGTCCACCACGCTCCCGCGCCCGACGTTGATGAACAGCGCGTGCGCAGGCAGCGCTTCCAGCAGGGACGCATCCACCAGGCGGCGCGTCCCAGGCGCGCCGGGCAGGGTACAGACGAGATAGTCGAGCCCGGCGGCAAAGGAGGGGAGATCGCTGTGATGATAGGCGCTCACGTGCGGGCAGGTTTCCCCACTGCGGGTGAATCCGCGCACCTCCATGCCAAAATGCCTGGCGGTCGCTGCCAGGTGACAACCGATCGAACCCACGCCCAAAAGGCCAAGCGTCTTACCGCGCAACACGCCGGTCTCGGAAGGATCCCAGCGGTGTTCCTGTTGGGCCTGGATGCGTTCTAAGATTTTTCGCTCGTGCAGCAACAGGTATGCAAAAACATACTCGGACATCAGCGGCCCGAAGACGCCGCGCGCATTGGTCAGGATGTAGTCCCGGCGCAGGGATGGGTCGAGCAGGGGTTCCACGCCTGCCCAGGTGGATTGCGCCCAGCGTAAACCTGGCAATTTTGACAGCATCTCCCGGATCAGTACCGGTTCGCCGAAGGCCAGGTCGCAGTCCGGGGCAGGCGCGGCGACGATTTCCAGGTCCAGCAGGGATGCGGCTTCGAGCAGGCGGCGGTATTCGTCCGCGTATTCAGAGAGCAGCACTAGTTTGTGCATAGGTATCCCGGTCTCGCCTGGCTGGTTCGATGTTTCCCTTGCCGGGTTCACGGCAACGTCACGATGGCGTCTATCTCGATGACCCCGTCAGTGTCGCCCGGCGGCGGCACGGGCGGCGCTGTGAAGCGGATATAAGAATATGTTCCGGGTGGGACAACCCCGTCCAGGTCAATGGCGATGCCGGTCGAGTTGTAGAGTTGCCAGTCGCAAAGGTCTCGATGGTCGTCCTCCGGCAGGCCTGCGGCGCTGGTAATGGCGTTGCCGTCTACGAAGCCGTCTCCCCAGTTGAATACCGTATACCAGGTGTTGCCGTCGCCAACCTCGATGATGACCCAGTCTATCAATATGCCGCCGCAGGAACCATTCGGGTATTCGTAATAGATCAAATCCCACCCAGGATTCCCGATAACCTGGATAGGGATATTGAAGGTCACTACACTGCCAGTGACGAAGTTTGTTGTGACTCCATCAGGTGTCAAGCCAATATCGCCATACGGCAGACTCAACGCCTGTTGGTCCGTGTCTGTATCAGAATTGTCCCCCAGGTCTGGGTCGGTGAAGCCTGCGCCGCCAGGGATGATGATATCGGCTGTGTTCGAGAGGTCGCCGGAGGCGCCTGCATCTACGGTTCCCTGGATAGTGATATTAATCTGGTTCCCTGCGCCGGCCGCCAGGGAAGCGCCTGTAAAAGCGACTGTATTGCCGATGGTAGTGTCCACGCCGCAGTTGGCGGTTCCCGCTGGCGCGCAAGTCACGGTAAGGCCTGAAATCGTTGCCGGTACAATATCCTGGACATCGAACCCAACGGCATTGCTCGGCCCATCATTGAGGATGGTGATCGTGTACAGGATCGGGTCGCCCGCTGTGTAAAAGTTTGCCCCGTCAGTTTTCGATATCGCCAAATCAGCGGACAAAGTCGGCGTATCGGTATCTGTCTGCGAGTTATTGCCAGGGATCGTATCCGTGTAGCCTGCTGGCGCGGTCACGACCGCCGTATTGGGCAGGTCACTGGTGGCAGATGGGGAGGTATTGGCCGTAACAGTGTAGACAATGCTGGCACCGTTCGGGAGGTTGATCGTATCGGTAAAGTTGGCGGCGCTGTTTATGATCCCGTCGCAGCCGCTGGCGCCGCCGTTTTGGGTCGTGCAGGTCCAGGTCCAGGCCAGAACCGGGGCGGGGATCGTATCGGTGACGATGACATTGTTGGCCGCGCTTGGACCGTTGTTCGATACAATGATCGTATAAGTTACAACCTCGCCAGGAGTATAGGATGCTACCCCGTCGCTTTTCGATATCTGCAGATCAGCAGACAAGATTGGCGCATCGGTATCTGTCTGCGAGTTATTGCCAGGGATCGTATCCGTGTAGCCTGCTGGCGCGGTCACGACCGCCGTATTGGACAGGTTACCGGTGGCAGCCAGGGAGGTATTGGCCGTAACGGTGTAGACAATGCTGGCGCCGTTTGGGAGATTGACCGTATCGGTAAAGTTGGCGGCGCTGTTTATGATCCCGTTGCAGCCGCTGGCGCCGCCATTTTGGGCCGTGCAGGCCCAGGTCCAGGTGAGAACCGGGGCGGGGATCGTATCGGTGATAATGACATTGTTGGCCGCGTTGGGACCGTTGTTCGTCACAATGATCGTGTAAGTGACAACGTTGCCTGGGATGTAGGTAGCCGCGCCGTCATTTTTGCTGATCTGCAGGTCGATGTTCGTGGGGGGGGGTGGATCTGTGGGCAGGGGAGGCGGCTTGGTGGGCCTGGGAGGCGGCGCGCCTGTGGGCGGCAGGGAGGTGGGATTGTCGGTCGGGATACTGGACGGCGGGGCAGATGAAGGGAGCGCGGTTGGGGCGTTCGGTTGTGTAGGTGGTGTTCGAGGCGGGATGGTCACGTTTGGTGTCAGGAATATTTCGTACCAGATAGGCTGGGTCAGGATTTTGGATGATAGGGGACTGATCGGGCTTTGGGCTTCTTCAGTAAGATTTGGATCCAGGTTGGAGCGCATATTGGTCTCTGACTCCCAGGTAGGGGCAAACTTGATCGCCCATTGCCCTGCCAGGAACATCAGGAGGACGCCAAACAATACGATAATCAGCATGATTGTCAGGTCCTTGCGCACACGGTCTTGCGCGTTCATTTTCCCTGCCCATTGAATGGCAAGCGGACATAGACGACCGTGCCGGGATTGGTCTTTTCATCATGTCCTGGACTCTCCAGCCAGATACGCCCGCCATGCGCCTGCACGATACCGCGCGCAATGGCCAAGCCCAGCCCTGGCCCCCCGCCTTTGAATTTGGTTTTTCCCGATGAATGCGTCAACGTTTCCCCAGTCTGGTAGAACTTTTCAAAGACTAATTCCTGCTCCTGGGGATCTATTCCAATCCCGGTATCCCGGATGGAAATTTCCACTTCATGGCTGTGTACGTTTTCATTGTGAATACGCCCCTGGATCGTGATGTTGCCGCCATCGGGCGTATATTTGATGGCATTCATGACCAGGTGGTAAAAGGCTTTGTACATCAGTTCCGGGTCAACTTGAATAATGGGAAGTTCATCCAATCCTTTGACGGATAGTTTCAGTTTGCGTTCTTTCAAGGCGGGCTTGAAATGCTTGTGGACCTTGCCAATGACAAGATCGAGTTTCTGGTCTGTCTTTGCGAGTAAGAGGGTCTGGCTGTCGATTTTCGAGACATCCAGCATGTTGTTGACGACTTCGTCCATGCGAGTGAAACCGTCCATGATTCCCTTTGCCAGTACCTGTAAATCCGAGTCTTTGGTTGCCATCTGGTCAATCATGTAGGCATACCCTTGGATCAAGGTTAACGGGGTCCGCAATTCATGGGCCGAGATGTTGATGAAATTGGCCTTGGTGCGATCCATTTGGGCCAGGACGCGGTTCGACTTTTCCAGGTCTGCGGTGCGCTGTTGAAGGCGTTCGGTCATCTCGTCGAATGTATTGGCCAGCGTCCCGATTTCGTCGCCGCTGCGGATGCCTGTTCTCTGGGACAGGTCACCCCCGGCAATCGCCTCCGAGGTTTGGACCAGCGAGGAGAGCGGCGTTGTGATACGGTGCGCAACGTAGAATCCCAATACGATGACCACGACCGTAGCACAGGAAAAAATGAGCACGTATAAGTTACGATTTTTGACCCCAAACTGGGCGACGAAATTCGATGGCAATACAACCGCAAAAACGCCCAGGCGGTCATTCCCTACCTGCAAGACGCCGCGCGCCAGGCTGTATTGGCGATTGTTTGTGAATTCGAAGTTTTCTCCTATGACCAGATCTCCTGTTTCGGTGACCTGCTGGTAGGCGCCTGTAGGCAGGGATAATGTCGCGAGGAAGATGCTTTCTTCTTCTTCCACTGCCTGGAGTGTGGAAGCAATTGCCATACCGTCGGGGGCGTAGACCACCACATCGGCTAGCGCGATATCCCTTACATCCGGTAGGAAAGTATCCAGCGAGGTTCCGACCACAACAACACCGATCATCTGGTCTTCCAGGTCAATCGGAAGTGCAGTAAAGTAATACCATTTTTGGTTGATCGTGTCCTGGCTGATCTCCCCCCTGGGTAAGTCGTCTGGGTTCTGGCTTTCCAACAAGGGATGGATCAAAGGCAAGTGATTCGCCTGCCCAGGCCGGGTGACATCAAAAAATGCTCCCTGCTGCTTATGCAGGTGGAGCATTTCCTGTCCTTGTTGGTCGAAGATGAACAAGTTTTCGATCCCCAGCCCGCTTGCTGTTGGCATGAGCAATGTGGAAAGCGTGGAGTGGTCCCTTTGGGAGATGGCCTCCCATACTCCTAATGTGTGGAAAACTACGCGTGCATCATTGACCTGTTTCCTATGCTGTTTTACAAAGGAATCCGATACTACCCGACCAGATTCCAATAACTGATTGTTCAAACGCTCTTGCAACGAACCGACCACATAGTTTGTGACTACATACGCGCCGGTGATTGCGACGATTACCGTCAGTAACAGGTAAGGCAGGATGACCTTGAAACGGATACTCACAAAGGAAAACCTTGAAGCCTGAAAAGAATGATTTCATTAATTATACATAGAACCCGATATTATGAGCAGGGCAAAATGATTGCAAGTCGCCGGAATGAAAAATCGCCCCAAAAGGGCGCAAAGGGACTCGCATCGTCCCCGTAGGGGAAACCCCTGACCTTCGCGTCGGGGGCGTTGGGATAAAAAATCGCCCCAAAAGGGCGAACAGGTGGGCGCAAAGGGGCTCGCATCGTCCCCGTAGGGGAACCCCCTGACCTTCGCGTCGGGGGCGTTGGGATAAAAAATCGCCCCAAAAGGGCGAACAGGTGGGCGCAAAGGGACTCGAACCCCTGACCTCTTCGGTGTAAGCGAAGCGCTCTGACCAACTGAGCTATGCGCCCTCATGCCCCATTATAAATTCAAGGTTGCAGGTTGGCAAGTTACAGGTTAAACTTCCGTTGACCCATTCTCGACTTTCGAAAGGGAGAGATCATGCGCATTGTCCGTTATCAAACAAAAGGGGAAGCCCCAAAATATGGATGGCTGCTGGAGGATAAGATCGGGGAGATCGAAGGCGACCTGTTCGGTTCCTACAAGCGGAAGGAGGCGCGCACGCCTCTTTCAGACGCCAGCCTGCTCCCGCCGTCCCAGCCGAGCAAAATCCTGTGCGTGGGCCGCAATTACGTGGATCACGCCAAAGAGTTGGGAAACGAAGTCCCCAAGGTGCCGCTGATTTTCATGAAGCCGCCCTCTGCGGTCATTGCCGACGGCGGGACCATCATTCTGCCGCCGCAGTCCAGGCAGGTGGAGCATGAAGGCGAACTGGTGGCCGTCATCGGAAAGCGGGGGCGATATATCACTGCCGAAGATGCAGGTCAATATATATTGGGCTATACCATTGGCAACGATGTTACAGCGCGTGACCTGCAAAAGACGGACGACCAGTGGACGCGCGCTAAAGGCTTCGACACCTTCTGTTCTTTCGGCCCGTGGATCGACACGGATTTCGACCCCTCCGACGCCGTGCTGACCTGCCGCGTCAACGGCCAGATGCGACAGATGGCCTCCACGCGCGATATGGTCTTCAACGTTGGCGTGCTGGTCGCTTACGTTTCATCCATTATGACCCTGGAGCCTGGCGATCTGCTCTTTACCGGTACGCCTGCGGGTGTGGGAGAACTCAGTGACGGGGATGTGGTGGATGTGGAGATCGAGGGATTGGGGAAACTGAGCAACACGGTGAAGGCAGAAGAGCGATAAAGGAGACACATCAGTTTAGAACCGTCCCGAAGGTGTTTGCCGGCCTTCGGGATGTTCTTTATCCTTTTGCTAACTCGCGCGTCTGCTCCACGTACACTAGGGACTGGCGTCGGAAACAGGTGTTGTACAACGTGGCATAGTGACCGCCCTGCGACAGCAGCCCGTCGTGGCTGCCTTCTTCGAAGATAGCGCCATTTTGCATGACGACGATTCTGTCCGCCGCCTTCAACACAAGAAATGATACAATCAGTTTGCAGGAATCGACATGACAACAAACGTCCCGCATTACATTGCTTGGAGCACAGATCGCCTTCGACTGGACGATCCATTTCAACGGCGCTGGCTATTAAAGCAAATGCTCACACGCGGGCGCGCGGAGGATATTCGCAAGTTGAGTCTCGATGAAATCGCGCTGGAGTTGGAGAACCTAAGTCTTCCCGAAGAAGTTCATAGTTTGTGGAAACGCTACCTGGAATATCGCAATGTCGGAAAATAAACCGATCCATGGCGCGGGAATCCTGACGCCGCTCCAAAAAAAATTTCTGGAGGTGTTTGCAACGCTTCCAGACCAGAGTCAATTCTATCTGGCAGGTGGAACGGCTTTATCCGAGTATTATCTTGGGCACCGCTTATCGTATGATCTGGATATATTCACAGGAACCGATGGTCTCGTTCAACCAATCTCATTCCAGGTCGAAAAACTTTGCGCCGAACATGGACTGCCCGTAAAAGTGGTGCGGCGTTTCACGACTTTCGTTGAATTTATGGTGGGGGATGAATTAAAAGTGGACCTGGCTCTTGATTCACCCTTCCGATTTGAACCGACCGTACCAACCGAAACGGGTGTGCAGGTAAGCGACTACAAAGATCTGCGCGTCGACAAAGTGCTGGCTTATTTTGGACGCTCTGAACCACGCGACGCAATTGACCTCTATTTCATTCTGCAAAAAGAGCCTGTCGAAATTCTGATGGAGCAGGCCGCGCAAAAAGACACGGGCTTTGACGCATATTGGTTTGCAATTGCCCTTAATCGCTGCGAAAAATTCCCAAATGAACTGGAACGTTGGCCCGTAAAAATGCTCAAGCCTGTTGATCCAATAGACCTGAAATCCACTTTCCAAAAATTGGCGGTAAAACTTCTGGATAAATTCAAACCCGAATAGAATTGCTGTTTTGCTTACATCTGGGTGGGTAAGCAATTACCGCTTGAACGTTCGTTTCCCGTCCGACTCATCCTTCGCGTTTCCCCATCCCTCCACATACGACAGACTCTGGTGCCTGAAATACGTGTTGTACAACTCGGCATAGTGACCGTTTTGACGCAACAGCCCAGCGTGATTTCCCTGCTCGATGATGGTGCCCTTTTGCATGACGACGATTCTGTCCGCGGCTTTGACGGTGGACAGGCGGTGTGCGATCAGGATGCTGGTGGCGTTTTGCAGGATCAGTTCGAGCGCCTGCTGGATCTGCCATTCGGTGAACGGGTCGATGCTGGCAGTTGCTTCGTCCAGGATGAAGATGGCGGGTTTTTGCATCAGCACGCGCATCAGCGCCACCAGTTGGCGTTGTCCCATGGAGAGACGGCTGCCGCGCTCGCCCACTTCGGTATACAAGCCTTCGGGCAGGGTTTCGAGCCATTCGCCTTCGCCGATGCGCTGCGCCATTTCGGTCATCTCTTCGTCGGTCACTTCGGAGGCGGCGTAGCGGATGTTTTGCGCAACCGTGCCGGAGAACAGGAACGGCACTTGCGAGACGATGCCCAATTGGCGGCGGTATTGCTGCAGATCGAAGGCGCGGATGTCGTGGCCATCAACCGTCAGGGCGCCAGACTGGTATTCGTAAAATCGCGCGATCAACTTGGCAATGGAGGACTTACCCGCGCCGGTGTGTCCCACCAGGGCCAGATTCTCCCCGGGATGTACGAGCAGGTCGAAGTGAGTCAGAACCGGGTCTTTGTCGCTGTAGTGGAATTCCAAATCCCGGAAGCAGATTTCACCTTTCAAGCGAGGTGCGTCCAGTCTGTCCGTCTGGATCACATTGGGGTCGGCGTCGATCAGGGCAAAGACGCGCTCCGCAGCCGACAGGCCGGACTGGATCTGCGTCCAAAAAGCGGACAGGTTCATGACCGGGAAGAGGAAACTGTCGAGGCTCATAATGAAGAGATACCAGGCCCCGGCAGTGACCATGCCCTGTGTGATGCTCAAGCCGCCCGCGTAGACCAGGATGGCCGTGAAGACGCCGCCCAGCGCGTTGAGGGTAGGGAAGACCAGCGAAAGGATGAAACCGCGCTGCACGTTGACGCGGTAGGATTGCTGGTTGGCGGCGTCGAAGAGGCCGAAGATGCTGTTTTCCTGGCGGAAGTTCTTGGCAATGGAGATGCCGCTGACAGTTTCCTTGATGGCGGCGTTTACGTCGGCCATGGCGCGCATCCCCCGTCGCGTGACGCGCCGCGCCAGGCTGCGGAAGCCGAGCGCCATGCCGAACACGAAGGGCATGAAGGCGGTCACCAGGAGCGCCATTTTCCATTCGGTTTGGAACAGCACTACGCCCAGGATGAGCGCCTGGAAGATTTGCGACGCCACGTCGGTGACGATGACCACCAACTGCCCGAAGTCGTTCGTGTCGGAGGTGATGCGCGAGACGATGCGCCCCGACGAGAATTGGTCGTAGAACGACAGGTCGTGTTCGGCGGCGGCGTGGAAGGCCTGGGAGCGCAGCGCCAGCACCACGTCGCCCACGCTGCGCACCACCAGCGCGCGCCGCGCCCAATTTAGTCCCCACACGCCCACCCCCACCGCCAGCAGCGCCAGTCCCACGATGGAAATGGATTGCAAGGAAAGTTGCCCTTTGAGCAAATCCACCATGCGGCTGACCACCACCGGCAGCGCCGCGCCGATGCCCGCAATCGCCACGACCAAGATGGACACTACTCCCAATCGTTTGGCCTGCGGGCGGAAATATTCGCCGATGCGCGCTATCAATTGCTGGTCGCTGTATTGGCGGTCGTATTTTTCTGCGTTCAGTCCTCCGAAGAAGCCCATGATGATTTCCGATTTATGATTTACGATTGGCAAATGGTTTTTGCCACTGAGAACGCGAAAGTCGCAAAGATTTTCAAAAGGTTTTTCTTGGCGCTCTTCACGTGTTTAGCGGTTCAAAGACTGCATTCAAGAAAACCTTCGAAGTTTTCCTGTGTGATTGTGTCCACCTGGGCGTTGGGATAGGCATTCAAAAAGGTCTCACGGGTGGATTTTTTTATCTTACTTTTTGTTCCCCATTTGAATTCGTATGCACCAAGCCTGCCCGCACATTCCTCAACGTAATCAATTTCTTTTTTGTCATACGTTCGCCAAAAATAGGCGTTGACCGAACGTCCGACCAATTGATTGGTTTTGCGGCGTTCCACCATCAGGAAGTTTTCCCATAACTGTCCCGCGTCGTTTCGCAGGGAAAGCGGGTTCAGATTTCGGATCAAGCTGTTGCGCACACCGTTGTCGTAAAAGTAATAGCGCGAGTTCTTGGTGATTTCCTTGCGAAGATTGCGCGAAAAGCCGCCCACCCGAAAGATGACAAAAACCTTTTCCAGCAGGTCCAAATATCGCTCGACGGTTTCACGGTTGAGCCCAAGGTTGGCTCCCAGTTCTGCGATAGAAACTTCATGCCCAATTTGAAAGGCGAGAAGACGCAGCAGGTCAACGATTTTTTCTGGTCGGCGCACACCTTCGAGTTCGAGCAAATCGCGATACAGGTAGGAGCCAACGAGCTCGCTCAACAAACGTTCACGCAGCACAGGGTCGTCTGTGGTGGTAATCGCTGGGTACGCGCCCCAAACCAGCCAGCGTTCGAGTTGACTTCGCGTTTCGAGCATCCCGAGGCTGGACGCCAATTCGGGATAGCCAAGCGGGTAGAGGGTGAATGTCAGTTTTCGGCCTGTCAGCGGCTCATTGATTTTATTAGCAAGGTCAAAGGAGGCCGAGCCGGTAGCCAGGATGGTGGCATGGGGATTGTTGTCAATCAAAATCTTGAGATTGAGACCAATTTCAGGCACACGCTGGGCTTCGTCAATGATGAGAAACTCGGCGTCACCCAAAACCTCATTGAGCGTTTTCAGATTTTGGCTGGCAAGCGCCTCGCGGAATAGCAACTCATCCGCGTTGACAAAACGTGTCCGCTGGGGGAGGTTTTGAAGCAAGTCTTTGGCAAGGGTGGTTTTTCCTACCTGCCGCGGACCGTACAGTACCAAAACTTTGCCAGGAATGATAGATTTCTGAATATCAGGAAGGAGTAACCGCCGAATTTTCATAAATTCATTATATCACACCGTATGAAATTTATCTTTACTGTTCTCGCATACATTTTTGGTTAGCGTGCCAAACCGATGGGACGCGCTTTACCGTCATCTCCGGAGTCCGCTAATATTACAGCGCAAAGTCGCGCAACTTTCCGGCGCGAGTCATGGTCAACGGATATTGAAGCGGATAAACGGATAGACAGCGCCTTATCCGCTTATCCGTTTTCTATCCGCTGGTCACTTTTTCGGGCCTATA
>JBMOMP010000103.1:0-42279 GCA_049323115.1 Chloroflexota bacterium
AAAGTCGCGCAACTTTCCGGCGCGAGTCATGGTCAACGGATATTGAAGCGGATAAACGGATAGACAGCGCCTTATCCGCTTATCCGTTTTCTATCCGCTGGTCACTTTTTCGGGCCTATACCTCCAACCTTGCGCTGTAATACTAATCCTTGCGAATTTTCGCTAATCTTCTGAAAAATTCGCAGAGATTGGCGCAAATTAGCGGATTCCATCCCAGCACTTTGGCGCGCTAACCATTTTTGTGAAATAAGCGAAGGTTGCCCAAAAACTTGACCACCTTTCTTCGCAGTCAACAAACTTGACGGTTCAAAAGGTTACTCCCTGAAAATCCTCGAATATGCTTCCGAGGTCTTCATCAATTCCTCATGCGCGCCCATCGCGGCGATGCGTCCCTGGCGCAGCACGATGATCAGGTCGGCCCAGCGGATCTGCGACAGGCGGTGCGTGATGAGCAGGGTGGTGCGTCCGCGCGCGGCATTGGCAATCGCCCGCTGGATTCTGTCTTCGGTAGCGCTGTCGATGGCGCTGGTCGAATCGTCCAGGATCAGGATGCGCGGCTCGGTCAGGAAGGCGCGCGCCAGCGCCAGCCGTTGGCGCTGCCCGCCCGAAAGCGTGACCCCGCGCTCGCCGATGACGGTCTCGTAGCCGTCCTCGAAGGATTGGATGAAATCATGCGCCTGGGCTGACCTGGCCACCGCCTCCACCTCCCCCCGGCCTGCTCCCGGTTTCCCAAAGGCGATGTTCTCGCTGACGGAACGCGAAAAGAGGAAGATGTCCTGCTCGATCATCGAGATTTGCGAGCGCAGCGCCGCCAGATTCCACTCGCGGACATCGACCCCGTCCACCAGCACCTGCCCGGCTGTAACGTCGTAAGTGCGGTTGACCAGTTTGACCAGCGAGGTCTTGCCCGCACCGGTCTGCCCGACGATGGCGACGGTTTGACCGGGTTTGACCTTGAAGGAAATGTTTCGCAGGACGGCTTCGCCGCCCTCACCCCCACCCCCCTCCGTCTCCCCCCATTTTCTGTGAAAATGGGGGGAGAGATACGTGAATGAAACATCCCGAAACTCGATCTCGCCGCGCATGGGCGCGGCGTAGCCTTCCGTGTTCTGGTCCAGATTCGTCTCGCGGTTGATCAGTTCCAGGATGCGGCGCGCGCCGGATACGCCCAGGGAGATCTGGGTGTAGGCAAAGGTCGAGGCAAAGGTGGGGAATTCCAGCATCCGCAGCAGGCCAAAGTAAGCCACCACCGCGCCCAGGTTGATCGTCCCGGCGCGGAACAGCAGCAGGGCATGGGCCAGTCCCAGGGCATAGGCGAGTCCCAACAGCAAATTGGGCAGGAAGCGCGCCTCCAGGTCGCCCTGGCGCACGAAGGCGTTCCGCACACGCCGGGCGTTGGTCACGAAGCGTTCCACTTCCGCGCCCTCCTGCGCCGCGCCCTTGACGATCTCTACGCCGTCCAGCGCCTCGGAGAGATGCGTGTTCATCTCGCCAAATGTGCTGCGCACCTCGTCGGTGATGGGCGAGAGGGTTTTCAGGTAGCGCCACAATGCAATGAAATAGGCAATTGCAAACAGCGCTGGCGTGAGAATCAGTGAGGCGTCGTACTGTGGGGCGAAAAAGAACGGCATCACCAGGAACAAGAACGACCCCACCACCAGGTTGACGCCCGGACTGAACATGAAGTTGACCTCGCGCACATCATTGGTGGCGCGCGCCATCGTATCGCCCACCGGCTGTAAATTGTGGAAGGTCATGCTCTTGCCAAGCAGGGACAGGTACAACTCGTCGCGGATGTCGCGCTCGATCTTCTGCGCCATCAGTTCCGCGCCGAAGTTGCGTCCCAGTTGGAGAACGCCGCGCACGATCTGTGATCCGCCCAGGACCAGCGCCAGCGGCAGCAAGATGCTGGTATCGGGATCGGGCAGCAACATCTTGTCGAACGCGTCGCCTACCATCACCGGCACCACCGCCGCCAGCGCCGCATTGCCCAGCGCGCCGACAAAGATCAGGATGATGATGGCCCAGTACCGGCCGGCGTGGGACAGGATCCACCGGATGGGGGAATGGTAGTTATACCTGGCGCTTCGCTGCAGGGTAAATTCTGTCGCTTGGGAAAAAGTTGTCATCGTGAAACCAGTGCGCGTGCTGAAAGGGGTGGGCAAACGAGAATTGATTGTACCCCGATTTGGCGCGCTGACTTGCTTTCGAGAATGTAGGGAGTGGCCGTTCTGAGGAAAAATGCCCAGCAATAGACTTATGGTAAAATGCGATTAAGTTTTTCCTTAGAAATGCAAAAAGTCCAATCCCTTCGCGCCTTCGACCAGATCAAACAATTGGCGGACCCGCGCCGATTGCAAATCCTGCGCCTGCTCATGGCCGAGCCGGCCACCTTGTCGCATCTCGCCCGCGTTTTGGGGCAATCCCCGGCCTGGGTGCGCCATCACATCCTTGCGTTGGAATCTGCCGACCTGATCGAACTGTCCGAGATCCGCAGAACAGGCACGATCATCGAGAAATTCTATCGCGCCAGGGCGGGCGCCTTGTTACTGCAAGAACTGGTATTGCCCAAAAGCGAAAAACCGGTCGTCATCTTTTCGGGCAGTCACGACCTGGCGCTCGAAGCCGCCGCTGCCCACCTGGAACGCCATGCCCTGCTGCTCACCCTACCGGTCGGCTCGCTGGATGGCCTGGTCAACCTGCGCCAGGGACTATGCCAGTTCAGCGGCGCGCACCTGCTCGACGAAAGCGGCGAATACAACACCCCTTACGTGCGCCGCATCTTCCCCGACCGGGACATGGAACTGGTCACCCTGGCCCATCGCACGCAGGGATGGATCGTTGCGCCGGGCAACCCGAAGGGAGTCCGCAGCGCCTCTGACCTGGCCCGGGCCGGCCTCCGTTTCATCAACCGCAACCCCGGCTCCGGCACTCGTCTGTGGCTGGACGCAGAACTCAAACGCCTGGGCGTGCCTGTGGAGCAGGTGGACGGCTATTTCCAGATTGCTTTCACCCACAATGACACTGCCTGCGCCGTTGCCGAGGGCAGGGCCGACGTCGCCCTCGGCTTACAGGCCGCTGCCCAAAAATACAACCTGGACTTCATCCCGCTCTTCAACGAACGCTATGACCTGGTTTTCCCGCGCGAACTATCCAGGCAATTGAGCATCTTGCTGAATTACATCCAGTCGGCTGGTTTTCGACGCGACATGGCGGGACTGAACGGTTACGAATGCGCGCACACCGGGGAACAGATCCAACTCCACTGACCATCACGGCTGCCCCCCGTTGAAGTATTTCTGCAAAGGAGAAAGCAATGAAACTGCACACCCAATTCATCCTCAGTGGCATAGTGCTGGTAGCGCTTGCCTTTGGCTTCGCTGCCTGCGGCCCGCAAGCCCCGATCACGCCGGTCGAGACCCCCACGCCTGCCGCGACAGAGACGCCAGTCGAGCCGACCATGCCGGCCGCGCCTGTGCTCGAAATCGTTGGCCCGGCCACGACCCTGTCCCTGACCATGCCCGAACTGATGGGCCTGCCTGCCACAGAAGGATATGCGGGCATCAAGAGCAGTACCGGCAAGATCACGCCGCCCGTCCTCTTCAAGGGTGTGGCGCTCAAAGACCTGGCTGCGCTGGTTGGCGGCATGGATGAGACTGTCGGCTTCAATGTAGTGGCCGAGGACGGCTACAGCATCACTTTTTCCTATGACCAGATCAACAATGGGACCTTCATTGCCTACGATCCGGCTACCGGCAACGAACTCAAGAACCCGGTGGAATTGACCGCGATCCTGGCCTACGAAATGGACGGCCAGCCGCTCGATCCCAAAGAGGAAGGTACGTTGCGGCTTGCCATCGTTGGCGCCGAGTTGAACCAGGTCACGGATGGTCACTGGTCGGTCAAGTGGGTCAACAAGTTGGAAGCCAAGAACCTCGGCGAGGAATGGGTGTTGGCTGCAAGCGGCGCAGTCTCTGAAGACATCGACCGAGCCAGCATCGAATCTTGCGGCGCGCCGCAGTGTCACGGCGCAAGTTGGACGGATGACAAAGCCCAGGAATGGGTGGGCGTGCCGCTGTGGCTGCTGGTGGGCGCTGTGGACGATGAGATCACGCATGAAGGCCCGGCCTTCAACGATGCGCTGGCAGACGGCGGCTACAGCATCGAGGTGATTGCCTCGGATGGATACACGGTCGCTTTCGATGCGGCGCGCGTGGCGCGCAACGACAACATCATCCTGGCCTACAAGGTCAACGACAACCCGCTGGTCGATAAGTATTTCCCGCTGCGACTGGTGGGTTCCGACCTGGAGAAGAGTGAGATGGCTGGCGGCGTCGTTGCGCTCAAAGTTGGCCTGGAGCCGTTACCCGCGACCGAGGAGCCTGCGGCAACCGAGGAACCCGCCGCGCCGGCCGCCGCTGTGGAAGGCAGCCTGGCGCTTACCGGCCTGGTAGGCCAACCGCAGGGTTTCATGGAAGCCGACCTGCGCGCCTTGGAAGTTGTCAAGATCACGGCAGAACATCCCAAGAAAGGCCCTACGGACTATGAAGGCGTCTCGCTCAACGCCCTGCTCGACCTGGCGGGCGTGCAGGACGGCGCGACCAAACTGGTCATCACCGCCTCGGATGGGTATACCGCTGAGGTTGGTCTGGATGCGGTCCGCGCCTGCGCCGATTGCCTGGTAGCCTTCACCGACACGGCCGAGCAATTCAGCATGGTCATGCCCGGCATGGAAAGCAGCGCATGGGTCAAGGGCGTGGCCAGTTTGGAAGTGAAGTAGCGATTTGGTCTCGATATGGCGGCGTTGGTCGAGTAGGGCGAAGCCCATATCGAGACCCGCCGCCTACTCGACCAACGTGCCAGCCACAAATGCAAAAGACTCTCGCTGCCATCTTGACGGTCGCCCTGTTTGGGTTGGCGCTCGGCTCGTGTAACGGCGGGCAGGCCCGGGTCCCGTCGGAAGCGCCCGCGTCCATAGAAAGAACGCCGTTGGTGGTGTTTGCGGCGGGCAGTCTCATCATCCCGTTTGCGGATTTGGAGAAGGCCTTCGAGTCGAAGTACCCGGACATCAATGTGCAGGCCGAGTATCACGGCAGCATCCAGGTCATGCGGCATGTGACCGAGATCCACGAGCAGATCGACGTGGTTGCTACGGCGGATGCAGCGCTGATCCCGATGTTGATGTATGCCAGCGCTGTGCCGGAGACCGGCCAGCCGTATGCGGACTGGTACATCAAGTTTGCCAGCAATCGCCTGGCGCTGGCTTACACGTCGGGGAGCAAATATGCGGACGAGATCAACGCCGATAATTGGCCTGAAATCCTGGCGAGGCCGGATGTGAAGTTGGGGCTGGCCGACCCGCGCTTCGACGCTTCCGGTTACCGCACGCTGATGGCCTTCTCGCTGATGGAAAACACGCTCGGACGTTACGATCTGTTTGGGCCGGCCTTCGATGGGCAATTTACCTTCCCGGTGACGATCTTCCGCGACGACGACCTGACCACCATCACCGTGCCGGAGATCTTGGAGACGAAGCGGGACGCGCACATCGTCCTGCGCGGCGGCAGCATCATGCTGATCGCGCTGCTCGAATCCGGCGACCTGGACTATGCCTTCGAGTACGAGAGCGTCATCCGCCAGCATGGACTGGAAATGGTTGCGCTGCCAGAGACGGTCAACATGGGCGAGGCGGCGTTCGAGACCGCTTACCAGGCCGTGCAGGTCAACCTGGACTTCCAGCGTTTTGCTTCGGTCGAGCCGCAGTTTCGCGGCGAGCGCATCGGGTACGGGATTACGATCCCGGCCAACGCCCCGCACGCGGAAGAGGCGGCCCTGTTCGTTGCCTTCCTGCTCAGCCCGCAAGGGCGCGCCATCATGGCAGCCGACTATCATCCCACGTTCGATCCTGCCCCGGCGGATGGCTATGCCAATCTACCGGAGAGCCTGCAAGCCTTGTGCATCCCGGCTGAATAAAGGGTTGTCTGGTAGTAACGGCTTTAGCCGTCTCTGCGCGACTGAAGTCGCTACTACGAAATTTTTCGATAAAACATTGTGAAGCGCAGAAACCTGTTCTTTAACTTCGTCTTTTCGTTCCTGGGCAGCCTGCTGCTACTGTTCATCGTCCTGCCGCTGGTCAGCACCTTGTTAGGGACGACCCCGGAGCAGTTCTTGTTGGCGCTGACCGACCCGGAAGTGCTGCGCTCCGTCGGCCTGACCTTCGGCGCGGCAGCGGCGGCCACCGGCCTGGCGCTGCTGACCGGCGTGCCGCTGGCTTACCTGCTGGCACGTCGTCGCTTCCGCGGCAAGCGGCTGGTGGAGGCGCTGGTCAACCTGCCCATCGTCATCCCGCACACGGCTGCAGGCGTGGCCTTGCTGCTGGTTTTCGGGCGGCGCGGGTTGCTCGGTCAATGGCTCACGCCGCTGGGTTTGATGTTCACCGACAACTTCGGCGGCATCGTGGTCGGGATGCTGTTCGTCAGCCTGCCGTTCCTGGTCAACATGAGCCGCGAGGCCTTCGCCCTGATCGATGATGAATTGGAGCGTGTGGCCCTGATCGACGGCGCTTCCGCCTGGGGCGCGTTCTGGCATGTGGCATTGCCGCTGGCCTGGCGCGGCGTGTTGGGCGGGGCGGTCATGATGTGGGCGCGCAGCATCAGTGAGTTCGGCGCGGTCGTCATCCTGGCCTACCATCCCAAGATCGTACCGGTGCTGGTCTACGAGCGTTTCAACGGCTTCGGCCTGGACTCGGCGCAGCCGGTGGCCACCCTGCTCATCATCGTTGCCATTGCGGTCTTCATTTTCTTGCGCGTATCCCTCCTGCCGGAGAGCGCAAATAAGTAACCTGCCAAAGACTTGATCGGTGTGAGTTCGCCGGGCTGCGCGCCCGGCTAAAAAAGAAAGGAGAACTATGAAACTCAGTGCGCGAAATATTCTGAAAGGCAAAGTCGTAAAAGTCGTCAAAGGAGCGGTCAACGCCGAAGTGACCCTTGAGTTGCCGGGCGGGGAACGTCTCGTCTCCATTATTACCAACGCCTCTGTAGACGCCCTCGGCCTGGCCGAAGGCAAGCAAGCCTACGCGGTCATCAAAGCCTCCAACATCATGGTGGCGGTTGACTGACCTCCAGCCTCGTGTGTACGCCGCTTGCATCCAGGCGGCGGGCAAAAAATCATTTTTCAAGGAGAAGTGAAACATGTCCCGTACGATCAAGTTATTCCTCATCCTGGGCATGGTCCTGTCCCTGGCCTTGGCCGCCTGTGGACCGACCGCCCCCGAGCCGGCTCCCGCCGAACCGGCCGCTCCCGCTGAGACGGAAGCGCCTGCGGCGACCGAAGCGCCCGCTGCCACCGAAGCCCCTGCCGCAACAGAGGCGCCCGCCGCCGAGGTTGCGCTGAAAGTGACTGGCGCAGTTGCCAGCGAACAGGCCTGGACCGAAGACGAAGTCAAGGCCATGAATACCCTGGATGTTGAATCCACCAACAGTAAAGGTGAAAAAGCGACTTACACCGGCGTGCTGCTCACCGACCTGTTGGCCGCGGCCCAGCCCAATGCCGATGCGACCACCGTGGTCTTCGTGGCGGACGATGGCTATACCGCAGAAATCGCTCTCGCAGACTTGATGGCATGCACCAACTGTATCGCTTCCTTCCGCGATAAGGGCGGCTTCAGCACCGTCCTGCCGGGTCAGCCCGGAAGCCTGCAGGTCAAGGGCGTGATCGAAATCCAGGTAAAATAGACTTTCCTTCAAGTTTCATATTTCATACGTCCAACCCTTCTTCTACTGGGCAGAACCGGTAGAAGGAGGGTTGGGGCAAGGAATGGCCTGATGCAATACATCATTGGTCTCGATGACACCGACAACCTCGAATCGCGCGGCACAGGCCACCTGGCGCGCGTCATGGCCGGAATGCTGGCGCAGGATTTCTGCGTGCATGGCGTCACGCGCCATCAACTGCTGGAAGACGAGCGCGTCCCCAAGACGGCCAAGAATAGTTGCGCGGCTATCCTGTTCGAAGGCGAGGCTTACCTGTTGGAAGAAATTGCCGCATTTGCCCGCAAGGTGATGCTGGACGATTTCCAACCCGGCAGCGACCCGGGGCTGTGTGTGGCGTCCGCGGTGCCCGAGGCGGTCATCGCCTATGGGCGGCGCGCCCGGCGCGAATTCCTGTACCAGCAGGAGCCGCGCCACCTGGCGGCTGCGCACGGCATTTTTCTCGAAGGGTTGGGCGGAAGCCAGGATGGCGTCATCGGCGCGCTGGCGGCGGTGGGACTGGCAGCCTCTGGCGAGGATGGACGCTACGTGGAAGTCGGCTCGATCCGCGCCCTGGAAGGCCTGCTCCCGCTATCCGGCGTTCTCGCGGCTGGCATCGTCTCCGTCAAGACCCTGGACGGCGCTCCCGTAACCGAAGGCATGGTCCTGGCCGATAAGTTGCGTCCCGCCCGCCGCGACGGGCAGCCGGTCCTGTTCGTCGAGCAGCAGGACGACCACTGGCTGCCCCTTAAATTGGATTGAGTTTTTCCGCAGATAAACACAGATGAACACGCATGGGTGATAAACGTTTTTTTATCCCCCATATCCTTTTTATCAGTGTTCATCTGTGGTAAAAAATCACCCCTGAATTGAATTTACACGTGTTGCGCGCCGAACAAGTCTCCTTTCGATATCCCCAGGAAGGTCGTGGCCTGCCTCCCATTTCATTGGAAATTTTCCCCGGCGAATTTGCCCTGGTCACCGGGCCGTCGGGGTGCGGCAAAAGCACCCTGGCGCGTTGCCTGGTGGGATTGATCCCACACCTGTATCACGGCGAACTTTCAGGGGAAGTCCGGCTCGACGGCTATCGCACCTCCGATGCGCCGATGTGGCAATTGGCTGAGAAGGCCGGTATGGTCTTCCAGAACCCCGCTGTACAGATGCTGGCCTCCAGCGTGGAAGACGAGATCATCTTTGGGCTGGAAAACCTGGGCCTGGAACCGGCTGAGATCGAAGCCCGTCTCGAGACCGTTTTGGAGGAGTTCGACCTGGCTGCCATGCGCGAGCGCAACCCGCAGACGCTCTCCGGCGGGGAGCAACAAAGACTGTCCCTGGCGGCCATCCTCGCCCGCCAGCCCCAAGCCTTGATCCTGGACGAACCGCTCTCGATGCTGGATACCACCGCTGCCGGGGGGTTGATCGCTTACCTGGAACGCTTTGCTTCTGCCGGAAAAACGCTGGTCATGTTCGAACACCGCCAGGAGTACCTGGAGGGGGTAAAAGGGTTGCGGCATATCGCCCTGGAAGGGAAGGAAAGGGAAGAAAGTTTCCCTTTGCAAAGCAGCCTCCAGAAGGCGCAAGGCAAATTCAGCCTCGAAATGGACCGGCTGGGCGTCCGTCTGGGCGGACGGAATGTCCTTGATCATCTAAGCCTGTCGCTGGGCGGGGGACAGGTCGTTGCTGTCGTGGGGCGCAATGGGGTCGGCAAAACCACCCTGCTGCGGGTTTTGTCTGGCTTGCAGAAATTCACTGGCAGCGTAAAGGTCGTCACGGCGCAAGGCGACCAGCGCCCTGATTTTGGCATCGTCTTCCAGAACCCGGATATGCAGTTGTTCAATGCCAGTGTGCGCGACGAAATCCTGTATCGCCTGCCAAGCCTGGATATGGAATACTATCGCTGGCTGGTCTCTGCACTGGGACTGGAGCCTTACGAAACCACGCCGCCCTTGCTGCTCAGCGAGGGCGAGAAAAAACGGGTCGCGCTTGGATTGGCCTTGATGCGCCGCCCCGCACACGGCTTGCTGTTGGACGAACCCTCGCTTGGGCAGGACCATATCCACAAGGCCATCCTGATGCGCATCCTGCGCGCCCTGGCAGATGCCGGGCAGTTGGTGGTGATCACCACGCATGATCTGACATTGGCGTCCCAGGCAGATCACTTGGTTTTGTTGGGTCATAATGGCGTGATTGTCAGTGGAAACACGGATGCGGTTTTGTGCGACCACCTCGCCTGGCAGCGCGCCGGGATCACCCTGCCTAACTGGTTCCTGCGCGACCGGGAAATGGGACGTACGAGATGAGGATCAGCCAGGCCGGGCGCTCGCGGCAATTGGCGCTGGTGGAGGCTTCGCCGCTGCGGAATGTTGACCCGCGCACGAAACTGTTCATCAGCGTGGCAGTTTCGCTGGTGGTGATGATGCCGTTGGATCGGCTGGCTATCTTCCTCGGCGTCTATGTGTTATTCCTGCTTTGGACGCGCCTGCTCCTTCCCGCAGCCCGGCAGGTCTGGAGACTCAAATGGGTGCTATCGTTGCTGTTCCTCTTCGATTGGTGGCTGATCGACCTGTTCCACGCGACGACCATCTGCGCCCGCCTGGTCTTGTTGACGGGTGTATTCGCGCTGTTCTTTTCCACCACTACGATCCGCGAACTGGGGCTGGCGCTCGAAAAATTGCGCGTCCCCTATCGCTACGCCTTCAGCCTGGGATTGGCCTTCCAAAGCCTGGGGTTGTTGGATGACGAGTGGCGCGCCATTCGTGAAGCGCAGTCGTCCCGGGGGGCTATGCCAGAACTTTCTTCCTTCCGGCGCCTTTTGGCCCAGGTGGGCGATCTGGTCTCGCTGACCGTCCCGGCCATTGTGTTGACCACCAAACGCGCCTGGGCGATCACCGAAGCAGCCTACGCGCGTGGATTCGATTCTCCGCACCGCATTTCGTATCACACCCTCGCATTTTCCCGGCTGGATTTTTTCCTGGCCGCCGGGACCGTTATCGTCATCACCCTTTTATATTGGAGTTGGTAATGGAGCAAAACAAACGTATCGTGATCGCTGTTGTGACCTTGCTCGTGATCGTAGGCGTCATCCTGGGGGTGGATTTCTTCCAGCGCCAACAGGCTGCCTCGCTTGCGCCTGCCGATATGCCCCCCGGCTCGATCCCCATCTTCGTGGACGGCAAGTTCGTTGCCAGTTTCGCGCCTGATGATTTGGTCCAGTTACAAGGCGCCAGTTTTGTGGACACTGAAGAAGGCAAGACCCAGGACGGCTGGCTGCTCCGGGATGTGCTGTTGTTGTACGTGAAAGCCAGCAAGTTGAAGGCCGCCTCCCGGATCACGGTTTCCAGTTCCAGCCGTGGGAAAGCGCACACCCTGACCTGGGCCGAGGTCGAAGACCAGGGAAACATGGTAATGTTCGACCTTTCGGGTCGTGGCACGCTCAAACTGGTCTCCAAGATCCCCGGCTTCGACATCCGCGACGCCTGGATTCAGGATGTGGACAAGATCGAGATAACGACCCCATAAGATCAGTTTAGAGGTGTATTGCCGTGAAACAGAGATATTTTTCGACCTTCCAGTTGATCCTGCTGGCTTTGTTCTCCGCCTTGGTGGTAGTTGCCAAGATCGCCCTGCGCACACCGTTGCAACTTTCCGGCCATTCGGGCATTTTCTGGATGGCAATTATTGTCGTGGGAGCCAGGGTAGTGCCGAAACCGGGCGCGGCTTCGGTCATTGGTGTGACATCCGGCCTCTTAGCCGGTTTCCTGGGGCTGGGCGATTTTGGAGCCTTGAACACGCTCCTCTCCTACGCATTACTGGGTATCGTTTCGGATTTGGTGCTGTGGCTGTTGGGAGGCAATGCCGAGAACCTGGTCGTGGCTATCCTGGTGGGAATTTTCGGTCACATGGCGAAATTCGTTGTCAAGTGGCTGTTCGGGCTGGTCTCAGGCGCGCCGCTGGGCTTCGTGGCGCTGGGCCTGCTCCGCGCCGTGATCGGTTATATCGTCTTTGGCGCCCTCGGAGGCCTGCTGGGCTGGCTGACGCTCAAAGCGCTGCGGCGGGCGGGTTTTTTCGCGTACCTGGCTGAAAAACGATGATCTTGCTCTGTCTGGGGTGCTGGGGCGTGGAACCCCTCTCGAAACGGCGAGCAGGCCAGGTGTCCGGCTATGAAGCGACGAATATCTGTCTGCCAGGGTGACGAAAGTCCTGCTCATTGACTGGCCGAGGGCGAACGCCATGCAACCCAGCAGTTGCGGCCGGCCTGCTTTGCGGCGTACAGCGCCTCGTCAGCGCGCTGGAGCAGCGCCTCCAGTGTGCCTGTATCCTTGTCCAGGCCGGCTACACCAATACTGACCGTAATGGAGATTTTGGCTTCTCCAACAATGATGGGCTCCTCGGCGGCAATAGCGCGTAGTCGCTCGGCAATCTGGCATGCTTCTGTCGAATTCGTGCGAGGCAGGAGGATGGCAAATTCTTCCCCGCCATACCGTCCAAAAATATCCCTGGGACGCAGGTTTGCCTGCATACGACGCGCGCTTTCACGCAAGGTGTCATCTCCCGCCGCATGTCCATATTGATCATTGACGTTCTTGAAGTGGTCGAAGTCGATCATCAACGCGGATAGATTGAACGGCGTCTGGTTGGCGCGAGCAAAAACCAGTTCGCCCTCTGTAAAGAAATGCCTTCGATTGAAAAGCCCGGTCAGCGGGTCGGTAATGGCAAGACGTTCCAATTCCTGTTCCGTACGCCTGCGTTCGGCGATGTCGCGGATGGCTGCAATATGGACCGATGTGCCCTTCCACGTGATAAAGCGCGCCGTGATTTCGACCGGGAAAACGATCCCATCTTTTTTTCGATGCCACCGCAAAGGTATCCTGACCACCTGGTTTGCCGGCACAGAGGAAGCAGTGGCTTTCGAAGTCGCTTCGGGTTCAGCGGACAGGTCGGTATTGCGCCTGGCCAACAATTCTTCGGGGGTGTAGCCATACAGTTCAACGGCAGCGTTGTTTGCCTCCAGGATTTTCCCATCGGAATTCCTGATAATGAAGATGGCGTCCGATTCCAACTCGAAAAGACTGCGATATTGCTCTTCGCTCTCCCGTAAGGCTTGTTCCATGAGAATCCTGGCAGTGATATCCTCCTTTATTGCAACGTAGTGAGTCACCTGCCCTTCCGGGCTGTAGATGGGCGCAATGACAGTATATTCCCAGAAATTCTTCCCATCCTTCGTGCGATTGATGATTTCCCCGCGCCAGGTATGACCTGCCAGGAGGGCAGACCACATTTCCTTGAACGTTTGATGCGGCGTCAAACCCGATTTGAGGATGTTGGGGTTTTTCCCTTTGACCTCATCGAAAGTATAACCGGTCGAGCGCGTAAAAGAGGAATTGACGTATTCGATGTGCGCGTCCGTATCGGTGATGATAATCGTGCTGGGACTTTGCTCGACCGCAATCGAGAGTTTGCGTAACTGCTTATTGGCCGCGACCAGTTCGGAGGTCCGTTCCGAGACTCGTCCCTCGAGGTCCATCACTAATTCGTTCAGCCTGGAGGCCATCTTGTTGAAGGCGTTGGTCAAAAAGCCAATCTCATCCTGGCTTTGGATGGGAACATTTACGTCCAGGTCGCCCGAATCCATTTTCCGAACCCCTAATAGTAAGGCGTCCAAAGGCTTGACAATTGCAACGCGCAGGATCATCGGAAGCCCTAACAAGAGCATGACACTGCCTCCGAAGACCACCCATACCATCGGTAGGATAAATTCGTGGAGGTAACGTCTGAAATCCAACTGGTAGTTTTCGATCATTGCAACCTGGCCGCTCGCAACTGGTTCCAGCAAATGGTAATTGCTGCTATGGAGCGATTCTCCCCTGCCTGGGCTCACGCCGCGCACCCAGGGATTGGCGGAAGGGGTCGCATCCGGGTCGAACCGCACGGGTGATGGCAGGCCATTGTAGGTGATGTCAATGACGCCATCCTGGTAAAGGACAGCCTGGAAGGTGAAGATGGCTTCTGGCCGGTATCGCGCCGGCAAGTGGTCCCAAGTGAGCACCAGGCGGTCTGGTTCTATGTTGGCATACACCCCGCCGCCTGTGGTCGTATCGAGTTCGATCAGGAGAGGAAAAATGACAGGGATATTGATGCGCTCAACCTGCATGTTGGGCTGCCAGAAAGGTTCCCCCATGCTGACACTCCCTGAACTGGAGACATAGACCTCTTGATAAAGTTGTCCGTAAAATGGAAAAGGAAAGTTGATCTTTCGATTGCGGGCCTCATCCCTGGGATATACTGCTAACTTGTCTCCCAAGTCGGATTCGAAGTGGAAATCCGCTACAACCACAGTATAGCCTCCGGATGAATCAGGCGTAAACCGCAGGGTTTGGTAGTCTGCCAGGTTGGGGCGATACGTAGCCACATAGAAAGGCGCCACTATCCAGCCTACCGATCCCAGGATCGCCAGGAGCAAGGTCAATGTCAAGATGGACAGTTTTGCCAGGACGGATACCCCCTCAGGGATGAAATTGACATAGTTAGAGGCGAACAGCCACAAAGAGACCAGGATTCCAAGGGAAAGTGTAATGTTATAGAAGGAGGTCGAAACAAGGGATAAGGAACGTAAGACATTTACCAGTCCTAACACAAACAAGATAAGGAAAATAAAAACGAAGGAGAGCGCCCCTCTTGCATCTTTGCCTTGTAAATTCCATATTTTCTTGCCCCAGTGAACAGGACGGGGGTCAGCGGCAATGCTTTGGGATAAAAATGCGACCGGTACCCATAACAGGATCAGCACTAACGCAGAATCCAATCCAAGATTGCGATACAGGACGGTATCTTTCGAAAGAAGCATGGCATAACGATACGCCATGAAAAGGGCTTCCCACAGCAAGTAAGCCAGGCTGGTAGCCAGCGCTGCGCGGGCTTCCCATTTGCGGCGCGCATAGGGTCGTGGAAAGTGATAGGCAAATTGCAATAGGAAGACCAGCGCAAGCGCCAACGCAGTGTTTTGTGCATATACGGCCAACAGGCGCAGGAAAGGGGAAAGGGTTGCATCCAGGAATAACAGCCCCATGAATAAAGTTGCCCCGGTAAAAAAACTGGTCAGCAAGAGCAGTTGCTTGTTTTTGCTCCGCAGGCGGCGCGCCAGGAAAACAGTAATCGCCAGCGACAGGATGAACTGTGTCAGGTAACTGATTGAAGCGGGGGTCAGGTAAAGGAAGGACATGTTCGATGTCACTTTGATAATACTATACGTTTGCAACGAACGATGCCGAGCGTTTTATCTGTGTTGCTCGAAAAGCGAGATCGCTTCGATGTGGTACGTCTGTGGGAACAGGTCGAAGGGCGTCACGTCCGCCAGCCGGTAGCCGCCCGCAACCAGCCGCGCCGCATCCCGCGCCAGCGTGGACGGGTCGCAGGAGACGTAGGCGATCTGCCCCGGCTGGAGGCGCAGGAGGCCGTCCAGCGCGGCCTTCTCCAGCCCGGCGCGCGGCGGATCGAGCAGGACGATGGCCGCCTCGTGGGGCGAATTGCCCCTACGGGATGCTTCGCGACCAATTCGCCCTACAAATCCCGGGAGCACCTCCTCGGCCGCCGCCTGGTAAAGTTCCACGTTCTCGAACTCGTCCAGGTTCGCGGCGAAATCCTCGCACGCCGACGGAGAGACTTCGATGCCAATCAGCCGCTTGCATTTCCCTGCCAGGAAGGCGCTGAACAACCCCACCCCGCAGTAAACGTCCAGCACAGTGGTGGATGGGGAAATGGGCAGGCGCTCCAGCAGATGCTCCACCATCTTCCCCGCCATGAGGGTGTTGACCTGGAAGAACGAGGCGGCTGAGACTCTGAAATCGCGCCCCAGCACCCGGATGTAGAGGTGATCTTGGCCTGCCATCACCAGCGCATCGTCAGCGGCCAGGTGGACGACCGAGATGCCGGCTTCCAGTTCGAGTTCGGGCGCTTCGATTTCGTCCGCTTCGAGGATGAGCATCAGGTCGCCGTCCGCGCCCGCGCGCAGGGAGACGCGCGCGACGGGAGCGCCCGGCTCGAACTCCAATTGAGGCCAGAGCGCGTTGATGGAGGCTTCGGGCAGGCAGCATTCGTCCACCGGGAAGACCGCCTTGCGGGTTGCGTCCACGAAGCCCAACTTCCCTGCCCTGTCCAGGTGAAATTGGACATGGTTGCGATACGCCCACGGGTTCGGGCAGGCGACCATCGGCTGAACGGGCGGATTCTCGATCTTGCCGATGCGCTGCAACTGGTCGCGCAGGATGGCGGTCTTGGCAGCCAGTTGGTCTGCGTACGACAAGTTTTGGTAATGACAGCCGCCGCAGGTTCCAAAATGCTTGCATTTCGGCGGGATGCGCTGCGGCGAGGCTTCCAGCACTTCGAGCAGTTCGGCGCGCGCGAAGCGTTTCTTCTCTTCCACGATGCGCACGCGGACGCGCTCCCCCGGCAGCCCAAACGGCACGAAGACCGCACGGCCACCAGGGAGCCGCCCCATTGCGTCGCCGCCATAGGCAAGCCGGTCGAGGTAGATGTCAAAAGTCGAATTTTTTTGCATTTGGAAGGCTATCTTTGCAGGGTGGTCATCACAGCCTGGACAATTTGCGCCACCTGCAATGGCGACAAAAGGCCCAGTTTCTGCGCCAGACGTTGCTGGGAAACGGAGCGGATCTGTAACGCATCCGCGGCTGAAGGCTTGCCCAGTCCATTTTTTTCATCCGGCTCGATCCGCACCATCCAGGGCGCCTGGGCGTAGCGGTCTTTCCATACCGTAAAGGGGACGATGATCTTGACCGGCAAAACCCCAACCAGGTCGCTGCTGAGGATGACCGCCGGGCGCGTCTTCTTGGTTCCAGGGCCGATGGTCGGGTCGAGGTCGACCAGCCAGATTTCACCCCGCTGCATCTTCGTCACCATACAGGAAATCGTCGCTGTCGAGGGACGAGAAAGCGGTCAGGTCTGGGTCGGTGTTGTAATCGGCCTGGAGTTCGCGGGCGGCCAGCATCATCTGGCGGCGCTGGCGGTAGCGCAATTCGCGCGCGATCATTTCGCGCACGATCTCGGAGAGGCTGCGGCTCTCTTCCTGCGCGATCTGGGAAAGCAATTCGTGTTGGGATTTTTCGAGGAGAATCTGCGTTCGGTATAGTTCCATAATATGCGTCTCCTTGTTGTGTATTAATTATACACAATAAAGAGACGTATGTCAAATACATCAGGCTTTATGTGATATTTTACCCGGCGGGTTATAAACCCGCCCTACGCATTCGAATACAACTTCCACAACTCCCCCATCACAGACTGGAGCCTTTGCGCCAGTTGTTCGGGCTTGCCGGTGGTGACGTCGTCTTCGTTGGGGAAAACGGCAAAGGGGACGCGCTGGCCGCGGATCGCTACCAGCCCGGAGTCGCCTGGGGCAACGGCAGCAAAATCGTCGTCGCGATAGAGGCGTTCCATCTTCTCGTCGTCCAGTCCGTGTTCGAGGATGCTGTCCGGCCGGTCGGGGTTGAAGCGGCTGCGGTTCTTGCGCAGGGACTCTTCGTAAGGGACGCGCACGTACAGGATGGCAGCGCGTTCGAGGACGTCATCCGAAAGGTGCTGGAAGGCTGCGGCGTAGCCGCCATGCTCTGCGCCGCGCGAAAATTCGATCAGGGTGGTGTGGTCTTCGTGGTAGTTGGGGGCGTCGCGGACGGTCTTGGCGTAATCCAGGCACAGGCGTTCGATGAGCAGGCGCCAGAATTCCGGGTATTTGAAGT
Source organism: Chloroflexota bacterium (assembly GCA_049323115.1). Taxonomy (GTDB): domain Bacteria; phylum Chloroflexota; class Anaerolineae; order Anaerolineales; family Villigracilaceae; genus JAABUE01. The sequence goes on from JBMOMP010000103.1 coordinate 17,498, forward strand.
AACCGTGTTCGTCGCTGTGCAGGCGCGGCAGACCGAACTTCTTGCCCAGCAGGTCGTCTTCCTCGAACCAGGCCCACAGCATGGGGAAGTCGTCGCGGACGTCGAGTTGCGCAAGATGGAAGCACTGGCGGCGGACATCCCCTGGCAGGTGGGTGAGAAAATGGATGATCTCGCTCTTGCCGGAGGCCGGGCGGCCCACCAGGATCAAAACGTCAAATGTGGAGGAGTGCATTGCGTATTACGCAGTACGCAGGTATTCTTCCATCGCCGCCAGCAACTCGTCGATGTCGCTCATCTGGATTTCGCCCATGTGGGCAATGCGGAAGGTGATGTTCTTGAGTTGGCCGTAGCCGTTGGCGATCCTCATGCCGCGTTCTTTCAGGAAGGCGTTCAGGGCTGAGATGTCCCAGCCGCGCTCGTTCTCGATGGTGGTGACGGTTTGGGAGCGGTAGCCTTCGGGCGCATAGATGCCCAGCCCATGCGCCTCGGCCCAATCCTGCACGCGCCGGGCCATGGCGGAATGCCGTGCGAAGCGCGCCTCCAGCCCTTCGGCCAGGATGCGGTCGAGTTGGTGGTCGAGCGCGAAGATGAGCGGCATGGCCGGGGTAGCCGGGGAAGAATCTTTCAGGCGGTGCTTTTCCATGCGCACCAGGTCGAAGTACCAGCCGCGGTTTTCCACCTTTTCTGCCTTTTTCATGGCGCGGTCAGTGACTGCGCCAAGCGCCAGGCCGGGCGGCAGGGCGATGGCTTTCTGGGAGGAGGTCAACACCATGTCGAGGCCCCAGGCGTCCATCTCGATCTTTGCGCCGCCCAGCGAGGAGACCGCGTCCACCAGGAGGAGCGTGTCGGGCGCAACGGCGCGCACGGCTTCGGCCACTTCCCTGACGGGGTTTTGCAGGCCGGTGGAGGTCTCGTTGTGGACGATGGTCAGGGCTTCGTGTCCGCCTTGTTTAACGGCGGCAGCCACACGGTCGGGGCGGACCGGTTCGTTCCAGTCGAAGGCCAGTTTCTCCACGTCTTTGCCGTTCGAGACGGCCACTTCGTACCAGCGGTCTGCAAAGGCGCCGTTGACGCAGGCGAGCACTTTCCTGTCCACGAAGTTGCGGATGGCGGCTTCCTGCAGGCCGGTGCCGGACGAGGCAGTGAGGAAGACGCGGTAGTGGGTGTCGAACAGGCGTTTGGCTTTTTCAGAGACAGCGCGGTAGGCGGCTTCGAATTCCTTGCTGCGGTGCGGCAGCATGGGCTGCGCCTGCGCTTGCAGGACGGCGTCGTCCACGTCCACCGGGCCGGGAACGAACATGCGGGACATCGGAATCTACCGCAGGAAGAAGGACAGCGCCACCAGGACGATGATGAAGAAGCCCGCCAGTGAGCCGATGGTCTTCAGGTCTTTCTTGACGGCGCTGTAATCGGGGTTGAACTCAGTGCGCGTCTGGGATGTGGCAACCGCCGCCGGGCGATTGCTGATGGGTCGTTTGCTTTTCTTTGCCATGTTTTACTCCTATAACCACAAATGAACGAACAAGATATCATCCAAATTTATCAGTGTTTATCCTATTCATCTGTGGTCAATTTTGCAGCCGCGCAAAAACAACGATGCGCTGGCTGTCTACAAGATATGGATAACACGAGATCAATGTGACGGTGGGGCTGCCGGTGGAAGCCATTACTTCCACGGCGGTCGGCTCCACGATCACGGTGCGTTCCACCACGTACACGTATTGCCGCTGCTGCGTGTACACAATCAGGTTATCGCCGGGCTGCAACTGGTCCAGGTAGCGGAACAACTCGCCGTACACGTCATTGTGCGCCGTCAGCACCACGTTCCCGTTCTGGCCGGGATTGGCCGAACCGATGTGCTGCCCGACGCCCTTCTTCAATTGCTCCCAGCCGTCGCCCTGCACCACCGGCGCGTCCACTTTCAGGCGCGGGACCTGCAAGCGCACGGCCTGGTCGGGCGCGGGCGTGGGCAGCGGGACGTTCGCCAGCGACTGCACCAGGGGCCGCAGGTGTTCCGGGATCTCGGCCTCGTTCGGGCGGGTGTTGCCCTGCGCATCCGGCGGCGTGTGACCGGACGGCAGCACCACCGCCATCACCAGCGGCGTGGGCGTGGGCGTTTCGGGATTGAACGCGGCGGCCACTTCCTGGTTCAGGCTGCGCAGCACGCCGAAGACGGCCAACAGGATGCCGGCCAGTCCCACCACAGCCAGGACTTCCACCGCCAGCAGGACGCGGTCCGCGAACCCGCGCCGCTTCGAACCCCGGCCTGGGCCTGCCCCCGTTTCATTGGGCGCTGCCGTCCCCTCGGCGGTATCCACCACCGCCGCCGGGACGTGATCCTCTTCCACTTGGATGGGCAGCGGCGGGTCCACGTCCACCACGCGGCCGGTCTTGCGGAAATGTTCCAATCGCTCGCGGCGCACACCGCGCCGCTTCTCGATCAGCAGGCGGCGCAGTTCTTCCACGGACAGGTCTTCGGGCGCTTTACGGCGTGGCATAGCACGGGGATTATACCGCAGGGAATCGGTCGGATGTAAGTTATAATCAAATCAATCTACCGGAGAAATTCCGCGCAGGATTTTACAGAACGACCATTTCGATGGCAGGATAAAATGAAGTTTACGGTTGAATACGAGCAGGAAGAGGATGGGCGCTGGCTGGCAGAAGTGAAGGAATTGCCGGGCGTGCTGGTCTATGGCGAAAACCCTGATGACGCCGCTGCCCGCGCGCAGGCGTTGGCGCTGCGCGTGATTAGGGTGGCAAAAGTAACAGGATTGAAGCCAGAAGATTTGTAACAAAGTGAAGCAACTCCCCACACTCTCCAAGATCCCCAAGATAACGGGTTTCATCCCAAAGACACAAAGACACGGAGGTTTCTCAATGGCTCCGTGTCTTGTGGTTCATTCCGACGAATAGAAGTGACTACTTCTTCCTCTTGCGCACCAGGCCCGCCACAGCAACGATCCCCAGGTAGAACCCGCTGACGGAAGCGCCCCAAGAGAGGAAGTTCAGGAAGAAGGTCGATTCGAGCAGGCGGAGCACCATCAGGAAGGGCATGAGCCACCCGAACAGGAGCAGGCCCAGGGCCAGGAAAAGAAGCGCGCGGGGGTTCGAGTCTATCATTGGTACAGCCAACAGGCCGCCAGGTGGCCGGGCTCCGGTTCGAAATCCGGCGGTTCCTCCACGTCACACAGGCCGGGGATGAGCCGGGCGCAGCGCGGATGGAACCTGCATCCCGGCGGCGGCTTGACCAGGCTGGGGGGCTCGCCGGGGGGGATCTCTTTGAAGACCTCGGCGTTCGCGGCGTCCGGGTCGGAGGTGGCGGCCAGCAGCGCCAGCGTGTACGGGTGCAGCGGGTTCTCCAACAGTTTGCGGGTGGGGGCCTTTTCCACCAGGCTGCCCGCGTACATGACGAAAATGCGCTCGGAGAAATATTTGACAGTGGACAGGTCGTGGGTGATGTAGATGACCGACAGGTGATGCGTTTCCTGCAAGCCGCGCAGCAGTTTGAGGATCTCCACCCGCACCGAGGCGTCCAGCATCGAGACCGGCTCGTCGGCGACGATCAATTTCGGCTCGCGGATCATGGCGCGGGCGATCACCACGCGCTGCTGCTGGCCGCCGCTCAACATGTGCGGGAACTTGGGCAGGAAGTCGTCCGCCGGATGCAATTTGACCTCGTCCATGACCTTGCGGGTGCGTTCTTCACGTTCTTGCCTGTCTTTCATCCCCCCAATGACCAGCGGCTCTTCCAGGATCTGCTGGACGGTCATGAAAGGCGGCAGCGCGCCGTACGGGTCCTGCTGCACGTAGCCGACCGAGGCGCGGTACCAGCGCATCCCTTCGCGCCCCAATTGGTCGAGTTGCCGGCCTTCGAAGACGACGCCGCCCCGGGTGGGCCGGTGCAGCCCCAGGATGGTCTTCATCAGGCTGGACTTGCCGCAGCCGCTTTCACCGACGACCGCGATGGTTTGGCTGTGTCCCAGGTCGAACGTCACCCCGTCCACCGCGCGGACGTAACCGGCATGACCGAATCCCCAGCGGCGCAACTCGAACCAGACGTGCAGGTCCTGGATGGAAAGCAAAGTGTGGTTTTCCTGCATGACGGCTCCTATGGGTACAACCAGCATTTCACGGTGCGGCCGTCCATCTGCACGGCCGGCGGCTCCTGTTTACACTTCTCGAAGCGCTTTGGGCAGCGCGCCGCAAAGCGGCAGCCGGAGGGCAGGTCGATCAGGCTGGGCGGCTGGCCGGTGATGAAGATCGGGTCCGAGTCGCTGCGCAGGCGCGGCACGCTGTCCATCAACATGCGCGAATACGGGTGCAGCGGCTTGGGGAAGAAGTCCTTTGCCGTACCCACCTCCACGATCTGCCCGGCGTACATGATGGCGACTTCGTCCGCCAGGTCGCTGGACGTGGCGATGTCATGCGTGATGAGGATGAAAGAGGTCCCCAGTTCTTTCTTGATGCGCTTGAGGACGTTGAAGATGTTGGCCTGCGTCAACAGGTCGAGCGCCGAGGTCGGCTCATCCAGGATGATGAGGCTGGGCGAGGTCACGAGCGCCATGGCCAGGGCGACGCGCTGCCGCATCCCGCCGCTCAGTTCGAACGGGTAGCGGCCCAGGAAGTCATCCGGCACGCCCACCAGCCGGAACATCTTGCGGGCCTGCTCCAGTGCCTGTTCTTTTTTGACGCCCAGGTGGATCACGGCCGGTTCCGCCACCTGGTCTCCCACGCGCAACACGGGATTGAGCGCGTTCATGGCCGCCTGCGGCACGAGCGACATCTGCGCCCAGCGCACGTTCTGGCGGAACTCTTCCTCGTTCAACAGCATCACGTCCGCGCCTTGCAGGTAGATCTGGCCGGAGTAGGCAGCCACGTTGCGGGGCAGCAGCCGCAGGATGGCTTTGGCCAACGAACTTTTCCCGCAGCCCGATTCGCCCAAGATGACGACTGCCCGCTGGTGATCCAGGCTGAAGTCGACGCCGTCCACGGCCTGCACCGGGCCTTGCTTGGTGCGGAAATGCAGCACCAGGTCTTTCACATCCAGTAATTGTCGCTTGGTCATGGCTAGACATCCCTCAGGCGTGGGTTGAAGACCCGGTCCAGCGCAAAGCCCAGCAGGGCAAAGCCCAGGCCGGTGACCATGAGCAGCGCGGCCGGCTCCATGATCCAGTAGTAGTAGCCGCGATAGAGCGCGCCGTTGTCGTTCGCGTCCTGGATGATCTTGCCCCAGGTCGGCAGGACGGGGTCGCCCAGTCCCAGCACAGCCAGCGAAGCCTCCAGGAACACGAACGAAGGCACGGAAGAAACCAGCCCCGGGATCAGCAGCGGGATCATGCGCGGGATCAGGTACATAAAAATGATGCGCATGTTGCTGGCGCCATACGCGCGCGCCGCCTCGATATAGCCTGACTCTTTGACTTGCAGGAAAATGGAACGGTAGCCTTTGATGGAACCGGTAAAGATACTCAACAGGATCGTTACCCCCAGGATGACCCAGATGCTGCGCGAAAAGAACGTGCCGACCATGATCAAAATGGACAGGAACGGCAAGACCAGGTTGACCTCCGTAATGCGCTGGATGATTTCATCCACCCAGCCGCCATACCATGCGCCGACGGCCGCAATGACCATCGTCAGCACCAGGGTGCCGAGCGAGGCCAGCAAGCCGAAGGCCAGCGCCACCGGAGCGCCCCACAACAGCGGCACCACCAGGTCGCGGCGTAACTGGTCGGTGCCGGCCAGCCCATAGACCTGTCCGTGCAGGACGAATTCCACGTCTATATCGGAGTCAGGCTCGAAGGTCGTGCCGGTGATCGAAAGTTGGTATTGTCCTTTTTGCGGGCTATTCGTATCCGGGAGCGAGAAAAGCGCCGGGATGACCTCCTCGGTTTTCAGGCGGGCCATTAATTTGGCGTCTTGTGAAAAGCGATAGGTTTGTTTTTCAGCAATACTCAGGTTGGTGATGCGGGTATTCCTTCCATCAGGAGTCAGCCACTCGATGGAGAGGAAGGGTTGTTTTTCCTGGTATTCCGAGGTCACATACAGGATGATTTCCTGGGGATAGACATCGTACGTAAAATCGAACTGGTGGGACATCGTGATCGTGGCGATGTCCGGCGACTCCTGGGTCACGTTTTTTTCCATGCTTCCATTGCTGGTTCTGACGGCGAAGGATTCCGAGTATTTCTTGTCGGAAAAGAGATTGATCCAGGCTGGCGGGGCAAATTTCGGGTTTTGGTACCATACTTCTTCCCCGCCTCTCCACAAACGGATCGCTTCTCGATAGGGGATCTTGACCATTGCGTACACAGCGGTGAAGACCAGGAGCAAAACGACCAGGGTGCCCATCAACGCGGAAGGGTAATAGAGCAGTTGCCGGAAAGAATTTTTCAGTGAGTTCATCTTAGTTACCGCCTACTTTTACCCTGGGGTCGACCAACGCATAAATGAGATCGAGCAAGAACACCGTGATGGCCAGCAAATACGCAAAGATGATCGTGGAACCGACGATGATGGGGATGTCGTACAGGCCGATTGCCCGGTAGAGCGTCCGCCCCAGGCCGGGCCACATGAAGACGGTCTCTGTGATGGTTGCGCCCGTCCACAAGCCGATGATCAGGAGCGCAAAATTCGTGATGATGTTCGGCAGGGTGGGGCGCAGGATGTAGCGCCGCTCCACATCGCTGGCCGGGAGACCCTTGGCTTTTGCCATTTCCACATAGTCTTCGCTGGAATAGATCAGGAAAAATGTCCGGTAGTTGTAGATGCTCAGGAAGAATGAACTGATGACCAGCGAAGTGGCCGGCAGGATCAAATGCTTCAATAAGTTGAGCGCGTAATCGAAGGTGTTCTCCGGGGGGGGCGAATCGACCATCCCGCCAAAGGGCAGCACTTTCAACAGGGCGGCAAAGATCAAGATCAGGAAGATGCCGTAGAACCAGGGCGGCGCCGCCGACGTAGGCGAAAGCGCGATCACTACTTTGTCCCAAAAGTTGCCATAGCGGCGGGAGAGGGAGAGCGCCAGGAAGACGCTGGAGAAGAATAAAAAGATTTGGGATGTCCCCATCAGGAGCAGGGTAGCAGGCAATCGTTCCAGGAGGATGAGGCGTACCTGTTTGGAGCCGCTGTCGCTGGTCAGGTTGATGGCGCGTCCCAATTTCAGCGTTAGCGCATTCGATAGATAGCGGGCGTTCCTGATCGCAATCGGGATGTCCAGGCCGAGTCGCCTCTCTTCCAGTTTGATCGAATCAGCGATCAGTTTCTTGCGGACTTCGGGATCCATTTTTTGCGTGGCAGGATTGAGGGCAATTTGTTGCGTCACCCGGTCGCGGATCTCATTCCTCATGATCTGGTCCACAAAGCCGCCCATATTGGCGATCATGATGGTCAGGTAGACGCCGACCACAACAGTGGCAAATAAGGTCAATAAGCGTACAACGAGAAAACGGGATACGCGCGCAAACGTGCTGCTGCGGGAACTTCTGCTTGTCCCCAAATCTTCTGCCGGGGTTTGGGCAATGACTGCCATAGGCTGCCTCTCGAAGGATCCAGGGACAGGGGCAACATTGCCCCTGTCCCTGGGTTCAGTCTAAGTTACGGGATGGCTACGAAGTCAATCGAAGTAAAGGCAGGGATTGCCACAGGCACAGGGACGACCGCGACTTCCAGCCGGGCCGAACCGGTGGGCAGCGTTGTCGTTGTCTCTGCGCTCAAGGTCACCTGGTACTGGCCCTCGGCGACGAAATCAGCCTCGCCGATTTCGACCACCGCGCCGGTCGCATCGTACAGGATGTATTTGACAAATTGGATGTCGGCCTGCAAATAGGGCTCATCCTTGAAGGTCACAGCCGCATCGAAGACCGCTTCTTCCCCAGCCTTGACCTGCGCGGGCCCATCCAGTTGGATACTGGCGAGTTTGGGTTCGCTGAAGGCGGCCCACCGATCGGCCTTGTCCACGAATTCCGTATTGGGTTTCAACACCAGGGATTTCTCGGTCGTGAAGACCTTGTCCAGGTAGTAGGGACCGGTGCCAACCCAGAAGTGACCATGCTCGTCGTACCACTTCTGGAAGTTGGCGTAGCGCGCGGCCGCTTCTTCCTGGGTGACAAACTGGCCCAGGGTAGGCTCGTACGGGATATACGTTTCAGACGTAGCCTGTTCCAAGTATTTCGCCAGGATCTCCATGCTCGGACCGCCCACCCAACTGGTGCGATCGATCTTCTCGAGATCGGACTTGTCGGCGGAATAGGCCAGTTCGCCGTTCGCCTCTGCCAGGTTCGAAATTGCCAGGATCGGCCAACTGTTCTCGCCCGAAAGCCCGGTGGGAGAGATCGGCCACCACGGGAGAATGTTCAATTCTGCATCGGTTACATACAGTTCGGAGTAGTATTCGATCACCAACGGCTCGGTGGAAGTGATACGGATGCCCCTCAGGCCCGTAAGGACAGATTCGAAACTGGGCACGTATGATTCATCGTAGACAGCGCTTTCCGGTTTGGCGCGATCGAAGAGTTCGATGAAAGACATCACGAAATCGCCAGCGGAAATCGGGCTGCCATCGTGCCACTTGACCGTCTCGTACAGGTCTGCCGGGTAAGTGACGACACTCTTGATGTTCGCGGTTGAACCCTCGGGGAACTTTTCCGAAGCAGTAATGAATGTCTGCTTGGCGGCGTCCCAGTCAACCCAAGCATCGGCTGGCACATCGATCTGGTCCGCTGTTTCCACACTCAGCCAATCCAGGTTCTGGACAATGGGCAAGCCTTTCTTATAGGTCAATGTGGCGCTCTCGATGCGATGCGGCCAGGCTAGCCCCGTGTAGGGATCGCCCATCAGGCCGCCGCCGCCCACGATCACGGTTGTACCTTGGGTTGTAGCGCGCATCACGTTGGAATCCCACACCCAGTTGCTGCCTGCAATCGAGTTCCACGGCTCAGTGAACAGGTCCGCGGTACCGATTTTCAGGGTGCCGCCTTCCTGATCCTTGAAGCGCCAGTTATACCCGCCCATATAGGTGCCTTCGATGCCTGCGCCCAGGTCATACGTCACCTGGACGTTGTCGTTGTAGGGCGAATATTGCACCTGCTCGATGGTCCACACTTGTAGGGAATCTTGCAGCGATAGTTCCATCGCCTTGGCCATCATCGCCTGGCGTTCTTCCAGGGTGCCAAAGGCGCCCTGGTTCAGTTCATCCCCAACCTTCTGGAATTCAGGATCCGACACATTGGAGATGAACGGCTCGATGCCCTGGACGCTGCTATTCAGGTACATCTGCTGGAATTGTCCCTTCTCGTCTCGTGTCAAGCCAGAGGGCAGCCAGCCGGCCGTATACACGTTCCACAGGCCATCCGGCGCATTCGACCCGATCCAGATGGGAGCGGCTTCAGATGAAGTCTTATATTGGCGGTCCACCGTGAAGCCGACTGCTTCCAACTGGTTGGCTACATAATCGCCCATCGGTTTGCGCGTGCCATCGCCATCGGAACGGATGAGGAAAATCACCACCAGCGGTTCACCGTTATATTGCCATTTCCCGTCCGCGCCCAACGTTGCGCCCATCGACTCCATTTCCGCGGTGATGATCTCTTTGGCCTTGTCGAAGTTATAGGCGTACTTGCTTTCCAGCGCGCGCGCTGTGTCTATCAGCGCAGTGTACTCCACCAACTGGGTCGTGATGGCAAAGAATTTTGGCAACGAGCCGCCAGCATAGATTTCCTGGTTGATGTAATCGCGATCGATCAACCAGTTCACCGCCTCGCGGATCTTACGATTGGAAAACGGATTTAGCACACTGGCGTCGGTGAAAACGGCGGGGTTGAACATGATCGAGTAACTCCCGCCGAAAGACTGCGCATAAGGCAGCCCCGCCTCTTTGATCGCGGGGTAGACGTCCGACGCCAGGCCATAGGAATACATGTCAATGGCGCCTGCCTGGAGTTGCGAAATCGCAGATTCGCCTGCCACCACAGAGACATCGATCTCATCCAGCCAGCCGCCGCGGCGTTCTGTCGCTGGCGCAGCCGGTTCCTCGGTCTCCACCGGCTCTTCCGTCGCGACCGGTTCTTCGGTGGCAACCGGCTCCTCCGTAGCCTGCTCCTGGGGAGCGCAAGCGCCCAGCAGGGTCGCCGCGATCAAAAGCAGGCTGAAAAGCGTATACAGCATTTTACGGTTCATTCTTATCTCCTCGTACAACAGATTGAATTAGGATTGGGGGATGGAAATGGGACGATTTGCAAACGACGACCTCCTGTCTAGTATGGTATCTGCCTCAGAGAGGCGCCTCGCACGGGACCTCAGCCTGCTGCCGTTTCGAAGCATCATCCTTGCCGGACTTGCAAAACGGCCAGCCGCACACTGACCGTTTTGCCGATTGCCGGGCGTCTTGTGCTGTGTTAGAGAGGGAACGATCAGCCGCATACTGACCGTTCTCCTGGTATCGAGTGCCTTCCAACCCTTTCCGTGAGGAGAAGAAAGAGAAGAGATAGCCCATCCGGGACGCCTTTCTGAGACAGATAATCACCGATCTGACAACCTGAATATTACAGAGGGCGGCGGCAAAAGGCACGAGTCTTCAAACGGGTTTCCACTCCCTCGATGGGAGGGTTGGTTGCCTCCTCTGCCTGTACCAAAGTCCCCCTCAACGGGGTTAGGACAGGCTATGTTTTTTCCATACTCAAGTGGGAGGAAGCGGGCAGGGAAAATCCTCTGCGGGAGGGTGATAAAATCATCCCAAGGGTTCAAACACTATGGCAACGCTTCTACTATACTGTATGTGTAGATTGCACATATAATACAAAGGCGCCCTGCTTGCGCGACCATCACTCCGAAGGCCCTGCCTGGAAGCCCCCCGAAGGCGCAGGACCCATGAAATGAAATTTGCTGTGCAGATCAAATTACAAATACGGCTGTTTTGCCTTGCCCTTTCCTTCCTTTTGGCCGCCTGCGCCACAAAGGTTCCTGTTGGCGCGCCTGCTCCTGAAAAGGATACGCCAACCTCACAAGCGGCGGAAACCATTCAGAGCACATCGTCTGCGGATATCAAAGGGTCGTTGCGGTTCGAGCGCCTGGGCATCGAAGCCGGTCTTTCACAGAGCACTGTCCTGGCCATCCTTCAAGATAAATTCGGTTTCCTCTGGGTCGGAACCCAGGATGGCCTCAACCGCTATGATGGATATACGTTCAAGGTGTTTCGCCCTGATATGGGGGAATCAGGCAGTATCAGCGACCGCTGGATTACAACACTGTTCGAAGATACGCAAGGGTATCTTTGGATTGGCACCCGCCAGGGTGGATTGAATCGTTACGACCCGGCAACGGGGAAGTTCATGTGCTACCTCTATGATCCAGACGACCCTCACAGCCTGTCCAGCAACCATGTTACGGCCATCTTGGAAAACAAAAAAGGCGAATTATGGGTCGGCACCACTTCGGGCCTCGACCTTCTAGACCGACAGACCGGCCATTTCCAACGCTTCACGAGCGACCCTGATATTCCTGGCACCCTGTCGAGCAACCTCGTCACGTCACTTTTCGAAGACAGCCGCGGAATCCTGTGGATCGGGACGGATGACGGCAAATTGAATCGCTTCAACTCAGCCACGAGATCTTTTCGTGCGTACATCTACGATCCCAAAAATACCTCCGTCCTCAAAGATAACAGCATCAATGCAATCGCCGAAGATCACACCGGCAACCTGTGGGTGGCATCGTACGAGGGCTTGAATCGCTTCGACCCTGGCAGCAGCGAGTTCACCCGTTACACACACCTGGAAGGGCGCCCGTCCAGCCTGGCCAGCAACATGATCCTGAGTTTGCATCTGGATCGTTCAGGCATTCTTTGGGTCGGAACGGATCAGGGATTGGACAGGTTCGATCCCAAAACGGGCAATTTCACGCATTACCAGTTCGACCCTGGCGATCAGACCAGCCTGAGCAGCAATGCAGTCTACTCCACCTACGAAGACCGTGGAGGCGTCCTGTGGGTCGGCACGTTTGGCGGCGGCTTGAACCGCTACAACAAAGGACAGAACAAATTCACTTACTATCACTATGAACCTGCCAATCCCAATAGCCTGAGTGGAAATTTGATCTTCCCCATTCACGCCGACTCTCGCGGACTGGTCTGGATCGGCACCTACGGCAACGGACTGAACCGCTTCAACCCACGCCTGGATCTGTTCACCCGCTATTTGCATGACCCTGCCGACCCAGGCAGCCTGCCCAGCAACCACATTTTCTCCGTGTTCGTGGATAAAACCGGCACGCTATGGGTGGGAACAGAGTTGGGGTTATCACGCCGCAACCCCGCCTCGCTGGACTTTGTCCATTATTTTCCTGACCCTGCTGATCCCAACAGCCTGGCCGGTGCGCCTGTCCAGGCCATTTTTCAAGATCATTCTGGCGCGTTATGGATTGGAACCCAACACGGGCTGGATCGCTTTGACCCGGCCGGCAAATTCATCCATTACCAAGCCGACGCTGCGAAACCGACTGCCATCAGCAGCAACTTCGTCACAGTGATATACGAAGACCGCAACGAGAATCTCTGGATTGGAACCTTCGATAACGGCTTGAACCTGTTCGACAGGGATACCGGGACGTTCACGCATTACCAACGCAGCCGCGATGATCCTGCCAGCCTGAGCGACAATTCTGTGATGGCGATCCACCAAGACCGCAATGGGAATCTGTGGGTTGCAACAGCGGGCGGCGGGTTAAATCTATACCAGCCCGAGACCGGCGACTTTTTGCATTATGGGGAAAAAGACGGCTTGTCCAACAATGTCGTTTACGGCATCCTGGAAGATGAAGCCGGGTACTTGTGGTTGAGCACCAATTTCGGCCTTTCCCGCTTCGACCCGGAAACGGTTTCCTTCCGCAACTACACCGTCAGTGACGGCTTGCAGAGCAACGAGTTCAATATGAATGCCTTTGCCAGGGACCGCACCGGCTTGATGTACTTTGGCGGCATCAATGGCTTCAACACATTTAGACCCGCGGAGGTCAAAGACAGCACGTATGCCCCGCCGGTCGTATTGACAGCGTTTACCACAAGCGGGCAGCCCGATCCCAACCTCCCACGATCGGAGGTGTTGAGCCAGGTCACGCTGGCATGGCCGAATAACAACTTCTCCTTTGAATTTGCTGCTTTAAGTTACTCTCAACCTGGCAGGAACCAATATGCGTATATGCTCGAGAATTTCGATGACGGGTGGAACTACATCGGGACGAGTCGTGAAGGGCGTTATACGAACCTCCCAGGCGGCACCTATCACCTGCATTTGCGCGGTACGAACAATGATGGCGTGTGGAATGAAAGCAGCCAGCCCTTGGCAATAACGGTCGTCCCGCCTTTCTGGCAGACCTGGCCGTTTCGGATCCTGGTTGTCCTGACGCTTGCTGGACTGGTGGCAGGCGCGTATCGCATCCGGGTACGCAGCATCCAGGACCGCAACTTGCAGTTGGAACGCCTGGTCGGGGAGCGCACCCATGCGCTCCAAAAACGCACCGAAGAAATAGAAGCCTTGTACTATGGGGACGAAAAGATCATCCGCTCGGTGACTCTCGACCAGGTTTTCCAGGCCATTGTGGAAGTGGCGGTGAAGATGCTTTATGCAGACCGCAGCGTTGTCTTCGTGTGGGACCAGAAACAGACGCGCGTCGTGCCGCGAGTCAGCCACGGCTTTGCCCCCGACTCGCTGTCGGCGCTTACTTTTTCGAAGGAAGAGAGCCTCATCGGGAAAGCCTTGGAAACGGGAGAGCCTCTCGTAGTGTCTGACCTCAATGAGGAAGCGCTCAGGCCCGAGGTCCGGGCTGTGATCGCCGCCGAAGGCATCCTGTCCCTGGTAAACCTGCCCATCAGCGTAGATAACCAGGTCATCGGTATTTTCACTGTGTGCTTCACCCATCCCGGCGCGGTGTCGGAAGATGCGGTCCGTTTGTTTACGGCGCTGGTGCAGCGCGCGGCCCTGTCTATCGAAAATATGCAGCTTTTCGAGCAGACCAAGGAACTGGCGGTGGTCGAGGAGCGGAACCGCGTGGCGCGGGATTTACACGATAGCGCCAAGCAGAAAGCGTTTGCGGCGCTGGCGCAATTGGGCGCCGCCAACGGCATCCTTAAAACCGACCCGGCTGGCGTCTGGTCGCATTTGGGTGAGGCCGAGAACCTGGTGTATGAAGTCATCCAGGAACTTACATTCCTGATCCAGGAAATGTATCCTATGGCCCTGAAAGAAAAGGGCCTGGCGACCACCCTGCGTGAATATATCTTTGAATGGGAGAACCGGAACGGGGTGATGATCAACCTGTTGATCGAAAACCCCCAGCGCATGACCCTGGAAGTGGAGCAAGCCATTTATCGCATGATCCAGGAGGCGCTGGCAAATGTCGCCCGTCACAGCCATGCAGACCAGGTCAATGTTTCGTTGCTATATCATGCCGACAAGGTCGAAGTCGCCGTGGAAGATAACGGCCTGGGGTTCGATGCGAACCGTAAGCCGAATGGGATGGGGCTGCGCACCATCCGGGAGCGCGCCGATAGCATTGGCGGGCAGGCTTGTATCCAAAGCGAACCGGGCAAAGGTACAAAAGTTATCATCACAATGCCACTTAACGGCAGTTCATAGAATCGCGCACAGAAATTCCAGGAGGCAGTCATGACTGACCCAATTTCTATCTTGATCGTGGATGACCACGAAGTGGTAAGGAAGGGAGTGCGTTCTTACCTTGAAACATTATCGGATTTCCACGTGGTAGGCGAGGCCAGTTCAGGGGAAGAAGGCGTCGGGATGGTCTCAGAATTGATCCCCGACATCGTCCTGCTGGACTTGATCATGCCCGGCATGGACGGGGTGGAGACCACGCGCCAGATCAAGAAGATCAGCCCGCGCACGCAGGTTGTAGTGTTGACCTCTTACCACGAAGATGTACACATCTTCCCGGCGCTCAAGGCTGGCGCGATTTCATACATCTTGAAAGACATGAAGATGGAAAAATTAGTGGATGCCCTGCACCGCGCCTACCAGGGCGAAGTGACGTTGCACCCGCGTGTGGCGACGCGCGTCCTGCAAAACATTCGCGGCGAACACGACGAGGACCAGCCGCTATTTACCGAATTGACCGAACGGGAATTGGATGTGCTCAAACTGATCGCCAACGGCCTGACCAACAGCCAGATCGCCGAGAAACTGACCATCAGTGAGAACACCGTCAAGGGACACGTCAGCAACATCTTGAGCAAACTGCATGTGGCAGACCGCACCCAGGTGGCCGTCTATGCCTGGCAGCGCGGCCTGGTTCAACGCGACCAGGCTGGCGAAAGTTAATTGCAATGAACTTGATAGAGAAGCCTTGCGCAAAAGCAGGGCTTTTGTGTCGATTCCCGCCCGGCCTCTGCTATAATCCCGGCATGGCCGAAACCACCATCCGCCTGCTGGAAACCCCCGAAGACATGGAAGCCGTCGAGGCGCTGCAACGCCTCGTCTGGCCCGGCTGCGAAACGGATGTCGTCCCCGCCCACCTGCTCATTGCCGTCAGCCACAACGGCGGCATTGCGTTGGGCGCTTTTGCCGGGAACGAAATGGTCGGCTTCGTATTCGGCTTCCCCGGTTTCGACATGCTGCCCGATGGCCCGCATCCCAAGCATTGCTCCCACCAGATGGGCGTCCATCCCGATTGGCGCGACGCCGGCCTGGGCTTTTCCCTCAAACGCGCCCAGTGGCAAATGGTGCGCAAACAAGGACTGGATCGCATCACCTGGACCTACGACCCCCTCCTCAGCCGCAACGCCTACCTCAACATCGCCAAACTGGGCGCAGTCTGCAACACCTACCGGCGCTCCGAATACGGCGACATGCGCGACGGCCTGAACGTCGGCCTGCCCTCCGACCGTTTCCAGGTGGATTGGTGGGTCAATACCCGCCGCGTCGAACGCCGCCTGGGGAAGCAGACGCGCGGAACGCTTGGCCTCGACCAATTCGCCAAAGCGGGTTTGTCGCCCCTGTACGCGCCTCAGCCCGCACCCGCCGGCCTGCTGCGCCCTCCCGAACATCTTCCTCCCCTGGACGGATCCCTGCTGATGGCCGAAATCCCCACCGACTTCATGGGCCTCAAAGCGGCGGATTTTGCCCTGGCGCGCGACTGGCGCTTCTTCACCCGCGAAGTCTTCGAAACAGCCTTCACCGCCGGATACCTTGTCAGCGACTTCATCTTCGACCACACATCCCAAAGGCCGCGCGGCTTGTACGTGTTGGCCTACGGCGAAACTACCCTGGATGACCAAGAATGAGCATGATGGATTTCACCGCCCGCATCAAGGATTGGTGGGCTGTGGAGGCCATGATCGCTTCCCACACGCATGTCTATCGCGTTGTTCATCGCACCACTTACGAAACCCGAGGGCCGATCGGCGTGTCGTGGTATGGCAACTCACACCTTGCTCCCTACCAGTATGAATTCCTGGCGCTCAACCCCAACCCGCGCGTCGTGACCGAAGCCATCCGCGAATACCCGCTGGCTGCAAACGACAAGTTCATCCTGGATGTCTTCCACGCCTTGCCCTCCGAGCCGGAACTCAAGGCCAAATACCAGTCGCTGGGCTACGACTTTGTCCGCACCGGGCCGATCTTGGGGCGCGACCTGCCGACACAGCGCGTCCGCAACGATGTGTCCCACATCCGCCCGGCCAAGACCATCCGCCAGGCCGAGTTTGCCAACGAAAGCCTGACCAACGAAGGGGAACGCATCCCGCTCGACAGCCTGCGTGACAAACACATCCACAACTTTTTCGCAGAAGTTTCCAGCCAGGCTGTGGGCTGGGTACAACTGGTCACGGTTTACCCAAAAGTCGGTTGTATCCAACACCTTTATACGCTGTCCATGTATCGCGGTTTGAAGATCGGGTCGGCGCTCGTGGAGCGGGCGCAAATGGAAGCCACCCGGTTGGGTATGAAAAGCGTTGTGCTGGTTCCTTCGGATATGGCCATAGGGCTGGCGATCAGGCTTGGATACCGCCCGCTGGCATATTTCACGGTCTTTTCCCCGGCGGGGGAACCTGAAGACGAAGAAGTATAAGGCTCAATCCAGGATAGCCTGGATAGAAAAAACGGCCTCGGAAGGCCGTCTTTATTATTCAGGCGGGTGGAGGAAAGGCAATTCTATGACCGCCGCAGTCCCTGCCTCTCGTCGTATGAATGGGCGTTCATGCCAATTGGGTGATAGGTTGGTTCAGCGCGCGCCGGGCGGTCATTGGGGGCCGCCGAGAGTGGCTTTGGCACTGGCCGGACATAAGTGGGAGTGACGACGCGGTTCGAGCCTGCCAGCGGGGCGCTGCTTCGCCTCGCCTGGGGGCGCTCCTCCGCCAGGCTGAACAGGTTCTCCCCTGCAATCGAAAATGTCCCGATGATGAGCACGCGAATCAACCAAACCATCACTGCCACAAAGACAGGGACGCCCCTGGTCATCATGGCTTGCCCGACCAGCATACTGCCGGCCGAGGTATGGTTGACAATGGCGACCGAGACGCCCCACCAGGTCAGGATAGCATTCATGGCGGCCGCCAGTAACCACGCCCCGAACAGGTACCAGACCTCGGTCGGCTCGTCACGCCCTTTTTCGGGGGTGAATAAGCGCGCAATCCCGGCAAAGTCAATGCCGCAGAACGCCAGCGACAGGATCGTTGCCCAGCGCAGCCCGGCAAAGCGCAGGTCGCCGAGCATATCGCGCAAGGCAAAGTCTGTCGTCGAGTAATTGAAAACCTCGAAGGCCAGCAATGCTCCCATCAGGATACCGCCGAACAGCGCGCCGCGCCGGTTGGCAGTTCCGCGCAGGAATGGCAAGATTTGGAGAGGGAAAGTACGGTTCATGGCAACCTCCTTCTGGAACAACCATGTGAAAGAAGATTGGTGACTCTACTGCAAAAACCTTGAATTCTCACCACTGAGACACAGAGTCACAGAGTTCTTCTTAATCTTTATCTCGGCGTCTCCGTGTCTCTGTGGTTTGATTTTGGCCTTTTTGCAGTGGACTCGTTGGTATCTTTCAATTTTTAAGGAACACCGTCCCGAAGGTTTGAGCGGCTCAACCAGGCTCTCGAAGAAACCTTCGGGACGTTCCCCCGCTTTTTGCGAAGATACGAAGATTGCCTATATTATAGAACAATTGTTCTATTTGTCAAGATTCTGGCAGGCCTTTTTTGCTGCGCTTTTCCCTACCTGCTCAAATCATACAGGTACAGGTATACCGAAGCGCCCGGCGTGCGGAACTCGCGTTTTTTCCTCCCCATGTCGTCGAGCGCGGCAAGGATAAACTTTTTTTCGTTGAAATCGCCTCTTTCGTACACGTGCGAAAACAAAATCCATGCGCGCGGATTTCCCCTCAGCGGGTCCAACCTGCGCGCCAGCGCTTCCGGGTCGAGATAATCCGCAGCCTCACCGGTATGGTACGCGATCTGTTCCAGGCCATACCGCTCTGCGTAGAACAAATACGCTGGCGCAGCGCCATTGGAAACGAACAATGCATCGCCTGGCTGCCAGTTCTGCGAGAGGTTCGCCAGCGCAGGGCGAATGTGTTCGAAGTATTTAGGATGGACAAAATTATGGAGAGACTCGCTGGCAGGGGAATATAACAGGGAAGCGCCGGCCAATAATGCGACGATTCCGCCGACAG
Organism: Chloroflexota bacterium; assembly: GCA_049323115.1. GTDB lineage: Bacteria > Chloroflexota > Anaerolineae > Anaerolineales > Villigracilaceae > JAABUE01. Next base: position 36,167 of record JBMOMP010000103.1, read on the forward strand.
CCGGCCACCGGTGTAACTTATCTTGCAACACTGAAATAAATTCACCAACCAGCGCCAGCATGAGGGGAACCATGAACAGGGAGAGACGTCCTCCCAGCGGGTAGAGGCGCAGCGCAGAGGCCAGCAAGGCAAAGACAAAAATACCCAGGATAGCGACAGCCAGGGGACGGTTCCTGCGCCAGAGAAAAGCCCATCCGAGGATCAGCGCAAGGGCGAAGAAAGCCGGGAGGGAGACGCCGACCTGGTTCTGCGCCAGGCCGCGAAACATCCCGGAAAACCAGCCTGGCTCAGACCAGGGCGGGAGCGGCATGAAGTTTTCCTGCCAGAAGCCCAACAGGAAAGTGTTGTCTTTCAGATTCCGTAGGGAAACGAAGTACAACAGTCCCAGGGTCCCCAGCCAGGCAAGTCCAATGTAGACCATATATAGAAACAGGAATCGTCCCCGGCGGCTGGCGGACATCCACACCAGGCTGACCCCAATGCCTGCCAGCGCGAAGAGCGCCGGGTGGGAGAGCCATAGCGCCAGCATCCCGGCGCAGCCCAGCCATACGAACGCTTTCCTGCCGGTCTTGCCTTCGAACAGGGGCATGGACAGCAGCAGCAACCCGATGGTCACGGCCACATCTACACTGTATTGCTTCACTTCCGAGGCGTAATAGACCAATTCCGGTCCCACCGCAAACAAGGCCAGCGCAGTCAACATGCCGATGCCCGAGGCGACCCGGCGCAAGAGCAGGTAGAACAGTCCCAGGGAGGCGATCCCTGCCAGGAGCGGGAACAGGCGCAGGACGAACTCGTGACTGCCAAGCAGCGTTACCAGGATCTTCTCGACCAACAGGAACCCGACCGGCGCGCCCTGGTCATAATCCAATGGCTGGAACAATCCGCCAAAATCACGTTGGACGATGTTCAAGGCCAACATGGCCTCGTCCAGCCACAGGGAACGGGCGGTGAGGTATTGCCTGAGGCGCAGGAGCAGGCCGAGGGTCAGCAAAATGCCGGCGATGACTTTTTCCCAGGGGAGGGGCGCTCTTTGATGTTGGCGCAATGCGATCAACCTGTTCATCTTTGTGCCCAATTATAGAGCAAATGTCTATTGCAGATAAGCCTGTTCCCCGGCTTCAGTGTGCACTCAAAAGTTGTCAGCGATGACAAGGAAATCCGCAGATTTCGCAGATTACGCAGAAAAATCTGAAAAAAATCCGCGAGAATCTGCGTCACAGCGTCCCCTTTGGGGATCTGCGGATGGTTTGACAACCTTTGCGTGCACACCGGCTTCATTTTGGATAAAACAGGAGAGAATTAGTCTGATATAATTTGTTGTGTTCGGTTCTTGGATCGCGAAAGGAGTAGAAATGGCAGAGCCGGTCTACTTCCAATGGCAGAATGAAATTTTGTTGAAGACCATCTATCCCATGCGGGAGGTGAAACTGCGCGATTTTCTCGTTTATTATGCCGAGGTAGACACTTGGAAATATTACAAGGATAAGGCGGCGGACTCCCTGGGGGCGGAGGTCGAAGCCTGGAAGGCCGCGCAGGCCCGGGCGGCGGAAGAGGCGTATGGCGGTTACAAGGCCATGCGCGCCTATTTCCTGACGGCGGACGTTCGCGCGGAATACGTCAAGAAATTCAATCCAATTGATGAGGCGGAACTGGCCGAGATCAACCGCCTGCACAGCGTCTTTGTGGACAGTTGGCCGAAGGATATTCGCGGCGAGCGGGGTTTCGTGGAAATGCAAACCGCATCCTGGGTCAACCATCGCAACCTGCACCGCGACTGGGTCAAGTCGCGCAAGCGGCGGCTCGAAGGCATGGATCCCAACCATCCCAAGTATGCGCCGGAGACGCAGGAACTCCGGCAGAAGGAAGGCGTCACCTTGCCGATGGCCGAGGGGGAACTCGACCGGCTGCGCGCTTTCCTCGCCACGTACGACAAGATCGAGGCGCGCAAACTCAAGTGGTACCAGTTATCCAAGAGCGACCCGAATTTCAAGACGCCCGAAGATGTATTCATGACGACCTACCAGCCTGACAAGCCCGTCACGGCGTATGACATCGCTGTGTGGAAGATCGATGAATACAAGGCTGGCCTGGAAGGGAAGAACCAGTACGAGTTGTTGCGTGAAATCCAGCAACGTTTCCAGAAGGAACCGGGGCGCTTCCCGCCCTGGCTGCAATACATGGTGGTCCATTTTTCGGGGATGCGCTATGCCAGCGCACACGGTTCGTGGGCGGACCCAAAAGACCTGTTGATCCGCTTGCGCGCGCCGGGGGTAGAGGCCGAGGTCAAAAATATGGATGACGCAACCGTGGTGAAGCGCTGCCAGGAAAAGATCGCGGCCTACGAATCCGCGGGCGGCGCAAAACCGAAACTGGCGACCGCAACGGAAAAGGAATGGCGCGACCAGGTCGGCTGGTACATGCCCAGCGTCAAGGCCAATGGCGTCTCGACCAAGCGGCGCGGCCTGACCGATTTGCGCAAGGTCGAGGACGCTTACGAGGTCAGGAGCATGTCTACCCAGGCAGTCCTGGACACCTTGCTGTCGAAGAAAAAGGACTTTCCCGCCTGGGCCTGGAAGCAGATGGTTGCGCTCACGCCTCTGCGCCTGACCGAGGTGACGGACGCCGCTTGGGAGAAGTTGACTCCCCAAGAGGAACAGGAACGCCAGAAACCGGAATACAATGAAATCCGCGCCATCCTGGACGCATGGATCAGTTTCGACGCCTCTGCCTGGCGCGAGGAACATGGGCGCAGCCACGAGTTGATCGTCACCCGCGCAGTTTGCAACGAGACCGCCGAGCATATCCAGCACCTGCGCGGACATCTGCCTCCCGGCGGCCTGACGCCCAAGCCGGCCTGGTACGTCAAGAACGAGGCTGAGAATAAACTGCCAGGCTCGCCGCGCCCGTTCTACAAGCACCCCAGGTCCGCGCAGGATTACGTCACCGGCGCGAGCATTCTGTGGCTGCGCTTTGTGAACAACGAACCCAATGCCTGGCAGATCGCCAAGCCGGTCAAGAGCAAGGACGGCGTCGGCCTGCTGCCAGCGGAATTCGGGGGCAAGGGCGGCGGGAAAGGCGGCAAAGCGGGCGGCGGGAAAGCAGGAAAAGGGGGGCAGCCTGGTCCTCCACCCTGGCAGTATAAGATCGGCGAGACGACCACGCGCTCACGCACCGTTGTGGACGCGGCCGGTCAGAAGACCACCCAGCAACAATGGCTGCGCTGGATCCACGAAGCGACCGTGGTAGAGGTGGCCGAGACGCCCGACGGGACGGCCCTGATTACCTATGAAACCGCCCTGCCCGATGACGACGACGCCACTTCCTGCATCGGCATATTCAAGCAGCCGCTGGCCTGGCATCTCTCAGATGGAACAGAGGAAGCGTATAACCGCTCCTTTGTCGGTTTTGCGCCGGAAGGGCAGGTCCCGGTGGAGCATTTGAAGGCCATGCTGGATTGGAACAAGATCCTGCGCGGGCGGGGTTCTCAGTGAACAGTTATCAGTGATCAGTCATCAGTGAAAGGAGGCCGCTGAAAGCGGCGCAGGGACGTAACAGGAGCCCATCTAAAATCTAAAATCATCTGAGATGAATTTTAATTTCATCTCAGATGATTTTTAAAACCATCTCAGGTGATTTTCAAAATCATCTCAGATGGTTTTTCAAATCATCTTAGATGATCTGCGCAGACACCGCCATCACCACCGTCAGCATCACGGTTAATCCCATCGCCACCACCAGTAAAATCTGTCCTTTTTTAGTTTTCATAAGTTTTTTTATCATTGTGTCTGCTCCCACTCATAATTGGCAACCGACAGATACGGGAGCAAGTCCGTATACATTTCCGGCTTAAAGACGATAAATAAAGACGGCCGGCTCAAAGTACTCCAGCGCCTGCCGTCAACCATATTATCCTTGGCAATTAAATTCCCGATTATTTTCAAGCCCTGATCGGTCGTTTCACCTGTTGCCACCTGCGAGCCGATGAAAATCCCCCTAGCCTCAGTCACCGTCGGGGCAAAAGAAATGGAAGAAGATAAAATTGCCACCGATTTGGCCGGTGAAAAACTGCCGGTCAAGTTGATCGTGATCGGCGCGGTGCTGACTAAAACCACGTTGTACTGGTTGAAAGCGCTCGGCACTTCGGTTATCTCGAAAGCCTCCACCCCCTCCCACATGTATATCCCGTCCCCGTTTATCTCGGATAGGGATGAGATAGATGTATAAGTCTTTCTTGCTTTTATATAGGACGCAAAATTTTCAAAACCCATCGTGTCATTATAAAACCCGCGCGGCTCATACACGCTTTGCCAGTTGCTTGCATTAGGTCGGGCGGAAGCATTTAACCCCGTTATGCCAATATATGGCGCCATTACCGGCCCTCCCTGCCCGATGATAAGGTAAGGCTGGGCGGTATCTTCCTCATCATACGCAATTGGCGATGCCGGTATGCGGCTGACGATGCTTTCACCCATGTAGGACGAGTCTTTTATTTTGCTCCAGGGAAGGGGCGCGGTTGTAGGGGTGGGTGTCGGGGTCGGCGTCCAGGTGGGAAGGGGTGGATAAGTGGGATACGGGTAATCGCCCCCGCCTCCTCCGCCTCCATCACCGTCTCCGCCTCTTGACGAATAGCCGATGGGGTAAAATCTATTTTCCAACCCTATCCGATAAAATCCAGCAAATGAACCATCAACTGGTGAGCCTATTCCTGTCGATGGTAATTCCCAATGACCCGCTGTGGTTATTTGTTGACCGTTAACGAATACAGTAGTTTCTGGTATCCAATTACCATATAACCTTGTAATATCTCCTAAAGTAAGTCCCCCTCTTGAAGTAATAACTCCGTCTATAACTATCTTATTATATTCCGGATGATCTCTATAGTATTGCGCTATCCCCGCGTCATACGCATCTTTTCCGGGATAATAAGCACTTCCATTGGCATCAAGTTCATAACCTGCGGGCATAATCCCGCCTTTACCGTTTGATTGGAAGCCTTCATTGATTTTACCGGTGCGTAGGTATTTACGCTCTGCCTTCCTTTGGTTTGCATCCGGACTCCACCGGGCATATACGCCTCCCGGGAGCATCCCTCCCAATAAGAGCGTAAGGCCGAAAATGGCAGCGAACTTTTTAATATTCATTTTTTTGTATTGTCATTTTAAACTCGACTTATACCCTGTCATCCTTCGTCAAGCTCAGGATGACACAGGAACCTCTTTTGTTCAGGATGACACAAGAACCTTTTTTTTTCAGGATGACACAAGAGTCATTATGCTCAGGACAACATAAGCACTTAAAACTCTTGATGACACAAGAACCATCAAAATCAGGACAACGCAAACAATTACGTCTGTCATGGTGAGCCTGACGAACCATGACACATTCCATGTTATTAATTCTTTCCCACTCCTACACATTCCCCCTTACTGGTAAACAAAACGATCTGCAAAGCCTTATGGCTGTTTTCCTCCTCCGTGTACACCTTCATCGGGTCGCCCAAGGCGGCATCCGACCGAAGCATTGCCAGCCCCATCTCACCCACTACTCCCCGGAAGCCATCCCCATAAGCGGCAAATACATAGTCCTTCAAAATCTCCGGGTCTTCGCGGGGATCAAGTTCTTTGTCTTCGATAATCACATTACCCGTCTGCCGGTCGGCGCAGATATAGCCGGTGTCTTCGGTAAACAGGTAATAATTATCCTCCCCTGTCCCCACCATCCGTACATTGATAAGTCCTTCCTTTTCTTCCGTAAATACTGCCTCATGTCCCCATTTGGGAAAGCGTACGTTATCCCCTGTATTAGTGGCTTTCTTGATATCATATCCACCCTCTTTATCTTTCGGGAAAACATTCTCATTAGCCCAACCCAGTTTCAATACCGGTCGGCCAAAAAGATAAAAAGCAAGATCATTATCGGTGTAGTATAGGTATAGATGTAGCGCCCCAATCCCCACAACAATGACAGCAATAACAGCAATAGTAGCAATGACTATCTTGTTCCCTTTCCGTTTCCCCTTCATAACTTTCAAGATACTACTTTTGCTAAGAGAATGTCAAGGGGAAGATCACAAAACATACGGTCTAACTTTTGTCTGTTTTTTTATTGGA
>JBMOMP010000104.1:0-5048 GCA_049323115.1 Chloroflexota bacterium
CACCCGGTTTTCCAATGGCCGCTATCAAGTTCACTATCCAAAACCTCGCCCCATTCAACAACAGATTTTGGATATCCTCGCTACCTTGCCCCCAAACCCCATCTGACAGGGGGCGGAAAATAGGTTATTAGTTTCATGTCCCTACCAGACTCCATCGCGTCGGGTGCCTTGAGCAGACCAACCACATTTAGTCGGTTTCTTTCAAATCGCTTTCCATACCCAACATCTGGCGGTTGTTTTGTTGTACCGAATGTGTATTCCAACAATCAGTAGATTGCCTCTTGGAAGGCGTAACCTGTCATTGACTGATTACGTTTTTTCACAACTTGGGCGTAATCGTTCCTGTCGTATCCAACCCTCAGGAGTCGCCAATAAAGCCTCCGCTTTTCACCCCACACAGTATAGGCAAATTCCTACCTTGCTTCTCAGCAAGGCAGGAACTTTATGCATAAGCGACCAATCAAGGAATGAGGCGAATAAGGATCCAGTAGATTCCCGCCGCAACCAGCGCCGTCGCAGGGATGGTGGACACCCAGGCCACCACGATCTCCTGCGCCACGCCCCAGCGCACTTTATTGGCGCGCTCCGCGGCGCCAACGCCCATGATGGCCGAACTGACCACCTGGGTGGTGCTGACCGGCCCGCCTACCAGGGAGGCGATCAGGATCACGGCCGCCGAAGCCAATTGGGATACGAACCCGTCCACCGGCTTGATCTTGTAGAACTTGCCCCCCAGGGTGCGGATCAACCGCCAACCGCCTACAGCAGTGCCCAACCCCATCATCGTGCTGCAAAGAAGGATCACCCACAAAGGCACGCTGAAGGCCTGTAAGTACCCCCCTGTTACCAACGCCAGTGTAATGATGCCCATCGTCTTCTGCGCATCGTTGGTGCCGTGGCTGAGCGCCAGCGCCAACGCCGTCACTGCCTGGATGCGCTTGAAAAAGGTATTGACCTTGGGCGTGGCGCTCCAGGCCAGGAGCAGGGTCAACCGCAGGAGCACGAACCCCACCAGGAACCCGATCAACGGGGAAGTAAACAAGGCAATTAAGATCTTCTCCAACCCGTGCAGTTTGATAGATTGCCACCCGGCCCCCACCAACACCGCGCCGATGAACCCGCCGATAAGCGCATGGGAGGAACTGCTGGGGAACCCCAGATACCAGGTCAGCAAATTCCAAAAGATGGCGCCCGTCAGCGCAGCGATCAGCACCTGCATGTTGATCGTCCCTGCCGCCACGATCTCATCCCCGATGGTCTTGGCTACGGCCACGCCAAAAAGCAACGGTCCCAGGAAATTGGCAATCGCAGCAATTCCCAGCGCGATGCGCGGGGAAAACGCCCGCGACGAGATCATTGAAGCGACAACGTTGCTGGAATCGTGAATCCCGTTCAGGAAATCGAAAACAAGCGATAGTAGGATCACGACAATGATAACTGCTTCCATTATGCGGCCTCTCCTAGGTAATCTTTACCACGATGTCTGCGATCACGTTAGCGGCCTCATCGCCCCGGTCGGCTGCATTGCTCAAGTGACGGTACACCTCGCGCGATTTAAGCATTTTGACCACATGCTTGATGTCTTCCGCACCGCTGAAAAGATCGGCCAGCGCCTCGCGGTACACATCCTCCACGCGGTTTTCGAGCGCCTTGGCGCGCTGGGCGTGTTCAGCGGCTACCGCCGGGTGCCGTTCCAGGCGATCCACCGCCAGCGAAAGTTCATAAGCCGCATCCCTGAGCAGCGACGCAATACGCTGCATGTACTGGGTGGGCGCCACTTTCAAGATTTCCATCTCATTCACGGTGCTGTAAGCATAGTCCAGCACATCGTCGATGGCCCGCGAAAGCGCAAAAATATCCTCCCGGTCGAAGGGAGTGACAAAGGTCTTGTTCAACTCATCGATCAGGATACGGCGCGCTTCATCGGCTTCTTTCTCTTTCGCGCCAACGCGCGCCGCATCTGCCGGGTCGCGGCTGGCAAAGAAAGCCTTCAACGCCTCCATCCCCTCCAGCGACAGCGTGGCCTGGTCGCGGATCAATTTGATAAAAACGCTCTGGCGTTTGGTAAACAGGTTTCGCATCATAGTACTCCTTCTGGAACTTACCGCTCGAAATCACGTCAATCGCGGGATTTTCAAGATATTCAGGCGGCAGTTGGACTGCCGCCTGAATTTGGTCATGTTAGAATGTTAACAGATTTTACCCTAAATTTACGATAATTTTATAGGACTTGAAAATGACGTTTATCTGCCGCCCCCGGGCCATCCTCCTGCTCGCGCTTCTCTTCCTGACCTCCTGCCTGCCAGCCCTCCCCGGCCTTTTCCCGGCCCCCACGCCCACCCCGCTCCCGTCCTCGACCTCCACGCCCACCCTGCCGCCAACAGAGACGCCCACCCCGCTCCCCACTTCCACCGTCACCGTCACCCCGCTCCCGCGCCCGGCGCGTGCACTGATCCTCAGCATCGACGGCTTTCGCCCCGAGGCCATCGAACTGGCGCCCATGCCCAACCTGCAGGCCCTGATGCAGGCCGGCGCCTACACGCTCACCGCGCAGACCATCTTCCCCAGTTCCACGCTCCCGGCGCATTCGTCCATGTTGACCGGCTTGTGTCCCTCCAAACACGGCGTCGATTGGAACAGTTACCTGCCCGAACGCGGTTACGCCAACGGCGTGGACATCTTCGACCTGGCCCAAGCGGCTGGGATGCAAACCCTCATGGTGGTCGGAAAGGAAAAACTGCGCCAGGTCACCGAACCCGAAAGCACCGACTTCTTCACCTACATCAACGACCGCGACAAGGTCATCGCCCAGGAAGTGGTCGAACTCATCCCCCATGGCTTCGACCTGCTGTTCGTCCACTTCCCCCTGCCAGACGGCATGGGACACGAATACGGCTGGCTCTCGCCCGAACAACTTAGCGTACTTTATCGCTCCGACGAAGCCATCCTGAGCATCCTGCAGGCGCTCGAACAGGCCGGCCTGCGCGACACGACCCTCATCATCGTCACTGCCGATCACGGCGGGCATGACACCACGCACGGCTCCAGCCTGCCCGAGGACATGACCATCCCCTGGATCGCCGCCGGGCCGGGCATCCAGCCGGGGCAGTTGACCACTGCCGTCAACACCACCGATACCGCTGCCACAGTCGCCTGGGCGTTGCGCCTGCCCATCCCGCCCGAATGGGACGGCCTGCCCATCTTGGAAGCCTTTGGCCTGCCCGACCAGCCGCATCCCCAGCCGCGCTGCCGGTAACGCGCCGTGAAGCGACCGCGCTGTGCTATAATTTTCGAAATTTTATCGAGGTAATTTCCCAGTGAGTCAAAATAAAATCAGCCGACGCGATTTCCTGAAACTGGCCGGCGCGCTGTCAGTAGGGGCGGCGCTGCCGCGAGCGGTCGAAACGTTTGCGGCGCCCTTTCCCCAAGCCAAACCCAAGAACGTCGTCATCGTCGTGTTCGACGCCCTGTCTTCATACAACGTGTCGCTTCAAGGCTATGCACGCAACACCATGCCCAACCTTGCGCGCCTTGCCAGGCGCGCCATCGTCTATCACAACCATTACGCCGGCAGCAATTTCACCTCCCCCGGCACCGCCTCGCTGCTGACTGGCGCGCTGCCGTGGACGCATCGGGCAATAGAATTCGGCGGCAGGGTCGCCCCCGATTTCACCTCCAAGAGCATTTTCCGGGCGTTTGCAGGCCATCATGCCATTGCCTACACCCACAATACCTGGGCGGACCTCTTCCTCAAACAATTCCAAAACGACATCGAAGAACTGATCCCGCGCGCCAGTTTGTATCTCACCTCTTACGACGCCACCATCGGCGCGATATTCAGGAATGACGAAGACCTGGCGGCGGTCAGTTGGGCGCGGACGATGAAGGCCAAGGAATATGGCTATGCCTATTCCCTGTACCTTTCTCGGTTTTATGAGTCGCTCATCAAATACCAGGTCAAGAACCTCGAGCCGCTGTTCCCGGCGGGCTTTCCCACCTCCGGCTCGGATGGCGGTTTCATCCTCGAACAAGCCATCTCGTTTCTCTTGCGGCGCATGGAAGCGGCCCCCAAGCCCTTCGTCGGCTATTTCCACCTCCTGCCGCCGCACAAACCCTACCGCCCATCGAAAGAATTTTATGAAGCATTCCGGGGCGACGGCTACCTGCCCATCGAAAAGCCCGTCGACGAAGCCTTCACCAAGGCGGGACGGGAGAACCTGGCGCTCGAGCGCCGCTTTTACGATGAATTCATCCTGTACTGCGACCAGCAATTCGGGATGTTGTACGATGCGCTCGAAGCCTCGGGCTTGCTTGCCGATACCTATCTCATCCTGACCTCGGATCACGGCGAGATGAACGAACGCGGCGTCAGCGGACACGGCACCAACTTGCTGTACGACCCTATCATCCGAGTCCCGCTGGTCATTTTCGAGCCGGGCCGCGAGGCCGGCTTGGACGTGTACGACAACGTCAGCGCGATTGACCTGCTGCCGACGCTGGCGCACCTGACCGGCCAGCCCATCCCAGACTGGGCGGAAGGCGTGGTCTTGCCGCCCTTTGCGCCGCTGCAAGAGAGGAACGTGTATGCCGTGCGCGCCACGCAGAACGCGCCCTCCGCGCCGTTGACCATCGCCTCTCTGGCGCAGGTCACGGGGGACTACAAACTGCATTATTACTTCGGCTACAAAAGCCTGCCGGACGAGGGGATGGTAAAACTATTCGATATCAGATCCGACCCGGAAGAAATGACCAATCTAGCGGCAACGAAGAAATCCGTTGCAGACGAATTGCTCCATCAACTCAAGGCCAAACTGCAAGAAGTGAATGAGCCTTATTTGGGCGGGTGAAGCGAGCAAGCCAGATTGTCTCCCTTGATGGGAGGCGGCCAGAATGGCGGCGCAGCCAAAAAAATAGTTAGCGCGCCAAAGCGAAGGGATGCGCCCTTGATAAAAATTGGCTCCTGCGAGTAACCTCGATGTCTCAACACCGCCGCAAGGCGAACACCGGGAGACCCATACGAGCCAACTGATCCTGATGATAGCGAAAAT
>JBMOMP010000105.1:0-41127 GCA_049323115.1 Chloroflexota bacterium
TTGTGGAAGTTTTTTACCAAGCCGCTGTCAGCGCGCCCTTTTCGTCCTGCCAGAACGGCAGCCAGGCCAGGGTGGTGAGTTGCACCTGGATGTCGGTCTTTTTCGGCTTCAGGCTGAACGTATCCAATGTTTCGGTCAGCGGGTCGATTTTTTCCTGCAGGGCGGCCATCTCGGCCTCGAACTCGGCTTGCAGGTCGGCCAACTGCGCTTTGGCGGCCTCGACCGTCTCCCCGGCGCGTTTCACGTCCTGGCTCTCGTCGGCCGATTTGGTGACGCCGCGCATGGCCGAGCGGGCTTTGCTGATGTTGCTCTGGCTGAACACTTTGCGCCCGGCAAACGCGCCCAGCAGGGTGGCGCCCACCGACAGGGCGGTGTCGAGTTTGGCTTTCTTGGCCTGTTCCTCTTGTTTTTCGCGGGTCGCTTCGGCCTTGCGCTGGCGCTCCTGAAGCGCAGCGATCTTGGGGGCGTATTTCTTGCGCAGGGCTTCGGCCAGTTCATCGCGGTGTTCGCGCGCCAGTTGCGACAGGCGGATGCGGAAATCGCGCTCGTCTTCGCCGGGGTTGGAGGCGGCCTTCAGGCTGGGGCTTTGCAGCAGGTCGAGCCGCTGCGAGCCGTACAGCCAGGTCGCAAAATCCTTTTCCCAGTCGGCGTAGTGTTTGGCCTGGCTGGCGGCGGACGGCAGGGCCGCAAACTGCGCGCCGTCGCGCGCGGATTTCTCCAGGTCGGTGGCTGGCACGTCCAGCGTTTCGGCGTTTTCCCACAGCACGGGGATGGCGTCGTCGGTGACGGGGGTGACGTACACCAGGCTGGCGGAGGTGTCCACTTTGGCTTTGCTGTCGCTGTAGTGGACTTTGGCCGCGCCCAGGATTTTGGGCTGGTAGACGAGACTCCCGCCTGCGGGCGCCCCGCCTCTGGCCGGGACGAAGAACTGCTTCAGGCCAGGGGGCAGGGACGGCGGCTGGGAACTGGTCCCGCTTTCCATAACGGAAGCAGGCGCAGGTCCGGGTTGCGAGGCGGCGGGTTTGCCGTCCTTGTAGGGCTGCATGAGGGTCTTGACCTGGTCGCGGGTCAGCGGGCCGCGCAGGTACGAGAGCGCCCAGCGCGTCTGGAACAGTTCGGGCGCGTCTTCATGCGTGTTGTTGACCAGGAAGACGCGGCTGCCGAGATCGGAGATGATCTTTTCGACCTGGGAGCGTTTGAAGCCGCCTCCGCCTGCGTTTTCGAGGCCGTCCAGCAGGCGCTCTTTGTCGCGCTCGGTTTGCAGTCGCCCGATGAACCAGGTGCCCATGTTGGAGAGGGCTTTGTAATCCAGGTCGACCGGGTTCTGGGTAGCCAGCACCAGACCCACGCCGAAGGCGCGCGCCTGCTTGAGCAGGGTGAGCATGGGCATCTTGGAGGGCGGGTTGGCAGTGGGCGGCAGGTAGCCGAAGATCTCGTCCATGTAGACGATGGCGCGCAGGCTGGTGGTGCCGGGCTGGGAGCGCATCCAGGCCAGCACCTGGTTCATGAGCAGGGAGACGAAGAACATGCGCTCGGGGTCGCTCAGGTGGGCAATGGAGAAGATGGCGACGCGCGGCTTGCCGCTTGGGGTGTAGAGGATCTGGCCGATGTCGAGCGGCACGCCTTCGAGCCAGGCGTTGAAGCCGGGCGAGGCCAGCAGGTTGTTGAGCGCCATCACCAGCCCGAATCGTTCTTTGGACGGGTAGACGGTCTCCAGGTCGAGCACGCCGATCTTCTGCACGGGCGGCGCCTGCACCTGCTGGATGAGGGCTGCCAGGTCGAGGTCCTTGCCAGTGCGCCAGGCGGTATCCAGGATGGTGGACAGCAGGATGTGTTCGCGGCTCTGGATGGGGTCGGCTTCGATGCCCACCAGCCCGAGCAGGCTGGAGACGGTGACGCTGATGCGCTCGCGCAGCAGGTCGTTCTCTTCGAGGATCTCCTTGCCGGGCGCGGCAAAGGACTTGAGGATGGAGACGGGCAGTCCCGCCGTGCTGCCGGGGGTGTAGATGAGCATCTCGGCGGCCTCGCGCAGGCGCTGGATGCGCGCGCCGCTTTGCCCCCACTCGCCGAGGCCTTTGGCCCACAGGGCGGCCTGTTTGTCGGCGTAGGCTTCGGGGGTGAGGTTCTTATTGCGGGCTTCGTCCGGGTTGACCCAGGGCAGGAAGTCCGCGCCTTTCAGGTCGGGGAAGGTGAGCAGCAGGTTGCCCAGGTCGCCTTTGGGGTCGATCAGGATGGACGGCACGCCGTCGATGGCGGCCTCTTCGATCAGCCCGATGCACAGGCCGGTCTTGCCGCTGCCGGTCATGCCAACTACGGCGGCGTGGGTGGTCAGGTCTTTCGAGTCGTAGAGCAGGGCTTCGTCTTTGACAGCCTGCGCTTTCATGTCATAGACTTTGCCCAGGTAGAATGCGCCTAATTTTTCGAAATCTTCCATGTCGTCTCCTTGCCTTTTGTGCTTGGATTGCATAAATGATTACGTAGAATACATTGTCAAAAATGTTTGAGGGGTAAGTATAGCAATCTTTTGGAACGGATTCAAAACCAGCAAATCGGAATCGCCCGTCACGATTGCGTCTGCTTTCCCACTGACTGCTAATTCAAGAACCATATTATCTTTTGGGTCGCGGCAAACATTGAGCGTTTCTGTAACGTCAATCAACACGCCTGTTTCCACCAAAGCGAGCATAAAATCTTCGCGTTGCACATCATTAATATAGCGATCAAACTTGGGCCTAGAAAGAACACGGTAAACTTCATTTACCAAGGCTGTTGAAATTAAAATTTTCCCTTTGCTTATTGCCGAAAAGAATGCCTGCGCGGGCATAGAGCTCTCAAACAGCAACGCGCTGATCAGGACGTTGGTGTCGAAAACGACGCGCATGTTATTCTTTGAGCAAATCTTTGATGATTTCTTCGGTCAATCCGCGCTCTTGCGCAGATCGGCTGATCTCACGCATCACCTGTTCCAGAGGTTTACGGGCGCTCGTTATTTCCGACAGACGCAAGTTAAGCAACAATTCCATCTTCTTGCGCTTAGTTTCAGACGCAGAGCGGAACGCTTTTGCTACTTCCGGCGTGACTTGAATGGTAATCGTTTCAGTGGCTAACATTTCGACCTCCAGCAAATCAATTATACTTTACCGAAGCCCCTGAAAATAGCCCTCTTACATTGGTGATTGCCCACATCTTGGCGCAGCCTGATTCGGCGGACTCAAGTCCTGCCTCAGGGCATGAAAGTCGGATAAATCCGACTCGGTTGCCAGTCCGAAGGACTTCCATGAACTGAGCAGGCGGCTTTAGCTCCGCGATCCGAGTTGTGGGCAATCACCAGCTCTTACAATGCAAAGACGCAATCCCCATTCTGGGGACCTGGCTGCAAACACAAACAGGTGACAGTCACTTCGCATGACCGTCACCTGTTGTTGTCGCCAACGATTTTAGTATTCGACTGCGCGGGGCAGTTTCTTGGCCTGCGTGATCCAGTCTTCCACCTGCGACTGGGCCGGCATCTTGTTGACCAGGTTCTTCCTGGCGTTGATTTCGGCCATTTTGGGATAAAGGGCGTCCGCTTTGCGCTGCGCCAGTTCGACGACCGTGTCCACGCCCGCTTCTTCGAGCAGGTCGGCGTACTCTTCGCCGATGCCCTTGATGCGGAACAGGTCTACGTGGTTGACCCATTCGAGGATCTGCTTTTCGCTGACGCCCGACTGCTTGGCCAGGTCCTTGCGGCCAGCGGGGGTCTTGCCCATTTCGAGCAGGCTTTCCGTAGAACCTACGCCTGCCTTTTTAAGTCTTTCGGCATTGGCGGGGCCGATGCCCTCGACATCTGTTAGTTTGGTCATGACCGAAAACTCCTTGCAAAAAATGATAAAGGTATATTACTACATTTACCACAATTGCGCTATTTTTTGGGCAGGATGGCGGCTAGCGCATTGGTCATGGACTTGAGTTCGTTGGCGTGCCCTTTGAGTTTGGCGGCGTCGCCGGTTTTCAGCCCAGCGTTGACGTCGGTGATGGTTTTGGAGGTCTTGGCGCTGCCGTCGATGATCTTCTGGGTGATGGCCTCCAGGTTGACCAACAGGTCGGTGATATTCTTGGGGATGATGGGCATGTTCTTGACGATGGGCAGGAGCGCGTCCAAGATGGAATTGGCGATGCCAGCGTATTTGACGGTCAGGGTGTGCAGTCCACCCATGGCGTCGGTCAGGTTGATGGCTACTTCTTGGATGGCGTCTATCATGTCCTTGTGTTCGTTGATCATGCGCTCGATGTCGTTCAGGGATGTGGTCAATTTGTCGGAAAATTTGACGTAGCCAACGGGCTTGATGGATTGGGATGCGGGGGCGGGCATAGGGTTCTCCTTTTTGTGATGGCGGATGGGTAGTTACCGACATTATAATATGTATAACTTGGCCTGGTTATGAATGCAACTGTAAGGCGATTGTCATTTGTGTTGTCGCTAGGTAGTGTATAATCGAATTATGATAGTATTGCCTGACAACTTGTTTGTCAGCGCCGCTACCTGCGGTTCTTGAAAAGTACCTGGTCAGGTTTCCTGACCAGGTACTTTTTTATTTCCCATCAGACGATCCCTATCGCCTTCCCGGAACCGCCCTGGCGTGATAAGCAATGGCGCAACGGGCGTTCCATGGAAGGTGTGGGGTAAGGAGACGTATGAAACTGAGCAAACTTGCCAGCGAGATCGCGGAATCACCGACGCTGGCCCTGAACGAAGAAGCCCGGCTGCTGCGCGAGCGAGGCGAGGCGATCATCCATTTGGGAATCGGCGAGCCGAAAAATAAAACCCCGATCAACGCTATCCTGGCCTCGGCGGCGAAGTTGACCAGCGGCGAGGTGAAATATACGCCAACCGACGGCACGCTGGCGCTGAAAAAGGCCATCATCCGCTATACCGAGGAAAACTACGACCGCCTGGTCGCGCCGGAAAATGTCATTGTGACCAACGGCGCCAAGCAGTCGTTGTTCAACATCCTATATTCCATCCTCAACCCGCAGGACGAGGTCGTCATCCTGGCGCCCTATTGGGTTTCCTACCCGGAGATCGTCAAGATGTGCAACGCGCGCCCGGTCATCGTCACCCCGGAGGACGGCACCTTCACCCCGCGCTTCGAAGATATCGAGCGCGCCGTCACTTCGTATACGCGGGCGATCATTGTCAACAGCCCGAACAATCCCTCCGGCGTCATCTACCCGTCTGGTTTGATCGAAAAAATCGTGGATTTTTGCGAACGCAAAGGCATCGTCATGATCTGCGACGACATCTATCACAAGTTGACCTTCGACCGCAAAGAGGCCGTCCCTGCCTGGCGTTTCACGCAGAAAGATGTGGAAAACTCGAATATTATCGTTGTCAACGGCGTGGCAAAGGTCTACGGCATGACCGGCTTCCGCGTGGGCTGGGTGGTCGCGCCGCGCGACCTGGTGCGGGTGATGACCAACGTCACTGCGCAGACCACTTCGAGCGTCTCGCCTGTCTCGCAGGCGGCCGCCGAGGGCGCGCTGAACGGGATGCAGTCCGTGGTCGAGGCGCTGCGCTTGCAGATCGAGAACAACCGCAACGTGCTGCTGCAAGAGATGAAATCCTTCAACGGCGCGCGCCTGATCCCGCCGGACGGCACCTTCTACGCCCTGCCCGACCTGCGCGCGTTTTCCAGCAATTCGGTCGAACTGTCCAGGTTCCTGCTCAAGAAGGCGCTGGTGGTGACCGTGCCGGGCAAGGAATTCGGCATGGAAGGCCACATCCGCCTGTCCTTCAGCGGCACGGTCAAGGACGTGACCGAGGGTATTGCACGCATCAAGTGGGCGCTCGACTCCACCAGCCCGAACGAAATCTACATTGGCGACCGCAAGTTGGTGAGAGATTGGCTGTGAGAGAACAGAGAGTAGATCATAGAGAGTAGTGGATATGAACAATTTGCTCAACATCAAAACCCCCGCTGAGGGCATCGCCCAGGCCCGCAAGGCGGATTACAACCTGTCCAATCACGGGCTTGGCAACCTGCGCCTGGCGTATTGGAACCTGCCGGGCGAGGCCTTACACGAGGAAGCCGTTTTTCGCAACGAGGGCGCAACCGTGCGGGGCGGTCCGTTCGCGGCGTTCACCGGGGTGCATACCGCCCGCTCCGCCAATGACAAGTTCGTTGTCCGCGAGGGCAGCACCGAAGCGCACGTCTGGTGGGGACAGTACAACCGCCCGATGGCCCCCGAAAAATTCGACGAACTGTACGCCCGCCTGCTGGGTTATTTGCAGGGACGCGACCTCTTCGTGCAGGATGTGTACGGCGGCGCGGACGAGAACTACCGCCTGCCGGTGCGCCTGGTGACCGAACTGGCCTGGCACAGTATGTTCGCGCGCAACATGTTCGTCCTGCCCCAATCGCTGGAGGAATACAAACGCTTCGTCCCGGACTTTACGCTGCTGGCTGTCCCCGGCTTCAAATCTGCCCCCAGCGTGGACAACACCAACACCGAGACCTTCATTGCGCTCAGTTTCGAGAAGAAACTGGCTATCATCGGTAATTCGGCCTACGCGGGCGAGATCAAGAAATCCGTCTTTACCATCCTGAATTACCTGCTGCCGCTGGAAGGCGTGCTGTCCATGCACTGCTCGGCCAACGTCAGCCCCAGCGACCCGGACGATGTGGCGCTATTCTTCGGGCTGTCCGGCACGGGCAAGACCACGCTCTCGGCCGATCCCACCCGCCGCTTGATCGGCGACGACGAGCACGGCTGGAGCGACGAAGGCGTCTTCAACTTCGAGGGGGGCTGCTATGCCAAGGTCATCGGCCTGTCGGAAGCCGCCGAGCCGGAGATCTACGCCACCACGCGCATGTACGGTACCATCCTGGAGAATGTGCCGTATGACCCGGTCACGCGCCTGATCGACCTGGACGACGATTCGATCACCGAGAATACGCGCGCCTCCTACCCGCTGGAATTCATCTCCAATGCGGTTCCTGAGAAAAAAGCCGGGCACCCCAAGAACATCATCATGCTGACCTGCGACGCCAGCGGGGTGATGCCGCCCATCGCGCGCCTGTCGCCGGAGCAGGCCTTGTACCAGTTCATTTCGGGCTACACCGCCAAGATCGCGGGAACAGAAGTCGGTCTGCGAGATGAGCCGGAGATCACCTTCTCGGCTTGTTTCGGCGGCCCGTTCATGGTCCACCATCCCTACAAATACGCCGAACTGCTCAGGAACAAGATCGAACGCTACAACGCGACCTGCTGGCTGGTCAACACCGGCTGGGTGGGCGGGCCGTATGGCGTGGGCAAACGCATCAGCATCCGCCACACCCGCAACCTGCTGAACGCCGCCCTGACCGGCAAACTGGCCGGCGTGGAGTACTACACCGACCCGGTCTTCGGCTTCTCCGTGCCGAAATCCTGCCCGGATGTTCCGCCCGATGTGCTGCAACCCTGGTCGTCCTGGCCCAGCCGTGCGGAATACGACAAACGCTACAAGGACCTGGCGCAGCGTTTCCTCGAAAACTTCAAGAAATTCGAAGACGGCACGCCCAGGGAGGTGGTGGAGGCTGGACCGCGTGTTTGAACAATGTCCGAGAATACCGCTCTCCGCGCGGGGAAAATCCCGCCTGTTCACCTTGGCGAAGCGCTTTTGGAGGAATTCCTGAAGCCCTGGGGCAAATTCATCATTTCAAGCCTGGATCGCTTCTTGCTCCAGTTTAAGCCCCCGTTGAACAAGGTGTTCAAGTATCGACCGCATATCAGTTAGTTCTCGGTAGGTGCATAGGCGTTTAAGGTTGCGCATATCTGCCTGGGTCAATGGGTGGGAAAGATGGATATGCGACTCGAAAGTGGGATAGTCCATGAGGTAGGGATGGATTTGCGGCCTGACGTGTTTTCGTAATTGTGAGAGGATGTTGAAGCCGCCATAATCCATATCTGACCAGAGATGGATGGGAATTGTTTCAGGGATGAGTCGGAGCAGGCGGCGGATAGGCGGGGATGGGTTGCCCATGAGGCAAAGTGTTGCGCGGCGTGTAACATGTTGCGTGTTACGTGTACCGTTGGAGCGGATAAATTCATGGAAGGATGTCAGGTTTTCGATGCAGAGAACGGAGTCGGCATGGATGGTGACGGATTGGATGGTTTCGATTTGTGCGGCGGGAAACCCGATGGAGGGGGTGAAGCCATCCAGCGACAGGTTTTCCCCGTTTTGGGTGGTGAGTTGCCAGTTTCCAGCCATGTGGATGTAGCTGGGGTTGGCGACGAGGTTGAGTTCGCGAAGAATATCTTCAGCGGTGAGCGTTTTCCATTCAGGGTTGGCGTAACGCGCCAGGCGAACGATGGCAGGTTTTAGTTCGTCGAAGCGCTTGCTGTCGTTGAAGGTGCGCACGCTGAAGACGCGGTAGGGCGTCTCTGTTTCGAGCGTGGATAAGGCTGATAAAACGGTCACCAGGTCGAGGTTCCAGGTTGAATCGGTCAGGCTGAAGGGGGCAGGGGATTTCCCGGCGCGGAGTTGGGTCAGGGTGCGGTGGATGGCGCGAGTCCGCCAGTCATCCAATGAAAAGCGGAATTGGTCGGCAAGGAGAGTGGTTTCGAGGCGGGAACGTTGGTCAGTAACTGCTGAACGATGAAGTAATTCATAGATACGTGTTGTGTGTTCCGAATTCAGGATAACAGAATCTATCAGATGGTTGGTTTCGCCTGGCACCCAGGCAAGTCTTATCAGGCTGGCTTGCTCTAAAATCTGGAGTTGTTCATTCGCGGTGAAACGGGGATCGGGTTCTGTTTGAGAAAAATATGAGGGGAGATGAACATCGGTGAAAGAAACTTTGATAATGCGTGATCTTGGACTTCTACGCCGTTCAAAAATATCAAGCAAGGCATTCAGCACAACAGCAACATCAGGGGATGGAGTAAAAGGGATTTCCATAGCACGTGTTACGTATTCCGTTATTCCTTTTCCAATTCCGCGATCATTTCGTTCTTGTCGATTTCGATGACGAAGGCATGGCTGTTTTTGCGGACAACAGTGCAGACGGTATCCACGTAAGGCAGGAGCGAGCCGGATTTGTCGGGCGGGGTGGCGAGCAGTACTTGCAGGCCGGCCTCGCGCATGAATTGCAGGGCGCTGGCGGTGCGGGCGGTATCCATTTTGCCGAAGGCTTCGTCGAAGAGTGCCAGGCGGATGGTGTCGGATGGGCGCGGCTGGTTGAGGCGGTAAGCCTGGGCGAAGGAGGCGGCCATGGCCACGTAGAAGGGCGTGGTGGTTTCGCCGCCCGATTTCTTGGCGTTGATCTGGCTCAACAGGGCGCGGTCGCCGTTGGGGTAGTGGATGCGGATGTCGTATTGCAGGTAGGAGCGGTAATCTTGTAATTCGCGCAGTTCGGCAGACAGGGCTTCACCCGTCTGGTTGTTGAGGGTCAGGCGTTCGAGCAGCAGATCCCAGGCCTGCTGGTGTTTTTGGCGGAAGTCCGAGTCGAAGAGCGATGCGCCGAGCACGGTCTGGCTGTCCATGACCATATCGTACATGCCGCGCAAATTGGCGGCTGGCTGGGTGATGAATTCGTAGCGCTCGCCGCCGAATCGCAGTTGTGAGAGCGTAGCGTTCAGGTAAGCCAGTTGCTGGCGGGCTTCCTCGATCTGCTCGCGCAGGCGGTGGATGAAGTTTTCGACCAGTTCCTGCTCGGCCAGCCCCCGCTGGCAGGCGATTTGGGCCTCGTATTGGGGGAGTTCGGAATTGACGAGTTTCTCTCGCTCAACAGTGTAGCGCGTTGCATTATCCGTGTCGTCGTAGCCGAAGTCGTAGCGTAGCGAGTAGGCTTGCTTGGCTTCGCGCAGGCGGTCGCGGTTGCGATTTTCGGCGGTCTGGTAGTCGTTCTCGTAGCGCTCGGCGTTTTGCTGGATCACGTTGACGGGCTGGCGCTCGAGGCGGCGGGCGTATTCTTTTTCGATTTCGGCGCGGGTGTCTTCATCGGGGTTTTCTCCGGCGAGAAATTCTTCCGCATTTTGGATGGACTGGTCGATCTCGCGCTCCAGGCGGGGGATTTCGCCCTCGGCCAGGGTCTGGGCCTTGGCTTCCATCCCGCCGATGCGGTGCTGGACCGAGCCTGCTTCCGTTTGCAGGCGGTTGTACTCGGCCTGGTGCTGGTCCACGGCGGCTTTCAGGGAGTCAGCGGTGTGGAGGTCGAGGGCTTCGAGTTCTTGTTTGAGTGTTGCGTGCTGCGTGGTGCGTTCGGGGAGAATGGCGAGGGCTTCGAGGGCATGTTCGAGGTCGATGAGCGGACGGATTTTGTGACGGGTGAGGGTGAGACGTTCGCGCAGGGCGGAATCACGCTCGTTGAGCGAGAGCATTTCCTGTGCGATTTCATCCAGGCGCTGTTGGCGGCTTGCCACCTGGCTCGTCACGGCGCGCTCGCCGATGAACCAGCGCCCGTAGATTTGCGGGTTGATGTGGCTGTCGGTGTAATTGCGGCGCACGAAGCATTCACGCGTGACGGCGGTGCGATGCTCACGGAGGTCTTCGAGAGTATCACACTTAATGTAGTGACCGAGGAGCAGGTCGATAAAAGCGCGAGCGGCGGGGTGGGAGGTGGTGATTTCGGATGCAAGAGTGTTACGTGTACCGTGTTCCGTTTTATTGGCAAGGATGCGCTCGGTATCAAGTAAGGCAACACCATGCAAATCATCCTTGTGGCGGCGGTCGCGATAGAGGCGCATGGCGGCGTCGTAGTGGGCGGGTGGGACGAGGATGGTGAAGCGGTTACGCCCCAGGATGCCTTCGACCGCATTTTGCCATCCTTTATCCGGGATGTTGAGCACGGTGCAAAGGAAGACAACTTCTTCGCTGGAGAGTCCGAGTTCGGCGCGCAGCAGGCGGCGCAGGTGGCTGGCCTGCGAGGCTTCGCTTTCGTAACTGATGTCGCGGTCGCCGGTACGCAATTTGCGGATTTCATCTTCCAGGCGTGAGGCTTCTTCGCGCAGGGAGGTGGCTTTTTCAGTGAGGAGGATTTGTTCGCGGGAATAGTTTTGGGCTGAGGCTTCGAGCGCTGATTGGTAATCTTGAATCGAGTTGCGCGTGGCGTTTTCTGTTGGGAAGGATTCAATGGCAGGGGGGATTGTCTGCTTGTCAGCGCTCAGTAATTTGCGAAGTTTTTTGGCATCCGCTTGTTCTTGGACAATGACGGCATCGGTGTCACTTTGGCGCTGGCGTAGGAGTGCCAGTTCGGCGTCGATGGCGGCGAGTTTTTCGGTCAGGTCACGCTGTTTGATGGCGGTCTGGTCGGTTTGCAGGGCGATCCTGGCGTCGAGCAGGGCGGTTTCGGCGTATTTCAGATGGCTGGTGAGTTGTTCACGCTGGATTTCGGCGCGGTTGAGTTCGAGGCGGATTTCGTCCAGTTTCAGGCGGGCGTTCTTCAGTTCGGTGGTGTGGATTTCCCCGCGCGAGCGGCGGGCGATGTAGCCATTGGTGATGCGCCGACGGCGGTTGGCGGCGCGCTCTTTGTCGAGTTCTTCGATTTTCTCAAGGGCTTCGATGCGCTCGCGTACGTCGGCGGCCAGGCTTTCGAAGTGGCGCAGGGTGTCGAGTTGGGCTTGCAGGGTTTTGACATCCAACAGGTTTTCATCGAGCAGGTAGTTGTGGACAAAGGAGCGGATGTCGGTGAGTGGGCTGAAGGCCAATCCTTTGACGATCTTGGCGGGGAAGGAATCCTTGAGTTGGCCGAGCCGGTTGAGCAGGTGGACGCGGTAATCTTCCAGCCGGGTAAAGACCTGGGCGCGGGAGGCAGGCGGAAGGGCGAAATGATCGAGGTGGCGTTTGAAGGCGCGGGTGTCGAGCATACGTCCGGGAGCAGCGTCTGCCTGGAAGAACCAGCGGTCATCCAATCCTGCATTGTGGACAATGAAATAGGCCACGTCGGGGCTGCGGCCGTCTTCGAAGGCATCTATCACCGCGCCGTGCGAGAAAAGTGTGCCATCGGGGTTGCGGAATTCGAGGGCGATCACGCCGGTGGCGTCGCCGCGCAGGAATCGCTGCCCCTCGGTGCCGAGTTCGCCGCGCACGTAACTGGCGAGGGTGCGCTTGCCGCCAGCCAGGGCGGCTTGGTTGAAGCGCACGTCCCGCTGACCGCCGACCAGGGCAAATTGCACGGCATCCAGGACGGTGGATTTGCCCGCGCCGTTGATGCCGATGAAGTAAGTGCTGCCCTCGCAGTTGATGGTGGTGTTTTCGAACAAGTGCCAGTTGATCAGGCGGATTTTGGTGAGGGTTTTCATGGGAAATCCTTACTCGTTATCGTCGGTTTCTTCTTCATCGGTCGAGCGATATTTGCGGAGCCAGGCGTCGAGTTCGTCAACGGTTTGGACGGGCAGGATCAGGCGCACCGAGCCGCGCAGGCGCAGGCGGGCTTCGGCGTCGCGCACGTCGATGGTGCGGCCGTCGAGGGTGTCGATCAACCCCATCGTGCGCAAGCGGCGCAACAGGGTTTCGTACTGGATGATGCCCAGGTCACGTTCTTTGCCGGTAATGGTGCGGTACTCTTCGCGGACTTCACCGATGGCCACGACTGGATCCTGCGCCAGGCTGAGACGTTCGATGCGTTCTTCGTACAGTTTGCGCAGGACGACGATCATCAGGGTTTCGTCCAGTTTATAGCGGGCGCGGCAGTAGTTGTATTCAGAGACAACCTGGAAGATGCGGTGATAGTCATCGTGCAGCAGAGTATAGCCTGCCAGTTCCAGGGCGGTTTGGCAAGCCTCGCGGTGGCGGTGGATGAAGTAGTAATCATCCTTGTCATCATCTTTATCTTGGTAGAGAAAGACCTGGCCGAGGATGCGGTTGACCACGCGGGGGAGGTCGCGTTGGGATTTTTCGGGGAGGGAGGTGATGTGAGTGAGTTCCATAATTTTTTACAGTTTGTATAGCTCGAATGGTACAACTCGATAAGCACCCATATCCACTGGGTCGCCATCAGTGACCTCAAGGCCGTAGGCCACTTCGGGATGGTGGGCGTAGGCCAGGATGGTGGTCAGCCAGTGCAGGTCGCCCGATACATCAGATGGGATTTCGGTGATGTGCAGTTTTTTGTGCCCGTTGAAAAAACTGAGCACTTTGCGGTTTACTTTTTCTGGTGAAAAAGCCTGGGTGACGTCCTTCATGGTCAGATTGCGTAGGGATGCCAGGTCTGCGGGATTCAGGATGGGAACGATAACGGTATCAGGCATGAACGGGGCGCGGCGTTGGGGCGGGGTGTAGTAACTGTGGAGGTCGGGCAGGGCCACGGGGTGCTGGCGCAAGGTGGGCGCTTCTTCGGGCAGGTATTCTTCGCCTTCCTCTTTTATTTCCGAGAGTTGGCGGGCGAGCGAGACGAGGTGGTCTTTGAAACTGCCATCAGCGTTGCCTAACTGGTAGCGGATCTGGCGCAGGGAGGTGCGCAGGTATTGGGCATGGCGTTGGTCGATGTCTTCGAGCAGCGGATCCAGCCCTTCGAGTTGATGGATGACAAATTGCAGGCAACCGGAAAGAGTCTGTTCAGCCTGGGTTGGGTTCAGGCGGCTTTGCAGGGCCATCTCGCCGGCGGTTTGAGTCAACCAGTCGGGGTCAAGTTGCCAGGTTTGCAGTTGGTTGATGATGTCGCGGCGGTAGCGGGAAACGTGGTCGGACGTTTTCAGGGCGTGATATGAGGCGCCGAGTGTCTGGGAGTAATCGTCAAATTGCAGGCGCAGCAGGTCGGCGATCTCTTTTTCGCGGGTGGCGCGTTCCACGTAGCGGCGGATATTCTGGTTGAGTTCGCTCAGGCCGCGCACCATCTGGCGCACATTTTCGTAGGCTTGGGTCACGGCCAGGGCGGGAGAAAAGTCCTTGTTGGTCTCGGCGGCCGTGATGAGCTGGTGCGCGGTGTAGATTTGCCCCGTAAACTCGTGCGGCTTTTGTTCTTCGATCTTGCGCAAGGCTTCGAGCAGGGTGAAGGCATAATCGGGCAGGGCGATGGTCTCGCTGTAGTCGGCGTGCTGCTCACGCTCGATCCAGCCGGTTTCCTCCAGGCGGCGGATGAGGTAGGAGGCGTAATCCTGTCCGGATTTTTGGCCCGTTCTCGAAACCGGATCATCCTTCGACGGGGTTTCGACAGGCTCAACCTGCCAGCTCAGGACAGCGGGCCCACCCGTCGGCTGATTCGGCGCATCGGACCCAGCCGGGGCCTGGTTCGCCATTTCGGCAGCGATCTCGCCCTCGGCGTCCGCTCCTTTCAAGTAGTCCACGATTTCGGCCATGACCACTTCACGCGCCAGGCCAAAGCGGTTGAACTCGGCCAGCGCGTAGATGCGCAGCAGGATGGCCATGTAATGACGCTGGAGACCGATTGCGCCCTGTGTGCTGAACAAGTTGAACAGGTTGAGCGGCAGGACGTCAAAGGGATTCGCCATGCTCGACCTCCCAGACCAGAATGTCCTGCAACTCGCAGTCGAGCGCTTCGCACAAGCGGGCTAGCGCCTCCAGGTCGACGTGACGGGCTGTGCCTGCATCGAGACGGTAGACGAAATCCTTGGGCACGCTCGCTTTTTCAGCCAGTTTGCGTGGCGAGGTGCGCTCACCGGTCTCAGCCTGTTGTTTTCCGAGTAAAATAGTGATACGGCCAGATGTCGTGATTTTAGAACGCATGTTCTAATTTTATTACCAGGCAGGCTTTTTGTCAAGACTTTTGGCGAAAAAACACGACAATTGGCAGTTTTAATGACACCCCTCGCCTCCTCCCTCCGCACCTACTTCGGTTTCGCCTCTTTCCGCCCAGGACAGGAGGAGGCCATTACGAGTCTCCTCGACAGACAACATACCCTCGCCATCATGCCCACAGGCGCAGGTAAATCGCTCATCTACCAATTCGCCGCGCTCTTGTTGGGCGCGGGTCTTGCATCCGCCCCTACTGGCGCGGATGTGAAGGGGGCGGACGTAAAGCCCGCCCCTACGGCCCTCGTCATCTCACCGCTCATCGCGCTGATGAAAGACCAGGTGGACGCGCTCAACCGACGCGGCATCCCCGCGACGTTCATCAACAGCGCCATCCCTCTCCCCGAACAAAACCAGCGCCTGACTCTCCTCTCGCAGGGGAAATATAGACTCGTCTACGTCGCGCCCGAACGCCTCCGCAACGTGACCTTCCTCCGCTCGCTTCAATCCTTGACCTTGAGCCTGCTCGCCGTGGACGAAGCCCACTGCATCTCGGAGTGGGGTCACGACTTCCGCCCTGATTACCTCCACATTGCTGAAGCGCGTAAACGACTGGGGGAGCCGCTCACCATCGCCCTGACCGCTACCGCCACGCCCAAAGTGCAAGGGGACATCGTCCGCCTGCTGGGATTACCCGAGTCCACGAAACGAATCGTCACAGGTTTCAACCGTCCCAACCTGACCCTCGAAGTGAAATACACCGCCGACCCCGAAGCCAAGTTCCGCGCGCTGAATGAACTGTGTAGCGCAAATAGCCTATTTGCGAACGGTACCGTCCTCATCTACACAGGCACGCGCCGCGACGCAGAAGAAGTCGCTGAATTCGTGCGCGTCGTCTGCAAATTGCAAGCCGAGCATTACCACGCGGGACTCGCCCCCGAAGACCGCATGCGGATTCAAGAGCGCTTCATCAACGGCTCGACTCCCGTCATTGTGGCGACCAACGCCTTCGGCATGGGCATTGACCGCGCCGACGTGCGCCAGGTGATCCATTACTCCCTCCCGGGTTCGCTCGAAGCGTACTACCAAGAGGCAGGCCGCGCAGGGCGCGACGGGAATCCCGCCCGCGCCGTCCTGCTCTACGACCCGCAAGATCGCGCCTTGCAGGAATTCTTCATCCAAAGCAGTGTTGTCACACCCGAAGAATTGCAACTGCTCTACCGCGCCCTTGGCAGCGCGGACGGCGAACTCTGGCTGACCATCGAAGACTTCCAGCGCCGCACGGATTTACATCCCGTCAAGATCAGAGTGGGGCTGGCTGAATTGGAACGCGTCGGCGCGCTCGAACATCTCGGCGACGATAACGTGCGGATGTCCCTGCGGCGCGGGGTGTGGGATCCAGCCGCCGTCCAGCAGGCTGCGGCGAGAAGCAGGGAACACACCCGCCACCGCACCGAGCAATTGGATTACATGATCGGCTACGCTGAGTCGAACGCCTGTCGCCGCCGAATCGTGTTGAAACATTTCGGCGATAACGGCAGCGCGGACGCGCCCGTCTGCTGCGACAATTGCGAATCGAACAAATCCCTCGCATCCGAAAACGCGACGGGCGAAGCGAGCAGGGATGTCGCCTCGATGAGTCACGCGGAACGCGCCGCGCTCATCATCCTCGACGCGGTGCGTCGGTTGAGGACGCGCCTTGTGGGGCGCGAGAAACTGGCGCAAATTCTCAAAGGCTCGAAGGCGCAGGACATTCTCAAATTCCACTACGACAAACACGCCTACTATGCCAGACTCGCTGCGCTCCAACAACGCCAAATTGAAGACATGATTCAAGAATTGGTTTCACTCGGCTACTTCAAGATCGTTGGCGGAGAATACCCGGTGGTCAAATTGACCCCAAAAGGCGAGAGTGCCATCCAGCAGAAGTCATCCATTCTGCTGAAACTCCCGCAGGGACTCTCCGCGCACAAGATCGAAAAAAAGAAAGCCGAAATGCAGGCGGGCGGGACGGTAGAATACACGGGGCAACTTATCCACGAAGGTCTGACTCCCGAAAAAGTTGCGCGTCAACGCGGTTTGACCCTGATGACCATCTACGGTCACTGCGCCAAACTCATCGAAGCGGGAAAGTTGGATGTGAACACGGTCATCCCCAAAGACGTGCAGGAGAAAATCAACCAGGCCATCGAAAAGGTCGGCTCGACCCAATATCTCTCCCCCATCAAAAGCCGCCTGCCCGAAGAGATCACGTTTGAAATGATACGCTGCATGCTGGCGGCGCGTTCCCCTGCTTCCGAAGTTTTCGAGACTACGGAAATCTCTCCCAAAGACACTATTATCAATCGCATCGTGGTGCTCGGCAATGCTGGCTCGCCAGTTTCCCTGCCCGAACTCGTCGCCGCGTTGAAAAACAAAGACGGGAACGTAAGAAGACTGGCCGCCTCCGCCCTCGGCAAAATCGGCGACGCACGAGCTGTTCAACCCTTGATGGATTTGCTTGCGACAGAAACAAAACCACAGGTTCGCCAATACGCGGTGAAAGCCTTGGGAGCGCTTCGCGACCCGCGCCCTCTTGCTCTGCTCAAAAAAATCGCGGACGATGAAAACGAAATGCACTATACTCGCGACTCGGCCAGACATGCCATCAAGAGGCTTCGTGGCAAAGCATCACCTGTCACTTCTCTCCTCGACGCCCTATCTCCTAACTCGCATCCTGCATCTCCTGACGCCATCTCCTCCTTCCTCTCCTCCTCCCATCCCCGCCCCATCAAAGGCAATTGGAGCATCGGCTTCGCCCTCGATTTCCACAGCAGTTACACAGGCGCAGACTGGAATCGCAGTAGCATCGGCAGTCTCGTCTACCGTCTCAAATACGAATCGGACGCGAAGGTTCTTCCAAAACTCATCGAACACACACGCGGTCTCTTTGCCACTCATCCTGAGATGAGTCAATTCGACATCATCGTCCCCGTGCCTTCTTCAACGCAAAGGGATTTCAGTCCCGTGCATGAGTTTTGCAAAGCGCTCTCCGCCGCGCTGAATAAACCCTTGCAAGCCTGCGTATTCAAAACGCGCCAAACCAAACCCCAAAAAGAAATGCACACCCTCCCGCAAAAGCGCGACAACGTGGCAGGCGCGTTCGCGGTGAACAATGATATAACTGGTAAGCACGTTCTGGTCGTGGACGATCTCTTCGACTCTGGCGCGACGCTCGAAGAAATTACGAGAGTTCTGCTCCGAAGCAAGGCCGCCCGCGTCAACGTTTTGACCCTCACCCGCACCATCCACGCCGACGCGTAGCGCAAATTGCTAATTTGCGCAACAAACCCATGAATCCCGACTCTCTCACCCTGCTCCTGCTCTGCTCCCACCTCGGATTGAACGATGACTCCGTCAAGCCGCTGACCCTGCGCGAATGGAATCCCCTCGTGCGGAAAATGCAGGCCGCCTCGCTCCGACCCTCCGACCTGCCGCGCCTCTCTGACTCTGATCTCCGCCTCAAACTCGACCTCGACACAGAACACGCAACACGCCTCTCCTATCTCCTATCTCGCGATATTCAACCTAATTTGACGCGTCTTTCCTCCCTCGGCATTTTCCCCCTCACCCGCGCCGACGCGGACTACCCCGAAAAGTATCGCTCGCGCCTGAAAGACTCGGCGCCTGCGGTGTTGTTCTACGCGGGAGAGAAGGCCTTGCTCGGCCAACCCGGGATCGCGGTGGTCGGGTCGCGTCATCTGGATGAAGCAGGACAGGAATGCGCCAGGTTTGTGGGCAATGCTTGCGGCCTCTCTGGGCAGGTCTTGTATTCGGGAGGTGCGAAAGGCGTGGATACCCTCAGCATGGACGCGGCGCTCGAAGCGCGCGGAACCGCCGTCGGCGTGCTGGCGGATAGTTTGGAGAGGCAGGCCAGGGTCCAGAAAGAAGCGCTGGGTTGCGGGGACCTGTGCCTCGTCACGCCGTACAGTCCCAATGCGGGTTTCTCCGTCGGCGCGGCGATGGGACGCAACCGTCTCATCTACTGCCTCGCCGATTATGCCATCGTGGTCGCTTCCGACGCGGAGACGGGCGGCACGTGGGCGGGCGCGACCGAGACGCTGAAAAATAATTGGGTGCCCGTTTTCGTTTTGGAGCATGAGCAAATGCCCGAAGGGAACAAGTTGCTCCTGCAAAAAGGCGCGTTGGCGTTCCCGCACCCGTTCAAGGGGACGCCCACAAAATTATCCGATTGGATGAAGGAGAAAGCGGCGAGTTTGCCAACACAACCAACCCAGCCGAATTTATTCCCATGACAACCTATCCCGATTATGTTCACAAAACCTTAGCCCGCGCCCGCGAGGAGGGACAGTGGTATGCAGGGCAAGCCGATGCGGCCGCGTTGTGCTTCGATATACTGGCGCTCTTCCCCGATTGCAGGGAAGCCAGCGATCTTGTTTACGATCTTTTCTGCGACGAGTGGACGATCTACGATATGCGCGTCGCAGTTCAAAGACATGTGGAGGAATGGGACGACCGTCCTTCCGAACATCGCCGCAGGCTGGCGTTATCCTTCCGTTTTATGAGCCGCTGGGTCGGCTGGGAGCGCGAATACGAAGACGGCCGTGAGGAGGAACGCGAAGGCACAACCGATGTTTTCCAGATCCTGGACGACGGCAAAATGGAATTAATCACCGCGTATTGTCTCGGCGACGAAGAATGCACCGATTACGCCTGGACGATCTTTGCCGAAGCGCTGGAAAAGACGGACAATCCCGAACTGACGTTATTCTGGATCGGCAAGCAATACGCCGACCTGGGATTCTTCTCCGACGCGGCGGAGACGCTGGGCGAACTATGCTCGCGTTTCAACCATCCTGACGCGCGCAGGTTGCTGGCGGAAGTGGTCTGGTGGCGCGACAATGCGCATCGCGTCCCGTGGATTCCTCCGCGCGGCGACGGCTCGCGTTTCGACCTTGTCATCAAAAAGATCGACCCCGAAGCGCCAACCACCCGCGAACAGATCGAAATGTTTCGCAGCGAAAATCACGTGGAACGTATGACGAAATACGAACCGAGCATCGCTTCCAACCTGGCGCAACTCTTTTCTTCCGCGATTCCCGACCTGCAGGAAAAACCCGCACCGCCGATCGTGGATTGGTCCTTTCTCGACCAGGACGATTGGCAGCCCGGCGAACCCGCTGATTGGGTGAAGAAGCAAATGAAAATGATGGACAGGTTAGCAGAGGAAAACGAGGACATCAAGAATGCTCTCGAAGACCACTGGTACGCTCATCGTTGGACGCGGAACATCCAGCCGCCTTCCATACCCAAACGATACGACCCCAACGAGCCGCCTTTCGACCCTGCCGACATTCTCGGCGGCATGGACGATGATGGTTTGGATGAAATCTAACCAGGCAAAATCAAAGCGCACTCCCCGTGTTTTTTTGAACACGGGGAGTGTCTGTTTAATGCCAGGTTGGCTTTGAGATTGGCAAGAATCATCTTACCTGGCTGAGAAATTTTCCGGATTCCCTCTTGAATTTCTTTCGGAAACGATTATAATAATGATTGAATGTGATTGATTGAGATTGATTATGAACGCCTTTGACACCCTGTCCAGTTATGAACGCCAGCGTGAATTGGCCCGTCTCGTTGAACGGACGGGACGACTCTCGGTGGCGCAGATCTGCGAGCAGTTCGGTATCAGCGAAGCAACTGCCCGCCGGGATTTGGAAGCGCTGTCGGAGCAAGGACTCATCCAGCGTGTGCATGGCGGCGCGATCCTTGTCCGCCAGGCAGCGCCGGAAGAGCCGATCTTGCGCCGTAGTCGCGAGCAGGAAAGTGAGAAGGAACGCATTGGGCGTACGGCTGCGGCTCTGGTACAGGACGGGGAAACAGTTTTTCTTGGCTCAGGTACGACGGTATTGCAGGTGGCGCAGCATCTCGTAACGCGGACGATTACGGTCATTACCAATTCCCTGCCGGTGATCAACCTGATGTCCGAAAGGGAAAATATCTCGTTGATCGCTCTGGGCGGGATGCTGCGCGATAGCGAATTGTCGTTCATTGGTCACATCACCGAGCAGGCGTTATCTGAGGTGCGTGCAGATAAGGTCATGATTGGGATTCGCGCCATCAGCCTGGAACAAGGCCTGACCAATGATTACCTGCCCGAAACGCTGACCGACCGCGCTATCTTGAAGGCCGGGCGTGAAATTATCATCCTGGCCGACCATACGAAAAGTGGGGTGATCGCTCCGGCATTCCTGGCTCCGTTGACGGCTGTTCACACACTTGTTACAGACAGTGGGACGGATACGGAATTCATCGAAGCGTTGCGCGCGCAGGACATCAACGTAATCGTTGCCTAGGTGATGCGCTCATGCTGTTGGCCGATTTTCGCCTGATATTTTGAAGAAAGTGTATTCCGGGAATGCCAGGCGCGTTTTGGATATGGAGCAATGATGCCTTTCGAAAAATTTGCAACCTACCGTGAGATCAAATCACAACCCGAAGCCTGGGCGCAGGCGTTGGACCTAGTCCGCGCAGTCCCTTTGCCGCACGCTGCGGATTACGACCAGGTCATTTTCACGGGCTGTGGCTCGACATACTATCTCTCGTTGGCGGCGGCGGCCTTGTACCAGGAGTTGACGGGTCGCGCGGCGCGGGCTGTCCCGGGCGGGGAGTTGTTGTTGAACCCGCAAACTGTGACGCAAATTGCCAATTTGCGCTACCTGCTCGTTGCCATCAGCCGTTCGGGGACGACTACTGAGACGGTGAAAGCGGTCGAAAAATTCAAAGCCGAAAAGCGCGGCGATGTTTTGGTCATAAGCAATTACGCTGAAACCCTTTCAGGCCTGGCGGATTTCAACCTGGTCATCGACAAGGGGCAGGAGGAATCTGTTGCGCAAACGCGCTCCTTTGCCTCGATGTACGTGGCGGCGACAGGATTGGCGGCGCGCATGGCGGGCCGGACGGACTTATTGGATTCCTTGTCTGCCCTGCCTGGGATTGGGCAACGCCTCATCCGGGACTTCGAGCCTGCCTCCCGTCAAATCGGCGAGAACCTCGCCTTCGACCGCTTCTACTTCCTCGGCAGCGGCATCCGTTATGGACTGGCCTGCGAGGTCAACCTGAAAATGAAAGAAATGACGCTTACGCATAGCGAGCCGTTCCACTTCCTGGAATTCCGTCACGGGCCGATGAGCATGGTCAACGGGAATGCTGTCGTCGTGGGGTTGGTATCGGGGTCGAATTCCAGCCACGAGAAAGCCGTCCTGAACGAGATGCAAGCCCTGGGTGGGAAGATCGTGGCCTTGGGCGAATCGGGCGTGGACTTCGCTTTCGAGTCTGGTATCCCAGAGAGCGTGCGCGGCGTCCTGTATCTGCCAGTTTTGCAGCTGATGGCGTTCTATCGCTCGCTGGCAAAAGGCTTGAATCCTGATCGGCCAAACAATCTGGTATCCGTGATCAAATTAGATTTATAAGGAGGTG
Organism: Chloroflexota bacterium; assembly: GCA_049323115.1. Lineage (GTDB taxonomy): Bacteria > Chloroflexota > Anaerolineae > Anaerolineales > Villigracilaceae > JAABUE01. Next base: position 22,130 of record JBMOMP010000105.1, read on the forward strand.
ACTGCCGCAAATACTGACATAATTTTTAGAAAGATAAATCAGGTTGAAATAAGGAGAAAAAAATGAACAAGAAATTGCCGTTTGCATTGAGTTTGCTTGTAATTGCTTCTATGCTGTTGGGCGCCTGTGGAGGAACTGAGCCCGCTCCTGCCGCGCAACCGGAAGCCCCTGTAGAAGCAGAAACCGAGGCGCCAGCAGAAGCAGAAACTTCACCCGAACCGTTCACTCTGACAGTTTGGTATTGGGGTGAGCAGGAAGCGCCGGGGATGAAGGATTTCATGGAAAATGCGGTCCAGATATACATGCAGGAAAATCCGCACATCACTGTCAACGCGGTGCTCCAGGAATCTGATTCTCTTTATCCTGCATTCCGCGCTGCAGCAGAGGCCAAAGAAGGGCCGGATATTCAATTCTTCTGGGGTGGGGTCTTCACCTTGGAGGATGCCTGGTTGGGGAATTTGGCTCCCGTTAGCGACTATTGGAGCGCAGAAGAATTGGCGAATATTCCGGCTGGTCAGCGTGCCGAGACCTTCTGGGACGGCAAGCAATGGGGTGTGCCTTTCTACCAGATTGGCACGTTCTGGGCTTACAACAAGAAAATGTTCGCCGAAGCAGGTTTGGATCCCGAAAAGCCACCGGAAACCTGGGATGAATGGTTGGGGGCTTGCGATTCCTTACGCGCAGCCGGTTTTACCCCGATTGGAACCGGGTTCAAAGATGGCTGGTTGGGCGGCTGGATGGTCAGTTACCTGGGACAGCAAAATTTCAACAGCATTGATGACCTGATGGCTGCTGTACGCGGGGAGAAAAGCCTGACCGATCCAATGTACGCTGAGTGGTGGGTGCGTTGGAAAGAACTGGTAGACCATAAATGCTTCAATGATGACATCATGTCCCTTGACCTTTACCAGGGCCAGGCCCTCTTCGAGCAGGAAATGGCTGCCATGACCAATCACGTTCAACCCTATATCGCCGTGCTGGAGCGCAAGATGGGCAAGGATGTGGTTGGTATCATGCGCACCCCGGTCTATGGCACTGGGAAATACAATAACGCCATTGGTATCCCGGTCCAAACCCTGGCGATTACGTCCTTCTCGCCTCATAAAGAAGAAGCGGCTGACTTCCTGCGCTTCCTGCACCGCGAAGACATCATGAAACTGATGTATGAGAAAGCAGGCGCCGTGACGCCTGATTCGCGCTTCAACCCCGAGTGGTTCAACACCAATTCGGATGCTGCCATCAACAAGTGGACCAATGAATACCCGCTGTTCTGGTATCAGTATTACTACCCACCCATCTGGGAATCCGAGGGCGCCATTGCTCTTGGACAGTTACTGGTAGCAGGCGAACTCACGCCCGAAGAGGCTGCTGCCAAGTGGCAGGAAATTGCAGAAAAGAATCGTCGCGAGAACCCAGAGCAACTTGAAAATTATACCAAGTGGATTCTCCCTCCTGAAATGTTCGGGGAGTAAGCGATCTGGATCCTTGTGGGGCTGCCCAAAAGCATGGCTTCTGGGCGGCCCCAATCTCCAACCACCGTATCTGAAGCGAGGCCTGCTTTATGCACCGATCCTTCCAGTCGAGATTTGTTGCTTATCTTTACCTTTCCCCTGCGTTGATCCTGATCGCCTTAGTCTTTGTCTATCCAGTCATTGACCTTTTCAAGCGCAGCCTCACGAAAGTGGTTGACGGGGTGACCATCTGGACAGGTCTGGTCGCCTATCAAAATGCCTTGCGTGACCCGATCTTTTGGACCTCATTTTCCAACAATCTGCGCTTATTTATTTCGGTTCCTATCCTGGTCGTGCTTTCCCTGGTGTTTGCTTCCCTTATCTTCGAACGGATCCGCGGATGGCGCTTCTACCGCTCCCTGGCGTTTATCCCCTATGTGTTGGCAATCCCGGTAGTGGGGATTGTCTTCAGTTATATCTTACAAGCGAACGGCGTATTTAATTTTATCTTGCGCTCCACCGGCCTGGGATTTCTGGCGCGGGAATGGTTGGGGTCATCGGTTACAGCGATTTGGGCTATTATGTTCGTAGTCATCTGGAAAGAGTTGGGGTTTGGGATTGTGCTCTTTTTGGCAAGGATGAGTTCGATTTCCGAAGATTTGTATGACGCAGCCAAATTGGATGGTGCCGGTTGGTGGCAACAAATGCTCTATGTGACCATTCCCCAAATGACCACAGTAATTGAGTTTTATATCATCGTTAACATGATCACCATGCTCAGTTGGGTATTTGCTTATGTCCTGGTGATGACCAAAGGCGGTCCGGGAAACAGTACCTGGGTTATAGAATATTTTATTTACCAAAAGGCTTTCCCTTATAGTCAGATGCAGATCGCCTCTGCGGCTGCGGTTTTGTTGCTCATCTTTGCCCTGTTCCTGATGTTCTTGCAGGCCAGGCTGCGCCGCCAGGCGGAAGGAGTGGAAGTCTAACATGAAAATGTCCAATCCTATCAATATTCAGCGCCTGAAGCGTTTACCCGGTGCGCTGGTAAAACAGTTTGCCCTCATTTTTTTGTCCGTTCTTACCCTGTTCCCGCTTTATTTCATGGCGACCAACTCGTTCAAAGTGCAAAATGAATTCTTTAAGAATTTGCTTGGCTTGCCTCAAAACCCGATTCTAGAGAATTTCACGAAAATTCTCCAGCATCCCAACTTGGGACGTTGGTTTGCGAACAGCATTTTGCTGACAGCCGGTTCGGTTTTGGCCTGCACTGTTATCGCCATCCTGGCGGCTTATGCGTTTGCCCAGATGCGCTTCCCCGGGCGTGACACACTCTTCAACCTGATTACTCCTTTAATGGTAATCCCACCCATCGTTATGGTAATTCCTATGTTTGTGCTTTTCCGCCAATTGGATTTGGTGAACAACCTCGGTGGTCCGTTAATTATCTATGCCGGGCTTATGTTACCCTTTACGATCTATCTATTGCGCAATTTCTTTGTGACCATTCCCAGCGAAATCCAGGATGCCGCCTTGATTGACGGTTGCACTGAGTTCCAGGTTCTGACGAAAATATTCTTGCCGCTTTCGAGGCCGGCGCTGGTCACTTCGGTCATTGTCAATGCGGTCTGGGTGTGGAATGAGTTGTTGATCGCCCTGGTGTTCTTACAAACAGAAGAACTGCGTACCCTGATCGTTGGGATCACCACCACCCTGCAAAAGCGCTTCACACTGGACGTCCCTTCGCTGATGGCCGGCTTAACGGTGGCAACCATCCCAATGATCATCCTGTATATCGTCGGTCAGAACGCGCTTGTGCGCGGCTTGACCGCTGGGTATGAGAAGTGAACTTATTGAGAGGATCGAAGAATATGTCCGAAACCACGAGGAAATATGTAGCAGACATAAAAAAGCATATTCTTGAAGGTATCATGCCTTTCTGGGACAATCGCTGCCTGGACAGTGAATATGGCGGCTATATCACCTGCTTTGACAGGCAGGGGAATATTACCGACACAAATAAGTACATCTGGTTTCAAGGAAGGCAACTTTATACCTATTCCCTACTGTACAACAAGATCGAAAAGAGGCAACAATGGCTTGATCTTGCCAGCGCAGGCTATGATTTCCTCTTGCGCCATGCCTATGCCGGAGACGGAAGATGGAACTTTGCGCTCACGCGTGAAGGCAAAGTCACCACCGGCACGAATTCGATCTACTCAGATTACCACGTTGCCCAGGGACTGGCAGAATATTTGCTTACAACCGGATGTTCGGATGAAAAGGGTATGGAAGTCCTGGAGGCCACCTTTTCCACTATCGAGAAAAACACGATGGATCCGGACTTCAAGGATGTCTTCGAGAATACCTGGAGCCCAACCTTGATCTGGCACGATATGCACCTGACGGCGCTCAATACTGCTTTTATTGCAGGGCAGGCATTGGGTCGAGCGCGGGTCGGCGCTTTTGAAGATTACTGCCTGGATAAGATCCTCAACTGGTTTATGCGGGACGAGAAAAGGCTTGTTTTCGAAGCGGTTACCCGTGACAACATGATCGATACGTCGCCAGTTGGTTCTTTCATTAACCCAGGTCACTCCCTTGAATCCATGTGGTTCTGCCTGGAAACGGGCAGGCTACATGAAGACCGGGCTGCCATCCAAAAGGCTTTGCAGGGCGTGGATTGGGCTTACCGGGTAGGCTGGGACAGCCTCTACGGAGGCATTTTCGCCTATTTGAACGCTGAAGGGACCACACCCGAACCGTTCGACTGGCATCGGGAAACAAATACTATGTGGGATGATAAGATTTGGTGGGTTAACTGTGAGGCATTGTGCTGTTTTGCTGTCTCGTATGCCGCCTCGCTGGATAAGAAATACCTGGATATGTTCGAAAAGCAGCATGACTTTTGCATGAAGCACTTTTACGACCCGGAATATGGGGAATGGTATGAGCGGTTATACAGGGACGGCGCAGTCAAAGTTTCGGACAAAGGCACTCAGTGGAAATGCGCATTTCACCTGGTTCGTTCGCTTGTTCAAGTAATTATCGCTTTTGACAGGATCCCAAAATAACCGTGACGGCGACAAGTTTTCGGTCCTGGTATTTCTGTGGATGATAAATTGATAGGACATAAGGAAATTGGAAATGAATTTTCTCGAACGCATCAATGCTACGCTACATAACGAAATGCCCGATCGGGTCCCCCTTGCTTCTTACGACAACCTCATCCCGCGAGGGTCTTTTGAACGCGAATTGCGCAATCGTGGCATGGGGTTGTGCAAGCGGATAGCGACCATTTCGGCGTCCATGCCAAACGTATCCATCGAACAGCGTCCAGATGGGGATGCTACCTTGACTATTTATCACACGCCTGAAGGCAATGTGCAAACGCGCAGCCTGACGGGGTTGGGCAGGATCAATGATGCCCAAGTGGTGGAAGTAGAAGGCATGATCAAGGACATAAAAGATTATGACCCTGTGATTTTCATGTTGGAAGATACGGTCTTTCATGTAGATAACAGCATCTACTTCGATACTGTGCGCGACCTGGGATCGGACGGCATTGCAAGAGATTGGGCCTTGGATTTCGAGGCCGCTCCCTACGGCGCGATCCGCAGATATTTCGGAGAAATCAGTGGCCTGGATCGCTGGATTTACGCACAGACAGATCATCCTGATCACTTTGCGGCATTAGTGGAAGCCCAGACTCGCAGGGACGAAAGGCGATTGGCTTTGGTGGCAGATTCGCCAGCAGAGTTTCTTGGTTTAGGTTGGGTGGAAGGCATCTGGGGGCCAGCGCAATTCAAGAAATACGAACTGCCTTTTTATCAAAAGTGGGTTTCCTATTTGCAGTCTAGAGGCAAGATTTGCGCGCTCCATTGCGATGCCACCAAGAGTATGAAAGCCTATCAACATTTGATTGCGCAAGTTGGATTTAAAGTTGTCGAGGCGTTCACCCCTCCTCCTGTGGGAGAAGTTTCCCTGGCAGAGGTTCGTCAGGCTTGGGGCAAAGATACTGTGATTTGGATGAATTTCCCTGAAACAGTTTTTTACTCGGGGTATGAGGCAACCAAACAATTTACGATTGATCTATTGCGTAGTGATGCGCCAGGTAACTCACTCATCATAGGTTTCACGGAAATGGGACTATGGGGTGCAGTGGACGATAAAACTGAGAAAATATTCAAAACAGGCACCCTGGCAATCATGGATGCAATTGATGAATGTGGGAAAGTGCCGATTAGCCTATGACCATGGATAGTTCCAAGCAATACGATATCCTCACCTTTGGCGACATGTGTGTTGACCTGGTTGTGACTGGCAATGATGTAACCCCACAATTTGGTCAGATCGAAAAACTGGTCGGGAATTATGAATTGGAGATGGGAGGCTCTTGCAATATCTTTGCCTGCCAGGCCGCCAAATTGGGTCTGCGCGTAGGAGTGATTGGCAGGGTTGGGGATGATGATTTCGGCAGGCTGGTCTTACGCCGGTTGGTTGAGAGTGGGGTTGATGTTCAGCACGTGATAGCAGACCCGGCATTGAAAACAGGTTTGGGTATTGCGCTTTGCCAGGGGAGTGATCGGGCTATTTTGACTTACCTTGGTTCCCTTAACGCTATTTTCCCGGATGACATCAATGATGATTTATTAAAGTCGGCCCGTCATCTGCATCATGGAAGTTATTTCCTCCAAACGAACCTCTCTCCAGCCATTCCAGATATTTTTGCGCGGGCGCGGTCTTTCGGTTTGAGTACATCCTTGGATACGAACTGGGACCCGGAAGAAAAATGGGATGGCGATCTAGAGCGAACCCTCTTGCTGACCGACATATTTATGCCCAATGAGCAGGAAGCCAGGTTTATTAGCCGCACTTTCAATGTAGAGGAGGCGATCCGCAAATTTCAAGAAATGGGAGTTGCCCTGATCACCGTCAAACTAGGCGAACAAGGAGCGTTGGCTGTCTCGAAGGAGGGACGCTATAAGTGCGTCTTGCCACCCAGCACTGGCGGGGATAGCATCGGTACGGGCGATAGTTTTGACGCCGGTTTCCTGGTTGGATGGCTGCGGGGTCTGCCTCTTGAGCAGTGTCTGAAAATTGCCAGCCATTGTGGCAGGGAGGTTGCTGCTCATATAGGTGGAATACGCGGCCAACCAAATTGGCCGACTGTCGCAAGATTAGTTGGTATCGGGCTTTGTGGTTGATATGATAAAAATTTGGAGTGAACATGGTTACGCTTGATTCCCGTCAGAGGCTTCTTAGGGCTATGGCTCATCAGGATGTTGATTATATCCCTTGTAGTTTTATGAGTTTTTCGATCCTGCGTAATAGACACAAACAGGATCGCTATGCGGCCGCGATAGCCGAAAAGGAAATGGGACTGGACCCAATGCTTTTCATTCCATCTCTCTCCCGCTGGCAGCGCCGCGATCACCCTGACTTGCGAGGCCTGCCGGTCCGTTTTCATCCTGATGTTAGAATGAAAACCTGGCGGGAAGGTGATTTGTTCACAGGGAGATTGTTCAAGGAGTATGAAACCCCGGCTGGAAAACTGAGCACCAGTATACGCCTCTCACGCGATTGGCCGCATGGAGAATTTATCCCCTTCATTGATGATTATCAAATTCCACGCGCCGAGAAACCTTTGGTGACATCTCCGAATGATCTGGATGCGTTACAGTACCTCTTGGTTCCACCCCAGGAGCAAGACATTCGAGCCTTTGAAGAAGAATCAGCAATAGCCAGATCTTTTGCCGAGAAGAATGGAGTATTACTGTCTGGCGGGTGGGGGGTTGGTATGGATATGGCTAACTGGCTGTGCGGCATGCAAAAATTGATGGGGTTTATGTTCAAGCAACCACAATTTGTCAGTCAAATTCTTGAAAAGATCCACCAGTGGAATATGCAACGGATGAAAATCGTGCTTGCTGCTGGCGTTGATCTATACATCAGGCGTGCGTGGTATGAAGGGTGTGATTTTGTGATCCCTAAGTTTTATCAACATGAGATTTTGCCTCGCCTGAAAGCGGAGGCGGCGTTGGCCCATGAATATGGTGTCAAATTTGGTTACATTTGCTCCAGTGGTACCAAACCGATGCTGGATTACTATAAAGAAGCCGGTATCGATGTGTTGATTGGCATTGATCCGGTTCAGGGTACATATACAGACATGCCGTTGATGAAAGAAAAAATTGGGAAGGATGTTTGCTTGTGGGGTGGCGTCTCAGCGGCCATAACGGTTGAGCGTGGCAGCGAAATAGATATCCGTTCGGCGGTGCGTCAATCTATTGAGACGTTGGGGCCTACCGGGATGATTTTATCGCCCGTGGACAATTTTACTGTGGATGAACCGCGAACATGGGCGAATATTGACACCTTCATCAATGAATGGAAATTGCAACGGTCGTGTTGATGTTTGGACAGAATCTTGGATCGCTGATTTTGATAAAGGAGGTGATTTCCTCTTACACACTTTGAAATATTGCCAAGCAACAATGGCGAGCGGCGGGGTGCGTCCCAACCGATAGCCGTGTTCCCTGTCTGGCACGCGCATGAGCGTGGTGTCGCGGCTATCCCATTCATTTCTCGGAGGAGAAGATGAACAAACTTTTCGTGTTACTCGCTGTGTCTGCCTTGTTGCTGTCCGCGTGCGGCGGCGGCGCGGAGCCTGCCCAGCCTTCTGGCGGCGAAGAACCTGCTGCCGGTGAGAAGGTCACTATTCGTGTGTGGACCCACCAGAACGATTCCTTCAACGCTGGTTATGAAGCGTTGGCGACAGAATATATGGGCATGCACCCTGGCGTAGAGATCGTTTTCGAGACCTTCGATTACGATACCTACATCCAAACCCTGCAAACTGCCCTGCCCGCCAAGACCGAAGCCGATGTCCTGCAAATGTTCGGCTCGTGGGTCTGCTCGTACGCGGAGGGCGGCAACCTGGCCGAAATGCCGGCCAGTGTAAGTACATTAGATGACGCCAAAGCCAAACTGCTGGGCGCACCCGTTGGCGGTTACATTTGCGGTGACAAACTGTACGGCGCGCCGCAGGAGTTCAACATCGAGTACGGCGCGGTGCTTTTCAATACAGCCATCGCAGAGGAAGTGGGCGCCACCAATTACTCCGATGGCTGGGCAGACTGGGATGAAGTCATCGAAGATGGGAAGAAGATGGCTGTTACGCAGGATGGCGTCATGACTCGCGCTGGGTTGAACTTTACCGGCTCGGACGGCATCGCAACCATGTTCCATTCTCTCTACCTGCAATATGGCGGGCAATACCTGAAGGATGGCGTGTACACGGTCGATACGCCCGAAGGTATCAAGACGCTCGAACTGATGCGGCGCCTGGTGGACGAGGGCCTGGTGGACCCGGTTCTGTATAACGACGAAGAGAACTGGGTTGGCGACTCCTACTTTGCCGAGACCAGCGCCATAGGGTTGGTCGGCCCATGGGCCATCCCCGAATACAGCGGGGATTACGCAGAAGTGGCTGCGGTGACCGTCTACCAGCCGCTGCCGAGCGCAGGATCCGCCCCTGTTTTTGCGGCAGCCTCCGGCTGGGGGTTGACCGTTTCCGCCAACAGCAAGGCGCAGGAAACTGCCTGGGACTTCGTCAAGTTCGTCACCCTGGATGCAAGCAATGCCGTCGAATGGAACCTGGCTTCCGGCACACTGCCCGCCCTGAAGGAAAACATCAGCGGCGCAAATGCGGATGCGCTGGTGGCCGAGTTCCCATACTTCGAGCCTTTCCTGGGAATCCTGGAATACGGCCAGTACGAGGGCCAGTTCCCCGACCGTGATTTCGTCTGGTATGAGGTGACATATCCCACCGTGTTGAACTTCCTGCAAGGCAACGCCACGCTGGAAGAGACTCTCCAAATCATCGAGAGCGAAGTGCAAGGTTCGTTCCAGTAATTCCACATTGGTTTGACGGCTTCGAGGGCTTTACGCCCTCGAAGCCGCGCAGGAGACTCGAATGACCATCTCGCCTCATAACAACATATTGCGGCGTTTTTTCCGCGGGCGCAACTCGGCCGAAAAGCAATTCCTTGCCGGCGCGCTTTCCCCGCTGGTCCTATACATGGCGTTTTGGACGCTGTTCCCCCTGTTGTGGGGGATTGCGCTGGCGTTTTTCGATTACAGCCCTCGACAAACGGGCGGTTTCCTGGGGTTTGGCGAAGGCAATCCCTTTGTTGGCTTGCAACACTTCGAAAATATGCTGGATGTCACTCCCAATGCGCCTTTGGAAGTACAGCAGTTCCACATCGGCGTCAAGGTCACGCTTTTGTTTGCGGCGCTGGTCGTGCCGCTCAATTTGTTGATCACATTGCCGCTGGCATTCCTGATCGAATCGGTCAACGATAAAGTCAAAGGCATTTTCCGAACGATCTTCTTCCTGCCGGTGTTGGCGCCTTCTGTGGGAGTGGCGATCATGTGGGGCTTCATCTTCCACCCCCAGCGCGGCCTGTTGAATGCCATCATCGGCCTGTTTACCGGGAAACTGGTCGGCATCGCCTGGCTGCGGGACTCAAGCCTGACGGTGTGGGGGATTCCGGTTGCTTTGTTCGCGATCATTGCGGCTTATCTCTGGCAGGACATGGGCTACAACCTGGTCATTTTCATTGCCGCCCTGCAAGGGATTCCCGAAAGCATCAAGGATGCGGCCAGGATCGACGGCGCGAACTGGCGGCAGATGTTTGCGCGCATTATCGTCCCGCTTCTCATGCCGACCATTTTGCTGACCGCCATTTTGACGATGATCTCCGCCTTCCAGGTTTTCGACATCGTCCAGGTTATGACGGACGGCGGCCCGGATGACCAGACCCAGGTGCTCCTGCTGAACATCTACAACTATGCCTTTCGGTATCAGAAAATGGGTTGGGCGGCGGCGGTTTCCATCGTGATGTTCCTGCTGATATTCAGTATCTCGCTCGTGCAAACACGCCTGCTGCGCACGGAATGGGAGTACTGACATGGCCGCTTCAACTTTTACACGTCGCCGCGTAAGGGTTCGCCTCAACCTGGCTTACTTCGTGCTCATCCCGGCCAGCCTGGTGGCCCTGCTGCCTTTTGCCTGGATGATCCTCAGTTCGTTCAAGACGCTCAAAGAGATCCGCCATGTCCCGCCAACGTTCCTCCCCCAGGAGTTTACGCTGGACAACTACGAAAAAGTGCTGACCGACCCCGACCTGCCGCTGGGAATCTTCTACCGCAATTCGGCAATCATTGCGTTGGCAAATGTCGTCCAGGTGCTGTTCACCAGTTCCTTGTTCGGGTATATCTTCGCCAAGTTCGAGTTTAGGGGCAAAAAGGCGCTTTTCTGGTTCATCCTTTCGCTGATGATGATTCCCCACCAGATGACCATGATCCCCGGCTATCTCATCCTGGCGAAACTTGGGTTGATCAACAATCTGCTGGGACTGATCATCCCGGCCGCCATAGACGCCTTCGGGATATTCCTCTTCCGCCAGTTCGCGCTTTCGATTCCTGGCGAATTGCTGGATGCGGCCCGCGTAGATGGGGCAGGTGAGTTCCATATCTACTGGCGCATCGTCTTGCCGCAATTGGGCCCGGCGCTGGCGACCTTTGGCATGTTGACGTTCATGTTCAACTGGAATGCTTACCTCTGGCCGCTGATCGTGCTGACGGAGAAGAACGTCCGTACCCTTCCGATCATCCTGACCTGGTTCTCGAACCAGCAGGTGGACAAGACCAACCTGACTATGGCCGCCTCCGTGCTGGTCATCCTGCCGGTGTTGTTCGTCTTCCTGCTCGTCCAGAAGTGGATCGTGAAGGGCATCACCCTGAGCGGTTTGAAAGGATGAATCCGATGACCAAGATCACCTTCATCGGCGCGGGCAGTCTGGGTTTTACGGGCGAACTCGTGCGCGATATTCTCACCTTTCCGTTGTTGCAGGATGCGACCATCTCCCTGATGGACATCGACCCCGAACGCCTCGAATGGGCCAGGAGGGGCGTGGAAAAACTGGTCGCAGCCGGGCGTCACCCCGCGAAAGTGGAAGCAACCCTGGACAGGGTCGAAGCGATGCGCGGCGCGGATGTCGTCCTCACCACCATCCTGGCCGGGTCCACCCAAGTCTGGCGGCACGACATCGAAATCCCCAAGAAATACGGCATAGACATCAACGTGGGCGATACGCGCGGGCCGAGCGGCATCTTCCGCTTCCTGCGCACCATCAACCCGATGATGGACATCGTGCGCGACATGGAACGGGTCTGCCCGGACGCCGTGCTGCTCAACTACACCAACCCGATGGCTATGCTGGTTTCCGCCATCCAGAAGCAGACTTTCATCTCTACCACCGGCCTGTGCCATTCCGTGCAAGGAACGGCCATGATGCTGGCCGATTGGATCGGCGCTCCGTATGACGAAATTGATTTCGTCTGCGCCGGCATCAACCACCAGGCCTGGTATCTCGACTACAAGTGGAAGGGCATGGACGCTTACCCGTTGATCCACAAGGCTGTCATCGAACGCCCCGAAGTGTATACCGCCGAGCCGGTGCGCAACGAAATGTACCTGGCGCTGGGCTATTACGTCACCGAGTCGAGCGGTCACAACTCCGAGTACAACTGGTGGTTCCGCAAGCGCCCCGACCTGATCGAGAAATACTGCACGCATGGTACGAACTGGAATCCGGGCGAGTACGCTTACATCCTGAAAGAGTACCAGCACAACGAGGCCACCTGGAAAGAGCAGGTCAAGGCCGAACTGGCTCGCCCGCTCGAAGCCGAAGACCTGGAGCGCGGCCAGGAATATGCCGCCTACATCATCAACGCCCTGCGGGGCGGCGAACCGTTCAAGTTCAACGGCAACCTCCAGAACACGCATCTTATCACCAACCTGCCCGAAGGCGCCTGCGTGGAAGTCCCTGTGCTGGTGGACCGCGCCGGTTTCCACCCCATGCACGTCGGCGCGCTGCCGCCGGAATGCGCCTTACTCACCCAACTCTCCAGCGGCATCGAAGAGCTGTCCATCCAAGCCTCGCTGGCGGGCGACCCGACCCTGGTCTATCGCGCCATCTGCCACGACCCGCTGACCGCATCTGTGTTATCGTTGGCAGAGATCAAGGAGATGACCAATGAACTCTTTGCCGTCCACAAGAATTACCTTCCGCAATTCAACCATCATGCCATTTAGGATTCTCATCCTCGCCCTCTTTCTTCTTTCCTCTTTCCTCCTCGGATGTACCCCCGCCTCGGACTCGCCGACTTCTGATTCTGCTTCGACGGAGATTCCCACCCTCATGCCTTCCACCCCCCAACCCATAAGCGATTGGTGGCGTCCCGCCGCTGGTCTCACCTGGCAATGGCAGATTGGAAACCTCGACATTGACACATCCATCGAAGCCGATGTCTACGACATTGACCTCTATGTTGACCAATCCATCATTGACGAACTCCATGCAAAGGGACGCAAGGTCATCTGCTACATCAGCGTCGGTTCCTACGAAGACTGGCGCGCCGACGCCGATCAGTTCCCGGAAGAGGTGTTGGGCAAAGATTACGAAGGCTGGAGCGGCGAAAAGTGGCTCGACATCCGCCGCATCGACCTGCTGGCGCCCATCATGCTGGCGCGCCTGGACGAATGCGCCGCCAAGGGCTTCGACGGCGTGGAACCCGACAACATGGAAATCTACACCAACCGAACAGGTTTCCCGTTGACCTACGACGACCAATTGCGGTATGCCCTCTGGCTGGCTGACGAAGCCCACAAACGCGGCCTGGCCATCGGGCAGAAGAACGCCTCCGACCAGGTCAGGGACCTGGTAGACGTTTACGATTTCGCCATTACCGAAGATTATTTCTACTACGGCGAGGCCGAGTCCATGCTGCCGTACATCGAAGCGGGCAAGCCTGTCTTTGCCGCCGAGTACACCGACCTGCCCGGCGACTTCGATGAATTCTGCCGCCAGTCAAAAGAACTCGGCTTCAGTACCATCCTCAAACACCGCGACCTGGACGCCTGGATACAAACCTGTCCATGATATTCATTCTCTGCTGGTCGAGTAGCCCCGCGTGAAGTTCGCGGGGCATATCGAGACCACCTGGAACCTGACATGAAACCTATCACCATCGGTAAACTGCGCGGACTGCAACAAATCGCCTCGCCGCGCAGAACCTTCACTGCGCTGGCGCTCGACCATCGCCAGAACCTGCGCAAAGCCAACCCCGCCTTTGTGGATGACGCAGAACTTTCCCGCTTCAAACTCGACGTTGTTTCTGCCCTGGCTGCGGAAGCGACCGCCGTCCTGCTCGACCCCGAAGTCTCTGCGGCGCAAGCCGTTGCCGCAGGCGTCATTCCCAACCATGTCGGTCTGGTGGTGGCGGTGGAGTCCACCGGCTACACAGGCGACGCCGCTGCCCGCCGCGCGCAGATCATCCCTGGCTGGAGTGTGGAAAAAGCCAAACGCATGGGCGCCAGCGCGGTCAAATTGCTGGTCTATTACCATCCCGATTCGCCCACTGCCCGCGAGACCGAAGACTTCACCGCGCAGGTTGCGGAAGATTGTCGCAAGCATGACCTGGCGCTCATGCTCGAACCGCTCTCCTACTCGCTCGACCAGAACAAAAAACTTTCCTCCGAAGAAAAACGCCATGTTGTCGTCGAGACCGCCCGCAGACTCACCCCGCTCGATGTGGACATCCTCAAAGCCGAATTCCCGCTGGACGTTGGCGATCCCGACGAAGCAGCATGGCTGGACGCCTGCAAAGAAATCTCATCCGCCTCCGCTGCCCCGTGGATTTTGCTCTCCGCCGCAGTAGACTTTGAAACCTTCGTCCGGCAGGTTACGGCAGCCTGCAACGCGGGCGCAAGCGGGATCGCGGTCGGGCGCGCGGTCTGGAAGGAAGCCGTCACGATGGAACGCGAAGAACGCGGTATGTTTTTGAAAACCACCGCCCGTGAGCGCCTCTCCCGCCTCACATCCCTCTGCGCTGCCCTCGCCCGCCCCTTCACCGACTTCTACCAAACTGAAGCCCCCTTCGACTGGCACAGAACTTACTGACCTTCGACTTTCGACTATTTGACTATGAGACCATTCGACTTGTTGGTCGCTGGCGAAATCAACCCCGACTTGATCCTGTCTGGGGATGTCGTCCCTGCATTCGGTCAGGTGGAAAAACTGGTCGAGTCCGCTGCGCTGACCATCGGCTCATCCTCCGCCATTTTTGCCTGCGGCGCGGCGCGGCTGGGGCTGCGCGTCGGGTTCATCGGCCATTGCGGTGATGATACCTTCGGGCGTTTCATGCTGGCGGAGATGCGCAAGCGGGATGTGGACGTGAGCAACGTCATCCTCCGTAAGGACGGGCAGACCGGCCTCAGCGTGATCCTGAGCGCCGGTTCGGACCGCGCGATCCTGACTCACATGGGCCTGATCGCCGCGCTTCGGGCTTCGGATATCCCTGACAACCTGCTCCGCCAATCCCGCCACTTGCATGTCGCCTCTTATTTCCTCCAGACTGCCCTCCAACCCGATCTGCCCGCCCTCTTCCAACGCGCGCGGGCGTTTGGACTGACCACCTCGCTGGACACCAATTACGACCCCTCCGAACAGTGGACCGGCTTCGATCAGTTGCTGGCGGTCACGAACGTCTTCCTGCCGAACGAGAGGGAAGCAGTATCGCTTGCCAGAGAAGGGGATGTCAGTTTGGCGGCAAGCAGGCTTGGGTCCCGGGTGGATGCGTTGGCGGTCAAATTGGGGGCGGCTGGCGCGCTGGGAGTCCAGGGAGGCCAGACGGTCAGGGTTGCATCCATTCCCGTCGAGGTCGTCGATACAGTAGGGGCCGGCGATTCGTTCGACGCCGGGTTCCTGTATGGATACCTGCATGGCTGGGAGTTGAGAAAGGCTTTGCAACTGGCCTGCGCTTGCGGCGCGATCTCTACGCAGAAACCGGGCGGGACCAACGGCCAGCCCACCCTGCACGAGGCGATGCGGTATGTATCTTGATGAAATCGTGGCAGCGCAGAAACGAGGCGAAGCGAAGGGGATCGCCTCGATCTGCTCCGCGCATCCGTTTGTAATCCAGCAGACCCTAAAGGTCTCGAAGACCTTTAGGGTCTCACCGCTTATCGAAGCGACCTGTAACCAGGTGAATCAATTCGGCGGTTACACGGGCATGACGCCGAAGGACTTCGCCGCTTATGTGCGCGGACTTGCGGAGGAAAACGGTTGCCCGGTTGGGAATATTCTCCTGGGGGGTGACCACCTTGGGCCGTCGGCCTGGCAGGACGAACTGGCCGAAAGCGCCATGCAAAAAGCGGAAGTATTGATCCGTGATTATGTGCAGGCAGGCTTCACAAAAATCCATCTCGATTGCAGCATGAAGTTGGCAGACGACCCGCCAGGCGCGTTGGATGTGGAATTGACTGCGAAGCGCGCCGCACAATTGGCAAAGGTCGCAGAATCCGTAGGGACTGGGCTTGCCCCAGTCCAATCATCTGCCCCGGTCCAATTGCCGCGTTACGTCATCGGCACGGAGGTCCCCATCCCCGGCGGCGCGATAGGGCATGAGGAAGGCGTCAGCGTGACAAAGGTCGAAGACGCGCGGCAGACCCTCGAAGTCACGCGCGAGGCATTCTATCGCGCAGGGTTGCAATCCGCCTGGGAGCGGGTCATTGCGCTGGTCGTCCAGCCGGGTGTGGAATTTGGCGATGATTTTGTCTTGCCGTACCAGCCCGAACCTGCGCGGGCATTGTCGGAATTCATCGAATCCCAGCCGGTGGTTTTCGAAGCGCATTCGACCGATTACCAGGCGCGCCAGGCGTTGAAGAATCTGGTGCGCGATCATTTTGCGATCCTCAAGGTTGGCCCGGCCCTGACCTTTGCCTTCCGCGAAGCGGTCTTCGCGCTGGCAATGATGGAAAATGAACTATTTCCCCCACAGGAACGCTCGAACATCATCTCTGTGTTGGGTGACGTCATGCTCGAACAACCCGGACACTGGGCCAAATACTATCATGGGGATGTGAGGGAACAAGCGTTCAAGCGTAAGTACAGCCTGAGCGACCGCATCCGCTACTATTGGACCGATCCAAGAGTACAGCGGGCCTTCGAGAAAATGATGCGCGCGCTTGGTGAAAATCCCTTGCCTGCCATGTTGGTGGGACAATTTGCGCCGGATGTTTTTGCAAGCAACAAAGATGGCGGGAACAGATTTACTCCTGGGCAGGTTTTAGCGGTGAAGATCGAGAATGTGCTGGATGATTATGTCCAGGCATGTAACCTGTAATAAGCCTTCGAATTTGTAAGGTTCCTGACATTTGTGTCATTTGCCACACGGCCTTGCAGGGGGTAGAATACAGGGAAGCAATGATGGCCGAATCTGCTTCCCTTCCTCTCATTGACTTGCGCGAGGTTGTCAAAACCTATTCCACCGCTGCCGGTGAGTTCACTGCTTTGAAGGGTATCAGCGCGCAGGTAGCCGCCGGGGAATTCTTGGGCGTGCTTGGCAAATCCGGCGCTGGCAAGTCTACCCTGCTCAACATGATCACTGGCGTGGACGATTTGACCACTGGCGAAGTTCTCGTGCGCACCAATGGTAACGCTGTTTCGGTCCACGAACTGGACGAGGACGCGCTGGCGTTATGGCGGGGGCAAACCCTGGGGATCGTATACCAATCCTTCCAATTGCTGCCCATGCTTACCCTGCTCGAAAACGTCATGCTGCCTATGGACCTGTGCGGGTTGTACCATCCGCGTCGCAGCCGTGAACGTGCCCTGGAATTGCTCGATCTGGTGGAACTGTCTGAGCACGCCAACAAACTGCCCGCCTTCATCTCTGGCGGCCAGCAGCAGCGCGTGGCCATTGCCCGCGCGCTGGCGAACGATCCTCCGATCCTGGTGGCCGACGAACCGACCGGCAGCCTCGACTCTGTCACTGCTGACCATGTCTTCGAACTCTTCGAGCGCCTGGTTGGCGAGCAGGGCAAGACGATTGTCATGGTGACGCACGATAAGACCCTCGCCCCGCGCTTCAGCCGTACCCTGCGGCTGGCGGATGGACAGTTCGCGGCCGAGGACGAGGAAACGGCCCCGGAAACGGGAGCAAGCGGGGAGAAGAGGAAGAAGCGCAGGTGGCTATGGTGACGCATCCCGACCCATCCCCGTGTCGGGCGCAGGGGAGTGAAGAAGCCTTGATCCAGATGCGCGGTGTGGTCAAGACCTTCAAGAACGCCGCTGGCGCGTTTACCGTGCTCAAGGGCATAGACCTGGACATCCGGCGCGGCGAATTCGTGGCTATTGTTGGCAAGTCCGGTTCCGGGAAATCCACCCTGCTGAACATGATCACCGGTATCGACCATCCCACGGACGGGAAGGTCGTCATCGGCGGCGTGGATATTTACCGCATGACCGAGAGCCAGCGCTCGTTGTGGCGCGGGCGCAACCTGGGCATTGTTTTCCAGTTCTTCCAATTGTTGCCCATGCTCACGCTGCTCGAAAACGTCATGCTGCCGATGGATTACGTGGGGTTGCACGATTTCGACGAGCGCCCCAAGCGCGCCATGCAATTGTTGGAAATGGTCGGGCTGGAACGCCAGGCCCATAAACTGCCATTGGCCGTCTCGACCGGGCAGCAACAGGCCGCCGCCATTGCCCGCGCCCTGGCGACCGATCCGCCTTTGTTGGCGGCGGACGAGCCGACCGGCAACCTGGATTCACGCGCGGCTGACGCCATCATTGACCTGTTCGAGGAACTGATCGCCAACGGCAAGACGATTGCCATGGTCACGCATGACCCATCGCTCACTTCCCGTACCTCGCGCACGATCACGATTTCGGACGGCGTGCTGATCAACGAAGTGGTGGCCGGGGCTTTGCCCTTGCTGTCTCATCCGCAGATGCTGGCTGTTACCCGCAAACTCGAACGCCGCGCATTGGAAGCGGGGGAAACGATCATCCATAAGGATGAACATGTGGGGCATTTCTTCCTGATCGAGCGCGGGAATGTGGTGGTGGTGCTGCAAGGCATGCGGCGCGAGGATACAGTGGTTGCGCGCCTGGGACGGGGCGATTTCTTTGGCGAGATCGAACTACTGCGCGGCGGCAAATCCATTGCCAATGTGCGCGCCGCGCCTGAAGGCCCGGTGGAACTCTTGGCGTTGGCGCGCGCCGACTTCGACCAGATGTTGGCCGAGTCGCCGCTCACCCAGGAGGCCATTTCCAATGTTGTGCAGGAACGCCTCCAGGAACATAAGGTTGCCGACCGGCGCAAGATATGGAGGCCGTTTGGTTGAGTCCATGAGCCAGACCGATCCTCGCCTGTTGCCCCGCGTGCTTTACATCGAAGACCAGGAAGAAACGCGCGCCCTGGCGCGCCGCCTGTTGCAGGGCAGGTACCTGGTGCTGGAGGCGTCCGATCCGTTGGATGGCCTGCACCTGGCCGAAGAGACTCGCCCTGACCTGGTATTGCTTGACGAGAACCTGCCGCACATGAAGGGCAGCGAAGTTGCCACGCGCTTGCGCACCATCCTGCCGGAAGCCCGCCTGGTGATCATCTCCGCCGATACCGGCGAGGGTTCCC
>JBMOMP010000106.1:0-39708 GCA_049323115.1 Chloroflexota bacterium
GCAAACGTCTGCCCGCACACGTTGCACAGACATCGCTGGTCTTTCTGACTATGAACTTGGATGTTGCCTTTGCCTGTTTTTCCTCTTGCCGGACACTCGATGTTCGGGCAAAATTGCTTTTCGGGGTTCATGGATGCCTCGCTCGATTTGGAAGTCGCACGAGTTTGCCAGTGAACCCCGTTTTTTGCAAGATCTACGCACCTCCACCACGCTGTAGTGGAGTGCTACCCTACGTTCTGCCAACCTGAAAAATGCTGATTTGCATAAGGCCAATCTTGAGAGGGCTGATCTGTCGTATGCGAATCTGAGCAACGCCAGGTTTACCAGAGTAAGAATGCAATCGGCAAACCTCGAAGAGGCAGCCTTAGAGGGAGCAAACCTGATCGGCGCCAACCTGCAAGACGCAAGGAATGTAAGCAATGAGAAACTGGCGCAAGCCAGCAGGATGCGCGGTTCGATTATGCCTACTGGCAACTTGTATGATGGCCGCTTCAATCTGCCTGGAGACTTTGCCGATGCGAGCACTCTCCACGTAGACCTGAACGACCCCACTGCCATTGCTGCCTTCTACGGCGTTTCCCTTGAAGATTTCTTACGCGGCCAGGAATGGCGTCAGGTACACATGCCGTTCATCTCTGCCTGGCAAGAAAGCGTTTGCTTCCAAAACACAGAACTGATCATGTGGTTATAGCCAATAACAAAGAACGCTTGACCCTGACAACCCTTTCAGCAAAAACGCATTCCTTGTAGGGTTTTCTGGACCAGTGGCGCTCCCTATTGCGTCTCGGTCACCTTTCGGATCGTGCGCGGGTTGTCAGGGTCGTATCTCCTGGCTACGGTCAAGTGATAGGAAAATAACTGCGCAGGCACGATGCTCACCAACGGCGACAACCATTCCGGTACGTCTTCCGGGATGGGGAAAGGTACCTGCGCCTTGTCCAACGCTGGCGGGGAATTCGAGACAACCACCAGTTCCGCCAACAAATCCTGCTGCAAATACGCCAACAGGTCCAGCATCGAAGGGAGCACTTTCCCCGCTGGCGCAACAGCCAATACCGGGAAGCCTCTTGCTACCATGGCCACCGGGCCATGCTGGAAATCCGCCGAAGAATATGGCTCGGCTTCCACGTAGGTCAATTCCTTGAGTTTCAACGCCCATTCGAAGGCGGTCGCATAGTTGTAGCCGCGTCCCAGCACCACGCATTGCTGCATGTAGCGATACCGCTGCGCCGCTTGCCGAATCGCCTCATCCTGACCGAGCACCTGGTCCACCCAGCCAGGGACGCGCTCCAGTTCCTGCCAGCAGGAAGGTTCCCCCGCCATTGCCGCCGACAGCATGGCAATCGCCATCAATTCCGCGGTATAGGTTTTGGTTGCTGCTACGGCCCGTTCCAGCCCGGCGCCGATGGGGATGACAAAATCGGCTTGCCGGGCAAGAGGCGAATCCGGCGTATTGGTGATGGCAAGCGTCGGGTTGCCCTGCCGCTTCCCTTCTGCCAGCACACTGACGATGTCGGGCGACTGCCCCGATTGCGAGATGCCGACGACCAACGCATTCTTCAATATCGGCGGCTTTTGGTAATACGTGAACAGCGAAGGCGTCGCCAACGCCAACGGCAGGCCATTCATCGCTCCCCACAAGTAATTGGCGTATCGCCCGGCGTTGTCCGAGGTGCCGCGCGCCGCCAGGAAGGCAAAACGGATGTCGTGCGAGCGGATGGCCTGCGCGATCTGCTCCACCGCTCGACGCTGCGATGAGAGCAGACCTTCCAGGCAGGACGGCTGCTCGAAGATCTCAGAATGGAGGCTCATGGTTTTGCTCCTTTTGGGAAAAGTGCGATTGATTTTGAATATTCACGTTGTCTTCACTTTGATTTGAGTTATACTTTTGTTATGGATGACTATCAAGATAATTACCAACTTTACCTGGAGAACGCCCACGAAATGTTGGATGTAGCCAGTTTAAATCTCGACAATGATTTCTACGGCTCTGTTTGCAATCGCGCTTACTATGCCATCTTTTATGCTGCCAGTGCGCTTCTCTATGCAAAAGGAATGAGTTTTGGAAAGCATAGCGCTGTTTTGTCCGCTTTTCGCCAACAATTCATCAAAAACGGTGAGTTCGATGTGAGTTGGAGTCGCGTGTATGAAAGGATTATGTCTCATCGTCATTCCAGCGATTATGACATTTTCACGTCAATTGAAAAAGAACAAGCAGTGATTGACCTTGAGGATGCCAGGCAATTTGTCCAGGAAGTAGAACAATGGTTACACGAGAAAAAGTATATGTAAAATTGTTGCCAAATGAGCAACAGGCTATCGAAAAACTCCTGTCGCGTTTGCATGAAGTCTATGGGGGGCAAATTCAACGGGCAATGCTATTTGGCTCCAAAGCGCGAGGGGAGGCTGTCCGGGATTCCGATATTGATGTTATGGTGCTTGTGACAGATGAAACCTGGGCATTAAAAGATGGGATATTGGAAATCGTTGCTGACATCAATTTGGAATATGACCTTGCGATTGACATACGTGTGATTGGCGTCGAACGATGGCAACGCATGGCAAACATCCAGGCGGGGCTTTACCGGACAATCTCTCAGGACGCTATTCCCCTGGCAATTTAGCATGAAGCAGGTTCACCTGCTCTGTTTCTTAAGACCGTATCAACAGCCATTTCGCCCGAATGGATGCAATCCGGGATGCCGATGCCGCGGTAGCCGTTGCCTGCCAGCGCCAGGCCGGGGTGATTTTGGAGGGCGGCTTCGATGCGAGCCAGTTTTTCGGGATGACCAAGATTATACTGCGGCATGGCGTTTTCCCAGGTGAAGACCCGGCTGACCAAAGGCTCGGCGGTGACGCCGAGGGTCAATTCGATTTCTTGGCGCGCGAGGGCGAGGATGGCGCCCTCACCCCTGTCCCACCTGCCCCCGTCAGGGGGTCTCCCTAAGGGAGAGGGGGATTCACCGGCGCGGCCAACGAAGACCCGCAGCAGGACGTAGCCCTCGGGGGCGCGGTGCGGGAACTTGGTCGAGGTCCAGGTGCAGGCCAGGGCGCGGCGTCCCTCGCGGCGCGGGATGACGTAGCCGTAGCCATCCAGCGGGCGGGACAGGTCGCCCTGGCGGTAGGCCAGGGTGACGGTAGCGGTCGAGGCGTAGGGGATGCTCCCTAAAACGGAAGCAAGTTCGGGGTCGAGCGAGGCGAGCAGTCGTCCGCTGACGGGGGCGGGAGCGGCAAGGATCACGGAGTCGGCTTCCAGTGTCTTGCCAGCCTCCAATTCCACAAGATAGCGAAATGCGTATTTCGTAATGCGTAAAGCCGGGGCATTGAGACGCAGGTCGGCGCCGTTTTCGGTGAGCGATTCGATCAACGCTTCGACAATTTCTGCCAGGCCGGTGGTAGGGGTGAGGAAGGCGGAGCGGGAACCAGGGGCGGCGGGCATCTTTTTGCGCATGGCGAGCGCGCCGCGCGCCAGCGAGCCGTGCCTGGCTTCGAGGTCGCGCAGGTAGGGGAAGGTGGACTGGAGCGAAAGTTGGTCGCCGTCGCCAGCGTAGATGCCGGACATGAGCGGCTCGATCAGCGCCTCGTAGGCTTCACGCCCCAGGCGGCGGGAGACGAAGCCGCCCAGGCTTTCGTCGTGGTGTCCGTTGTGGGCCGGGAGCAGGAAATCCAGTCCCATGCGGAGTTTGCCGGGCCAGGAGACAAGTTGCGATTTCAGGATGGAGGGAATGTCCGTGGGAATCATCAACGCCAGGCCGTCGGGCAGGGGCTGGAGTTGATTTTTGTGCAGGACGTAGGTGTTCTTTTGGCGCGGGTTGGTGCCATGCAGGCGATCAGCCAGGCCGAGTTCCTGGCAAAGCGCCACGCCCCAGGGTTTGGCCGCCAGGAAGGTATCCGGGCCGCCTTCGATGATGAATTGCCCGCCGTCGAAGGGGACGCGCTCGGTGACGATCTTGCCGCCCCAGCGGGAGGAAGATTCGAGAATGGTAATTTCTTCGTATTTCTTACTGCGCAATGCGTAATATGCGGCGGAAAGCCCGGCAATGCCGCCGCCGATGACGGCGAGTTTCATGCCTGGGCGTTCCACTCGTGCACGATTTCCACCGCCGCCTTCACATGCCCCTCCGGCGTGTGCTGCAGGATGCCGTGGCCGACGTTGAAGATGTGGCCGGGTCGCCCCCCCGCGCGGCGCAGGACATCGTGGATGCGTTTTTTCAGTTCGGGGATGGGAGCGAACAAGGCCACCGGGTCGAGGTTGCCCTGCACGGCTCGATCATGACCGATGGCCTGCCAGCCGTCATCGAGGGGGATGCGCCAATCCAGGCCGATCACGTCTCCCCCGGCCCGGCGCATGAGCGGCAGCAGGGTGGCCGTCCCCGTGCCGAAGTGGATGACCGGGACGCCGGCCGCCTGCGCCGCGTCCAGCACTCGCTTGGAATAGGGCAGCACGAAGGTCTCGTAGTCCATCGGGTTGAGCGCGCCGACCCATGAGTCGAACAGTTGGACGGCCTGCGCCCCGGCGCGCACCTGGGCCGTGACGTATTCCGCCAGCGCCGCCGACAGTTTGTCCATCAGGTCATGCCAGGTTTTGGGAGCGGCGTACATCAGCAGTTTGGTGGTCTTGTAGTCGCGGGACGACCGGCCTTCGATCATGTAGGAAGCCACCGTGAACGGCGCGCCGGAGAAGCCGATCAGCGGGGTGCCGCCGAGTTCGGCCCGCAGCAGGCGGATGGCGTCCATAACGGGAGCAAGCGTCTCGTCAGGATGAAGCGGGCGCAGCGCGTCCACATCGGCCTGCGTGCGCAGCGGGCGGTGGATGAGGGGGCCTTCGCCTTTGGTGAATTCGAAGTCCACGCCCATCGGCTGGAGCGGGAGCAGGATGTCGGCGAACAGGATGGCGGCGTCCACGCCAAAGGCGCGCACCGGCTGGAGGGTGACCTCGGCGGCCAGTTCGGGCTGTTGGACGATCTCCAGCAGGCTGTATTTCTTGCGGATGGCGCGGTAGGCGGCCATGTAGCGTCCGGCCTGGCGCATGAACCAGACCGGGGTGGCGTCGGTGGGCAGGCGGCGGCAAGCGGAAAGGAAACGAGAATTGAAAGGTTGGGTCATTTGCTGGCTATGCTATAATTCGATTGCGGAGGCTGTCATGAAACTTACAGCGGTATTCGAAAAAGTCGGCGATTGGTGGCTCGGTTACGTGGAAGAACTTCCAGGAGCAAATACACAGGGAAAAACGATTGATGAAGTCCGTGAGAACCTTCGTGAAGCCGTGCAGTTGATCATCGAGGCCAACCGTGAATTATTGTTACAGCAAATCGAAGGACATGAGATCATCCGTGAACCATTGACGGTTTAGCCATGAAGCGGCGAGAGTTCATCCGTTATTTGGAGAGAAATGGCTGCCGCTTCCTACGAGAGGGAAGCTGTCACAGTGTTTACTACAATCCAGAGACGAACAAAACGTCCACGATACCTCGACACAACGAAATCGTCGACCAGTTAGCAAAAAAGATTTGTAAAGACCTGGGTATCAAGTCCATCAAATAGGAGCGCAACAGCGCTCTTATTTTTTTGCCACCAGCACGCACGCCGGATCGCTCTCCATGTAATCGCCGGTGACGCCGTAGGCGCGGCCGCGCTGGCCACCGCACACCTCGCGGTATTCGCACGCGCCGCAGGCGCCTTTCAGTTTGGAAGGATCGCGCAGGGTCTTGAACAGCGGGTGGTTGCGGTACACGTCCACCACGTCATCTTCGCGCACCAGGCCGGCTGTGATGGGCAGGAATCCGCTGGGTTGGATCTCGCCGATGTGCGAGATGAACAGGAAGCCGTTGCCGTCGTTGACGCCCCGGGTGGGACGGTGCAGGCCGTCGGCGTATTGGAAGCCCGCGCCCTGGAAGGTGACCGCTCCGCCGTTCGCTTCGGCCTTCTTGCGTTCGATAGCCACACGGCGATACATCGGGGCAGCCGTGCCTTTGATGTCGAAGGGCGCGGTCTGCGAAAGTTCGTACAACCAGTGGAAGACCTGTTCGTGCTGTTCGGCGGAGATCATCTGCGCGAGCATCGCCCGCCCGGTTGGCACGAGGAAGAAGACCGACCACTGCACTGCGCCAACCTCCTGGATGAACGGCACCATTTCAGGCAGGATGTCCACGTTATGGTTGGCAACAGTGGTATTGACCTGGACGCTCAAACCGACATCATGGGCGCGATGCAGGATATCCATCGTGCGCTGCCAGGAACCGGGGACTTTGCGAAACGCATCGTGGACCTCAGGCCTGGGCGCGTCCAGCGAGAGCGCCACCCGGCGGATGCCCGCCTCCCGCACCTGCGCCAGGCGTTCCCTGGTCGGCAAGGCGGTGGCGGTGGGCGTCAGCGAGCAGCGCAATCCTTTTTGGGCGGCGTAGGCGATCAGGTCGGTCAAGTCGCGGCGCATCATCGGATCGCCGCCGGTGAAGATCAGGATCGGGTGATTGCCAAAGGCCGCCAGGCGGTCGATCAGCGCGAAGGCTTCCTGGGTGGACAATTCGCGCGGATCGCGCTGGGGCTGGGCGTCCGCGCGGCAATGGACGCAGGCATAGGCGCAGGCGCGGGTCACTTCCCAGGCGATGGTAAAGGGCGCCTGGTCGAAATCGGCGTGGACCATGCGAGCGTCCTGGTATTGCCGTTCGGCGGCGGCGCGCTCCGATAAAAGGGTCATTGTCCCAGCCACCTGGCCGCATCCAGCGCATGGTAAGTGATGATGAAATCCGCGCCAGCGCGTTTGATGGAAGTCAGGACTTCGAGCGCAACCCGCGCTTCGTCGATCCAGCCGTTCTGCGCAGCCGCCTTCACCATCGCATACTCGCCGCTGACGTTGTAGGCCGCCAGGGGCAGTTCGGGGAAGGCGTTCTTGACCGTGCGCAGCACATCCAGGTAGGGCAAGGCCGGCTTGACCATCAGCATATCGGCGCCTTCCTCCACGTCGAGGGCCGCTTCGCGCAGCGCCTCGCGGGCGTTGGCCGGGTCCATCTGGTGCGATTTGCGGTCGCCGAACTTGGGCGCTCCCTCGGCCGCCTCGCGGAACGGGCCGTAGAATGAGGAAGCATACTTGACCGCATACGACAGGATCGGCACGTTCTCGAAACCGGTCTCGTCCAGCGCCTTGCGGATGGCGGCTACCATGCCGTCCATCATACCGGAAGGAGCGACAATGTCCGCGCCGCATTCGGCGTGCGACACCGCCACCCGGCCAAGCACTTCCAGGGTCGGGTCGTTGAGCACGTAGCCTTCGGGCAGAGATGGATTGTAGGGGCGAGTCTGAGACTCGCCCCTGCCGTTCAAAATCCCGCAATGGCCGTGATCGGTGTACTCGCACAGGCAGATGTCCGTCACCACCAGCAATTCGGGGACTTCCTTTTTGATGGCGCGGATGGCCTGCTGGACGATCCCATCCGGGTCGAAATTTTCCAGCCCAACCGGGTCCTTCTCGGCCGGGATGCCGAACAGCACCACGCCTGGGATATTCAAACTGGCAGCCGTCTCGGCCTCTTTCACGGCCTCGTCCACCGATAATTGCGCAATGCCCGGCATGGACTTGATCGGGGTGCGTCCCTGCCCATGACGAACAAACAACGGGTAAATGAAATCGCGGGGGTTCACTTCGGTCTCGCGCACCAGCGAGCGCAGGGCTTCGTTCTGGCGCAGGCGGCGCGGTCGTACAACTTGTCCCCTGTGGGAGACCTCACGGTTCACCAATAGCGATTGACGAGCGTCGAATTCAAGGGTAGTCATCATTCCTCCGGGTGTAAATTTGCTTTACGCAGTAAATCAACCAATCCTTCGGTTGTATATTCTTCCGCCACAAGCACACTTGTAAATCCGGCTTCTTCGGCGGCCTGTTGCGTGATGGGACCAATACAAGCGATTTTCGGCCCTCCTGGCAGACGCAGCGGATCGAGTCCCGCCTGGCAGGCGAGTTCGACAAAATTTTGCACACTGGACGGACTGGCGAACGTGACCGCATCTACCCCGGACCTCAGGGCTGCCAGCCCCTCCTCGGCGGGTTCTGCCGGGACGGTGCGATACACGGCGATCTCGTGCGCCACACCGCCCGCTTCTACAATCGCTTCTGGCAGGGCCTTGCGGGCCAGTTCGGCGCGCGGCAGCAGCACCCAGCGTCCGCGCAGATCGCCCAACCCCGGCAGGATGGCCTCGGCCACATATTCATCAGGGATGAAATCAGGCGTGACGCCGCGCGCCTGGAGGGCGGCGGCGGTCTTGGGGCCAATGGCGGCCATCTTTACGCCCACACCCCTGTCCCACCTGCCCCCGTCAGGGGGTCTCCCCAAGGAAGATGGGTAGCCTGCTCTGTCAAAAAACACCTCCACCCCATTCACCGACGTGAACACGATCCAATCGTAACAATCCAATTTTTCGATGGCGCGCTCCAACGCCACGTTCTCCTCGAACGGGCAGATTTCGATAACAGGAAAGAAAATCGGCTCGAAACCGGCGCCTTCGAGGGCGGCGGCGAACGAATCGGCCTGGAGGCGGGGGCGGGTGATGAGAACTTTCATAGTAATCAGTAATCGGTAATCAGTGTTCAGTAATCAGTTGCAAGATTTCATCGGCGCCTTGCAAGATTGCTTGTTGCGCCAGTTTTTTACCAAGTTCAAGTGGATCAGAACCCTTGCCAGTTACTTTGATGAAACTCTTCCCATCTACCGAAGCCACCATACCTGTCAGGCTGATAACCGGCGATCCTTCACCTTCGCTCAGGACAGGCTGGCCACTGGACACTGAAGCGTAAGCCGCTACCGGCACAGCGCATCCGCCTCCCAGCTCGAGCAGGAACTGGCGCTCGGCAGTGACTGCCGCGCGCGTCGGGGCATGGTCGAGGGCAGAGAGCAGCGAGAGCGTCTCCTCATCATCGGCGCAGCATTGGACGGCCAGCGCGCCCTGCCCGGGAGCGGGTAGCATCACCTCCAGCGGCAGCCATTGGGTGACGTGCGCTTCCAGCCCCAGGCGCAGCAGGCCGGCGCCAGCCAGGATGATGGCGTCGTACTGTCCCTCGAGCGCCTTGCGCAGGCGGGTGTCCACATTGCCGCGCAGGGAGGCGGTGGTCACGTCCGGGCGGACAGACAAGACCTGGGCAGCGCGGCGCAGGCTCGAGGTCCCGATGACCGAAGCGGGAGGTAAGGTCTGGAGGGTATATCCATTTTTAGAAATGAGGGCGTCCCTCACTTCCGCGCGCGCGGGGATACATCCCACAGCCAAGCCGTTCACATTTTCAACAGGCAGATCTTTGAGAGAATGGACCGCGCAGTGGGCAACGTTGGAAAGTAAATCACATTCCAGTTCTTGCGTGAACAAGCCCTTGCCGCCGATCTCAGGCAGGGGCTTGTCGAGGATCTTGTCGCCTTGTGTAGCAACGATCTTCGCCTCACAGGCCAGGCCGGGATGGATAGCCTGCAAAGCATCCATGACCCATTGGGTCTGCCAGCGGGCAAGGGCTGAAGGACGGGTGGCGAAAATGAGTTTCATCACAACTTTTTCTGCGGTCATTCTACGGCCAGTCAGGCGCAGGTGGGCAAGCCAAAGATTGCTTACGCCGTTCGAGGGAACAGTTAATCCCCGGTATTTTACCCTACTGCGCTTGGGGAAGACCAATGCCGGGGTGAAAGCGATATGCGCCTGTGTAATGGTTTTCAAGGCTATTGCTGCCCAACCAAACCGGTACGGCACTTCTGCATATTTTTTCCAGTATAGGGAAAGAATTCCCAAGTGGACACCCAATCTTTATAAGGATTCGATTAAAAAACCGTGAAAGCGCATAAGAAATTCCTAATACACTGTGAATTTTACAGGAAATTGTGTGTAAATCAGAGGAAAATTGTAGACATAAATCAGTGACTTCCATCATTTGACAGTCAAATTCCGATGTGATAAAAAAACTTGGTGAAAACTTACACGATATGCTTGATCGGGCTGCACGACAAACAGAGTGTTGTGGTTGGAGGGGGCAATGTGGCTGCCCGAAAAGTCGAAGGCTTATTGGCCGCAGACGCGCAGGTAAAGATCATCAGTCCAATGTGCAGCCCTGAACTGCAAGCAATGAACGACATGGGCGCGGTTACATTTGTCCAGCGCCCTTACCAAAACGGCGACCTGGAAGGCGCATTCCTGGCGATTGCCGCAACCGACGACCCAACTGTCAACCAGGCAGTATGGGCCGAGGCTGTGAAGCGCGGCTGCCTGGTCAATGTGGTGGATGACCCTCAACACAGCACTTTCATTTTGCCGGCCATGCTGCAACGAGGCGAGATGAGCATCGCAATCTCTACGGGCGGGGGCAGCCCGGCGCTGGCGCGCAGGCTGCGCGAACGGATCGAAGGTTTGGTCGGCCAGGAATATGGCGTCCTGACCGAACTGCTGGCCGAGTTGCGCCCGGAACTCATTGCCGGTTTTCCTGCCGGTCAGGCCCGCCTGCAAGCGGCTTTACGCATCGTTGATTCGGATATTCTGCATGTCATACAAAGTCAAGGGAAGGCTGCCGCGATAACCTATGCGAGAGAACAACTATACCAGCAACACTGATACCTCTTCCAGCGGGATCGTCTACCTGATTGGCGCAGGGCCCGGCGACCCGGGGCTTTTGACCGTGCGCGGGCTGGAATACCTGCGCAGGGCCGATGTGGTGGTCCATGACCGGCTCGCCAACCCCCAACTGCTGGCGTATGCGCCCCAGGCAGAATTGGTCGATGTAGGCAAGCAGCCTGACCACCACCCCATCCCTCAGGGTAACATCAACGCCATCCTGGTAGAAAAAGCGCTCGAAGGTAAAGTCGTTGCGCGGCTGAAGGGCGGCGACCCGTTTGTGTTTGGGCGCGGCGGGGAGGAAGCGCAAGCGCTGATCGAGGCGGGCATCCCCTTCGAGGTGGTGCCGGGTGTGACCAGCGCAGTTGCGGTCCCCGCTTATGCGGGCATCCCGGTCACACATCGAGGCATAGCATGTAGCGTGGCTTTTATCACGGGCCATTGCGCAGGTTCCAAGCCGCTGGATCTGAACTGGCAGGCGCTTGCCCAGGGTGTAGATACACTCGTATTCTTGATGGGGGTGCATAGCCTGCCAATCATCGTCAAATCGCTTTTGGAAGCGGGTCGTCCCCCGGGGTTTCCCATCGCACTGATCGAGCAAGGGACATTACCAGGGCAAAAGGTTGTAGCAGGGACGCTGGGGGATATTCTCGAAAAATCTGCTGCCATAAAGCCTCCCGCAATCATTATTGTTGGCGAGGTGGTCAGCCTGCATTTCACGTTGGAATGGTTCAAGCCCGAGATAGAATTTTCAGATTTAGGCCTGGCCTGGAAGTGAGGCAATTCCAAATATGGCGCGCGCATTGGTCACCGGTGGCACAGGTTTCATTGGCTCGAACGTCGCCTTGCGGCTGGTCGAACGCCACTGGGATGTGCGCATTCTGGAACGGTCTGGCGCATCGCGCGAGTTGCTGGAAGGCGGGCCTTTCGAGTTCGTCATCGGCGATGTGCTGAGGCCCGAAACCTTGCCGCCTGCCATGCAAGGCATCGATGTCGTCTTTCACACCGCAGGGGTCGTGGATTATTGGAAGCAAGGCGTGGAACGCATGTACCAGGTCAACGTGGAGGGGACGCGCAATGTAATGGAAGCAGCCCTGAAATCCAAGATCGAGCGCGTTGTCCACATCAGTTCGACGGCGGCGATGGGCATCCATCCAGACGTGCTGGTGGATGAGACGTTTACGTTCAACGTCAAGCCAGAACGGTTCGTCTATGGACACAGCAAGTACCAGGCCGAGGAAATTGCTTACGAGTACATCAAGAAAGGCCTGCCGGTTGTAATCGTCAATCCGACTACGGTGATCGGGCCGCGCGATGTGCGCAAGGTGTCGAGCGGCATGGTGGTTGAGGTTGCCAGGCATTGCGTACCGCCGCTCATCCCGCCGGGCGGGATCAACGTTGTGCCGATCTGTGACGCGGCGCAAGGGACGATCGAAGCGGCGATTAAGGGACGTGTAGGGGAGCGATATATCCTCGGCGGCGAGAATATGTCGCATTTGCAACTTTACCAGACGATCGCGGATGTGGTCGGCTGCGGGATGAAGTTGAAGGCCATGCCGCGTTGGCAAGTATCATTTGTTGCCGGGTTGACCGATATGTTGCAGCCGCAAACCACTGGGCCAGTGCCATTGACCGGCGACCGGTTACGGCTGGAATCGCAGTTCTTTTATTATGAAACGACCAAGGCGCGTTCGACTTTCGACATGCCGCAAACACCGTTAAGAATTACAATTGGCCGGACGTATGAATGGTATGAAGCCATGGGAGAATTCGAAGGCGTTTATGAGAATCTCGAAGAAGACGGTATTTGTAAGTATTGCAAACGCGCCCGCTATTGCGCCTGGCCGCCGCCATCGGCAGTGACAGGCGCGAAGAATGAAGGCGAGCAATGAGATGAGACTATTCGAAGCACTGCGTATGAAATGGGATCGCTTCTTCCAACGATGGATCGAACGCATCTTGGCGCGTAGGTGGTTCGATGTAGGCTTGCGGAGCAAGATGTCGGCCATGGTCACTGTTGGCCTGATCGGGTTGATCGGGATTTTTGCGTTCATTGCCATTTCCACTGTCCGCCAGGCGACGCAGCAACAGTTGAGCGAGCATGTGCTGCGCGCACGTATGCTTGCAGAAAATCTGGACGCCAGTCTCAGTCATGTTGCAGGTATGCTCACCATCCTTTCTCCGAAGATCAGCCTGGATGATCCCCAAGCCGACCTGCAAGAATGGGGCGCGATTTTCGAACGAGACTTCCAATCCATTCAAGGCGTGTATGTGTTCGATTCCAAGGGCAGCATGGTTGCGGCAACTGCCGTATCGCCGGGCATACGATGGGAAGATGTTCCGGTGATACAAAACATGGCGCTTGGAAAGCCACGCAGCATATCCATTGATGGGATGCCGCGCCCTTACGCGATTGTAGCCGTCCCAATTGCCCATCAGCATAGCGCGCCGGGCGTCCTGGCTGCCGTGATAGACCTTTCCAACCCCGATATCTTTATGTCAAGCGGCACGTTGGACCTGGAACACGCCGGGATTTTACAGATCTTGGATGGCAAGGGACAAGTACTCGCCAGCACACGGCCCCAGCGAATGCTCTCGAAAGAGACGATAGATAAGATCACCCAACAACTATTCGTCGAAGAAATACCGATGTTCGAGGCCTGCCTGGGCTGTACGAGCAATGAAAACACAGATACCGGCAACATCATTGCCTTTGCCCCCCTCTCACAAGCGCCCTGGGGGGTGATCTTGTGGCATGACTCGCAAGAATTGTTCGCGCCGGTACGCAGGTTGGGCTTGCAAACCATCGTGTTTGGTTTCCTGGCGATCCTGGGTGCATTGGTGCTTGTTTTCATTACTACACGAAGTGTGATTTTGCCCGTTCAGGCGCTTACCGACGCTACATGCAGGATCAGCAATGCCCTGCATGACCCTTCGGATTTGGAATCGGTGGAGTGCACCCTGGCAAATGCGCTGGCAAAGAAATCTGTCCAGCGACGGGATGAAATTGGCATCCTGGCAAACAGTTTCCTTACGATGTGCAACCGGTTGCAGCAATCCATGAAGGAAATCCAATCCTGGAACCGCGAACTGGATGCCCGCGTACAGGCTCGCACCCAACAACTTGCCATCTTGAACGCGGTTGCGCTGACCGTCAACCAATCCCTAAACCTGGAGGATATCCTGAACCGCGCCCTGGATGAAGTGTTGCAACTAAGCGGCATTGATGTGGTGGCGATATTCCTCCAAGATACAACCCAGGGCCATCTCAAACTGATGGCATACCGCGGCCTGTCCGAGAAAGCAGCGCGCCTGGCCAATCAAGTGGGACTGTTGGACGGTTCGTGCGGCGGCGTTATGGAACTTGGCAGGGCCGTTGTCGTGCCTGATCTGTCCCAACATCGCGGACGCGGCGCAAAGTCACTCCAGCAAGAAAAGATCGCTTCCCTGATGCACGTGCCGCTGATGAACAAAGGATGGGCGCTGGGAAGTATGTGCGTCGGCACCCATCATCCCAGTGAATTCTGTGAAGAGGAACAAAGCCTGCTCACGGCCATTGGCAACCAGATTGCCATAGCCGTCGAAAATGCTCGCTTATACGGTGAAGTACAGCAAAAGGAACAAATCCGCAGGAAACTATTCAAAAAATCCCTGGCCGCCCAGGAAGACGAACGGAAGCGCATTGCGCGCGAGTTACATGATGAAGTCAGCCAATCGTTGACTGCGTTGCTGTATGAAGCCGAGGATGAATTGGAACTGAAACACCCGCCGGCAATCAAAAAACGCCTGCAGAGCATCTGCGACCTGAGCCGGCATACGCTGGACAATGTACATGAACTGATATTCGACCTGCGCCCCTCGATACTCGACCAATTGGGATTGATCCCGGCCGTGCGCTGGATGGCCGAGACCCGCCTGGAGCCAAAAGGGATACGGGTAAGCGTGATAACTTCCGTTGATTCCGATTATTTCGACAGCGAACCATATCAACGGCTTTCACCGGAAATCGAAACAACACTGTACCGGGTCCTGCAGGAGGCCATCAACAACATTGCTCGACATTCCGCTGCGCGCAATGTAGAAATCAACCTGGACATAGAAGACGATATTGCCATAATAAGCATAACAGACGATGGGATCGGCTTCGACCTGACGGAACTGAACGTCGAAACCATCAAAAGTATCGACAGCAAAGACCTCCAGTCATCTGATAACACGCGCGGACTGGGCTTGCTGGGTATGCAGGAGCGGGTCGAGTTGCTGGGCGGGGACCTGGAGATCAACTCGGTTCCCGGCAATGGGACGCAGGTCTATATCCACATCCCCATCGAAATCAAAGAAAGGATCGTTGCCTATGATTAGGGTGCTTGTCGTCGACGATCACGCCATCCTGCGTGACGGCATTCGTTCCTTGCTGGAAAGCCAGGAAGATATCATTGTCATCGGTGAAGCAAGCGACGGCGCAGAAGCGATCGAATACGCTGGCAAGTTGCTGCCAGACATCGTGCTCATGGACATTTCCATGCCCAAGACGAACGGCCTGGAAGCAACGCGAGTCATCAAGGAAAAATACCCCCAGGTCAAGATCCTCATCCTGACACAACATGATAACCGGGAGTACATTTCACCCGCATTGCAGGCCGGCGCTTCCGGCTATGTGCTCAAACGCTCCGGCAGGCGTGAACTGTTGAATGCGGTAAGACAGGTTTACGAGCAGGGAGCATTCCTGGCGAATAACGTTGCCAAAGAAGTATTACAGGAATATTCCCAGGCCGCCCAACTCTATAAAGAGGAAGAAAACCATTTGACTACGCGAGAACGCGAAGTGCTACAACTACTTGTAACCGGCAAAAGCAATAAAGAAATCGCCCTCTCGCTCGGCATCAGTCCCAAAACTGTGTCTGTGCATCGAACCAACCTTATGACCAAATTGGGCGTTCAAAATACAGTCGAGTTAATTCGCGTCGCTGCCAATCATCAACTGACCAGTATGCCAGTTGCAGAATGACACGGCCCAGCGACCTGAACCAACACATCACGAAGGAGAATTCCATGGCTGAACTTCAATTGAATTTTGTAAAAATCCCCGCTTCCAATTTCACAATGGGTAGCAAGCGCTCCCTTGATATCGAGGCGCACGATGACGAGATGCCGGCCCAGGTATTGCATGTAAGTGACTACTTCATCATGAAATATCCGGTTACGAATGCGCAATACCATCAATTCATGCAGGCGACCGGTTATCGCGCTCCCCTGTTCTGGAAGGATGGCGTCTACCCGGCCGACAAAGCCAATCACCCGGTCGTTGGCGTTGCGCTGCAAGACGCGCTGGCATTTTGCGCCTGGGCCGGGCAAGTGACCGGCCTGCCGGTGCGCCTGCCGACCGAACCCGAATGGGAAAAGGCCGCGCGCGGGCCCGAAGTACGCCTGTTCCCGTGGGGGAACGAGTGGAAAGAAGGCCTCTGTAATACCAGGGAAGGAAAACAAAACGGCGCAACCCCTGTAGACCAGTTTTCTCCCCAGGGCGACAGCCCGTATGGCATCGCTGATATGGGCGGGAATGTGCAGGAATGGTGTTCTTCGCTGTTTGGGCCATATCCCTACGATCCTGCCGATGGCCGCGAAGAGTATGTTTACAGTCTGCAAGAGAGCGATTTGATGCCAAAGATTTGGGGAACTGGTACCACCTCGCTGATCGAATCGGCGGAAGCCTCGACCGGCAAATCGGTCATCCGCGGAGGGTCGTGGCGCGAATCGAAATTCCAGGCGCGCTGCGCCTACCGGGGCTGGGCCGCTCCCATGCACCGCAGCGAGGACACCGGTTTTCGTTGTTGTTACGAACCTAAAGAATAGAGCCTGACAAGCAGATTTGTAATCCCCCAGCCCAGAAGCGCCAAAGCGAAGGCGATCAATCCCACTGCCTGCATGAATACCATCACCAATACAACGCGACGTTGGTCGGGGCGCAGCCTCAAGTAAACATGGTCCAAAAACCATTTGACGAACAGGCGCCCCCGACTGCCGCGCAACTCGCTGTAACGCTTGAGGTTAGATAACCACTCGCGGATCACCTGGCGTAAGGCAGGGATGAAATCGTTGCTGCATACGACTTCATCGCAAAACTGCTCTTCGTAACTGACCCGGCTGCCAAACGGGATGCTTTGCAAACGCCAGGTAATGGCCGTTTCGCGCTCTGCCTCAAGGACATAACTAAACTGATGCGGCGGATCGTACACCGCGACACGATACTCCTGCACAACCGAACCTACAGTTCGCGCGCTGTTTCCAACACCCTCTTGCTGCAACCTCGAACCAGGCTGCTTCTTCTGCTTCAAGTCAGCCTGGTTCAATTTGAACAACACCTGGACCAATCCTGCCAGGGCGCCGCGGGTGACATTTTGCGCTTCCTGCCCCAAGACGATTGGCACGCCGGTCGAAAGCCGGACCCGGTACTTGCTCCCGGTTTCAGGGAAATCTGGCGACACTCCCAGCAGGTCACTTGCCCCCCAGAAGGGACTGAGCTGCATACGCCGCGGGCTGTCTACGATGATAGCGAATACTTCCTCGCACGGCGCTTCGATGTCAATCAAGTCGGTTACTTTTGGCATCGTTCGCCTTTCGCTTTCGAAGCCTGGCAGGCCTGCGTGTCCCAGGGGACAACGTCAGGTGACAGCCAGGCGCTCTTGCGGGTACTTTTCGTACCGCCCTTCCAACATCACCTGGCGGATGCGGTCCACTGTATCCCACACCTCGGCAAAGGAGGTGTACAGAGGCGACAGCCCCAGGCGCAGGTTGTCGGGGGCGCGGAAGTCGGGGATGACGTTCATCTCCTCGATCAGGGCGCGGTTGATGCGGTATCCTTCGGGGTGGCGGATGCTCATGTGGGAGCCGCGCCGCTCCACGTCGCGGGGAGAACCGAGCGTGAATCCGAGCGGGGCAAGGATCGCGTCGGTCAGGTAGGTCAGGTACTCCGTCAGCAGGATGGATTTCCTGCGCACGCGCTCCAGTCCCGCTTCCAAGAGAGGATCGAGCGCAGTCTCGAGGGTGAGCATGGAGATCATCGGCTGGCTGCCAACCAGGAAGCGGTTCACGCCGGCGGCAGGCGTGTAGTCGAGGTCGAAAGCGAACGGCTCCTTTTGCCCCCACCAACCCCAAATGGGAGAGCGCGTCTGTTCCGGCAATCCCTGGCTGGCGTACAGGAACGCGGGCGCGCCTGGGCCGCCGTTGAGATATTTGTAGGTGCAACCAACCGCAAAGTCTACACTGCAGGCGTCCAGTTCGATCGGTACAGCGCCGGCAGAATGCGACAGGTCCCACAGGACGAGCGCTCCTTTGCGGTGCGCCATATCGGTGACCTGTTTCATGTCGTAGAGGTAACTGCTCTTGAACAACACGTGCGAAAGCGTGACCAGCGCGGTCTCGTCGCTGATGGCCTGCGCAAGTTGGTCGAGGTCGGGCGTCAGGCCGCCGTCGCGCGACCCGACGCGGATGATCTCATACTCCGCGCCGAGCAGTTGGGCAACGCCTTGCAAGATGTACAGATCAGAGGGGAAGTTGAAGGCATCGGTGACGATGCGCTGCCTGCCAGGACGTAAGCCGAGCGCGGCCATAGACAATTTGAACAGGTCAACCGAGACCGAATCGGTGACGATGACCTGCCCCGGCGCGGCGCCCACCAGGCGGGCGATCTTTTCGCCGACGCGGACGGGCGCCTGCCACCAGCCAGCGCTGTTCCAACTGCGGATCAGGTCGCGCCCCCATTCTTCTTCGACCACAACGCGCACGCGCTCTACTGCGGCTTTTGGGAGGCGTCCAAGCGAGTTACCGTCCATGTACAGCATGTCGGGATCACGGATGACGAAGGCGTCGCGGAAGGAGGCCAGTTCGTCGCATGCGTCCAGTTCGAGGGCAAAGGTTCGGGAGGGAAGGAAATCCATCGTTTTCACCTGATCCAAGTATACACCCGACGCCCGGTCGCAACATCCGATCCCCCTGGCTGGCTCGGATTGACAAATCCGAAGCCGTTTTTGCTGGATTTGGCAATCCTGCAAAGCCATATTGAGAATTACTGCATTTATAGAACAGATTTCCAGTGCCGTTATGCGAGTATGGTAAAATCAATCGGTTATGGAAACAGAGCAACTCCAAACGCTTCCCCCGCCGCCCGGCATAGTCGGCTCCCTGAGGGCCGGCTTCGACGTGATCGCATCCAACATCCTGGTCATTTTGCTGCCGCTGGCGCTCGACCTTTGGCTATGGTTAGGCCCGCATTTGCGCATCGACCATCTCTTCAAGCCGCTCCTCGATGAGATGTCCAGGTACTCTGTGTTGAGCGGCTTGCCATCTGCCGATGTATTGCGCGTCCAAGAAGCGTACGCTGCCATGTCGATCGAAGTGCAAAGATTCAACTTGATGGGCATGTTGCGGACCTTCCCGATTGGCATATTCAGCCTGATGAGCGGCAGGATGCCCGGGGACACGCCCCTGGGCGCAGTCCCTGTCATCCAGGTGGACGACCCTCTCGCCCTGTTAGGTTGGATGGCTTTCCTTACATTGGCAGGTTGGATCAGTGGGGGCCTTTTCTTCCGTTGGGTATCTCTGGTGGTGGCCGACCCGTCCAAACCAGCGCCGCCCCGGTTTGGCTATTCTGTGGCGCAGACCATTTTGTTTTCCTTGTTATGGATCTTCCTGGTGCTCATGATCGGGATACCGGTATTTTTGGCG
The DNA here is from genome assembly GCA_049323115.1 of Chloroflexota bacterium. Lineage (GTDB taxonomy): Bacteria > Chloroflexota > Anaerolineae > Anaerolineales > Villigracilaceae > JAABUE01. The sequence continues at coordinate 19,300 of JBMOMP010000106.1, forward strand.
CTGGCGCTGGTGGTGCTCGCCAGCCCATTGCTCGCGCAGGGAATGCTCTTGATCATAGGAATCCTATCCATGTGGCTGGTTGTGCCTGTTTTCTTTGCCCCGCACGGCATTTTCATGCGCCAGGAAAATGCGTTCATTTCGATCTATACCAGCCTGCGCATGGCGCGCTTTACGCTGCCTACCAGCAGCCTGTTCGTCCTGAGCGTCTTCTTGATCGCTTACGGGTTGAATTACCTGTGGAATATCCCCTCGTCCAATTCGTGGATGGCGCTGGTCGGGATCGCTGGTCACGCCTTTATCACGACATCCTTGTTGGCAGCCAGTTTCATCTTTTACCGTGACATGCAGGTCTGGCTGCAAACTGTTTTTGCCAAAATGAAAGCGAATACGCCGCCGCAATCGGCATAGCGTCCCTTTGGAGGTTTTTGTGGTTCAACCGAATACAAGTTATGAAGCAGAGAACATCCAGGTCTTGGAAGGCCTGGAGGCTGTCCGCCGCCGCCCGGGTATGTACGTGGGCGGCACGGACATCAAAGCCCTGCACCACCTGGTTTACGAGGTCGTAGACAATTCGATTGACGAGGCGCTGGCCGGGGCCTGCACGCGCATCGAGATCATCATCCACCCCGATAGCAGCGTCACGGTAGAGGATAACGGGCGCGGCATCCCGGTGGGAATCCATCCGCAGATGAAGAAGTCGGCCCTGGAAGTGGTCATGACCACCCTGCACGCAGGCGGCAAGTTCGGCGGCGGCGGGTATAAGGTCTCTGGCGGCCTGCATGGCGTGGGCGTGAGTGCGGTGAATGCGCTTTCCGAATGGTGCGAGGTGGAAGTGCGGCGCGAGGGGCAGGTACATTTCCAGCGCTTCGAGCGCGGCCACCCGCAGGAGGCGGTCAAGGTCATCGGCAAGACGAAAGCCGGGGAAAGCGGCACCAAGACCACGTTCAAGTTCGATCCGCAGATCTTCAAGGATGATATCGACTACAAATTCGATACGCTGACCCAGCGTCTGCGGGAGATGGCTTTCGTCACGCGCGGGGTCACCATCCATTTCCGCGACGAGCGCAGCCAGCGTGAGATGACGTTCTACTTCGAAGGCGGGATCACTTCCTTCGTCCGCTATTTGAATCGCAACCGCGAGACCCTGCACACGGCGGTCTATGTCGAGAAGGAGATCGAGGGCATCGGCATCGAGGCTGCCATCCAATACACGGATGCGTACACCGAGTCGGTCTATTCGTTTGCCAACACCATCAACACGGTAGACGGCGGCACGCACCTGACCGGGCTGCGCAGCGCCCTGACGCGCGTGATCAACGATTTTGCGCGCAAGAACGGCCTGCTCAAGGACGCCGACCCGAACTTCTCCGGAGACGATACGCGCGAGGGGCTGACGGCCATCGTCTCGGTCAAACACCCAGACCCGCAATTCGAGTCGCAAACCAAGGTCAAGTTGATGAACGCCGAAGTGCAGACTTACGTGCAGCAAGTGGTGGTAGAGGCCTTCAACACCTTCCTGGAAGAGACCCCGCAGGCGGCCAAGTCCATCGTGCAGAAATGTCTCACCTCTGCGCGCGCGCGCGACGCGGCCCGCAAGGCGCGCGACCTGGTCATCCGCAAGTCGGCGCTCGAGTCGCTCACGCTGCCGGGCAAACTGGCGGATTGCTCGGAGCGCGATTCGTCCAAGACCGAACTGTACATCGTCGAGGGCGACTCGGCCGGCGGCTCGGCCAAACAAGGCCGCGACCGGCACTTCCAGGCCATCCTGCCCCTGCGCGGCAAGATCCTCAACACCGAGCGCGCCCGGCTGGACAAGATTCTGGGCAACAATGAAGTCAAGGCGCTTATCTCGGCGCTTGGCACCGGCATCGGCGAATCCTTCGACCTGGAAGGCCTGCGCTACGGGCGGGTCATCATTATGAGCGTGGATGGGGATGAATTAACTTTCGTCAAAGACCCGCAAGGCGACATTCATGCGGCGCGAGTGGGAACCTTTATTGATGGCTTAATGGAAAAGAAGGAAAACCCATCTGCCTATCAAGTGCTATCGTTCAACCCGTCAACAGGCAAGACTGGCTTCCGCCCTATCAAGTCGGTGATCCGTCACGACCACATTGACCCGTTGTATGAAATCGAAACTGTCTATGGAAGGCGAGTGCGGGTGACCGGCGAGCATAGTGTCTTTGTGGTCGGGCCGGACGGCGTTCCCATTCTCAAACGCGGCGATGAAGTGCAACCGGGAGATTTGATGGTTGCGCCCGCTCGCTTACCGTTGACCGGGGATCATCCCAGCCACATTGATCTGTTGCGTCTTTTGCTCGAAACAAATGTGGAGGGTACAGGCAACCTGGTTGCGCGCGGTCCCGGCATCGAGGCATGGTATCGGCAAAAAGTGCGGGATGAATACGCAAATGATTCACAAATGAGCGAGGCTCGCGTGTCCATCCCTGCTCCGTTAGGGGAAAAACTCAAAGCCAGCCGTCAAAGCCTGGGGCTGAGTCAAATGGAGATTTGTCAGGCAGTAGGAATTCGCCAGCCCGTCACCTATTATGGCTGGGAGCGAGGCGAGGCGCGTCCCACATTGACGCATTTCCTCCGCTATGTGGATTTGTTGGGGCTGGAGCGTGAATTTGCGCTGGCCGAGGCCGCGGTTGGCGAGAGCCGCCTCGACCTGGTTTGGAACACTCAATATCGCGCCGCGCCGAGAAATCGCGTTCGCGCCTACGTCACATTGCGCGACCTGACGATAGACGATCTTGCAAACATTCAAGGCGAAGTTACCCTGACACCCATCCATTATGCCAACCCTGGCCTACCGCGCAACTTGCCGGTGAACGCCTCGCTCATGTTCTTGTTGGGCTTCTTTATGGCAGAGGGTTCGTTGAGCGCCCGTAACGGCATCCGTTTTGCCATTGGAAAACGAAACGAGGCGCGCGTCGCCGAATTGACTGCGGCCTGTGAGGAAGTTTTTGGGTTGACGCCAACGCTTTATAAGTTGGAAGGGCGTGTGTTCGAGCTGCGCTTGCTCAACCGCGTGACCAGTCTCTTTTTTCAATCCCTTTTTGGTGGAGGAAAACTGATCGCCTCTCGCAAGCGTATCCCCGACCTGGTCTTCAACGTCAGCCACGAACTGCAACTTGCTTTCCTGCGCGGATATTTCTTGGGCGATGGAACGATTGGGAATCACACATTGTCGTTCACCACAGTTTCGGAGACGTTGGTAAATCAATTGATGTACTTGCTACTTGGGCATGGCATTCATTCGTCTCTTAGTCGTCGTGAACCGAGCGGAAAGGCGGACGGCCTGATTCGCGGCAAGCCGGTAATTACCCGGCAAACGGCTTACACCCTGAGTGTTTCAGGCCGCGAGAACGTAGCCCGATGCGAACCAATCTGGCGCGACCACCCGAAAACCGAACATCTGCACGACTGGCTGGCCTCTCCCCTGCGAAAGGGTGGCGCCCATCCGGCTGTCTCACTGACGGGCGACCTGGTTGGGCTTCCGGTGCGCGTTGCTCGTGTTATCCCCCCTTCGGCGCGCAAAGTCTACGATTTCTCGGTGGAAAGCGACGAAACGTTCATCTGTGGAATGGGCGGCTTGTGCTGTCACAACACTGACGCCGACGTGGACGGCAGCCACATCCGCACCTTGCTGCTGACCTTTTTCTTCCGTTACATGCCTGACCTGATCGAAGAAGGGCATCTCTATATTGCCCAGCCGCCGCTCTATCGTGTGGCGCACAAGAACCAGATCAGGTATGCCTATACAGAGATAGAAAAGGATGAAGTCTTGAAAAACCTGGGCAGCGAGAAAGCCAGCCTGCAACGCTACAAGGGCCTGGGTGAAATGAACCCGGAACAATTATGGGACACGACCATGAACCCGGAGAACCGCACCCTGCTGATGGTGACCGTGGAAGACGCCGCCGAAGCAGATCGGACCTTCGACATGCTCATGGGCGATGCAGTGGACCCCCGCCGCAGGTTCATCCAGACTCACGCCAGGAGCGTAAGGAACCTGGACATTTAGCCCCTTGCCAGGAGAAAAGACCACCCCGAACGGCTGGTCTTTTTTGTTACAGCCTTTGCATGGCTTTGTTATGAAAGTACCATTTATTCGCCTTAGAATATAGTATAGAATTACAAAAACCATTCATGTACAACCCTTTTTAGCCATGTTCAAACCATTGCGCTTCAACCTAACTCTCAGCAGGGTGCTCCAAATCATTGTATTGGTATACCAGGCTATTGCCGCTGCCGCCTTCCTTGCGGTATTCTACCTGGCAACGACCTGGCTGCAAAAACCGTTCCTGGGGGCATTCTTCGAACCCACCATGGTGATGAACGGCAGCGGGCCAAGCGCACCCAGCGAAGCATGGCAGTTATACAACCAGGGCATACAGCACGGCGACCAGTTGCTCTCCATCGCAGGCAAGGAAGTCCACAATGCAGAAGAAATGCAAAAAGCGCTGGATGGATTCTTCCCTGGCGAGACCATTCCGGTGGTCGTTCGTTCCGTAAACGGCGAGAGCAAGACCTATGTGGTGGAATTACAGCGACTGCCCCCATCCGATTGGATGGCATACTGGATCGTTCCGTCTTTCGTCAGCGTAGCCTTTTTTGCGCTCAGTTTCTGGATCTTTGGCCTGCGCCGGGCGGAACCACCCGGCCGCGCCTTTACCCTGTTTGCCTCTTCGATGGCGATCGTTGCCGGGACATTTTTCGACCTCTACACCACACACCGCTTTTCTTACCTGTGGGCGCTGGCCTTGCCGCTGGCCGGCGGCGCGTTGATAGACCTGACCCTTTCTTTTCCGCAGGAGGCGCGCGCCGTTGTAGGACGTCCCTATCTCCGTTGGAGCGGCTACTTCATTGCGCTCATATTAGCCGGATATTCCTTCCTTACGATGTCCAACCTGGAACAACCCAGGGCATATTTTTCAGCCTGGTACACTTCCTACTTCTTCAATGCCATTGCCGTCTTGTTGCACTTAGGCGTGACGATCCACCGGGGCTTTTTTGCGCAGTCGCCGGTCGTCAAAAGCCAGGCGCGCATGGTGTTGATCGGGATCATTTTCTCGCTCGGTCCCATCACGATCTGGTTCATCCTCTTTCCCTTTGACCTGGTCAAGTTTTCCCCTTACTTATTCCTGTCTATCATCTTTTTCCCGCTGACGATTGGTTACACGATCCTGCGCTACCGCCTGGTGCGGACAGATATGTGGCTGCGACAGGGACTGGTTTATACAGTCCTGACCATCCTGGCAGTTGGAGGCTACGCCCTGCTGGTCAGCGGGATCGGCTTGATCTTCCACAATGTCATTCCATCCGATAGTCCCTTGTTGGTCGGGGGGATCGTCTTTGCACTTGCTGTCACTTTGGATCCCCTGCGCACGTATTTGTTGAAGGCCATAGACAGCGCCTTTTTCCGTGGGCAGAAAGTATACGAGGAGAGATCCCGTAATTTCAGCCACGACATGACCAATGCGTTGGACCTGCAAAGCATTGGGCGCATGTTACGAAAACACATCCTGGATACACTTTCCCCCGAATACGTTCATATTTACATTTTCGACCCGATCAATGACCAATACGCCAGCCTGCCGGATGAAGATGGCCGCCCCAGCAGCGACGTCCGCTTCCCTGCTGGCAGTCAACTGGCGCAATATTTCCAAAGGGAACATTTGCCCCTCTACCTGGATGAGCACAATCCTCCCGCCAGCCTGAAACCCGAAGAGAAGCGCCTGAAACTATTGCGGGCAAAGTTATTCATTTCCCTGCCGGGCGAGAATGAGGTCACCGGCTGGCTGGCGTTGGGACAGCGCCTTTCCGGGCAGCCATATACCCCGCAGGACCTGACCTTCCTCGAGAACCTGGCAGACCAGTCCTCGGTCGCGATTGGACGCGTGCAGACAGTTGCCAACCTGGAGCGCCGCATCCAGGAGATGAACGCCTTGACCCGCGTTTCTCAAGGCGTCAACATCACATTGACTTTCGATGACGTCATGGAATTGATCTTCGCGCAGACCGGACAGATCATCCCTGCCACGGATTTTCACGTTACGCTCCTGAACAGGGATGGAGGCTATTTCTACTATGCCTTCTGCGTGGAAAGTCACGAACGCCTGGAGGAGCGGGAAAATATCCCCCTGCCGCTCAAGTTCGGCCTGGGACAAGAAGTATACGAAAAAGGACGCCCGATCCTGACCCATGACTATTTGCGCGAATGCCAGGCGCGGAACGTGACCCCAGCCCTACAGGATGTATACGCCTGGATGGGCGTCCCCCTCAACGCCGGGGCGGAGACGATCGGCGCGCTCACCATCGGTAACCGGGAAGCCAATATTACATATTCCCGCGCGCAACTTGGCCTGCTGCAAGCCATCGCCGACCAGACGGCGGGCGCAATCGTGAAATCGCGCTTGCTGCAAGAGACGCAACAGCGCGCCTATCAATTATCCACATTGAACGATCTCACCCGCCAGTTGACCTCCACCTTGGACCTGGAGCCGCTGCTAAAGAACATCCTGGAAAACGCGGTCAGCATTCTCAATTGCGAGGCCGGCAGCCTGTTCCTGGTGGATGAGCAGACGGACGAATTGGTTTTCAAGGTCACGGCCGGCCCGCCCGCTTCGGCAGAACTGGTAGGCCAGCGCATCCCGCCTGGCAGCGGGATCGTTGGCCGCGCCGCCAAAATGCGCGCGCCGGTGGTCGAAAACCGGGCGCAATCCTCGCCCACCCACTTCAACGTCCCCGATATCCAAACCGGCTTCACCAGCAAGTCGTTGCTGGCAGTGCCGCTGCTGTTCAAGGACCAGGTCATCGGCGTGCTGGAAGTAATCAACCGCAAGGACGGCCTGCCCTTCGTAGACGATGACCAGACCCTGCTTTCGGCCTTTGCCGGCCAGGCGGCGGTCGCCATCGAAAACGCGCGCCTGCATACCCTCACCGACCAGGAACTGGCCGCGCGCGTGGAGGAACTCTCTGTCCTGCAGCGCATCGACCGTGAACTCAACGCCAGCCTCGAAATCGACCGCGCCATGCGCATCACGCTCGAATGGGCTATGCGCCAATCGAAAGCGGAAGCAGGCCTGATCGGGACATTGACCGAAGAAAGATTGCACGTCATGGCAGAACAGGGCTACGGCGACCTGGAAAAACAATTTCCCAAGGGCGTCATCCCCCTGGATATGCCCGCCATGAAATCCGCCATCCAGGCTGCCCAGCCGAACCAGGTTTCCTTGCAAGAGCAAAAGGGAAGCAGCATCCTGCCGGGGGCGCACACACAAATTGCCATTCCCATCCGCCGTGAAGCCAATGTGGTTGGCTTGATTTTCCTGGAAAGCACCAGCGATTCCCAGCAAGATATTGCATTCCTCAACCGCTTGAGCGACCATGCTGCAATTGCCATCTCGAACGCCCAACTGTACCAGGAAGTCCAGCACGCCAACGAGGCCAAGAGCGAATTCGTGTCCTTTGTCGCCCATGAACTCAAAAACCCGATGACTTCCATCAAAGGGTACACCGAACTGCTTGCAGGCGGCGCAGTCGGCGTCATCAACGAGATGCAGACCAATTTCCTGCACACGATCCGCTCGAATGTAGATCGTATGTCGACGCTGGTCTCGGACTTGAACGACAATTCCAAAATCGAGGCCGGCCGCCTCCGCCTGGACTTCAAGGCTGTAGGCGTAGCCGATATCGTTGACGATGTGACCCGCTCTACCCGCCGCCAGATCGAGGACCGGAAGCAGGTATTACGGATCCAGATCCCCGATACGCTCCCCAAGATCTGGGCAGACCGAGACCGCGTCATCCAGGTGCTCACCAACCTGGTCAGCAACGCTCACAAATATACGCCCGAAGGAGGCGAGATCATCATTGGCGCGGAACTTTCCCCCAATCGTTGGGATTCCAGCGGCGCTCCCCAGGTAGTGCATCTATGGGTAAAGGACAACGGCATCGGCATCAGCCTGGAAGACCAGAAAAAGATATTCACCAAGTTCTTCCGTTCTGAAGACGAACCGGCACACAACGCACCGGGGACCGGCCTGGGGCTGAACATCACAAAAAGCCTGGTGGAGATGCAGGCCGGGCGCATCTGGTTCGAAAGCCGGCTCCGCGAAGGTACCACTTTCCACTTCACCATCCCAGCGGCGGAGGAGTAACTTCACATGACCCTGAATGCTGTCGTTGGCCAGGCGCAAGCCCTGGATGGCCGTGAGGCCAGTTTGCAGGCTATCCACCATGCGCTGAACCGGATCGGCGCTGTCACACCAGGGTTGGGGATCGTAATCGCTTCCCACCAATACCAAGCGCGCGACATCGCCAGCGGCGTTTCCGGACTCTTGGGAGATATCCCTGTGGTCGGGTTCAGTTCCCCGGTAGGATTGACGGGGAGCGGCTCATTCCCGCATTCTGTGGTGGTCGGCATCCTGGGAGGCGACGGGTTCGAAGCCCACTCCCACTGGCTGCCTGGCTACGCCCAGAGCAGCCGCGAGGCGGCCATGCAACTAGGGATGCTGGCGGCCGGGGACAAGGCGCAGGACATCTTGGTCTTTTCGGATGGGTTCAACGGGGATGCGGAACAGTTCTGCCAGGCCATGAGCGACCAACCCTACCGGGTGTCGGGCGCGCTTTCTTCAGGCGACCTGCACACCGGGAGCACGTTCCAGATCGCCGGCAACCAAACCGGGACAGGCGCGGTAGCGGCCCTGACCCTCAACGGGAATGTCCGCGTCGGCGTCGGCTCTGCGCACGGATGGAACTCGGTCGGCAGCCAGATGCGCGTCACACGTTCTCGCGGCTTCTGGCTGCGCACGCTGGACGCCCGCCCCGCTTCCGAGACCTACGCCGAACTGCTGGGCTACCCGGCGCGCGAGTGGGGCTTTCCTCCCCTGAACCACATGGCGCGCCTGTACCCGCTGGGCATGGAGCATGGCGACGAGTTGGTCATCCGTTCCCCCATCCGGGTGGAGGCAGACGGCAGTTTCCGCATGAACGCGCCCGTCCGCGATGGAGCCGACGCCTTCGTGATGGTCGGCAGCCGCGCGGCCTGCCAGAAGGCGTCCCAGGCGGCGGCGCAACAAGCCCTGCGGGACCTGGAAGGCGCCAACCCTGTTTTTGCCCTGGTACTGGTGGACATCGCCTGGCAAATGCTGCTCAAGGCTACGCCCGGGGTGGAGATCGCCGCTGTGCAGGATATCCTCGGGGAAGGAATTCCCATTGCAGGTGGATACACCCTGGGACAGGTTGTGCCCGACCAGGCAGGGACTGCGCCGCGCTTCCTGAACCAACATATCGTGGTGATGATATTTGGGGAAAAACAAGAGGCATAAAAGATAGCCCTTCCAATGTGATTTTCCGGGCAAACCATATTCCCACGCCTGCGCCCCACGGATTCCGGCTTGCCCGTCAGCGCTTATGGATGTAATTTCCCCAGCAATTCTCATTATAAAAAAAGTTGTGCTTTTGCCGGCTCGGAAAGTACCCAGAATGGGTATTGACAAATCCGAGGCCATACTTGCTGGATTTGACAATCCCGCAAAGCCAATTGAGAATTGCTGAATTTCCCTGCTTGTTCAAGTGCATAGAATCCGGTAAGATAGAAGCATACAAAAAGGAGGTTCGTATGAGCCGGACGTTGACCATTGTGGGGCTGGCGGTTGCACTGTTGGCATCCGCTTTGCTGTTGGTGGATATGATCGAGCCGGGGATCGCCGCTGCGCTTGGTATCCTGGGTATCGGCCTGGTCGCTGCTTCGAGACGCTGGCTTCGCCCCCAAACCGATCCACAAGCCCGGCCTGAACAAGTGGTGCAGACCATCTACGCGCCGGACCGCCAGTTACGCGCGTTGGTCAAACAGCGCGCGGACGGGAATTACCAGGTCGAGATCCAGAAATTCATCCATGACTACTCACCGGATGTCGGTTCGCATGACCGCTGGGAGCGGCAATCCAACCTCCTGGTGACCGACACCCTGGCGCGCGCGGTCGAGATCGCGGCCGGTCGCGTCGGCGCTGGGACGGGTGATTTCTTCGGCGAAAAAGCCTGAGGCCGATACCTGGCTGGTGGAGAGGAAATTCGCATGGCGAACATGCGATGGAAGCGCTGGCAGATAAAACTGAAGCAAAATAAAGAGAAAAAGCCATAGCAATTGATACAAGTATATAATTGTGATAATGTCGCTTATTACGAACAATAAGCATAAGAAATAACAAAAGGAGAGGTCATAATGACTGATTCTCAACTTAAGCTCATTATTGAAATCATCAGCGCTATTCTTATACTTACACAGGCATTGGGTATTTTCATAGTTCAGTCAATCCTCAAAAATAAAATCGAATTCGAATTTAGAAAACGAGAGCAGGCTGCTATGGTCGCCTCATTATTTGCTGAATGGATTGATAGACCAGACAATACTAAAGAACTCAACCGATTAACCTGGGAAGCTAATCTTTGGTTGCCCGATGAGCTTGCAAAGGAAATTAACATGCGCCTAGCAAATTCAAATGACGCTAAAGATATCAGAATGCTCCTTATAGACATAAAGAAACTAATTCATGGGCGTAGATCATCTCTCAACCCGGCGGAAATTGTTTACTTTCCAAAGAAGGATATATAACCAATGGTGCTAGTTTGGGCTGATTTTCGACTGTTATACGCATAATTGCGGTATTCAACTACCACATATGGCATTTTCGCGGTCGCCAAATCACCATATGTGGTACTAGCACCAAAGGTTATATAGTGCTCTCATATCATTTCACCACCCTCTAAGAATCAAAAGTAGATCAGCAAACCATCATTTTTTTGGTACACAGATTCATATCCAAAACGCAACAACACAGCCCCGTGAATTTTGGTTCGCGGGGCTTACTATTCTCTAGTCTCTTTATCCCTGCTCTCTAAATATGTATCGCACTCCCCTCCGCCCCATGCGCCGCTTCCATCAACACTTCCGAAAGCGTCGGGTGGGCGTGGACGTTGCGGGCGATCTCGTGCGGGGTGAGTTCCAGCGTATGCGCCAGGGTCAGTTCGGGAAGGAGTTCGGTCACTTCGGGGCCGATCATGGACGCGCCCAGGATCTCGCCGTATTTCTCGTCCACCACCAGTTTGACCCAACCGGCGTAATCGCCCAATCCCAGCGCCTTGCCGTTGGCCTGGAAGGGGAAGCGCCCTACCTTCACTTCGTAGCCGCGCTCCCTGGCCTGCGCTTCGGTCAGCCCGAACGAAGCCACCTGCGGCTGGCAGTAGGTGGCGCGCGGCATCATCTCGTAATCCAGCCTCACCGTCTCTACGCCGGCGATATTTTCCGCCGCCACGATCCCCATGGCCGAGCCGACGTGCGCCAGCATCAGTTTGCCGGTCACGTCGCCGATGGCCCAGATGCCCGGCACATCCGTCGCCATGCGCTCGTCGATCTCGATGAAGCCGCGCTCCGAAATCTTGACGCCCAACTCTTCCAGCCCCAATCCTTTGGAATTGGGACGGAAGCCGATTGCCACAAGCGCCTGTTCCGCTTCGAGGGTCTTCGTTTCTCCCTCAGCGGACACTACGACTCGGACTCCGCTTTCAGTTGCTTCCACGGCTTCGACCTTGTGCCCCACCAGGAAGTTGATCCCGTTCTTCTTGAAGGCCTTCTCCAACTCGACGCTGACTTCTTCATCTTCGAGCGGCACCAGGTGCGGCAGCATCTCGACCATGGTCACCTGCGCGCCGTAGGAATTCCAGACGGTGGCGAATTCCACGCCGATAGCGCCCGCGCCGATGATGACCGCGCTCTCCGGCAGTTTCTCCTGTGTGATGGCTTCCAGGTAGGTGACGACCTTCTCGCCGTCCACCTTCCACGCGCCGGGGACGGCCGCCGTCGCGCCGGTCGCCACGATGACGTTCCTGGCAGATAACGCCTGGGATTTGCCTTCGGCGTCGGTAACGGTAACAGTTCCAGGGGCGGAAAGATGCGCAGTTCCCATGTAAACGTCGATGTTGTTCTTCTTCATCAAGAATCCGATGCCCTTGACCAGCCGGTTCGAGACCTGCCGGCTGCGCTTGACGGCGGCGCTGAAGTCCAGGGTCAGGTTGTCGAAGGAAAAGCCGAATTCCTTGCCGCGCTCGCGCAGGGTGTGGGCGATCTCGGCGTTCTTGAGCAGCGCCTTGGACGGGATGCAGCCCACGTTCAGGCACACGCCGCCCAGCCACTGCTTGTCGACGATGGCGGTCTTCTGCCCCAGTTGCGCCGCGCGGATGGCGGCCACGTAGCCGCCGGGGCCGGCGCCGATGACGATGACATCATAGGTTTTGGTCATGTTGATCTCCTGTATCGGAAGTTGAATTCGAAAGGTGTGGGATTATTTTACTCTATCTGCTATCGCGCGGACGCGGCGACGGTAATATCCATCCAGCAGGCGGTTGGCCAGCCAGTCGGCAAAGTAAGCCAGTGGGGACATGCCGAAGGCGGGCTGCTTTTGGCGAGGGTGGGGCGTTTCATCAGCCAGTTCCACTTCGCTGACGACCAGCGCATCGCCGGTTTCAGTCACGCGCTGGAGCACGGTTCCATCCGCAGCCGCCACGTAGGTTTCAGGGAAGTAACCCGTTTCTGCGCGGACCTTGTCTGCATCCTTGAGATATTTCCACAGGCGCGGGCGAAACAGAGTGTAGGTCAACAAGGAGAGTCGCGGGCGAGGCAGGGCGCTTTGGAAAAAGCCCGAGCCGGTGGTGTTGACGACCGGCACACCCAGCCAGGTTGATTGGCGTAACAAGTGCGCCCCGAAAGCATCGTCTGCGCCCTGGTAGGCGACCTGCCAGATAAGGCCCAATTCCTGCACGGAAATCCTTTCCCCTCCAGGGAAACATAACCGGATTCGGTGAGGCAGCGGCGGGCAGGAACTGACCAGCATCAAATCCACCTGGCCGGCATATTGCCGCCACAAATTGGTGTGGGCGCAGTCCCAGCAGATCAACATGCCAAACTTGCCCAGCGGCGTATCCGCTACGGAGACTCCTCCCTGCGTTTTGCGGTAATAAGCGCGCTCCCAGGCCCAGGGGTAGAACTTGTCGTATTGCCAGTCCTGCCCGTCAGGGGCAACCAGGAACATACGATTGTAAATCTCGCCATTCTCATAGAAGAACAGCGTTCCGGCAACATAAAGGTTCAGTTGATTTGCTTTCGTTCGCATCCATGCCAGCGTTCGCCCATCCGCGGTTTCAGCCAGGGCATAGTTCTCGTCCGCGTAGGTGTAGCCGGTGTTGAACACTTCCGGCAGGACGGCGATCTGCGCGCCTTGCGCGGCGGCGCGTTCCAGCAAACGGCTTGCCCGTTCCAGCCTTTCATCCACAGGGGCTGGCGCAGCGTCCATTTGGATGGCAGCGATTTTGAGTCTTCTGGTGGGTTCCAGCAAGTGAAATTTCGATGTGTCTCGCATGTCCTGCTCCTATCAGCCCTCCAACACGCCGCGATAGACCACGCCCATTTCAGGGTTTGCGCGCCGTCATCAAGAAAACCGGGAAGGTGCGTTGCTCATTGCCAATTTTCTTTTTGATGCCGTAGGCGTTCGAGAAATGCACCTCTGTAAACCCGGCGGCCTCGACCCGTTTTTGCAGTTTGTCGCGCTCGAAGCCGTGATGGACATCCGTTGAGCCATCCGTGTGGAAGGAGCCGTCCTCCTTGTCGAGGTCGGCGATCACCAGCCAGCCGCCGGGTTCCAGCACATCGTAAAACCTGCGCAGAATGCCGTCCGTGTCGTGGATGTGGTGCAACGCCATCAACGAATAGGTGACGTGGAACCTCTGCGCCGGGAGCGGATCTACAGACAGGTCGAGCCGGACCGGGTGCATGTTCGCCGCCTTCACGGCCTTGATCTTGTCTGACAGCACCTCCAGCATCCCCTGCGAGGTATCCGCCAGCGTGATGGAGGCAAAATCTTCCCGCAAGGCAAAACTGAGCAGGCCGGTGCCGCAGCCGATCTCCAGCGCGGACATGCCGGGTTTGATGTCTACCGCCGCGCGAATGGCGTTCGCCACCGTGCGGGCGCGTTGTACTTTCATGGGATCTGAATCCCAGTCTTTGGCGCGGTCATCGAAGTTGGTCATTGTTTCACATCAGTCAAAAAGCCACGAAGTCTTCATTGCCTTGTATCTATGCCCCCGGGCCCCCCTTTTTGGGGGCTTTGGGGGTTGTGACGAGCAGACTTTTTGCAAAGTACACTTTACAGAAAGTAATCCTTTTTGTCAACCATAATTGGCAAAAAGTATCCCTTTCCAACAAACTGCTAGCGAGAACCAGCCGTTTTCAAATGTTCTTTTTTGACGACCAGTTTCCAATACAGGCGGAGCATCTGCCGGAATGCGCGGAACAAACGCGGCAAGGAGAAAAACTGGGACGAGCCGTATACGCGCGGATAGTGGTGGACAGGCACTTCTGCAATGGTATAGCCCGCATCTTCGAATTTTTTGACCATTTCGAGGCAGATCACGCCGCCGGTGCTTTCCAGGTTGGCCGCCTGTAAGATGGTGCGCGGGATCAGGCGAAAGTCGCAGTTGACGTCGCGCAGGCGGACGCCGAACAGCAGGCGGACGACGATACGATACGTCCTGCCGGTCAGTTTGCGGATCCAGGGGTCGCTGCGGGACATCTTATACCCGTTGACGATATCGACGCCATCGTCGAGCGCATCGACCAGGCTCACGAGTTCGAGCGGATTGTATTGCGCGTCGCCGTCCGTGTAGAAGACCCACTCTTTGGTTGCGGCTGCGAATCCGCTCAACAACGCCCCGCCATAGCCCCGGTTGGCCGGGTGGTGGATCACGCGCAGTTCGGGATAACGCGCAGCCATTTCGTCCAGCACGAGAGCGGTGTAATCGCTGCTGCCGTCGTCGGTGACGATGACCTCGTAGTCGTCTGTTACCTGGCGCAGGGCGTTCAAGGCGGTCAGCACCATGCTGGGGATGGTGCCGCCGTCGTTGTAGGCCGGGAAGACTGCGCTGACGCTCGCCAGCCGCTTTTTGACAGGAGCAGTCACTTCTACTTCTTCCTGCCGACGGCGATGACGCTCAACCCAAAGGGCAGCCTGAACCTGGAGGCCAGCGGCGCTTCCGCAGTGAGGACGGCCCGGAAAAAACCATCCATGCAACCGACCTCGAATGAAAGGTCAGACGTGTCGGCCGGGGACGGCCAAAGGCGTTCGAGCCACCTCTTCATCGCTACCAGAGGGAAAAGGAACATGTTTGCGTATGTCAGGTGTTCCAACGCCAGCCCGGCGGACTGCAAGAGGGCCGCCAGCCTGCGCGCAGTGTAGCGCCGGGCAGTGTGCACCCTGCGGTCGTGACGCCCTCGCAGCCAGTCATAGGCCGGGGCGCGGAGCAGCAACAGTCCATCGCAGGCCAGGACGCGGGAAATTTCTTGCAGGGCGGCCAGATCGTCGGGCACGGCTCGTTCGTAGATCACGTCGAAACTGGCGACCAGGTCGAAGGTAGCGGGAGCAAACGGCAGGTCCAGGAGCGAGGCGCGCGCAAGTCGTTGCGCTTTCCGCAGGCGGCAAAAGTCCAGCGCCAGCGGCGAGATGTCGATCCCGGTCACGTCGCCGTACTCGGCCAGGTAGGTGGTCATGGCTGCGCCGGCGCCGCAACCGGCGTCGAGGATGCGCAGGGGTCTTTTGGAGCCTGCCCAGCGTCGGAGAAGCGCCCGCGTGAGCGCCTCCATACCCATGTACCACCAGTGTTGGCGCTCCATGCGGTACATGAGTTCATATTCGTGTGGGTCCATGCGGATTATGGCACTTGATAGGCCAGCATGATCACGGTTTCACAATCGTACAAATAGTGAAGTTGGCCGCCCGGATGGGAACGCGCCCAGGCTTCCAGTTCGGCGATGCGGTCCGGGTTTGCAAGCACCGTCTCGCCGGAAATGACATTCAGACTCTCTACCGGTTCAGGAACGTTTATGATCTTGCGTCCCTGGCTCAGGAATGCGGCCGAGGCGTGTGAGCCGTAGAAGAAAAGATCGTTACTCAAAAGGTATGCGTTCGCCTCGTTTTCGATTTTGCTCACGTAGTTTCCCAGGTAAGAGGCAAAACGCCCCGGAAGGTTGTCGCCATAGCGGCATTGACCGGCAAAATCACCGTAATAGACCCACACGTTGAATACCAACAGGCTGGCCAGGACGCCGGTGACGACCAGTGAATACGCATACTTTGTATTCTCCCAACTAATGCCAAGGGCATCCAACGTTTGTTCCAGGCCAATGGCAGCCAGGATCATGGCTGGCGGCAAAACAATGATCATGCGGTAGGAATCGGCGGACGGCGGGATGGCGAAACATCCAATCGCCAGGGTGGGCGCCCAGAAATAGCCGTTCAAGAGCAGGTGACCGGGCAAGCGCGTGCGCCACAAGGCAATGCCCAGCCCGATCAGGAATAACGCCGCCGTAATCAGGCTGAGCATCGGCACCCGCGATCCATAGAAATCGAAAGCCGGATAGTAAATCAGGGAGAGGAAGGCGTGGGCTACCCGGTGTGAAAGAACGGACACGGCGCTTTGGCCGGTATTTGCGATGGTTTCGGCCAGCCAACCGGTTTGGAAGGTGCCGTTCTCTCCCAAGCGGTTGATGAATTCGTTAGGATTGTAGGCCACATAGGCCACTTCGGGCAGGAGAAGGAGGGCCCAGCCTCCCCAAAAGGCGGCTGCCTGCTTCAAGGCGGGTTTGAACCAGGGACGTAAAAACAAAAACGAGACCAGCATGTAGACGAGCGCCAAACCGGTAATGATCTGCGCGGTCAGGTAGACACTGAAGTGGATCGCCAGCAGGGCACCGGCCGCAGCCGTCCGCCAGGCGCTGCGCTTTTCCAGTCCGCTCAGGAGAAGATACAGTTCCAGTGGCACCAGCCAGGTGCCGTGAATGTATCCCACAGCGCCGATACGGCTGAAATGGATATGCGTATGGGAAGTCGCAAGGAGGAAAGCCGCGATCAGGGCTGTGCGTTTCCCGGCAACCTGGCGCGCAAACAGATACAACATCGGGATCGCCAGTGTGCCGCTGACGGCCGGGAAGAATCGCAAGGCAAGCGGTGTTGGACCGAAAAACTTTATGGCAATATTGACCGCCTGTAAATACAGGGCGCCAAAATTCTCCCATAGCGAAAACGGATTCGCCCACGTATCCGCAACCGTCGCTTGGGCAGCCTGCCCCAATCGCCCTTCGTCGCCATCCAGGACGCGCGGCAGGTTTCCCAGTTCGTAGAAGCGGAAAAACGCTGCAAAGAGCGTCAATCCCGCCACCAGGAATACTTCATTGCGATGTTGCCCGAACCATTCCTTCATTTTTTCGAAATGAAACGGCGTCTCTATAAAAGCCGCTACATAGCAGACGCCGCTGGCCAGCCAGAGGGTGACGACCGGGATGTAATTGAAACTACTGGAGCGATAGAAGTACATCATTGCCAGCGCGGCAAACAAAGATAGAATCAGCGCGGCGCTCACCAGCATGGCCGATTTCGAAAATGCAAGGCGAGCGGGTAGGCTTTGCGCGGTTACAGAGGGGCGAAACAACTGGCTACCCAGAAACACGACCAACCCCGCCATAGATATCCAGATTTGGGAAGGGATGGCATCAGGATTCTTGCCAGGAAGCGCAAAGAGAACGAACTGCCCGGCGAATACCAACAGTATTCCCGCCAGGCTGATAAAAAACCGAATCCTGGCTGATCTTTGGTCATGGCGATTTTTCATAGTATGTCTCACTGGAATCCATTTTGATAAAGCAACTGTCCGACATCACAGCAAACTACACCGCCTGTTGCCGAACGAGGGACAGGGTTGGATTGCGCCCGGCCCGTAGGGCCAATGGAGTAAAACGTATTGTAACCCAAAAATCGGGCAGAAAAATGATAAAAACGTTTCCTTTGGCAAGTATAATGGGGCGAATGCCTGGCTGCCTCCATGAACCACAAGCCGGGGAATGAGGAACGTATGAGTCAACCCACGAAACTATTTTGGACAGGGGTCCGCGCGGGAATTCCGCTCTTGATCGGCGTGATCCCCTTTGGGATGATCTATGGCGTTCTCGCGCTCGACGCCGGACTTGGGCCCGCTCCCGCACAAATGATGTCCTCCATCGTTTTTGCCGGTTCCGCCCAGTTCATCACGGCGGGACTGGTGCGCGAGGCCGCGCCGGGGCTGATCATCGTACTGACCATTGCGGTCGTCAACTTGCGGCACATGCTCTACAGCGCTTCGATCGCGCCGTATGTGCGCTCCCTGCCCATGCGCTGGAAGGTGCTGCTTTCCTACCTGCTGACCGATGAAGCCTACGCAACCACCATCCTTCACTACGAGCAGGAGGAGACTCCCGCCAATGGACATTGGTTCTTCCTGGGCGCGGGGACGGCGCTGTGGACGACCTGGCAACTCAGCACGGCCGTCGGCATCCTGCTGGGGGCGACCCTGCCCGAGTCCTGGCCGCTGGATTTTGCCCTGCCGTTGACCTTCATCGCCATCGTCGTCCCGGCCCTCAAAGACCGGCCGGCTGTGGCCGCAGCCTGCTCGGCGGGACTGGCGGCGCTGTTAGCCTTTGGCCTGCCGTACAAACTGGGCTTGATGGCGGCTGGCTTGTTGGGCATTGCCGTCGGCGCCTTCCTGGAGGGACGGAAATCCCCAAGGGGGACGCGATGAACATCTGGCTGGTGCTCTTGCTGGGCGGTCTGTTCACCTTCGGGATGAGATTCTCGTTCATTTACCTGCTGGGCAGGTTCGAGGTCCCGGAAACGATGCGCAGGGCCTTGCGTTTCGTCCCCCCGGCGATATTGACCGCGATTTTCGTCCCTGAGTTGTTCGTCCGTTCCGGTCGCATCGACGTTTCCCTGTCGAACTTTCGCTTGTTAGCAGGCATGGTCGCCATCCTGGCAGCGTGGAAAACAAAAAACATGCTGCTGACGATTTTATTTGGTATGGCCGCTTTGCTGTTGTTGGAACTTTTCTTCTGATACACTCACCTTGCGTTACACAGGGACTGTTTTATACTATTGCAAATCCAATTCCCCAAAGGAGTGCGAATGTCCGCTGCTTCTTCGCCCGGTTCCGAGGCCGGGCAACCTCCCAGTCGCCGCATGAAGCGTTTTTGGCGCGTGGCCGTGCTGGCAAACATCAAGGACGAGAACAAGCCCCTGCCGCGCGGCGTCCCGCCGGATGCCTATGCCGATTTCGATCACATCGAAACCATCCACCACCTCCAGAAAGCCATCCAAAGCGACGGCCATGAGACCAGGTTCCTCATGGCCGATGAAAACCTGCCTTATGCCTTAAAGGAATACCAACCCGATATCTGCTTCAACATTGCCGAGGGGCTGGGCGGCGACGCGCGCGAAGCGCAAGTGCCGGCCCTGCTGGAAATGCTGCGCATCCCCTACACTGGCTCGCGCGTGCTGACCAACGCCATCAGCCTCGACAAGACCCTCACCAAACGCATCTGGCGCGACCGACGCCTGCCCGTTGCCCCCTTCCAGGAATTCGCCAGCGGGGACGAACCGCTGCGCCCCGAATTGAAGTTCCCGCTGTTCGTCAAACCGGCGCGCGAAGGCACCGGCATGGGCGTGGACCTGAAAGCCATCGTCCACGAGGAAAAGGAACTGCGCCAGCGCGTCAAATACGTGATCAACAATTACCAGCAGCCCGCCCTGGTGGAGACCTTCCTCTCCGGGCGCGAGTTCACCGTCGGCGTCATGGGGCGCGCCGACGCCCGCTGTTTTACGCGCCACCCGGAATGGTACGAAAAAGACGGCTTCCACCGCTTCCCGGTGCTGGAACTGGATAGCAGCCGCTCGGTGACGCCCAACGTCTACAGCCAGGCCGCCAAATCGAAAGACGTGGGAGAAGAAGGCGCCCCCGGCTACATCTGCCCGGCCGAAATAGACACCGAACTGGGCAAGAAACTCAAACACTTTGCCTGGCGCGCCCACCAGGTATTGAACGCGCTGGACGTTTCCCGCACTGACATCCGCCTGGACGACGAGGGCAACCCGCGCCTGATCGAGATCAACACCCTGCCCGGCCTGACGCCCGATTACAGCGACCTGTGCCTGCAAGCCAAATCCGAAGGCATGGCCTACAACGACCTGGTGCTCGACATCCTCTACCTGGCGGCCGGGCGCTGGGGCCTGATGGAGCCGCGCGACCTGCCGACCGGACAGGGGAAGAGGAAAGGCAGTTAGAATTGCAACCTAAATCCACAGAAAAATTCTCTACCGTACAAAACCTTTTTGGACGCAGAAAAACGCTGATTCCGCTGATAGGGTAGCACCTCACTAAAGCGTGGGATGGCATAAACCTTGCGGAAAATAGGGTTCACTGGCAAACTCTTGCGACTGCAAAATCACGCGAGGAGCCAATGAACCCACAAGAGCTATTTTGCCCGAATAT
>JBMOMP010000107.1:0-39473 GCA_049323115.1 Chloroflexota bacterium
TCATTCCCGTTGGCTTCCTGCTCAGTCTCATCGTCCCCATGAAAGCAGACGCGGAACTTGGGGCGGTCACATTCTCGCTGGACAGGTTCTACCTCTTCCTGATCTGGTTTCTGGTCATTGCCAAACTCATCATCGGGCGCGTCCCATCCTTCACCCCCGAAGCGGACTTCATCATGGCGGCCATCATCGGCATCATGTTTGGGCGGCTGGGCGGGATCGGCCTGCGGGTGCGGCGGCTCAAACTCCAGCACGGATTGATTAAACCATGACCAACACTTTCTTCTCCCTCGGCGCAATCCTCGCCGCCCTCTCCGTTTCGATGGGCGCGTTTGCCGCGCACGGCGCGACCAAATTCATGACCGAACAGCAACTCGGCTGGATGGACAAAGCCGCCCGCTACAACATGTATCACGCGCTGGCGCTGTTTGTCGTTGCCTGGGCGCTGACGCAGTGGAGCCAGCAGGCCAAATGGCTGAACGCGGCCGGCTGGTCGTTCGTGACAGGCATCGTCCTGTTTTCGGGCAGTTTGTATGTCATGTCGTTCAGCTACCTGAGGTTGGGATATATCACCCCCCTGGGCGGCGTGGCGTTTGTCCTGGGATGGATACTTCTTGCAATCGCCGCATGGAAAGGGTAACTTCACAGGTCACACCCTAGGTGTGACCTGTTTTATTTTCAAGCAAAGGAGTCACCCATGTCTTCCAACAGTTTCTTCGCAAAATCCCTGCGCTTCATCGGCATCCTGCTGATGGCGCTCACGGGAGGCGTCACCCTGCTGGGGGGCGTCGGCACCACCTGTGTGGCGTTGAATCCGACAGGTTTCGGCGAAAGCATGGCTCCGCTGGCAAAACTCCAGTGGTTGTACATTCTCTTCGTGCTGGCGGGAATCGCCATCGGCGTCTGGGGCATCCGCGCCGCCATCGCGCTCGTCAAAGGCGCGGATAAATCCTACCGTGACGCGCTGTACGCCTTGATCGCGGGAGTGGCGGTCGGGTTCCTCCATATTTTCGTCTCACGCGCCCTGCGCGGCGCGTCCATGCCCGTGGACGCGGTGGTGTACGTGACTGTCCTCACGCTGGTCATCTTCTTGCTCTTCAAAATTCCCGCCATCTGGCAGGGCGTGGACTTCACGAAAGCCAAAGCCAGCGAAGGCAAGAAAACGGGCGGCGCGGCCGCCATCCTGCTCGGTCTCCTGACGCTCACCATCCAATACACGATGGGTTCCACCCACACCTGGGGCGGAGTCAACTATGCAGACGCCTTCCAAGCAACGATGACCTTGATCGGGATAGGAAGCATCTCCCTGGGCGTGCGACTGCTCACGCGTGCGCGCGTCCCATTGCCGCGCCCTGTCCAGCAGGAGCCCTCGCTGACCGTATAGCGTATTTCCACAGAACCAGGAGATCCACATCTCCTGTTTTTTTATCTTTGTCCTTGCGCAAAGACGAACACCCCCCTTTCGCCTACACTACCTTGTATGAATCGACGCCTTTTACCCTTGCCCGCCCTCTCCATTCTCGCCCTGCTCTTTGCCATGTGGGCTGGGTTGTTGCGCATGGGCTGGAACTGGCCGGCATTCGACAACCTCGCCCTGGCGCACGGTCCGCTCATAGTCTCCGGCTTTCTTGGCGTGCTCATCCCGCTGGAACGCGCCGTCGCCATCCGCCAAAAGTGGATGTTTGCCGTTCCCCTCGTTGCCGGGTTGGGCTGGGTATCCTTGTTCTTTGCGCCAATGCTCGGGGCGGTCCTGCTTACGCTCGGCAGTCTCGGTACGCTGGCGATCCTGGGCATCATGGTCAGGCGCGAACCGCATGTCCACACCCTCGTCATGGCCTTTGGCGCACTGGCCTGGGTGGTCGGCAACATTTTGTGGATGACAGGCATGCCCATCTTCCAGATCGTTTTCTGGTGGATGACTTTCCTGGTGCTGACGATCGGCGGCGAACGCCTCGAACTCAGCCGGGTCCTGCGTCCCACGCCCGGGCAGATCCGCCTCTTCATCTTTCTCGCCGCCGCGCTCCTGGCCGGGGCGGTTCTTGCCGCCTTCGAGTTGAATCCCGGCTCAAGACTGGGCGGCCTCGCCATGCTGGGACTGGCGCTCTGGTTCCTGCGCTTCGACCTGGCCTCGCGCAACATCCGCCACCCCAACCCGCTGACGCGCTACATCGCCACCTGCCTGTTCGGCGGCTACTTTTGGCTGGCCTTTGCGGGCGGATTGTTTCTCTACTTTGGCGCGCTCTACGCCGGGCCGATTTATGACGCCGCCTTGCACGCCGTTTTCGTCGGCCTTGTCTTCGCCATGATTTTCGGCCACGCCCCCATCATCTTCCCGGCCATCCTGGGCACACAGGTCCGCTATTACCCGACTTTTTACCTCCACCTTGGCCTGCTCCACTTATCCCTCATCCTGCGCGTAACAGGCGACCTGACCTACCTTATGGAAATTCGCAAATGGGGCGGATTGTTCAACGAGATTGCGATTTTGCTCTTTTTGGGGATGACAGTTTACGCCATTGTCAGCAAACCACGGCAAAAGACCGGATAAATTCAGGAGAAGTTTGCTCCAATTTGTAGTATAGTTTAAGGCATGAACAATCATGCCCTTTTTGAATCCGCTATCCGCCAGGTGGCAGTGCTGCAATCCGCCAGCGAAGAGGATGTGCGTATCATTGCCCAGATGGGCATCCCGCGCGCGGTGGAGGACGGCGGCTTCTTTTTCCTGCAAGGCGACCCGGCAGAGTATCTTTACATCCTGCTCAACGGGCGCGCCAAATTGTGCCAGATTGCCCCGGACGGACAACAAGTCAACCTGCGCACGCTGAATCCAAACCAGTTGTTCGGCGCGGTGGGCGCGGTGGACGAATATGCCGCGTACCCGGCCTGCGCCCAGGCGTTGGAGGACAGTTCGGCGCTTGCCATCCGCAGCGACCAGTTCCGTAAATTGCTCGAGGAACGTCCGCACTTGTCTTTTGGGCTGATGAAATTGATGACCGGTTACATTGCGGAGATGCAGAATCGTTACCGCGAGATGGTCACTGAAAAGGTAGAGCAGCGCATCGCGCGCGTCCTGTTGCGGCTGGCGGGGCAATCCGGCAAGCGGGTGGACGAAGGCGTACTTATCGAATTGCCCTTCTCGCGCCAGGATCTAGCCGAAATGGCCGGCACCACGCTCTATACCGTCAGCCGGGTGCTAAGTTCCTGGGAAAAACAGGGCTTGATTGCCACCGGGCGCGAGCGGGTGACGCTTACCAGTCCGCACGATGTGATGAGAATTGCAGAGGGGTTGTAGGACAGGTCGGAGACCCGTCCTACTTGCGCAAGCGCAAAGAAACATTGCCAACATTTTGTTAAAGTGGGGGCATGGACGCGACTCTCGATTCATCCTGGACGGTTGAACAAGTAATGAAGGCCCATCCAAAAACCGTATCCGTTTTCCTGGCCTTGAAAACGGATTGTGTGGGTTGTTTGCTGGGTAAGTTTTGCAGGCTGGAGGATGTGGCCGCGGTCTATGAAATGCCGCTGGAGGCGTTGCTCACGAGGTTATGCGAGGATGCAAGCCCACAAAATCAAAAGAGGAGAAACGTATGAAAGGTATCAAACTGATTCAACTCGGCGTCTTTTTCCTGTTCCTGGCCGGAATCCTGGCGGCTTGCGCCGGGGCTGCCGGGGTGGTGAATACCGAGTATATCCTTACTGCCGCGTTACGCGACGGGAATTTCGTGTTCCTGGGCGTGGACGGTGAAATCAACGGGCTGATCAACCCGGCTCTGACCGCCCAACCCGGCGAGCGCATTACCGTGATGTTGGTCAACAGCGGCGAAGGGACGCATGATATCGTCTTTGACCTGCCGGATGGCAGGACCGTGAAATCAGATGCCATCCACAAGCAGGGCGAAACGACCACCATCACCTTCACCGTCCCCGAACAGGATGCAGTCATCGAATATTACGATTCGACGCATGAAAAACTGGGAATGAAGGGCATCCTGCTGGTGGGCGCGGCCAGTGAAGCGGATGTTGTCGAATCCCCGGCTGAGAAGCCTGCCGGGTTGTATGACAAGGAACTGGCGGCGCAGGCCTTCCAAAAGGGCGGCTGTACTGCCTGTCATACCATTCCGGGCATTCCCGGCGCGGGAACGATTGGCCCCGACCTGGGTGAAATCGGCCAGGTGGTGAAGGCGCGCTTGGAAAGCGGGGAATATACCGGGATGGCGAAATCCGTCGAGGAGTACCTGACCGAATCGATTCAGTCGCCGGACGCGTTTCTCGCACCGCAATGCCCGACCGGGCCGTGCGCCAAGGGGCTGATGCCCGCTTCGCTGGCGCAGGCCCTCAGCGCGGACGAACTCGACGCGGCAGTCAAATACCTGGCGGCGCTGCCGGGCGGGGAAACGGCCCCGGTAACGGAAGCCGGCGCGGGTGAGGCTGAGTCCGCCGCGCCCTCGGGCGAGGGAATGCTGACGGAGGAGGAGTTCGCCTGGGCCAGGCAAACTTTCTTCGAGCGGTGCGCGGGTTGTCACGGAACGTTAAGGAAAGGCGCCACCGGCCCGGCCCTGACCCCCGACCTGACCCTGCCCAAAGGCACGCTTGGCCTGGCGGCGATCATTTTCAACGGGACGACGCGCGGGATGCCCGATTGGGGCAAGCAGGAGATTTTGACTCAGGCCGAGACCGAGACGATGGCCAAGTTCCTGCAAATGGAGCCGCCTGCCCCGCCCGAATTGTCGTTGCAGGAGATGAAGGACTCGTGGCAGTTGATCAAGCCGGTGGCCGAGCGCCCGACCGCGCCGCAGACGACGCGCAACATCGACAATTACTTCATCGTCACCCTGCGCGACGCCGGGCAGGTGGCGATCATCGACGGCGATACCTATGAAATCGTCAGCACGGTCGATAGCGGCTACGCAGTGCATATCACGCGCATGTCAGCCAGCGGGCGCTATGCCTATGTGATCGGGCGCGATGGCCGCCTGGCGCTGATCGACCTGTGGATGGAGAAGCCCGAAGTGGTGGCGCGCGTGCAGACCTGCTACGACGCCCGTTCGGTGGAGGTGAGCAAATACGAGGGGCCGGAGGGCGATTTCCGCGACAAGTACGCCATCACCGGCTGTTATTGGCCGCCGCACTTCGCCATCCTCGACGGGCAGACGCTCGAACCGATGAAGGTCGTTTCGAGCCGCAGTTACACCTTCGACACCGGCGAATACCATCCCGAACCGCGCGTGGCGAGCATTTTAGCCTCGCACTACAAACCGGAATGGATTGTGAATGTCAAGGAAACCGGCCAGATTTGGATCGTGAACTACACCGACCCGCTCAACCCGACCATCAAGCAGATCAACGCCGCGCTCTTCCTGCACGACGGCGGCCTGGACGCCTCACACCGCTACTTCCTGGTGGCGGCCAACCAAGCGAACAAAATCGCGGTGGTGGATTTGAAAACCGGCGGGCTGGCGGGGATTGCAGATGTGGGCGCGGTGCCGCACCCCGGGCGCGGCGCGAACTGGCTCGACCCGGACTTTGGCCCGGTCTGGAGCACACCGCACCTGGGCGAGGCCTCCATCATCTCGGTCGGGACTGACCCGGATGGTCACGCCGGGCAGGCCTGGAAGGCTGTCCGCACGACGGAGTTGCCCGGCTCCGGAAGTTTGTTCATCAAGACCCACCCCAACAGCCCCTGGATTTGGGTGGACATGACCCTCAACTCCGACCCGGCCCTGGCGCGCACCATTTGCGTCATCGCCAAGTCTGACCCGTCGAAGATTCACAAGTGCTGGGAAGTCGGCGCTTACGGGCGCGCCGTCCATTTCGAGTACAATAAAGACGGCACGGAAGTGTGGGTCAGCCTGTGGGGCGACGCCGCCAAGCCCGGCGAAACCGGCGCAATTGTGGTGTATGATGACAAGACACTGGAAGAGAAAGCGCGCATCGACAACCTGATCACGCCGACCGGCAAGTTCAATGTCTACAATACGGTGAACGATATTTATTGATCTGTAAAGAAACCTGCCCGCAGGCCCAAAACAATCCCTGCGGGCGGGCTGATTGTTCATCGCTACATCATCCTTTTTTCAGGCAGTTTGTACGTCATGGCATTCACTCCCTTGCGGATGGGATACATCACACCCCTGGGCGGCGTGGAATTTGTACTGAGATGGATTCCACTTGCCATCGCTACATGGAAGGGGTAGACGGATTCTACAAGTTCAATGTGCAAACATTGCAAAAAAACCGCTGTTGCGAATACGGCGGTTTTTGATTTATGAAACGATATGGATGCAACTAATTTTTGCGCCAATCCACTCTAAACTGTGACAACATTTTGTAAAAGCCAAATTTTTATGGATAAGCAATTGACGATTTGGTGAAGATATGCTATAAAATAACAGATATTCTGATATTCATTTATTATTCAATAACCAAAAGGTCGACCATGGGTCCTTTTCGCCAGCGGACAACCATTGTAGACAACATTGCTGAAGATTTACGAGCAATGATATTGAGCGGCCAGCTTCAGCCAGGCCAGTTTTTAGATTCACAAAAGATTTTGGCGGAACGCTACGGCGTAGGGCTGTCTACCATGCGGGAATCGATCCAAGTGCTTGCAGCAGTAGGCTTGGTGTCATCGCATCCCGGAAAAGGTACCTGGGTTCGTTCAGATGCCCTCAAAACGATCTTCAATCCCACTGAAGTCAAAACCCGCCTGGGAGAATTGAATGCGCAGCAAGTGTATGAGGCCCGCTCGGTTATCGAGGTAGGGCTGACGTGTTTTGCTGCCCTGCGCGCCACACCAGAAGATATCAGCGCAATCTGGAAGGCCTTGGAGAAGATGAAAGCCAATGTCCTGGATGAGCAAGCCTTCGTTCAGGCTGACCTGGAATTCCATCTTGCGGTTGCCCGGGCAGGGCATAATCACTTATTAGAACAATTCTATTTTCTGGCGCGGGATTTGCTTTCAGAAGTGATCACCGAGATGATCATGTTGCCAGACGTGAAAGAAGAATCGATCATCTTGCAACAAACCATTGCTGAAGCCATCCAATCTCGCCAGGCCGAGCATGCAAAGGAGGCTGCCCAGGCACATATGCAATACATTGAGACCCTTCTAACACGCTACGGATGAAGTCTTGTCTACAGACCGCACAGTTTCCCTGGGATCTGTATGGTCTGGAATTGCACAACAAGTCAGATCAAACAAGGAGAAATGGAGAGATTCCAATGAAAGGCAAACTGTTTTCCCTGATTGCGATTGTCTTGATCCTGGCCATGCTCGCTGGCTGCGCCCCGACCCAAGAACCTGCGGCTGAACCGGCTCAAACCGAAGCCCCAGCCGAAGAAGCCCACCCTAAGACCCTCAAAGTAGGCGTCCTGGCACCCTTCACGGGTCCCAGCGCACGCGTGGGCGAGGAGTTCAAAGGCGCAGTGACCATGGCGTTTGACAAAATCAACTGGCAGGTTGGCGACTATACGATCGAAGTCGTATGGATTGACGGGGAATCTGACCCGGAGAAAGCGACGCGCGCTTACGAAGCAGCAATCACCCGCGATAAGATCCAGGTAGGGTTATTGAATTGGGATGCTTCAGAAGTGATTTCGGTTATGGAACTGGCTGCCAAATATCAAATCCCGCACTTCTTTGCGATGGGCACCAGCGAAGATATTGATATTCGTTTCCTTTCGGATGAAAAATACGCCTATTGGATGGGCAAGGGTTGGCCCACTCCGTCCAAATTGACAATCAACTATGTCACCACCTTGGAAGACGCCATCAGCCGCGGCCTGTGGACGCCTGCTGAAAAGAAGGTGGTTCTGTACGGCAATGATGATGAATGGAGCCGCGGCTTCACCAAGGCGATTGGAGCGCAACTTGTTGACGCGGGTTGGGAAATCGTCGGCGAGGAGTACGTCCCTGTCGGCGAGACCGATTTCTATCCCATGCTGACCAAGATCAAATCGCTCGATGTACCGCTGATGGCCGGGACAATGGATGATGCAGCCGGATTCCCAGCCATGATCAAACAAGCCCGAGAAGTAGGCATCGAAAGCCTGATTGTGGCGGATGGCTTGGGGTGGGTAGGCGAGTGGTACAACATGACCGGCGAGGCTTCTGATTACGTGATTGATCAAATCCCTGGATGGACAACTCCTGCCGCAGTGGCTTTCAGAGATGAATTCACCACGCGTTGGGGGATTGAACCCAGTCCGTCATCCGCTGGCTTGGCATACGATGAAACCCTGTTCTTCATCAAAGTGCTGCAACAGACCTTTGAAGACACCGGCGAACTGACTAGCGCCTCGATCTTCCAAACCGGTAAGGAAAAAGTGTGGACCGGCCAGATTACACTAACTGACGGCATTCTGATGAAGGAATACAAGTTTACGCCTGAAACCCTCCCCGATATGGTAGTAGGTCAAGGCGCTTTCGTATTCCCCGTGATCCAATACTTCGGCGGTACCGGGAAGACGGTCTGGCCGGAGGAGATCAAAGAGCAGGATATGCAAGCGCCCCCTTCCGTCCAATAGAGCGATCTTTCCAAATATGTTGCTACAGGTTGAAAGCGTCGTCAAAAAGTTTGGCGGGTTGACTGCTCTGGACCATGTCGAATTACAGGTTGGGCAGGGTGAGATTGTTGGACTTATCGGCCCAAATGGCGCTGGTAAGAGCACCCTGCTCAACGTCATTGCCGGTGTGCACAAGCCCACCTCGGGCGTCGTGCGTTTTCAAGGGAAAACCCTCACCGGCTTAGGCCCGGATCAAATCTGCCAACTGGGCATTGCGCGCACATTTCAAATCCCTCACTCGTTCAGTCGCATGACCGTCTTTGAAAACGTGCTGGTGTCCGCCACCTTTGGCGGGCGCCAGCACACCAGGAACGTAGGCGCGTTCGCTCGGAAAATGCTTGATTTTGTGGGTTTCCCCAGCGATCACAATACCATCGCCAATCGCCTGAACACCGCCCAACTTCGCCGATTGGACCTGGCGCGCGCGCTTGCCAGCCAGCCGAAGTTGCTTTTGCTAGACGAATCGGCAGCCGGCCTGACTCCCAACGAATTGGTTGACCTGCAAAAGTTGGTTTTCAAGATCCGTGAGCAAGGGACGACAGTCCTAATCGTTGAACATCTCATGCGGCTGATTATGCAACTCTGCGACCGCATCGTTGTCCTACAATATGGGATCAAGATCGCTGACGGCACACCGGAAGAAATTGTAAACGACGAAAATGTTACCCAGGCCTACCTGGGTGAAAAATACTTGCTTTGAGGAGACATCCACTTGCTTGAAGTAAATCATCTCCAGGCTGGTTATGGAAACCTGAACGTTCTCTGGGAAGTCTCGCTAAACGTCCGCCAGGGCGAGTTCGTTGCCTTGATTGGATCGAACGGCGCTGGGAAGACGACCACCCTGCGGGCGATTGCTGGATTGATCCGACCAAGCGCAGGAGAAGTGTGCTTCATGGGTAAGCCGATTGTCGGCATGCCGCCTCACACGATCAGCCAGCAAGGATTGAGTTACATCACCGAAGAACTCAACCTGTTCGAGGGCATGACTGTCCGAGATAACTTGCTATTGGGAGCATATGCGCGTAAAAACGGACGACGGATGCGCGCTTCCTTGGAGCAGGTTTTTGACCTGTTCCCGGTCTTGAAAGAGCGCAGCAGCCAATTGGCAGGAACCCTGAGCGGAGGCGAGCGACGTATGCTGGCAATTGGTCGTGGCCTGATGTCAGAGCCAGGCCTGTTGATGGTGGATGAGCCTTCATTAGGCCTGGCACCCAAGATGGTCATGAACGTGTTCCAAGCCTTAAGAGCTTTACATGAGCGCGGTGTTACATTGTTGCTGGTAGAGCAAAATGTGTATAACACGCTGCAAATTGCAGATAAGGCGTATGTCTTGGAACAAGGCGCGGTGGCTTTGCAAGGGTCCAGCCAAGAGTTGTTGGAAAACACCTATTTGAAAGAAACCTATCTGGGCCGAAGGTAATCCCTATGGATGTAACCGTACTGCAAAACCTGCTTTTGACCGGCCTGCTTCGCGGCGGGCTATACGCCTTGATGGCTGTGGGACTGGCGTTGGTCTTCGGTGTAATGAATATCTGTCATTTCGCACACGGCGAGTACTATGTGCTGGGAGCGTATGCCGCCTTTTTTGGCTTTGTCACGCTCGAACTTAATCCGATCCTGGCAATCATATTGGCAGCATTCCTGAGTTTCCTGGCGGGCGTCGTCACCGACAAATTGCTCTTCAGCCCATTGCGCAAACGTTCCAAGGAAGAGTGGGTGATGAATGCTTTCTTGCTCACGGCCGGGTTGTCAGTGGTACTACAAAACGTATACCGCACGGTCTTTGGCATGCGCTACCGTGGAATCACCCAGTACTGGCATGCGTCTATCAAACTGATGGAAATGACGATCGCAGCAGACCGCGTGATGGCTTTTTTCATCGCCCTGGCGGCAATTTTCTTGCTATGGCTCTTCTTGCAAAAGACTCGGATTGGCCGGGCGATCCGCGCTGTCTCGCAAGATGAACGCGGCGCAATGCTGGTCGGGATTGGATTGGACCAAATCCATACCCTGACCTTTGCCCTCGGTAGCATGTTGGCTGGATTGGGTGGCGCGAGCCTTCTTTCACTTAGTCCGGCTTATCCCTTCGGCGGCAATAAGCCGTTGATTGCCTCTTGGTTCGTAGTAACGGTTGCCGGGCTGGGCAACATCCAGGGAGCAATCGTAGGCGGATTCATCGTCGGTCTCTTCGAAAGTTTTTCGTATTTTTACCTTGGGCAGGGCTGGCAGGAAGTGGCTAGCCTGAGCTTGTTGATCCTGCTGTTACTGTTCAAGCCAACCGGTCTGTTCGGCACACAAATCAAGAGCATTTGGGAGAAGTAAGACCATGCAAAGCACCGAAACGACCACCCATTCACAACCGACCAGACTGTCGCGATGGATCAAGCGAATGAACGTATTGGGATTATCGCTACCGATTCTTCTTTGCGTTGCACTCCTGGCGTTAGCGCCTTTTATCGTTCACGATGAATATATCCTGCGTCTCCTTATTGCCAGCCTGTACTTTGGCAGCCTGGCAATGTGCTTTGATTTCACCGGTGGATACATCAACGCAGTCAATTTTGGCTTTGCCGGATTCGTTGGACTGGGTTCTTACGCCGCAGCCTTGGTTGCAATCAATACCCACCTGGGAGCCTGGGCAGGCTTGTTAGCGGCGGCGCTGGCTACCGGGGTGATCGGATTTTTTACTGGTTTGCTCACCCTGCCATTGCGCGGTATCTATGTTTCCTTGATGTCCTGGTTTGTAGGCATGACCCTGATGGCGCTTGCCACCGCTATGGTTGAGGTGACGCGCGGGGCGCGCGGCTTAATTGTGCCCCCACTGTACGACTCTATCGTCACAAGCGGGTATCTGTATATCCTGTTAGGAATGGCTATAGTGGTTTACGGTTTACTGCGCCTGATTATCCACTCGCGCGCAGGGCTGGCCTTCCGCGCTATTGGGCAAAACTATGAAGCTGCCCAGGCAAGCGGTATAAATCCAACACGGTACAAATTGGTCAATTTCACCGTTTCCAGCGCTGCCGCCGGGCTATTTGGAGGCTTTTACGCGCATTACGTGGGCATCGTCACTCCAGATATCATGGGTATGGGTTACACCTTGGAGGTCATGGCGCTGTCCTTTATAGGCGGTTCGGGCAGCCTGTTAGGCGGCGTGTTTGCCGCATTCCTTCTGACGCCACTATTCGATTCTCTCAAACGATTGATGGAATATCGGTTAATCATTTATGGCTTGCTGCTCATCTTGGTCATGATCTTTTACCCAGCCGGGTTGAATGGCCTTTATCTGGTTGTTCTCAAAAAATTCAATCATTGGAAAGGAAAATCTCGAAATGATCAACTCTAACGCTGTGCATCACCAAACGATCCAGTTCAGTGTGTTGAAAGAATCACAAAAACAAGCCATTCACCTGGCAGCGTTGGAAGTATTGCGGCGCACTGGCATCCGTTTCTACCACACTGGCGCTTTAGAAATGTTGAAGAAAGCCGGGGCATTCATCTCAGATGGCAATTTGGTCAAATTCCCAGCCCGCATCGTGGAGGCGGCCCTGGCAACCGCACCCTGCCGGGTGTCTATGTGCGACCGCGACGGTCAACCTGCCATGCACCTGGAGGGCAACCGGGCTTATTTTGGCACTGGCTCGGATTGCTTGAACTTGCTCGATCCACGTACTGGTGAGCACCGTCTGTTCGTTGAATCTGACCTGCCGGAAGCCTACCGATTATGCGACGCCCTGCCGAACATATCATTTGTGATGTCGGTTGGCCTGCCATCAGATGTAGACACGCAATTAACCTATGATATACAAATGCTGCACATGCTGGAAAACACGGTCAAGCCGATTGTATTTGTGACCAATGACCGCGCCAGTTGCCAGAGAGCAATCGACATGGCGGCAGCCGTAGCAGGTGGGTACGAGGCGTTACGCGAACACCAGCACATCTTGTTGTATTCCGAGCCCAGTTCACCGCTCAAACAGTCCGAGACGGCGGTAGACAAACTGATCCTTATGGCAGAAACTGAGCTCCCAGTGGTACATTCTCCTGGGCCACAGATGGGAGCCGTTGCGCCGATTACCATGGCAGGCGGATTGGTCATGTCGCTGGCGGAGATTATGAGCAGCCTGGTAGTGCATCAATTGACGCGCCCAGGTGCGCCCTTTGTATTTGGCGCTGGTATCCACCACATGGATATGAGTTCGATGCAAATTTGTTACGCTTCCCCGGAATTCCAACTGACAAAAGCGGCGGTTGCTGAACTGGGACGTTGGTACGGTTTGCCAACCTGGGGCTACGCTGGTTGTTCAGATGCCAAAGTAATGGATGAACAGGCGGCTGCAGAAGCGATGCTCTCGGTGACGATGGCGCAGTTCTCCGGCGGCAACTTGATCCATGACGTGGGTTACATGGAGAGTGGGCTGACCTGCTCCTACGAAATGATCGTTTTGACCGACGAATTGGTTGCCATGACCCAAAACCTGGTCAAAGGCATCCAAGTCAACGAGGACACCTTGCTGGTAGATGAGATTGACCGGGTTGGCCCCGGTGGTCAATACATTGCCACGCAAACAACACTGAAACATTTTCGTGAATTCTGGTTCCCCGGCCTGTTGGACCGCAAAACCCGCCCAACCTGGCTAAAGAAGGGCGGGACAGACCTGGGTCAGCGGCTGAACGAGAAAGTTCAAAAAATCCTGGCTGAGTACAAGCCCAAGCCACTAGCAGAGGAAAAAAGCAAGAAACTGCGCGAAATCCTGGCCGCGGCAAAGAAATAAAAGCGCAGGTTATCCTACTAAACGACGAGCCGCCCGCCAGATGAAAAACTTTCCACTGGCGGGCGGGAAGCATTACCCCATGATTGTGACGCACCAATGGAACACGGGCTGAAAGTCGTTGCCGAAGGGATGCAATTCCCTGAGTCGCCGCGCTGGTCGGATCGGGATGGCTGCCTGTATTTAGTGGATTGGACCGCCGACCGCGTTCTAAAAGTAAAAAATAATCGCTTGGAAACTTGCTTCGAACTCCCTGGTGGCGGGCCGAGTGGGCTATGCCAGGACGCGCAAGGGAACTTGTGGCTATGTTTGTATTCAGGGCGCAAACTGGCAGCCTATACTCCACAGGGCAAGTTACTTGGCAAGTGGGCCGATTGCCAGGCAACGCCCTTCAAGGGGCCATGCGACCTGGTATGCGACAGAGGGGGGGGAGTATATTTCACGGACAGCGGCAACTTCGAAGAAGACTGGCACAGCGGGCGAGCGGCGGGAGCGATCTATTATCTTGCCTCCAAAGATTCCCAACCGCGCTGTCTGACGCGCTCATTGCACTTCCCGAACGGGATCGCCCTCTCAAATGATGGAACCTACCTGTATGTGAATGAACATCGCCGCAACCGAACTTTGCGCTACTCGGTTGCAGAAGATGGGACCTTGCGCGAGAGGCAGGAATTTTTTGTTTATGATCACGAATGCCTGCTGGCATTGCATGAAGCCTTCGAACTTGGGCCAGACGGGATGTGTGTAGACGATCAGGACAACCTGTTTGTCGCCCATTACGGCGCAGGCAAAGTCTTGCATCTCAGCCCGCAGGGTGACTTACTGCAAGTGATCCACCTGCCGCGCGGCAGGCGCCCCACCAGTGTGGCTTATCACACTGACGAACAGGCGATTTTCATCACCGAGGCTGAATTTGGTCTGTTATACAGGTTTTGCCTGGCAGGTTAAGAACTGAAAAAACCATCCAAGTTCGTATGACCAATCTCACTCTTGAAGACAATGCAAATACACAAAAAACCGCCGTATCTGCTACGACGGTTTTTTTGATTCAAGAAGTGGTTTGCACTACAACTCGATTTTCGTACCCATTAACTTCATGAACTGCGCCATCCAGGCGGGGTGAGCGGGCCATGCAGGAGCGGAGACCAGGTTGCCCTCGGTCATGGCGTCCGTCACCGGAATGCTCACGTACTCCGCGCCAGCGTTGGTGACATCGGGACCGACGGCGGGATAGGCGGTGGACTTGCGTCCCTTGAGCACGCCAGCAGCGGCAAGCACCTGCGGACCGTGACAAATCACCGCGACGGGCTTGTTGGTCTCGAAGAAGTGGCGGGTGATTTCGAGCACGCGCGGCGTCAGGCGGATGTATTCGGGGGCGCGCCCGCCGGGGATGACCAGACCATCATATTCGGCTTCCTTGATCTCACTGAAGGTCTTGTTAAGAGCAAAGTTGTGACCGCGCTTCTCGCTGTAGGTCTGGTCGCCTTCAAAGTCGTGGACGGAAGTCCGAACCACTTCGCCAGCCTTTTTATCGGGGCAGGCCGCCTCGACCATGTATCCCACCGCGCCAAGCGTCTGGAACGGGACCATCACCTCGTAGTCCTCCACATAATCGCCAACCAGGAACAAAATCTTTTTGGACATGTGAAATTCTCCTTTGGAAAGTTGAAAATGGGTCAGGTCTGCCTGTCGGCAAATCTGGTATTACCAATATAATACAATATTAGTCTGAAAGCGTCAAGAGAAGCGGGAAAACTTGTTGTTAACGCCCTATTAATGGCTTCTTGACAAAATCTGGTAATCCCAAGATAATACAAGCATGAATATTAAACGCAACGCCCAACAACCTGTTTATACTGCCGTGGTCGAGCACATCACCACTTTAATCAAACAAGGCGACCTCAAGCCCGGCGACCCGCTGATCTCTGAACGCGAACTATGTGAACAATTTGGCATCAGCCGCACTTCCGTCCGCAAGGCGTTGGCGATTCTCTCTGGCATGGGGCTGGTGGAAGTGACCCCCCGCAGCGGCGCGCGCGTGGCGCAGACGAGTTCACAGCCAGCCATCGACTCGCTCAGTCAGATGATTGCCCGCAACCGCTATCAAGCCGTTCACCTATACGAAGTCCGCCGCCTGATCGAAGTGCAAGCCGCCCGCCTCGCCGCCATCCGCCGCGATGAAGCGGACGTGATCAAATTGCGCGAACTGCACAACCTCATCAAAGACAGTTTGCAAAATCCGGCAGTCCTTCATCAAGCGGACATGCGCCTGCACATCGGCATTGCCGAAAGCACAAAAAATCCCTTCTTCGGCGAGTTGATGAGCGTGCTGATTGCCGCCTACATGGAAATTTTCAACGTGGTCTGGGCGCCCTGGGGAAACACGGAAGAAGAACAAGCGTTGTTTGCCCACTACATCCAACAGCACGGGATGATTGTCGAAGCCATTGCCTCGAAAGACCCCGAAGCCGCGGCAACCTACATGACCCAGCACATCGACGACTCGCGCAAGCAGTACGAGCGAATGCTGGCGGCGAGATCGAAGGCGTGACGAGTTACAAGTTACGAGATACGTGATACGAGTTTCCAATTACAAATCCTATGACCCCTCCCAACCTAAACAATTTTCTACATGAACTAACACAATCCGTCACAGGCGAAATCCGCACGGATGACATCAGCCGCGTGCTGTACAGTTCCGACGCGAGCATTTATCAGGTGGAGCCTTTCGGCGTGTTGATTCCGCGCTCAGTGGATGATATTCAAACGGCAATCAAACTGGCGGCGAAGTATCAAATTCCTATTTTGCCGCGCGGCGGTGGGACGAGCATGGCGGGGCAAACCGTCAACGAAGCGCTGGTGATTGACACGACCCCGCACCTGAACAAAATCCTCGAAGTCAACGCGGACGAGAAATGGGTTCGCGCCGAGCCTGGGGTTGTGCTTGCTTCCTTGAATACCCATCTCAAACAGTTTGGACTCAAATACGGACCCGACCCAGCCAGCGGAACCCGCGCCGTGCTGGGCGGAATCGTCGGCAACAACTCGTCAGGTTCGCACTCGATTTTGTACGGCATGACCGCCGATCACATCCTGGCGGTGAAGGTGATTCTCGCGGACGGTTCGCTCGCCGAGTTTTCAGCGAAAACCGAAGCCCAATTGGAACAGATTCAAGCCCAGGGCGGAGTCGAAGCGGAAATCTATCGCCAGATGCTGTCGCTGACCCGCGATCCGCATAATCTGGAAATCATCCGCAAAAGCACGCCCCCCCATTGGCGACGCTGCGGCGGCTACAACCTCGACCGCCTGACCGACGGCGAAGGCTTTTCCTTCCGCTGGGCATACGACAAACGCTTCAACCTCGCCAAATTAATTTGCGGCTCTGAAGGCACGCTGGGATTCGTCACCGAAGTCAAACTGAATTTGGTCGAGACGCCGAAGATGACCGCGCTGTCGGTGATCCACTTCGACGACCTGCGAACCTCGCTCGACTCCGTGCCGACCATGCTCGAAGTGGAGCCAACCGCCGTCGAAATGCTCGACGCCCACAGCATGGCGCTGGTGGAAAATGCCCCGCTCTATGCCGAAATGCAGCGCTCGTTCATTCAGGGCAAACCCAACAACGTGCTAATCGTCGAGTTTTACGGCGAGAGCCTGCCCGAACTCGAAGCCAAACTGCAAAACCTGGGCAGCCACCTGCAAAGGCGCGGCATCCGCTCGACTGCCACCGTCAACCTGACCGACCCCGCCGCCATTGAAACCGTTTGGAAAGTCCGCACAGCGGGCTTCGGAATTTTGATGGGAATGCGCGGCGACACCAAGCCGCTGGCAATCGTGGACGACTCAGCCGTGCCGCCTGCCCATCTCGCCGATTACATCATCCAACTCGAAGACTATTGCAGGCAAGACCTCGACCACGAGATTTCCTATTTCGCGCACGCCAGCGCGGGCTGCCTGCACGTCCATAACATGCTCAACGCCAAACTCGCCGCCGACGTTGCCAAGTTCCCGAAAATCGTATCCTTCGCGGGCGACCTGCTCAAGGAATATGGCGGCGTGCTTTCCAGCGAACACGGCGACGGACGCCTGCGCAGTTGGCTCAACCCGCATTTCTTCGGCGACGAAATGTACGCGCTGTTCAAGCAGGTCAAGGGGATTTTCGACCCGCAAAATATTTTCAACCCCGGCGACATCGTGGACGCGCCCGCCATGACCGACCGCCTGCGCTACGGCGCTTCGTACCGCGCCATCCCAATCACGCCCCTGCTCGACTTCGGCGCCGAAGGTTTTGACCGCGCCGTCGAGATGTGCGGCGGCACCGCCATCTGCCGCAATTTAACTGGGACGATGTGCCCGACCTACAAAGCCAGCCGCGACGAGCGACTCAGCACGCGCGGACGCGCCAACGCCCTCCGCGCCGCCATTTCGGGGGGGATGGATTTTTCCGCGCCCGAAGTGTACGACACCCTCGACCTGTGCGTCAGTTGCAAAGCCTGCAAAACCGAATGCCCCTCCTCGGTGGACATGGCAAAACTCAAAGCCGAGTACCTGCACCAGTTTTATCAAACTCATTTCATGCCGCTACGCTCGCGCTTCTTCTCCTACTTTGGCGACATGAGCAAACTTGCCAGCGGCGTGATGGCTCCGCTTGCAAATTTTGTTTTGAAACTTGGATTAATCCGCGGGATGATGAATCGCGTCTTGAAGTTGGCTCCCGCGCGGACTCTCCCCGCCTTTGCCCGCTTCACCTTCGACGACTTTTACCGCCGCCGAAAGCGAATCCGCTCCGCGAAGTCTGTCGTTCTCATCGTGGACGTGACCCGCAATCACAATCATCCCGAAATCGCCCAAGCCGCCTTCCACGTCCTCGAAGCCTGCGGATATGAAGTCATCGTCCCAAAGGAACACGACTTCGGACGGCCAGCCTTCTCGAAAGGCAACCTGACCCTCGCCCGCCAGAAAGCCTTAAATGCCCTAAAAATTCTCGCGCCGTATGCCGCGAGAAACATTCCCATCGTTGGCTTGGAACCGAGCGATATCTCCATGCTGATTGAAGACAACGCCTCACTCATCCCGAACGATAAGCGCGTCAAGCAAGTCGCCGCGCAAGCGCTGACCTTTGAAGAATTCTTATGGCGTGAAATGCAGGCTGGAAATCTGGCAGGCAAGTTCAACCCCCAAAGCGGAAAAATTCTCTTGCATGGGCATTGTCACCAAAAAGCGCTCATCGGCACGCGCTACAGCGAAGAACTGCTGGCCTTCCTCGGCTATCAAGTGGAAGAAACAGGCTCAGGCTGCTGCGGCATGGCAGGTTCCTTCGGCTACGAAGCCGAACATTACGATCTCTCCATGAAAATGGGCGAACTGACCCTCTTCCCCGCCGTCCGCGCCCAAAGCGCAGAAACGTTGATCGTTGCCGCTGGCGTCAGTTGTCACGAACAAATCGCCCAGGGTACCCGGCGCGAAGCTCTGCACCCCGCCCAGGTTTTATACCGGGCGCTGGGTTAGAACGAACCACATTTCCTGCACGATACAACCAAAAACGGGCGAGTGTGATCTCGCCCGTTTTGCAATTTCCGAATTTACGATCAAGCCAAGTCGAAACGGTCCAGGTTCATGACCTTGTTCCAGGCTGTAACGAAGTCATGCACGAACTTCTCCCGCGAGTCGTCCTGTGCATAGACTTCCGCCAGCGCCCGCAGTATGGAGTTCGAACCGAAGACCAGGTCGACGCGGGTGGCGGTCCACTTCGGTTCACCGGTCTTGCGGTCGCGGCCCTCGAACACGTCTTTATCTTCCGAGACGGCCTTCCACTCGGTGCTCATGTCGAGCAGGTTTACGAAGAAGTCGTTGGTGAGCGCCTCGGGCCGCTTGGTGAAAACGCCGTGCTTGGATTTTCCGAAGTTGGCATCCAGGACGCGCATCCCGTCAATGAGAACCGTCATCTCAGGCGCGGTCAGGGTCAGCAGTTGCGCCTTGTCCACCAGCATTTCCTCGGCTGAGACGGCGTATCTGGCCTTCTGGTAATTGCGGAAGCCGTCGGCCTTTGGTTCGAGCACGGCGAAGGAGGTTGCATCGGTTTGCTCCTGCGAGGCGTCCATGCGCCCCGGCGTGAAGGGAACCGTCACATCGAAACCGGCGTTCTTGGCAGCCTGCTCCACACCCGCGCAACCGGCCAGGACGATCAGGTCAGCCAGCGATACTTTCTTGCCGCCGGACTGGGCGCTGTTGAACGCGCCCTGGATGCCCTCGAGGGCCTTGAGCGCCTTTGCCAGTTGGGCGGGCTGGTTGGCTTCCCAATCCTTCTGCGGGGACAGGCGGATGCGCGCCCCGTTCGCCCCGCCGCGCTTGTCGGAGCCGCGGAAAGTGGAGGCCGATGACCAGGCCGTGTAAACCAGGTCCGAAACGGACAAGCCCGCAGCCAGGATTTTGGCCTTGAGCGCGGCAATGTCTTTTTCGTCCACCAGTTTGTGATCCGCCGCCGGGATGGGGTCCTGCCAGATCAGGTCTTCCGCCGGGACCTCCGGGCCGAGGTAGCGGGATTTAGGACCCATGTCGCGATGCGTCAGCTTGAACCAAGCGCGGGCGAAGGCCTCGGCAAATTCCTCGGGGTTCGCGAGGTAGCGACGGGCGATCTTTTCGTAGGCAGGATCGAACTTGAGGGAAAGGTCGGCAGTCGTCATCATCGGGCGATGTTTCTTGGCCGGATCATGGGCATCAACGACCATATCCTCTTCATCCACATCCTTTGCCAGCCATATATAAGCCCCAGCAGGACTTTTCAGCAGTTCCCATTCGTATTTGAACAGCACCTGTAACTACCTACCCTCACCCTGACCCTCTCCCAAAGGGAGAGGGAAACGGACACGAACAACGGATTTCCTTGCCGAAAACTACAAAATCGTCCGTTTTTTGCTCCCCTCTCCCGCTGGGAGAGGGGCCGGGGGTGAGGGCAGGTAGGCAGTTACCAGCACCTTCAGGTAGCCCATGTCCCATCTGGTGGGGTTCGGTTTCCAGGCGCCTTCGATGCCGCTGCCAATCGTATCGCCGGCCTTGCCGCTGCCATAACTGCTCTTCCAGCCCAGGCCCATCTCTTCGATGGGAGCGGCTTCGGGTTCGGGCCCGACCAGTTTCGGGTCGCCCGCGCCGTGCGCCTTGCCGAAGGTGTGCCCGCCGGCGATGAGCGCGACCGTCTCTTCGTCGTTCATAGCCATGCGCGCGAAGGTCTCGCGGACATCATGCGCGGAATCTGCCGGGATGGGTTGTCCATTCGGCCCTTCCGGGTTGACGTAGATCAGGCCCATCTGCACGGCGGCAAGCGGGTTTTCGAGGTCGCGCTTGCCAGAGTAACGCTTGTCTCCCAGCCACTTGTCCTCGGAGCCCCAATAGATATCCTCTTCCGGCTCCCAGATGTCCTCGCGCCCGCCGCCGAAGCCGAAGGTCTTGAGGCCCATCGTTTCCAGGGCGACGTTGCCGGCCAGGATCATCAGGTCGGCCCAGGAAATCTTTCGGCCATACTTCCGCTTGACCGGCCAGAGCAGGCGGCGCGCCTTGTCCAGGTTGACATTGTCGGGCCAACTGTTGAGGGGGGCAAAACGCTGGTTGCCGGTGCCCCCGCCGCCGCGGCCATCGCCCATGCGGTAAGTGCCGGCGCTGTGCCAGGCCATGCGGATCATCAGGCCGCCGTAGTGGCCCCAGTCGGCCGGCCACCACTCCTGCGAGTCGGTCATCAGCGCGGCAAGGTCTTTCTTCACAGCCGCCAGGTCGAGGCGTTTGAACTCTTCCGCGTAGTTGAAATCCTCGCCCATCGGATTGGACTTGGAGGAATGCTGGTGCAGGATATCGAGCCTCAACTGGTTCGGCCACCAATCCTGGTTGGTGGTGCCGCCTCCGGCAGTTGGTTTGTGAACCGGGCACTTGCTCTCTTCGCTCATAATTTTTTACTCCTTTGGTTGTGTAAATCGTTTGGTGTTTACCAGGTAAAAGAAAGTTTACGTTTTTCTTGGGGATCGCTTTCTATAGATACTCCTAAGAGATAATCATTATCCGGTATGGGCCAAAAAAAGAGAAACTCAACTCTCCTTTTTGCAATCCGGGCATAACCCATAGAGTGAAACTTGGGGGCGCAGAATTGTATAACCCGATACTTCCTCCAGTTTTCGAATCATTTCCTGATCGAGAGATCCTTCCCCATCTACGATCTTGTTGCATTTCATACAAATCAAATGCGGATGGGGTTGGGGCCGGTTGCCATCGTAATGGCTGTCTTCGCGCAGATCGATTTCCAACACCTGGTTCATCTCTTTGAGCAGGGCGAGGGTCTTATAGACCGTAGCCTGACTCATTGTGGGGAACTTCAGTTTTATCTTTTCATAAAACTGGTTCGCGCTGGGATGCCCTTCACTGACCGCGATCAGGCGCACCAACTCGACTCGTTGGGGGGTCAGCCGGAAATCGTGTTCTCTAAGTGCGGCAATCAGTTCATTGAAGCGGACATCTGGATCGGTCATGACATTTTCGATAGTTGATATTTGTGGATAATTGTTATTGATTATTATACCATAAGGAATGCAAGATTGTACAATAATGCGCCAGTAACTTCCTGATTCTGGCGGAATTTGTGGTTTCGTCACAAACCATCCACGAATAGGGTCACGAATGCCCGAATTCAGGCCATTTCATTCGTGACTCTACTGCAAAAACCTTGAATTCTCACCACTGAGACACAGCCTGTCCTGGCCGACAGGCCAGGGAGTCACGGAGTTCTTCATCTTCATCTCAGTGTCTCTGTGGTTTGATTTTGGCCTTTTTGCAGTGGACTCATTCGTGTATTCGTGAAAATTCGTGGACGGTTTGGGCAAAATAGAGCCCAACCACAAAATCCAGGAGAATCAGGATTTTTCTTTTGAAAATTCCCAATCTGCGCAATCCGCGAAATCTGCGGATTATTTCCGATAATGTCTATAAAGTCTATTGTTGCTGGCGCAATTGCTGCCATGCGCCTACCCAGGGCGCGCCCAGGCGGTGGTTTTCAGATACTTTTACATGGCTGAATTTCTGCGCGATCTGCGCCGACAGGAGGGCAACGCCGGCCCAGTCGTCGGCCAGGACGGCGGCCCGCATTTTTCCTCCCAGTTGCCCGGCCCAGGCCCACTCCATGCGGAAACGGTCGGCCTTGACCCAGTAGTCGCGCTTCTCCCAGGCGGCGACCGAGACGTCGATCCCTGCGGCGATGGCTTCCAGGGCCAGGGCAATGAAGGCCGCCAGGTCGCGCGCTTCGGCGCCCGGCTCGTTCTGCCTGGCCAGTTCGCGGATGGCGATGACGATGCTTTTGGTCAGGCGGGCGCGGTCTTTTCCGGCGGAATCAGGGTTGATGACGCGAGACATGCTGGTTGCTCCGTGAGGCAGGGATGGGTGACAGTGCGCATGCAAAAGATGTCAGCGACAAGGAAGGAAATCCGCAGATCACGCAGATTCTCGCAGATTTTTTTGCAATTTTCTGCGCAATCTGCGACATCTGCGGATGTTCCGACAACCTTGCGCGCACATGTGGGACATGCGGGCAAATATACCACAGGGAAGGCGGGTATAATGGAGCAAGAAAGTAAATTAGGAAACAGAGGATGGGTTGTTGTATAATACCAAGAAGGAAACTGAGCCATGGCAATTCCATTCGAGTGGGACGAAGAAAAAGCCGAGACGAATTTCAAGAAACATCATGTCAGTTTCGAGGAAACCAAGTCGGCATTTGGCGACCCATTCTCCATCACAATAGATGATCCAGACCATTCCGTAAAGGAACAGCGATATATTGATATTGGTAAATCTGACAGCGGAAAACTCTTGGTTGTTGTGTATACAGAACGTGGAGATACAATTCGAATCATCAGTTCTCGAAAAGCAACTTCACTGGAACGAAAAAAGTATGAAGAACAATTCAAATAACCCCCCAAAAATCGAAGAAATGCGCGCTGAATATGACTTCAGCGGAGGCGTACGCGGCAAACACGCGGCGGCCTATAGCGAAGGACATACTGTCACCATCCATAAAAAGGATGGCACAACTATCGTGCAGAATTTCAAATTGGAGGAAGGCGCGGTCATGCTTGCGCCAGATGTACGCGAGTATTTTCCTGACGCAGAGTCGGTGAACAACGCCCTGCGAATGCTTATCTCCATCGCGCCTAAGTCGCACAAGAGAACAAGCAGGACGCAAACAGAAAGTAAACGCGCTGCGCAAGGCGCGTCGGCATAAAGATTCAGGTAAAACTTGTCAATTGCTGATATTCTCAATTGCGTGCTTGCCCATCTGTGATAAATAAATCATCCTTGGAATAACCATTTTCGGCAGGATTGAAAACTTCGCCATCCAGGAAAGTGTCGCCGTCAAACCCGCTCACGACCCAAAACCACTTTTCACTTCCACCAGGATTGGTAACTTTTAGCGGTTGGATGTAAGCGCCTGTGGTGTAAAGGACAAAATCTTCAACTTCGTAACTCTTGGACATAAGATTCCCTTCCATTGCGCGACAAGATTGAGTGATTATATCGTCACGAGTAACCAGCGTGAAAGTCTTCCTCTCCTCCACCTACAACGACCTGGTCGAACACCGCAAAGCCGCCCATGACGAGAACCATCCACGAATAAGACCCGCCACGAATAACCGAAGACTCGCCCATCAAGTTCGAGTATTCGTGAAAAATTCGTGGACGGTTTGCCCAGGGTACATTACACCATGACCGCCAAAAAACTCGTCCCATTGCTCATTGTCCTTTTGGGCATCGCCCTCGTCATCGCCGCCTTTGTGGTCTGGCTCGAACCACCCGCAGAAGGCGGCGTATTCAGCGTAGCGGGTGGAATCATTTCATTCCTAGCTGGCCTCGGCGCAAGCATCAAAGGTTGGAAAGATTTGTTGAAGAAAGACGAAAGTGAAAAGCAAGAATTAAAAATAACAGGAGATGTGGTACAAGGCGACAAAATTGTCATGCACCCTAAAGACGACCCCACAGAAAGACAAAAAACAGTTTTGCCTCGCTGGGGCGAAAGAAATAAAGACGCTTTTGATTACTTCATCAGTCTTTGTGATGAGATAAATAACACAGACGAAGATCGCTTAATGGCG
This sequence comes from Chloroflexota bacterium, assembly GCA_049323115.1. Taxonomy (GTDB): domain Bacteria; phylum Chloroflexota; class Anaerolineae; order Anaerolineales; family Villigracilaceae; genus JAABUE01. The sequence continues at coordinate 24,458 of JBMOMP010000107.1, forward strand.
ACACTACAGAGTTGGCAAGTGATAGAAGTAGCCGATAGCGGTTGGCGATTCTCAATTGACGGTGCTTTACTTCTCGGACCCAACGACAGGCTCCCCAGCGGTTTTCATACAGATGTTTTGTTAGAAGAAAAAAGAACTACACCTGCAACAATCAAAACATTTAATGGTAGATGTCTTGTTGCAATGATAAAGAATTTACAGGAAATCTTAAGTGAACTATGGAAAGATTCGTGGGAAGACCCTCTCTCCAGAGATGAATTAGGAAGACCAAGAATAATCAATAAGTATCCCCAAACCGCCATTATAGAGGCAATGGTGAATTTCATCATTCACAGAGATTATTCTGTAGACGATCTAGCATTCATAACCATCACAGATAACTTCATCGAGTTTACGAATCCAGGACTGAGTCCTTACTCTCCACAAGAACTTCTTTCATTGAAAAAAGAATTGCATCCAAAATACCAAAGAAACAATCTGATCATAGATGCAATAAGCCGAGCACGTTTGAACCAGAGGCAAGGGAGTGGAATAATTCGTATTCGCGAAACGTTGACAGAAAACGGCAATTTTCTTAGCGATGGAAAAATTGGTTTGGAAATTGAAAACATCACCCACAAAAATCGCTTTCGGTTAAGAATTTACCAAAGGGAACAACCACCACAATTAACTTTCACTCCTACTCTCCCCCTTCAATCCTTCTTCTTTGGACGCGAGAAAGAACTCGCCACAATCGCATCCGCTCTCTCCCCCAACTCGCGCACCTGGGGCGCGCTGATCGACGGACCTGGCGGCATCGGCAAGACCGCGCTCGCCATCAAAGCCGCGCACGACGCGTCAGCGGAACTCTTCGAACGCAAGATCTTCATCACCGCCAAAGTGCGCGAACTGACCGCCGAAGGCGAAGCCAAACTGACCGACTTCACCCGCCCGACCTACCTCGCCATGCTGGACGAACTGGGCAAGGAATTGGGCGCAGACGGACTCGAAAAACTCGCGCCCGAAGCCCGTCCCAACGAACTGCGCCTCGCGCTGGCGGGCAAGAAGGCGCTGATCATCTTCGACAATTTGGAAACCCTGCCCGAAGACGAACGCACGCGCCTGTTCCAATTCCTCTCACGCCTGCCCGAAGGCAACAAAGCCATCGTCACCTCCCGCCGACGGGCAGACGTGGACGCGCGCATCGTGCGCCTCGACCGCCTCGCCCGCGACGAAGCCCTGCAACTCATCGCCGAACTCGCCGCCAAAACTCCACGCCTCGCCCGCGCTTCGCAGAAGGAGCGCGAAGACCTGTACGAGATCACGCAGGGCAACCCGCTCTTCATCCGCTGGATCACAGGGCAGTTGGGGCGTGAAGGCTCGCAGTGCCGCACCATCGCCGACGCCTGCGCCTTCATTGATAAAGCCCCCAAAGGCAACGACCCGCTCGAATACATCTTCGGCGACCTGCTGGAGACCTTCACCGCCGACGAGACGAAAGTCCTCGCCGCGCTGACGTATTTCAGCCTGCCCGCCAAACTCAAGTGGATCGCGGACATGACCGACCTGCCCGCCCGCGCCGCCGAGACCGCGCTGGAAGACCTGACCGACCGCTCGATCTTAGTTACGAATTACGAATCACACACTTACGTCCTCCCCCCGCTGACAGCGAAATTCATCCGCACCCGCCGCCCCGAAGCCGTGACCGAGACAGGCGACGCACTGGAGGACCAAGCTTACGCCCTCGCCTTGCAGTATGGTGGATATGACAACTATGAAGGCTTCCGTATGCTGGACGCCGAATGGGAATTCGTCTCCGCCGCCCTGCCACGCTTGCTGGCAGGTAATAATAACCGCCTGCAAACGGCATGCAACCAACTTTATCAATTTCTCAACTTCACAGGCAGATGGGATGACCTCATTTGGTTATTCGAACAAGCCGAAGAGCGCGCCCTCGCCACGAACGATAAAGAGAACGCGGGATGGAATGCGTATCGTGCAGGAATGATATTTTCCTTCCGCAATCAACCCGCTGAAGTGCTGGCTTGCGCCACCCGCCTCGCTAAACACTGGCTAGAGAACACCCCGTGGGATAAAGCGTTTGCCATCCGCCTGCGCGGTCTTGGTCACCAATTAAACAAAGATTACCCTGCCGCTATCGCCGCTTACCGTGAATCGCTTGATATTCTCCTTTCCATCGCACCCAACAGCAATGATGTTGCCACGGCACTGAATGACTTGGCGAGTGTAGAGCGCAACAACAAAGACTACCCCGCCGCTGAACGCGATTATCGCGAAGCTCTGTACATCGCCAGAAGAAACAATAATCAAGAACACATAGCCACTCGCCTAGGTAACCTGTCAGAACTCGCCCTTGACCGCGAACAGTGGGCGGAAGCCGAGTCCCTTGCCCGCGAAGCCCTCGCGCTGGATGAGAAAGTCGGGCGGCAGGAGTTGATTGCCCTCGATTGTCACCGCCTCGCCCAAGCCCTGCTCAAACAAAATGTAGGGCAAATTGCCAATTTGCCCCTACAGGAAGCCTTATCCCTGTCCCGCCGCGCCGTCGAGATTTTCACGCGTCTGCGTCATCGCGATTTGCCAGAAGCGCAGGAAACGCTGGCGGAGATTGAAGAGAAGATCAAAGAGAACAGAGAGTAGAGAGCAGAATCGTTGGTCGAGTAGCGCTCGAAGACTTCTATAAGTTTCGGCAAAAACATTTAGAAGTCTTTCCAAAAACATCTAGAAGTTTTTCGGAAAATGTCAGTACTTTTTTGCAAACCTTCCCTGTCAGGATTAAAAACCTCTCAAGGAAGGATTTAAAACCTTCCAAGGAAGGTTTCCAAACGAGTCAAGGAAGGTTTTAACCCGCTGCAGCCAAAGACTTCGGAAGTCTCGCAGACTTCCGAAGTCTGGTTTTTTTATCCGGCGAAAAAAAGAAATTGTTGTAAAATTACCCTGTCATTGGAGACCGAATGGCTACCCAGGGGATACGCCAGGCTCGCTACCCAAAATTTGACGCACACTCAAATTACAGGAGACCCAAATGACCCCCACCTACCCGCCCGAACCCTTCCGCATCAAGTCTGTCGAACCCATCCGCCTGGCCACGCCCAAAGAGCGGGAAGCCGCGCTGAAAGAGGCCGGCTACAACATCTTCGCCGTCAAGGCTGAAGACATCTTCATCGACCTGCTGACCGATTCCGGCACCGGCGCCATGAGCCATGACCAGTGGGCCGCCATCATGCGCGGCGACGAGTCGTACGCCGGCGCGCGCTCCTACCTGCGGCTCAAACAGGCCGTCGAAGACATCTTCGGCTTCAAATTCTTCGTCCCCACCCATCAAGGACGCGCCGCCGAGAACATCCTGAGCGCGGTGCTGGTGCGGCCTGGCATGTACGTGCCGAGCAACATGCACTTCGACACCACGGATGCCAACATCCGCGCGCGCGGCGGGCGTCCAACCAACCTGGTCATCGACGAGGCCTTCGAACCCTCCAACCCGCATCCCTTCAAGGGTAACATGGACATCGCCAAACTCAAGGCCTTCATCGAGAAGATCGGCGCGCAGAACATCCCCTTCGGCATGATGACCGTCACCAACAACGCCGGCGGCGGCCAGCCCATCTCGATGGAGAATCTCAGGGCGGTCGCGGCGGTCTACCGCGAATACAAAATCCCCTTCTTCATCGACGCGGCGCGCTACGCCGAAAACGCCTTCTTCATCAAACAGCGCGAACCCGGCTACGCCGACAAATCCCCGATCGAGATCGCCCGCGAAATGTTCGCCCTGGCGGATGGCATGTGCATGTCCGCCAAGAAGGACGCCATCGTCAACATCGGCGGCCTGCTGTGCCTGAACGACGAGGCCGTCTTCCAACGGGTGAAGAACGAACTCATCCTTCGTGAGGGCTTCCCCACTTACGGCGGACTGGCCGGGCGCGACCTGGACGCCATGGCGGTCGGACTCTACGAAGGGCTGGACGAGGCCTACCTGGCCTACCGCCTCAACCAGACCGCCTACCTGACAGCGCGCCTGAACGAGGCCGGCGTCCCCACCATCCAGCCGGCCGGCGGGCACGCCGTCTACGTGGACGCGCGCGGCGTCCTGCCGCACATCCCGCAGGCCGAATTCCCTGGCCAGGCGCTGACGGTCGAACTGTACCGCGAGGGCGCCATCCGCGGCTGCGAGATCGGCTCGGTCATGTTCGCCCATCCCGACCCCGAAACGGGCGAGATGCTCTATCCCAAACTCGAACTGCTGCGCCTGGCCATCCCGCGCCGCACCTACACCCAAAGCCACATGGACTACGTAGCCGAAGCGCTGGCGCACATCAAACAGCGCGCCGGGTCCATTCGCGGCTACAAGTTCACCTACGCGCCCGAACTGCTGCGTCACTTCACCGCCAGGTTCGAGCCGGTATAATCACACCATGAAGTCACGAAGGCTCAAAGACGCTATTTCTAATCTTTGTGACTTCGTGACTTTGCGCCTTCGTGATAATCATGACTCGCTGGATTGACCCTGCTCCCATAGACATCCCCGCTTCATTCTCGACCCTGGGCCTGCCTCCGCTCATCGCGCGCACCCTCGTCCGGCGCGGATTCCGCGACCCCGCCGCCGCGCGCGCCTTCCTGCGCCCCGACGAACTGCCGCCTACGCCGTTCCCCGGCATCGAAAAAGCCGTAGATGTCATCAACCTGGCTATACGCAAAAGGGAACCTATCTGCGTGTGGGGCGACTTCGACGTGGACGGGCAGACCTCCACGGCCTTGCTGGTGCAAACCTTCCAGACGCTTGGGGCAGATGTCGCGTATTACATCCCGGTCCGCGGGCGGGAAAGTCACGGGGTTCACGTCGAGAGCCTGAAACCCATCCTCGATAACGGGAGCAGGCTCATCGTCACGTGCGATACGGGCGTCACCGCGCACGAAGCCATTGATTACGCCCAGTCTCGCGGCGTGGAGGTGGTCGTCACCGACCATCACGACCTGGGCGAAACGCTTCCCAACGCCAAAGCGGTCATCAACCCGAAGTTGCTGCCCGGCAATCATCCGCTGGCAAACCTGGCCGGGGTCGGCGTGGCGTATAAATTGGCGGAAGCGCTCCTGCGTAGTGACGACTTCAGTCGTCCCACCCAAGCGACTAAAGTCGCTACTACAGGGGAAGATTTCCTTGATTTGGTTGCGCTCGGCCTGATCGCCGATGTTGCCTTGCTCAAAGGCGAGACGCGCTCGCTGGCGCAAAAGGGCATCCAAAAACTGCGCGAAACGAACCGTCTCGGCCTGAAGGCGATGGCCGAACTGGCGGGCGCGTCGCTGGAAACGCTGACCGAAGAGACCATCGGCTTCACCTTTGCGCCGCGCCTGAACGCGCTGGGGCGATTGAGCGACGCCAACCCCGCCGTGGAATTATTGCTGACCAATAACCCCTCCCGCGCGCGCGTCCTGGCAGCGCAGATTGAGGGACTGAACGCGCAGCGCAGGTTGTTGACCAGCCAGGTCTACGCGGCGGCCGAAGCGCAACTACGCGAGAACCCCGACCTGCTGGCCGAACCCGCCATCCTGCTGTCGCATCCCAACTGGCCGGGCGGCGTGGTGGGCATCGTAGCCAACAAACTGGTGGAACGCTACCACAAGCCCGCCCTGCTACTGACCGAATCCGAGGATGGCATCCTGCGCGGCTCGGCGCGCTCGGTGGAGGGACTGCACATCACGACAGCCATCGCAACACAAAAAGATATTTTGCTCGGCTTCGGCGGTCATCCCATGGCGGCGGGACTGTCCATGCAAGCAGACAACCTGACCGCCTTCCGCAAGGGGCTTGGCAAGGCCATCGAAAAGCAACTCGGCGAACTCACCTACGAAGAACCGGCGTTGCAAATCGAGGCCTGGCTGGAACTGGATGAGATCGACCTCGAACTGGCAGAATCGCTCGAAACGCTGGCGCCCTTCGGCGCGGGCAATCCCGAACTGACGCTGGCGACGCGCCAGGTGGTTTTGAAATCGGTTACGGAGATTGGCAAGACCAGGGAGCACCTGCGCCTGAACGTCGAGGACGGGAACGGCGTCACACAGAGCCTGTTGTGGTGGGGCGGCGCGGGCGAAGACCTGCCCGAAGCCGGAAGTACATTCGACATTGCCTATTCCCTGCGGGCCAGTTCCTATCGCGGGCAAAAGCAGGTCGCGCTGCAATTCCAGGAATTCCGAGTCTTGGAAGAAGCGCCGATCGAGATCAAGAAACAGGAAATAGAGATTAGAGACTGGAGAGTAGAGAGCAGGAAATTCGAGACGCTATCTGCAAGCGTCCTGGTTTGGGCGGAGGGGACGGAGAAGGCCAAAGGGCAGCCGCGCTTCGCGTTGCACCAGGCGGACGAGTTCGCCATTTACACGACTCCCCCATCGCCCGCGGAATTGCGGAAGGCGCTGGAGATCGTCAAGCCGAAAACGATTTATGTGTTTGCCATTCCGCCTGGGGAGGAAAAACCCGAAGATTTCCTGAACCGGCTGGCCGGGCTGTGCAAGTACGCGCTCAACCAGCGCGGCGGCCAGGCGACCATCCCTGAACTGGCAGCGGCGTTGGCGGCGCACGAGAGCGCGGTGGAACTTGGATTACAGTGGCTGGCGGCGGGAGGGCATTTGTCCGTGGAGGTGGAAGGGGAACAGGTCAGTCTCTCCGCTGAGAAACCAGGGAAGGATATTTATTTGCAGGCAGAGTTGTTCGTGGCCATCAAAGGCCTGTTAGAAGAGGCGGCAGCGTATCGGGAATATTTTCGAAAGGCAGAAGTCGAAACAATCGTTGCGTGAAGCGCCACGAAGACATAAAGACACGGGGCCACGAAACTTAAATCTCTGTGACTCCGTGTCTCAGTAGTAACTTCAGGCGGTCTAATTCAATCCCAACTCAGCCAACTTCTCCTTGGTCGGCCAGCCTGTCTCGTCCCAGCCGCGATAGGCGTAGAACTCGGGCAGCATCCTGTCCAATTCGGCGACGCGTCCTTTGGCGGGGCCTTCGGGGAGCGGTTCGTCCAGCATACGCGGCGGCAGGGTATCCACCGTGGAGCCGGCCTCGAGGATGAACAGCCGTTCCAGGTTGTAGACGCGCGCGGCCGCCTGCATGACTTCCTCTTCGCTGTAGTTCGCGCCGGTGGTCAGGTTGAGCAGTCGCGCCAGGCGCACCGGCCAGATCATAAATTCCTTGGAGAAGACGTAGCGCACAGCAAAGAAGACGCACACGCCGCCGGAGTCGATCAACGCAAAGGCATCTTCCCAGCGCGCCACCAGTTCAGCCTTGCCCTCGGTGCTGAGGGGATCGGCCTTGAGCGGCACGCCGAACACCTCGGTGTAGGCCACGTCGCCTTCCATGTGCGAAGCGCCCTTGTTGGAGGTGGCGTACAGCAGCCCCATCCCTTGCGCGCCGCGCGGGTCGTAGCCGGGGAACTCCTGCTTGCGGGTCGTCACCGAAACTTCGGGGTGGTCGTACTTTTCCGCCAGGCGGTAACTGCCTTCGGCCAGTTGGTCGCCGAACCCCCGGCGATAGGCGGTCTTCTCCACCATGTCAATGACGGCGTCTGGGTCGCCGAAACGCAACGGGCCGCCTGTAATGCTGTCATCGATGATGCCGCGCTCGTAGAGTTCCATGGCCGCCGAGATGGTCAGGCCGGTCGAGATGGTATCCAGGCCGAGTTCGTTGCAGCGATAGTTGGACTTGGTCAGCGCGGCCAGGTTGTCGATGCCGCAGGACGAGCCGAGCGAAGCGATGGTCTCGTATTCGGGGCCTTCGCCCTTGCCGGCATACTTTTCATCGTCTACAGCGGTCAAGCGCCCGCACGCGATGGGGCAGCGGAAACAAGGCTTGTGGCTCACCAGGTATTTCTCCCTGAGCGCCACGCCGTCGATGTTGCCCACGCCTTCGAACACGCCGGTCTGGAAGTTGCGGGTCGGCAGGATACCCAGCGTGTTGGTGACCTGCGGTACGTAGGCTGTGCCGTAGGTGCGCAACGATGAGCCCTTCTTGACGTCCGCGCCGACTTCCTTGTTCAGTTCCAGGCTGAAAGCGCGCATCCCGGCGTCATCGAAGAAGGCCGGGTTCTTGCTGCCCAACACCACCACCCCTTTGAGATTTTTGCTGCCCATCACCGCGCCCACGCCGGAGCGGGCTGCGGCGCGATGCTTGTCGTTCATGATGGCGGCCATCAGCGCCAGGTTTTCACCCGCCGGGCCGATGCAGGCGACTTTGGCCTCTGGACTGGTCTCCGAAAGCAGGATGTCGGTGGCCTCGTGAACGTCCTTGCCCCACAGGTGCGCAGCCGACCGCACCTCGGCCTGCTCCTCGTTCACCCAAACGTAGACCGGCTCTGAGGCCCTGCCCTCGAAGATGAACAAGTCGAAACCGGTGCGCTTCAGCCAGGTGGGGAAATCGCCGCCCGAATTGGAATGCGCCAGCGCGCCCGTCAACGGCGACTTGGTAACGACCATGTAGCGGTTGCCGGTCGGGGCGGTGGTGGCGGTCAGGGGCCCGGTGGCAAATATCAGCTTGTTGTGAGGCGAGAGCGGATCCACCAACGGGTCCACTTCGTCGTACAGGTAGCGGATCGCCACGCCGCGCCCGCCAATGTAGTCCTTGCAAACCTGGGCGGGGATGTCTTCCGTAGTTACTATACGGGTTGTCAGGTCGATGCGCAAGAGTTTGCCGTGCCAGCCGTACATAGGTTCTCCTTGTATTGAACTTTTATCCTCCGGCAATCGCCGAAAACGCCGAAATGGTGTCTCCTTCAGAGACGGGAGTCGTCAAGTCAACCGTCAAGCCGTTCAACACGATCACGCTGCTGTCGTCCAGCGGGACGCCAAAGGGGAGCAGCACCGCTTCCACCGTGCTGCCGGGGGGGACGTCCAGCGTGGCAATGTTGCCCTGCGCGCCGGGAGGCAGGCGGTCGCGGTAGGTGGCGATCAGTTTGACGTGGACTTGCATGGGGCGATTCTAGCACGAAAAACCAGCGCCTCGTAGATGACAGCACAAATCGCCCTCAAACAACTCCCCGAATTTGTGGACGAGAGGATACGCGCAGCAAATTCGACGCACACAGCAACGCAGAACAGAAAAGAGCCAGGGAGCATGGCTTGGCTCTTTTCGCTATCGACAGGAAGGTTAGTGCTGGAGGATCTGGGACAGGAAAAGTTTCGTCCGGTCTTCCTTGGGTTCTTTGAAAATATCTTGCGGCGTGCCGCTTTCCACGATGTTCCCCTGGTCGAAGAAGAACATGCGGTCGGCGACGGCGCGCGCAAAGCCCATCTCGTGCGTAACGACCAGCATGGTCATGCCGGATTTGGCCAGTTCGATCATCACATCCAGGACTTCCTTGATCATTTCGGGGTCGAGGGCGGAGGTCGGCTCGTCGAAGAGCATGATTCTGGGCTGCATGGCAAGCGCGCGCGCAATGGCGACGCGCTGCTGTTGTCCGCCGGAGAGTTGGCCGGGGAATTTCTGGGCCTGCTCAGGGATGCCGACCCGCGCGAGCAACTCCATGGCCACCCCTTCCGCCTTGTCCTTGGGCCATTTGCGCACCCAGATCGGCGCCAGGGTGATGTTCTGCATGACCGTCAAATGAGGGAACAGGTTGAATTGCTGGAACACCATGCCGGTCTCCATGCGGATGCGTTCGATGTTGCGGACATCGTGGCTGAGTTCGATCCCATCCACGATGATGGTGCCCCTTTGATGTTCCTCCAGGCGATTCAGGGTGCGAATAAACGTGGATTTGCCCGAACCGGAAGGGCCAAAGATGACGATCACTTCCCCCTTCCTCACTTCCATGTTGACGCCCTTGAGCGCATGGAAATTGCCAAACCACTTATGGACATCTCTGCAAACGATGATCGGTTCACTCATAGAATAACCCTCATTCCTTAGCGACCACGCCCAGGCGCACTTCCAGGCGGCGGCTGGCCTGCGACATGGCATAACTGAAGACGAAATAGAACAGACCGGCAAAAAGGTAAATCTCCCGTACCGCGCCGAGGTACTCGCGCGCTTTGATGACACTCTGGCCGACGGCGAGCACATCCAACAATCCAACGATGGCCACCAGCGAGGTGTCTTTGAAGATACTGACGAACTGTCCCATGATGGGGGGGATGACGGCGCGCAGCGCCTGCGGCAGCACTACCAGGCTGGTCACCAGGAACTCATTCAAGCCGAGGGCACGAGCGGCTTCGACCTGCTCGTGGCGCACGGCCTGCAACCCGCCGCGTACGATCTCCGCCAGGTAGGCGGCGGTGAAGAACGTCATGCCCGCCATGGCACGCAGCACCCGGTCGATGTTCGCCTCCAGCGGCAGGAAGAGCGGCAGCATCACCTGGGCCATGAAGAGAATGGTGATCAGGGGCACGCCTCGAACCAACTCGATGAACAAAATGCTGAAACCTTTCACCACAGGCAGCGAACTACGCCGTCCAAGCGCAAGCAGCACGCCAATGGGGAAAGAAGCCACGATGCTGACCACGGAGAGCGACAGCGTAAGCAGGATTCCGCTCCAGATATGGGGGGGCACAATCATAAGCGCTTCGACCGGATCAACCGCTTCATTGCCAACCTCGAAGGTGGTCAGTACGACCAGGATGAGGGGGAGGCTCACAAACCAGATCGCTCCGAGCACACGGGCGATCCCGCTCGCGTTGGCAAAAGACCGCCCAACGGCGCGGCCGATAAACAGACACAGGCCAAAGGTGAGCAGCAGGGGAATGGCGATTGGGGTAAGCAGTCCAAATATCCAAGGCTGGCTCGATGCGCCCAGGGGGACCATGAGGGCGAGAATGACCAGCGCGCCGAGAATTGACAGAATCCGGGAGCGACGTCCCCGGAAAATTACCCAGGAAGCGCCGGTCAGGAGACCCGCCAGGGTGAGCGCGGCATTCGACCGCCAGGTTTGATCGAGGGCGATGAGCACATCCGGGCGGACGAGGTAGTACCCCAGGTTGTTTACAATGGTACGGAAGGTGGGCAAGGTGATGCCGCGGATCAGGATAGTCAGCGCGAAAGGCATCAGCAGCCAACCGACCAGCAACGCCCGCCGCATGCGCGGATTTTCCTGTCGAGACCAAAAGACCCAGGTGAGCACGCCCATCAAGACGACCAGGGCCAAACTCAAACCCAGCCGCCAGACTTCTGTGTCGGGATAACGGCCCCAGGTCAGTACACCCAGGTTGTTAGTAACCGCCAACCAGTTGGCCTCCTGCACAGACCAGATCACCAACGAACGCCCAAAGAAGTAAATCAGGATCAGGGAGAGAATCGTCAGCAGGCTGTTGAACCAATTGCTGAACAGGTTGGCGCGCAACCAGCCCAGTACACCCAGGGAGGTGACCGGCGGTTTGATCGAGGCGTTTTGTGCGTGTTCCATAGGTCTCTTTACCGTTCCGGGATCTTCAGGCGGGCGTTGAGGGCGTTCATCACAGCAGATATCAACAGGCTCAACAGGAGATAGGTAGCCATCATCAGGCTGATCACCTGCACCGCCTGGCCAGATTGGTTGAAGATCGTGGATGAGACATTATACAGATCTGGAAAGCCCACCCCTACGGCCAGGCTGGAGTTCTTGGCCAGGCTGAGGTACTGGTTGGTCAGCGGGGGGATGATCACCCGCATGGCCTGGGGCAGGATCACCAGCCGCAGCACCTGTGCCTGGGTCAGGCCGGAGGCTTTCGCAGCTTCGAGTTGTCCTTTGGGGACTGCCAGGATGCCGGCCCGAACGATGTCGGCGATGAAGGCCGCCGTGTAAAGCACAAGTCCAAAGAGAATTCCAGCAAATTCGGGCGTCAGGCGAGCACCACCCTCGATACGCAAGCCCACTAACTCGGGGTATTCAATCGCGTACGGGCTTTCTGGGAGTAAGAACCAGATCAGAAGCGGTACACCGAAGATCAGGAGACTCGCCTTTAAACCAGGCCGGGTCTCCGCCCCGGCCTGGATGCGTCGTTGGAGCAAGGCGCGGTAGAGGATGATTCCACCGACCAGCGTTGCCCCGCTGAAGACCAGCCAGAGTGTAGAACCATCCTGGGGTACTGCCCGAGGAAAGTAAAAACCGCGGTTGCTCAGACTGAACGGACCAAAGACCAGGCGATCTTGGAGCGAGGGCAACTTTAGAATGATACCAAAATAGATGAAAAATAACTGCACCAGGAGAGGGGTGTTCCGCATGACCTCAACGTAAGCACCGGCGAGGCTGCGCAGCAGCCAGTTGGCAGAAAGCAGGGCGATGCCTGTCAGGATGCCTAGCACAGTTGCCAGGGCGAGGCCGAAGACGATCACCCGGATGGAATTGGCCAAGCCGACGACATACGCACGCCAGAAGGTGTCGGTGCGCTCGAAAGGAAGTCCCTCCCCGATGCCGAACCCGGCCGTACGCTGGAAGAAGCCAAAGCTCAGATCCAGCCCGCGTTCGTCAAGAGAAGTCAGCAAATTGCCGATCAGCCAGCGCCCGGCAATCAGGACCAGGATGACGAAGATAGCCTGGGCGAGCGCCTGCAAAAAGCGCGTGTCTCGCCAGAAGGACCAGCGGCTATGCTGGAGTGAGGCAGTTTCAGGGGTATCTATCGTCATAACATCTAGGTTGCAGCCCTACCTGCAGGTAGGGCTGCAACTTGCAACATAGGTCCAGGTTTAACGCCAGGGTGGCGGATAGAGCAAGCCGCCATCCTTCCAGAGCATATTGAACGAACCCTCACGCGGGATGTCGGTGCCCTCAGGACCCAAGTGGCGCTCGTAGATTTCGCCGTAGTTCCCGACCGCCAAGATCACGTTGACCATGAAGTCGGGTTCCAGGCCAAGCAATTCGCCAAAGGAACCTTCCAGGCCGAGCAGGCGGGCAACTTCCGGATCCTCCGGAGTGCTGGCCGCGACCTCCTTCACATTGGCTGCGGTGATGCCCTTCTCCTCAGCGATGATGACGCCATTGACGACCCAGCTGACCAGGTCGCCCCACTGTTGATCGCCATGAGCCCAGACCGGTCCGAGCGGTTCCTTGGACATCGTATCGGGCAGGATCACATGATCGGCCGGACTGGTCATCGTCGTGCGTAAGCCAGCCAACTGTGACTTATCGGAGGTCAGGCCGTCGCAGCGCCCTTCATTGTAGGCTGCGGCGGTCTCGTCCGACTTATCAAAGACCAGGGGGGTGTATGAGATACCGTGAGCGCTGAAGGCATCCGCCAGGTTGAGTTCTGTCGTTGTGCCAGAGAGCACACAGACCGTAGCGCCATCCATGTCAGCGAGTGAGCTGAACCCGCTATCCTTGCGGACCATCATGCCCTGACCATCATAGAAGGTGGTTGGGCCGAAGTCCGTGCCCAGTTCCACGTCACGCGAGAAAGTCCAGGTGGTGTTGCGGATCAATACGTCGATTTCGTTGGTCTGCAGGGCGGTGAAGCGTTCGGCCGCAGTGAGCGGGCGGAATTCGACCGCGGTGGGATCGTTGAAGATGGCCACGGCCAGGGCGCGGCAGAAGTCGGTGTCAAACCCGGTGAATTCGCCGGCTTCGTTGAGGAAGCCGAACCCAGGGACGCCCGAGTTGACGCCACAGCGGACTTTGCCGTTGTTCTTGACTGCCTCCAGGCGGGCTGACTCCATCTTGAATTCGACGGGGACTTGAACCTCCTGGGTCTCGATCACTTTCACTTCCTGGGTTTCGACCACGGTCACGATCTCGGGTTCGACCGGGGCACAGGCAGCAAATAACATGCTGCCAAGAATCAGGAGTGTAAGCAGGGCAAACAATTTACGCATTTTCTCCTCCTTTAGAGAATTGGTTACTCAGGTTTTCCAATGAAAAAATCTTCCGTGTATTCTCTCCGTTCCACCTCCTAGCCATAATAATCGAAGTGGGTCACACAACCCACGCTTATAAGAAATATTATAGTAAAAATATACATAGAAATAAAGAGGGAATTCAATGAGATTTCATCAAATTTATGACTTTTTTATGTCCAGGCTTGCAGACAACAGTTGCGCTATCTATCGCCCCGCACAATGATTCCAAGCACCCTGGCGTTGGTCAACTGGATCAACACCCTGACCGGCAAACGAACGTTGAGCCCCCGTTGGCCGCCGGAGACATGGATTTCCTCGTACGCCTGCGCCGAGGCGTCGATGACCACCTGGAAGCCCTTGTTGAGCAGCGCCAGTGGCGAGATGCCCCCCGCCTGCAGACCGGTGAGTTGCTCGGCTTCGCGCTCGGTGGGCAGGGAAACTTTCTTTTCGCCGAGCGCCGCGGCTAACAATTTCAGGTCCACTTCGGATGGGCCGGGAACGACCACGAGCAGGTTCTTCTTCGGCTTCTCGCGGGTGACGACGATGGTCTTGAAAACGGTAGCAGGGTCAACGTTCAGGAGGCGAGCCGTTTCGAGCGCGCCCAGTTTTTCGGGCGGCAGTTCATAAAGCGTATACTTTATCTTGCGGGAATCCAGCAAACGGGTGACATTGTTTACAGGCGGCATAGGCACATCCATGCTATACTTGATACATTAATTTTAATCCATATTTTAGAGGAGTGAACAAATGGCAACCACCGCCCCTTTATCCAAATTCGCATTGTTCCGAGACCTGCCGGAGGATTTCCTGGCAAAGATAGCCGACCTGTGCCAGGAAGTGTCCTTTGCGGAAGGGGAAACGGTCTTTCGCGAAGGCGAGGAAGCCGACCAACTGCATTTCTTGCTGGAAGGCAGCCTGACCCTGAAAGTAAAATTGACCTCGCGCCCCGAAAGCATCACCGTTTCTGCGGTCAATCGAAAATATGAAAGTTTTGGTTGGTCGGGATTGGTGCCTCCGCATCACTATACCGCTTCGGCGATCTGTGAGCAAGATTGCCGCGTCTTGACGGTTCCGGGGGCAGCCTTGATGGAATTATTGAACCAGAACACGGCCGCCGGTTTCCTGGTTATGCAGCGTATCGCAGAACTGATCGCCAACCGCCTGCATAACAGCCGCCAGGCGCTCTTGAAAACCCTCTAGCAAGCACCGCCTTCCAAAATGGCCTGTCACATCGAC
>JBMOMP010000108.1:0-39390 GCA_049323115.1 Chloroflexota bacterium
CATTCTCTACTCTCTGATTGATGAAAGTATATCTAGACACCATCGGCTGCCGTCTCAACCAGGCTGAGATCGAGCGCATGGCGCGCCAGTTCCGCGCCGCCGGGCACGAGATCGTCGCTGCGGCTGCCGAAGCCGACCTGGCCGTCGTCAACACCTGCACGGTCACATCCCAGGCGGCCGCCGATTCGCGCAGCGCCATCCGGCGCATTGCCCGCGCGGGCGTGGGCGGGATCGTCGCTGCCGGCTGCTGGGCGACCCTCCAACCGGGCGAGGCCGCATCCCTGCCGAACGTTTTGCGCGTAGTCAATAATTCAGGGAAAGAGACGCTGGTGCCGGACTTCCTGAACCTGCCGGCCGAATCGTTCGACCTCGAGCCGATTGCCCGCGAGCCGCTGCCCGGTCTGCGCCAGCGCACGCGCGCCTTCATCAAGGCGCAGGACGGCTGCGACAACGCCTGCACCTTCTGCGTCACCACCCTGGCGCGCGGGGCCGGGCGCTCGCGTCCCATCCCCGACGTGCTGGCCGACATCCGCTCCGCGCTGGCGGGCGGCGCCCAGGAGATCGTCCTTACGGGCGTGCACCTCGGCTCGTGGGGGCAGGAGTGGGGGATGCGCCTGCGCGCGCTGATCCGGGCTGCCCTGGCGGATACCGACACGCCGCGCCTGCGCCTGTCCTCGCTCGAGCCCTGGGACCTGGACGCGGACTTCTTCCGCCTGTGGGACGACCCGCGCCTCATGCCGCACCTGCACCTGCCCCTGCAATCCGGCAGTCCCGCCACCCTCAAGCGGATGCTGCGCAAGACGGGGCCGCAAGCCTTCCGCGACCTGGTGACAGCCGCCCGCCAGGCCATCCCCGATGTGGCCGTCACCACCGATGTGATTGCCGGTTTCCCAGGCGAAACAGACGAGGAGTTCGCTGAGTCGCTGGCTTTCGTCCGCGAAATGGAGTTTGCCGGCGGGCACGCCTTCACCTACTCCGCCCGTCCCGGCACGCCCGCCGCCCGCATGAAGGGAAGCGTGCCGCACCAAGTCCGCAAACAGCGCAACGCCCTTCTTCGCCAGGCCTTTGCCGAGATGGGCGCCGCCTACCGCCGGAAGTTCATCGGGCAAACCCTGCCCGTGCTGTGGGAAACCTGCTCCCAGTTGGACGAGACCGGCTGGCAGATAGAAGGCCTGACCCCGAACTACATCCGCGTCACGGCGCGCGCCCCGGAGCCGAGGTGGAATGTGGTGGATTTGGTGGAATTAGTTGGAGTGAATGCGGATGGGATGGAGGGGAGGCCGGTGGGCTGATTTTTTAAGTGCTGGTAGATGGTAAAATGCAGATATGAAAAACACGATGTTCTCCTTGAAGAGCAATGTTCGTCCCGTTGGATGTCCGCCGGTTGCGCAGACCCTGCCGGGGGCGATCGAGCGCATCGTGTCTGAACTGAAACCGGAGAAGATCATCTTATTTGGCTCGTACGCCTATGGAAACCCCACGCCGGATAGCGACGTGGATCTACTGATCATCATGAAAACCAGGGCGAAAGAGATTGACAGGTATGTTGCCGTCTCGAACTTGCTCTATCCGCGCCAGTTTCCGGTAGACATTATCGTAAAAACGCCAAAGGAAATCCAGGCAGAGACCCGGAAGAGCGGCAACTTCTTTATGCGTGAAATCCTGACCAAAGGGAAAGTGGTCTATGAGCGACTCAAGTAACCCACTTGAATGGGTTACCTACGCCGAGGAAGACCTGGTGATGGCAAAAAGCGCTTTGAAGCGGAGAAAGCCGTTGACCAATGCGTCCTGTTACCATAGCCAGCAATGCGCCGAGAAATATCTCAAAGCAATGTTGATTGGCCTGAAGAAATGATTTGCAACACAGGAGGGATACTATGACCGATGGCTATTGCTTCATCAGCTACTCTGCCGCAGACGGGTTGGACTTTGCCGCCAAACTGGCAGACGAATTACAAGGCAGACATCCGTTTATCAAAGTGTGGTTTGATAAGCGTGAATTGGATGCGTCTATCGTAGATTGGGATGATCAACTTGCCAATGCAATCAAGGGGTGTAAGTGTCTGATTTTCGTGATGACGCCAGATAGCACAGCCAAGGGCTCGACCTGTAAAGATGAATGGACATGGGCTTTGAAATACAAGAAGCCCGTCATTTGCCTGTTGAAAGATAAAAAGGCGGAAGTTCCATTTCGGCTAGCCAATCGCCAATACATTGATATTTCCACCGATTTTGATTCCGGGATCGCGCAGTTACGCTCTGCCATCCAGCGTTTGGATGAGCCAGAGGGAATACTCGAAGAACTGGATCGTCGCTTGTCACAGGCGAAGAGGGATTTCCAGCGCACTCCGCACGAGGAAGAGAAACCGCGCATTCAAGCAGAAATTGACGACCTGAACAAACAGATAGAGACGCAACAGAAGTTCGTGGACAATCCGAAAGCCGCGGCGGAACAAACGCAAAAGAATATTGAGACGGGACTCGAGCGAGAGAGAAAACCCGAGAAGCCAACCGCCGCCGAAACAACTACGAAGTTCATTAATCCACCTCCCGGTGTTGCGCCGAATCATTACCAGGATCGCTACCTGGAAGAAGTCGAAGTCGTCAGGTTCCTGAACGATGACTCGCAGCGGATGATGACCATCGTCGGGCGCGGAGGGGTGGGGAAAACGGCGATGGCCTGCCGCCTGTTGAAAGGTCTGGAGGCAGGCGAACTTCCAGATGGGCTGGGCAGGATGCGGGTGGAGGGAATCGTCTATCTCAGCGAGAGCGGCAGTCACCGCGTCAATTTCGCCAATCTGTTTTATGACCTGTGCAAACTCCTGCCTGCCGACGCCGCGAACGCGCTGGATGCGGTCTATAAAAATCCGCAGGCAAGCACGGCGTCCAAGATGAGCGCGCTGTCCGACAGGTTCACGGCGGGGAAGGTGGTTGTGCTGTTGGATAACGTCGAGCCGCTCATCAGCGTCGAGACCTTCGACATCGCCGACGCGGAACTGGACGAATGCCTGCGCGCCCTGCTGCATGGAGCGCACAGCGCGTTGAAGGTCATCCTGACCACGCGCGTCGCCCCGCGCGGACTGAACCTGTGCGAGCCTGGCAGGCAGCGCGTGTTGACGCTCGACAGCGGCCTGGAGCCGAAATACGCCGTCGAAATGCTGCGCGAAATGGACGTGGACGGGAAGTTGGGGCTGAAAGCGGGGACGGATGAACTGCTGGGGCGCGCCTACGAGCGGACGCTGGGTTTCCCGCGCGCGCTGGAAGCGCTGTTTGCGATCCTGGCTTCTGACCGTTATACGACGCTCGAAGAACTGCTCGCCATGCCCACGCCCGTCAATGTGGTGGAGGCGCTGGTGGGCGAAGCCTTCAACCGTTTGGACGCGAACGCGCAAAAGGTGATGCAGGCGCTGGCGGTCTATAACCGTCCCGTGACTCCCGCCGCCGTGGACTACCTGCTCGCCCCGCACATCCCCGCGATGGACAGCGCGCCGATTTTGCAGCGGCTGGCAAACATGCACTTTGCGCGGAAAGAAAGTGGCAGATTTTATCTTCATCCTGTTGACCGTGAATTTGCTTTTGGGTTAATTCCGCAAGAGAATAGAGATTGGAGATTAGAGATTAGTGATTCGGACGAATCGCAAGAGACGGATTCTCAATCTCCAATTACCAATTGCCAATCACCATTTACCCAACACGAATTAACTTCACGAGCAGCAGACTATTTTAGAAAAGCCCGCAAGCCCCGCGCGGAATGGAAAAAACTGGAAGACCTTTCCGCGCAACTGGCGGAATTTGACCTGCGCTGTGAAGCAGGAGATTATGATACGGCATGTGGCATATTATCTAGTTTTTATTATGATTATTTGTATTTGTGGGGACACTATCGCTTGTGGATCAGTCTCCACTTAAGGGTGAAAGATAATCTCCAAGATAAAACTCTGATTATGCACAATCTCAATGGATTGGGTCTAGCACACTGGAATATTGGAAATATCAAAGATGCTATTTCTTTTTATGAGGCTGGATTACATGCCGCGCAAGAAGAAAAGAAACGCGGTTGGGAGGGAACATTCCTTGGCAATCTCGGATTAACCTATTCGGCTCTTGGCGATATGCACAATGCCATTGATTTCGAGGAAAAAGCACTGGTAATCCTGCAAGAAATCGGCGATCGCAGGGGCGAGGGGATATTGCGTAGTAATCTTGGAACGCCTTACGAACTTACAGGTGATGTACATAAAGCCATTGAGTCTTATGAACAAGCGTTGGTAATTCACAAAGAAATGAACTATCATAGGGGAGTGGGAGATGTACTCGGTAATCTTGGAAATGCTTATCACTCACTAGGCGATTCAAACAAAGCAATCGAGTTCGATGAACAAGCATTGATGATCGCCCATGAGATTGGTGAACGTAGTACCGAATCAATCAACCATGAAAATATTGGACATGCTTTGTCAAGTCTTGGAGAATATCAAAAAGCCGACAAATATTACGAGACAGCCATTCAAATAGCTGATGAGATTTCATTTCCACAAACACAAAACTATGCACGATGTGGGTTGGCAGAGTCTTTTCTTTTCCAAAATGATCTGGTCAATGCCCGTGCCACCATAGAAGCCGCGCTGGGATATGATGTACCACGAAACAATCACAATGTCAGCGCCCTGCACGGAATCATCGCTTTGCGGCAGGGGGAGGCGGTCACGGCACGGGCAGCCTTCCTCCGCGCGATAGGGCAGGCGGATGAGATTCTGTCCAAGACGGCGGAGTATTATTCCGCGCTGGACGCGAAGGGGCTTTCGATTTGTGGATTGTTGATTTGCGATGCTTCGACAAGCTCAGCACAAGTTTTACGATTGGGGCGGAACGTAGGGGCGGGTCTGCCCGGCAAAACAGGCAACCTGTCAGATGGAGAGGTCTTGCAAGACATGACGAAGGTCAGCGAGGAGAGACCCGCCCGTACCGCCGAAGCCATCGAGACATTCCAAAAGGCGCGCAAGATTGCGCCGCACGCGGGAGTGGTCAAGTCCGTGCTGCGGTTGTTCGATGAGTTGGTCAAGTGCGATTCAAATGCAATCTTGAACGGCGTAAGAGAAATCATCGAAATGCACGAAGCGTAAATTACACATTACGGATTACGCAACAATCGTAAATTGCCATATAATTCCGTTCGGAGGCAGTTATGCTTGGAACAAAAGTTTCTGATCTTACAGTAGACGAATTCCGCGCGTTGGTAAGCGACGCCGTGCGCCAGACGCTCGATGAAATGCGCCGCGATGCAGACGAAATCGCCTTGCAAAAATTGGAAGACCCAAAGTTCCCGCTCATTGCCTATCGGCGGGAGGGGGCGGAAGCCAGACCCGTGATTCGCGGAACGGCAATCCATGTGAAAGCCATAGTATCGTGGGTAAAGTTTGGTGAAACTCCACAACATGTTGCGGATGACTATAATCTGGATATAAAACAAGTCCAGGAAGCGCAGGCTTTTTATGAGGCGCATAAAGCCGAGATTGACGCAGACCTTCAGGAAGAAGAGGATTTGGAAGAGCAGCATAAAAAAGAAACGAAAAAATCCAGGGCGAGGAAAAATGTCAAAGCCAAAACTTCACCTAGATGAGGACGCTTCCTGGGATGCCCTTTATCAGTCGCTAAAATCAAATGGTCACGACGTTACGCGCACGCCTAATGAATGGATAACGAAAAGAGCGAGCGATGAAGAGCAATTACAAAAAGCCAGCGAACAGGGACGTTCCATTTTTTCATACAATGCAAAGCACTTTCTTCAAATTGCCCAACATAGCCCCAGACATAAGGGCATCATCGTCTCGAAGCGAAAACCATTTTCGGTGGTTTTAAAAGCCCTAATCCGCTTCTTCCGCGAATCCTCCGCCGAGGAAATGGAAAACCAGGTCCGCTGGCTGGGCGATTGGGCAGAGGAAGATTGATGCACCGCACGAAAACGACCCTGATCGCGCTGGCAGGCCTCCTGCTGCTGGCGTTCCTCCTGTTGCAAATCCCGTCCGTCAACTCCGCGCTCAGTTGGCGCTACGAAAAGTTCACCATCTACCTCAAGAACGCCGTGCACCCGCCCGGCCCGCCCCCCACCCCCCTGCCGGTCACGCCCGCGCCGCCGGCTGCCCAGACTTCCGAAGTCCCTACCCCCACCGCTACGCTGCCGCCGGTCACGCCCACGCCTACGCGCGCGCCCCTGCCCTCGCAGGCTGCGCTTCCCAGCCCGCCCTTCGAGCAGCAGACCCCCAACAACTGCGGGCCGGCTACGCTTTCGATGGCGCTACACCTGTACGGCTGGGAAGGCAGCCAGGCTGACGTTGCCGAGCAGGTCAAGCCGGTGCTGCAAGACCGCAACGTCAACCCCGAAGAACTGGCCTGGTACGTGCGCAATTTCGCCGGCTGGCTGGCGGTGGAATACCGCGTCGCCGGCGACCTGGAGACCCTCAAGCGGCTGCTGGCGGCGAACTACCCGGTCATTGTCGAAAGCGTCACCAGCCTTGACCCTAACGACGCCCTCGGTCCCACTGACGACCTGTGGGCCGCCCACTACCTGCTGCTGACCGGCTACGATGACGCCGCCCGCGCCTTCACCGTCCAGGATTCCTATCACGGCGCAGACCTGTCCCTTTCGTACGAGCAACTCCAGGCCGAGTGGGAACCGTTCAACAATCTCTACATGGTGCTCTATTTCCCGCAGGACGCGGCCGAACTCCAGTCCCTGCTGGGCGCGGACTGGGATCCCGACGCCAACCGCCAGCGCGCGCTCGAAAGCGCCCAGGCCGCCGCGCAAGCCGATCCCAAAGACGCCTTCGCCTGGTTCAACCTGGGCAGCAACCAGGTCTACTTCGAGCGTTACGACCAGGCCGCCCTGGCCTACGACCAGGCGCGCCAGATCGGCCTGCCGCTGCGCATGTTCCGCTACCAGTTCGGCCCCTTCATCGCCTACTTCCACGCCAACCGCAACGCCGACCTTCTCGCGCTCACCGACTACGCGCGCGGCGTCACCGAGATGTCCGAGGAGGCCTGGCTGTGGTACGGCTGGGCGCTCTACCGCCAGGGGGAATACCAAAAAGCCAAAGCCGCCTGGGAAAAGGCACTCTCCATCAACCCCTCTCCCTATGTGGACGCCCGCAGCGCCCTGCCCTACGTGACCCCATGAAGACCATTCGACTTTTCCTCCTGACGGCCATACTTTTGGCCTCTTGCGCGCCTGCGACGACGCCCGCGCCTCTTTCCCCGCCCGAACCTGCATCCGCTACCCCGGCCCTCCCCACACTGACGGCCCTCTCACCCACCCCCACGCCTGTACCGCTCCTCTCATCCGCAACGCCT
Organism: Chloroflexota bacterium; assembly: GCA_049323115.1. Classification (GTDB taxonomy): domain Bacteria; phylum Chloroflexota; class Anaerolineae; order Anaerolineales; family Villigracilaceae; genus JAABUE01. Next base: position 7,348 of record JBMOMP010000108.1, read on the forward strand.
CCCGCCCAACGCGCCTCCCCCGTAGACGGGATGCCGCAGGTCTACGTCCCGGCCGGGACGCTGCGCATGGGCGGCTTGGACGTGTTTGCCGACCGCAAGGACGAACTGCCCGTCCATGATGTCGCGCTGGACGCCTTCTGGCTCGACCAGTTGGAAGTGACCAACGCCATGTACCTGCTGTGCGTACAGGCTGGCGTCTGCTCCCCGCCCGCCGACTGGGCCTCGGACAAGCGCCCGTCCTATTTCAACGTCGAAGAATTCAAGGATTACCCGGTCGTCCACGTCACCTGGGAGCAGGCGGGGGCCTATTGCGCCTGGGCCGGCCGCCGCCTGCCCACCGAAGCCGAATGGGAGCGCGCCGCGCGCGGAGACGACTTCCGCAACTTCCCGTGGGGCGACGAGCCTCCCAGTGCGGTCTACGCCAACTTCGACCGCCTGGCGCGGGATACCAGCCGCGTCGGTTCGTACCCGGCCGGCGCCAGTCCCTTTGGCGCGCTGGACATGGCTGGCAACGTCTGGGAATGGGTGGCGGATTATTACGCTATCGAATATTACAAGGCATCCCCCGGCGTGAACCCCCTGGGCCCGGAAACCAGCAGCACCAACCTGCGGGTCATCCGCGGCGGCTCGTTCCAGGATGAATGGATGGACCTGCGCGTCTCGAAGCGGGGAGCAGAACTGGGTCCCGACCCCGATGCGCGTTACAGCGCCCCCGACCGCGCCGGGAAGCACTCGTCCAAGATCGGCTTCCGCTGCGCAGAGGGGGAATAATCGCTTTTCACTTTGGACACGGAAAACACGGAGCGAACGGATTTTCCGTTGGGCTTACAGAATCCGCGCTTTCCGTTAAATCCGTGTCCAGGTCAATCTTCCTGGAAACTGTAGCCCCCCGGCCAGGTCTGGATCAGGTTCGTCTCCGCGGCTTCTTCCTCCAATTTCTTGCGCAGGCGGTAGACCATGTTCTTGAGCAGGGACTGGTCGCTTTCGCGCTGCGTGCCCCACACGGTCTGGATGATGTCTTCACTCTTGAAGACGTAGCCCGGCCTGCTCATCAACAGGTGCAGCAGGCGGAACTCCAGGTTCGTCAGGCGCACTTCCTCGCCTGTGCTGCCGACCGCCGAACGGTGCGAAGGGTCGAGGCGCAATTTGTTCGTGCGGCGCGGCGACATGGGTTCGCTCCACGAGCGGCGCGACCAGGCGGCGATCTTCGCCAGGAAAATGGCCGGGCTGATGGGTTTGACCATACACTCGTCCACACCCGCCTCGTAGGCTTCGAGGATTTCCGCTTCGTTGTTGGCGGGCAGGAACAACAGGATCGGGCTGCCGCTCAGGGCGCGGAACTTCTTGCACAGCGCAATCCGTTCCCCGTGCGAAGCGTTCACGTCGATGATGATCAGGTCGGGGATGTCCTCCACGGCGCGTCCCATGGCGCGTTGGACGGAGGTTTCCAGGATCGCCACCAATCCCTTTTCCCGGATCATGTAGCCCCAGATGGGGGCTGTATCTGTCTGGTCGCAGACGACGAATACGCGCAGGGCAGCCTGGGAAGAAGAGGTAGGGTCATTTGCAAGCATAGGATGCCCTTTCGTAGTAGAGGGTGAACATGAGTAGGGTGTGTTTCATTTCGCTTGGACAACCGTCCCGAAGGTTTGGAAAACGGACAAACCCTTCAAGAAAACCTTCGGGACGTTCCTTGTTTTGATTAGATTAGACATTATCGAAAATAATCCACAGATTTCGCAGATGGAAATTTTCAAAGGAAAAATCTGCGAGAATCGGCGCAATCTGCGGATAAAAATGGCGCTCACTGCTATTACCGATAAGGTCTATTATATCCAAAAATGGTCTCAAAAAGTCATAAAATAGTACCGATATATTACCAATGGGTGATACAGGAATCCTGCCCTGGCGCGTATACTGAGACTGAAGTTCAATAGGCCACGATTTCGCTCCTTAGGATTGCCAAGTCCCAAGAGAATCCGGCAGGTGTAGCAATCTGCTGGAGCGTTCGTGAAGGATAGAAACTAGAATCTTTGGAGGATCACCATGAAAAAATTATTCCCTGTTTTGCTGGCAATTGCTTTGCTTGGCAGTGCCTGCCAGTTGGGAGGCGGGCAGGCGCAGCCGACGGCCATTGTGTTGCCCACCACCGCTCCCACCCTGACGCCCATCCCCCTCAACCCGACGGCCGAACCGGCGGGCGGCAATGTGCAGGCTGGCTCTGAGCGCGCCTCGTCCGCAGACGGGATGATCCAGGTCTACATCCCGCAGGGCGCCTTCCAGATGGGCGGCCTGGATCCGCGCGCCTCGGCGGATGAAAAACCCGTCCACAAGGTGGACTTGAAGGGATATTGGATCGATAAGGTGGAAGTCACCAACGCCATGTTCATGCTGTGCGTGGCGGCTGGCGTCTGTTCCCCGCCCCTGGTCATCAAATCGGAGACGCGCAATGCGTACTTCAATAACCCGGAATTCAACGACTTCCCGGTCGTGAACGTGCCTTGGGGTAGCGCCCGCCAGTACTGCGAATGGGCCGGCCGCCGCCTGCCGACCGAAGCGGAATGGGAATATGCCGCGCGCGGTAATACGGTCAACACCTACCCGTGGGGCGAGCAAAAGCCGGATAGCACCCGCGCCAATTTCAACTACATGTTCGGCGACACCAACCGCGTTGGCAGTTACACGGCTGGCGCCAGCCCGTTCGGCATCCTGGACATGGCGGGCAACGTCAACGAATGGGTCAATGACTATTACGATGCCCAGTACTATGCCAACGGGCCAGCCAACAACCCCACTGGGCCCCTGGCGCGTTCCGCTCATTTCAACCGCGGCGTGCGCGGCGGTTCCTTTGCGGACGCCGAAGTGGATATCCGCGTATCTAATCGCGCTTCGGTGCTGGGCCCGAACTTCGACGCCGCGCTCGGCAGCAAGGAATACACCGGCGACTACTCGCCTCGCATCGGCTTCCGTTGTGTGTCGGATAATTAGCGCCAAGTTGTAAGGTTCCTGCCGCCGGGTTCCACCGGCGGCTTTTTTTAATTGACGCATCCTTTTTCCTGTGGTATTATCCCGCCACAATTCCATAGCCCCAATCGGCGCTCTTATCCAGAGAGGCGGAGGGACCGGCCCTGTGAAGCCTCAGCAACCTTTCAACAGAAAAGGTGCTAATTCCGGCAGATAGATATTTCTGGAAGATGAGAGGGCAGCCAGTTTATGATGAAACTTGCCCTTTCCATGTTTAGCCTGAAGGGGCAATTTCATTTCCCAAAGAGGTGTAACGAATATGAGCACTACCTTTATGACTTCGCCGAAACTGATGTTTACTTCCGAATCAGTGACGGAAGGTCACCCGGACAAGATGTGCGACCAGATCAGCGATGCGGTGCTGGACGCCTGCCTGCAGCAGGATCCGTTTTCCCGCGTGGCCTGTGAGACGGCTACCAAGACCGGCTATGTCATGTTGTTGGGCGAGATCACAACCAAAGCCATTCTCAATTTCGATGAACTCGTCCGCAAAGTTGTGGTGGAGATCGGCTACGACCGCGCCAAGAAGGGCTTCGACGGCAACACCTGCGGCGTGTTGTCTGCCATTGCCAGCCAAAGCCCGGACATCGACATGGGCGTGAGCAAGTCGCTGGAGGCCAAAGGCGGGGATGATGCTGAACTGGACGCCATCGGCGCCGGCGACCAGGGCATGATGTTCGGTTTTGCCTGCAACGAGACGCCCACCCTGATGCCCATGCCCATCTACCTGGCGCACAAACTGACCCGCCGCCTGAGTGAAGTTCGTAAGAACGGTACGCTCGAATGGCTGCGCCCGGATGGCAAGAGCCAGGTCACGGTCGAATATGCTTACGGGAAACCCAAGCGCATCGATACGGTGCTGATCTCCACCCAGCACGCGCCTGATATCTCACAGGAGGATATCCGCAAGGCCGTTATCGAGCATGTCATCATGCCGTCGCTGCCCGCCGATATGGTGGACAAAGACCTGAAGATCTACGTCAACCCCACCGGGCGCTTTGTCATCGGCGGGCCGCAGGGCGACGCGGGCGTGACCGGCCGCAAGATCATCGTGGATACTTACGGCGGCATGGGCCGTCACGGCGGCGGCGCGTTCTCCGGCAAGGACCCCACAAAAGTGGACCGCTCGGCCGCCTACGCAGCGCGCTGGGCTGCCAAGAATGTGGTGGCGGCCGGCCTGGCCGAGCGCTGCGAGATCCAGGTGGCTTACGCTATCGGCGTGGCGCACCCGCTCTCGGTCAACGTGGAGACGTTTGGCACCGGCAAGATCGCGGACGAGAAGATCGCGGACTTGATCCTCCAGCACTTCGACCTGCGCCCCGGCGCGATCATCCGTGACCTGGACCTGCGCCGCCCGATCTACCGGCAGACCGCCGCCTACGGCCACTTTGGCCGCGACGACATCCAGTTCCCCTGGGAGCGCACGGATAGGGCCGAGGCGTTGAAGAAGGCGGCTGGGCTGTAAAACGTAAAACGCAAAACGTGATGCGTAATTCGTAACGCGTGAAATGCGAAAGCGCCTCTGCATGGCAGGGGCGCTTTTTTTGTCAGCGGGGGTGATTCCGGGATATAATGTGGTCACATAAGGAACCACATCCCAGAGGTAACTATGGAAGAGATCGGCATACGAGAATTGAAAACGCGCGCTTCGGAAGTGGTGCGCGCCGTGAAGGAAAAACGCGCCCGCTATGTGATCACGCAGCGCGGCAAGCCGGCCGCGTTGCTCGTCCCAATGGACGCACAAATCCAAAAGGAAGAAGCCGATGAAGTATGGGAACGGCTGGAGAAACTGGGTGAGGAAATTGCCAAAGGTTGGCAGAGCGAGAAAAGCGCCGTGGAGATTCTTTCGGAGATGCGTCGGTGAATTCACCTGTCACCATTGACGCCAGTGTCTTTGTGAGCGCCTTCACGCCGTCAGAAGCCGCGCATCAGGTCAGCAAGGAGTTCATGCGCGAAATCCAGGCGGCGGGAGCGCCGATCATTGTTCCGACCCTTGTCATTCCAGAAATTGCGGCTGCCATCGGCCGGGGCCAGGAGAAACCGGACCTTGGCTTTTCGTTTGCGATGGGTGTCGGTCAGCTTCCCAATGTGATTCTCGTTGATATTGACAAGAGTCTTGCAGAGACAGCCGCCGAGATCGCCGCAACCCACCGCCTGCGCGGCAGCGACGCGGTCTACGCTGCGGTGGCGCTGCGTTTTGGGACGAACCTGGTTACATTGGACCGCGAACAACAGGAACGCTTGAAAACCGTCGTGCCGGTCAGCGGCCCGTAGGGGGGTAATTGTATCGCCGACCTGCTTGTGCCATGAAATGGTATGGTCGGCTTTGCCCGTACCATTTCGTGGCACTTTATCACTTCGTGGCACTTGCCAAGCCTGGCAGTACTACCTGATTTCTACGGTATAACTCCCTGCTTCATTCGTAAATCTTGTCGTTCCGCTCACCACCAGGGTGACGCTCTGCACGTCGCCGCCAATGGAGAGGGGGATTTCCGCCGTCTGGTCGGGATTTAACGGAATCATCTCCACAGTCGTGGAAGCGCCCTCTTTAACGAGAGCAAGCCGGAAGGTCTGCGGAAGCGCGTTCTGCACGCGGACGAAGCCCTCGGCGGCCCACCCGCCGTCGTCCGTCTCGAAGTCGCTGGAATAGTTCACCGCGTCCACGCGCACATCGTCGATCAACATGCCCTCGCCGTTGACGGCCGCGTCGGTGACGTATTCGAAGCGCACGGAGATTTTCTTGCCGGCGTAGGCCGAAAGGTCAATGGTCTCCTCGATCCAGCCGTCGGTCTTGTTGTTGTAGCCCCAGCCATACGCGTTGCCGGAGGGGTCGTCCTCTTCGGGGCGGCCAGAGGGCGTGGTGCTGATCTGCCAGCGTTGGCCGTCTTCGGAGACTTCGAAGTACAGGTAATCGTAGTCCTCTTCCAGGTCGTACCAGGTGCGGAAGGTGAAGTGGATCGGGGCGCTGACGCCGGTAAAATCGAATTCGCGCGTCAGGGTCATGTTCGATTCGTCGCCTTTGTTGGACCAGAAGGCATAGTCGCCGGAGTAGGGCTGCTCGGGCAGCAAGCCGGTGATGGTGGAGCCTTCGAAGCGCAGGGTGAAGTTGCCCTGGCAGTTGACCTGGAGGTAGTCCACGCCGTATTGCCTGACGGTGCGTCCCATCACATCAGAGGGGCATTCGTAGACCGTTTCGGTGGGGGAAGTTTGCGGCGCGCCGGCATAGTTGGTGTAGGTATAGCGCCCGTCGCCGATTTGCCCGTCGCGCAGGTAATTGGCCAGCACCCAGTCCATGAAGAAGTCGTCGGCGGTCATGACCTGGCCGGTTTGTGGGTCGCGGGCATTGACCTGTTGCAGCACATTATCAACGCTCTCCAGGCCGTTTGCAGCGTCATGTACCAGCAACTGGGTAGCCTGCTCGCCGAAGCGGTCGAGGAAGTAGGTGACGAACAGGAAACTGGAGCCGTAGTGCACGCCGAAATCCGGCGAGGACGGCCCCGGCCAGACGTTCAGTTGCAGGTCGGGGTTGGTGGAATACAGCCAGTCTTTGCCGCCCACGTCATAGCCGTTCAGGAAGACCGCCAGTTCCGAGAAGCCCTCGTTGATCCAGGAGGTCTCATTGCGGTCCTGGTACCAGTGGATCATGTGCTGGAACTCGTGCGCCAGCACGCCGTAGGTGTACTCCTCATCCAGGAAGGTGTTGTCAGCGTTGAATACGAACATTTCGTGGGCGTTGGAGTATTCGTGCGCCAGGGGGTGGATCTCATCGGCGGATGAGAAATATCCCGCGATGTTACCACCGATACCGCGCGCGTATAAGATGTAGATATGTTCGTCGCCGTCGATACCGGGATTCCACTCGCTGCCGAAGAATTCCCGGTTGGTGGGGTACATCTGCAACTCAAAGGTATCCACCAGGGCATACATGTCGTTGTCATCGTACTCTACGCTGTCTTCCACCCAAAAGTAAGCATGTGGCGTCACATAGCGCAGCGTGGCGTTGACCCGGAAGTTCTCGTTGGTCTCTACGTTGGTGACCCAGAACTGGTCCTGTTCCCCTTCCCGGCGCGGCGCAGGCGGGGGGGACATGCTTTCGGGGATGTTGCACACATCCGCCAGGCGGCAGGACAGGTCCTTCGGATCGTTCTCCGGGACGATGGTCTGCTTCAGCGTCTCCAGCGTGTCCAACGGGACGTCTTCTACCGGCGGGCGCGTGACCACGACCACCGGCGTGGGTGTGGCCGGGTCGAACGGGAAAGAGGGGGTATTGGGATTGGAAGGGATTTGCTTGCTGAGTTCGTACACGGCTACGCCTGCCGCTGCCAGGATGAGCGCACAGCAGCACAGCAGCACGAGGATGACGCCGATCACGATGCCAATAGTGTTGTTCGACTTATTCATAGGGGTCCTTCCTGGTCAGTAAATTCTCACAATCTTACCTGATTTCGATGAAAAGCGGGTTAGGAAATTGGTATATTGGGCAAAAGCCGCTCGGATCAGGATATTTCTTGTATACTTGGGGTAACAAGTTCCTAATCACAGGAGAAGTTGACCATGAAACAAGTGCATCCCATCATCCTTCGCGGGGTCAAGGGCGAAGTGACGGTCCGCCGGATGGAGAACGGCCATCCCCACATCCAGGCGGTTGACGAGCAAGATTTGTACTACGGTCTGGGCTACATGCACGCGCTCGACCGCCAGGCGCAAATGTGGCTGACGAAGATCATCGGCAACGGGAAAGGCTCCGAATGCCTCGACCCCAGCCCGCAAATGGTCGAAACGGACAAATACATGCGCTGGCTGGACCTGGCCGGGGATGCCCGCCGTGAGGTTGACTTGCTCCTGCCTGAAACCCGCACCATGATGGAGGCTTACTGCCTGGGCGTCAATGCCGCCGTAGCGCAAAACCCCGGCCCGCTGGAATTCAAATTGGTCGGCTACAAAGCGGATGAATGGACGGTCGCTGATGTGTTGCTGGCGGCCAAGATGATCGGCTTCGTGGGACTGGCCTCCACCCAGGCGGACGTGGAAAAATTCATCTTGCAAATGTTACAAAACGGCGTTGACCCTGCCCGCGTCAAGGAACTCTTTCCCGCCATCCGGGAAGACATCACTCCCGCATTCATCGAGATCGTCAAGCAGGTCAAAACGACCATGCCCATTATTGCGCAGGATGTGCCCTGGAAGCGCCTGCTGCCGTCTTTCTCGGCCAGCAACCATTGGGCGGTCGCGCCGCGCAAAACCGCTTCGGGCAAGGCCATGCTGTGCGCCGACCCGCATCTGGGCTTGCAACTGCCGAACATCTGGTACGTGGTTGCAATGCGGGCCGGCGAGCAGTTCGTGATGGGCGCCACCGTCCCGGGCGTGCCGCTGCCGGCCATCGGGCGCTCTCCGCACCTGGCCTGGGCGGCCACCTACGGCACGATGGACCTGAGCGACTTCTTCATCGAAGAGATCAAGGACGGCAAATACCGGCGCGGCGATAAGTGGATGGACTTCGAAGTGCGCGAGGAAATCATCCGTCCCAAGAAGGGCGCGCCTGTCAAATTGCGCGTGTATGCTACCGAACACGGCCTGCTGGAGGGCGAGCCGGGGGACGGCTACCGGCTGTCCTTTGCGCTTTCGATCAAAAAATATCCCGGCTCGGCGGCGCAAAGCCTGGACAACTTCCTGAACATCTTCAAGGCCAAAACCGTCGGCGAGGCGCTGGATTATTTTGCCGGGTTGACCTTCTCGCCGTTCAACTGGACCGTGGCCGACAGCGACGGAAATATCGGCTACCAACTGGGCGGACTCTACCCTGCGAAACGCGCCGGGACCTCCGGCCTGCTCCCGTACCTGGGCTGGGACCCGGCCGACGACTGGCAGGGCACCGTAGACCCGCGCCGCTACCCGCGCATGATCAACCCGCCGGACGGCGTCATCATCACCGCCAACAATGACTTCAATTACTTGAGCGACGTCAAACCGATGACCCTGCCCATGTCCACCTATCGCGTTGACATGATCCGCCGCCGGTTGGAGGAAAAGGATGCGCTCACGGTCGAGGATATGAAACGCATCCATTACGACCGCTATTCGCTGCAAGCCGAGAAGTTCATGGAGATCATCCGCCCGCTGCTGCCCGACACACCCAACGGTCGCCTCCTGCGGGATTGGGATTTGCGCTACGAGGCCGATTCGTTCGGCGCGACGCTGTTCGAGAAAGTGTATGAGGAATTGATCGAACTCGTCTTTGGAGAACTGGGCGTGGGCGCGGAGGCGATGAACTATGCGCTGACCGAAACGCCGTTGTTCGCCATGACGCACGGCAACTTCGACGCTATCCTGTTAGGAGAAACGTCGGCCTGGTTCGCAGGCAGGCCGCGCGCGGAACTCTTCCAGGAGGCGATCCAGCGCGGGTTGGCCGGGCAGGCCCCTCGTCATGGCGCGACGCGCAGGATTTTCATCAACAACCTGTTCTTCGGCGGCAAACTGCCGCGCTTCCTGGGCTTCGACTATCCGCTGGAACATATCGGCAGCCGCGCCACCATCCCCCAGGCGCAGTTGTACCGCAGCGCCGGGCGCGACAATTCCTTTGCAGCCACCTTCCGCATGATCTGCGATTTTGCGACGCGCGCGATGCACGCCAACCTGTCGGGCGGCGCATCCGGCCAGCGCTTCTCCCCCTATTACAAGGCGGGGTTGGTGGAATGGGAGCAGGGCATATATCAGGTTATCGAGCCGTGAGAGCGGTCTTCCCGGGGATTGCGCTTTTGACAGTTCGCCCGCAGTCTAACTGCGGGCGAACGAATTTTCGCTGAACCCTTGGGACGGGTTGGGCTAAACCTCCGCTGGTTGCCTGGCGTTCGAGACCACTTGCCCGGTCATGAACACCAGTTCGCCCTTTTTCTCGTCCACATCCACCTGCACGGTAGCGCCGTCTTTGTACTTGCCGGCCAGCAGTTCCACCGAGAGCGGGCTTTCGACGTATTTCTGGATGGCGCGGCGCAGCGGACGGGCGCCAAAGGCCGGGTCGTAGCCTTCTTTGGCCAGCCAGGAGCGCGCAGCGTCGCTCAATTGCACCACGATGTTGTAATCGCTCAGGCGTTCCTGTACTTCCTTCATTTGCAGGTTGACAATCTGTTCCATCTCTTCCAGCGAGAGCGGCGAGAACATGATAATCTCGTCGATGCGGTTGAGGAACTCGGGGCGGAATGTGCCTTTGAGCGCCTTCTCGATCTTGTCGTGCGCCTGACGTTCCTCGTCGGTGGCCTTTTGCTGGAGGAAGCCCAGCGTGCCGCCTTTCCTGACGTACTCGGTGCCCAGGTTGGAGGTCATGATCAGAACCGTATTGCGGAAGTCCACCACGTTGCCCTGGCCGTCGGTCATGCGGCCATCGTCCAGGATCTGCAGCAGCGAGTTCCACACTTCCGGGTGCGCCTTTTCGATCTCGTCGAACAGCAGGACGCGGTACGGGCGGCGGCGGACGGCCTCGGTCAACTGGCCGCCTTCCTCGTAGCCCACGTATCCGGGCGGCGCGCCGAACAGGCGGGATACCGTGTGCTGCTCCCGGTATTCGGACATATCTATCCTGACCAGGGCGTCCTCGTCGTCGAACATGAACCAGGCCAGCGCCTTGGCCAGTTCGGTCTTGCCTACGCCCGACGGGCCGATGAAAATGAACGAACCGATGGGGCGAGCGGGATCCTTCAACCCGGAGCGCGCGCGGCGGATGGCGTCCGAAATGGCGTGGATGGCCTCTTCCTGCCCGATGATGCGCTCGTGCAGGCGCTCTTCCATGTGCAGCAGTTTTTCGGCCTCGCTCTCCATCATCTGGCTGAGCGGGATGCCGGTCCATTGGTGCACCACCTCGGCAATATCGTCCACATCCACCACTTCGTCGAGTTGGTGTTCCACTTCCCAGTGGTCGCGTTTGCCGCGGTAATCTTCTTCCAGGCGCAGGCGTTCGGCTTTCTTCTGCGCGGCGCGCTCGTAATCGCGCTCCAGGCCGGCTTGCTCCTCTTCGGCGCGCAGTTTCTCGATCTCGGTCTTCATGGCTTTGAGATCGTCGGGCATGGAGTAGAGCGCCACACGCAACTTGGCGGCCGCCTCGTCCATCAGGTCAATGGCTTTGTCGGGCAGGTGCCGGTCGGTGACATAGCGGTCTGCCAGGCGCGCAGCGGCCACCAGCGCCTCATCCGCAAAGTGGACCTTGTGATGCGCCTCGTAACGGTCGCGCAGGCCCTGGAGCATTTGAATCGTATCATCGACGCTCGGTTCCTCGACATAGATGGGCGCAAAGCGGCGTTCCAGCGCGGCGTCTTTCTCGATGTGTTTGTGATACTCGTCCAGCGTGGTCGCGCCGATACATTGCAGTTCACCGCGCGCCAGGGCCGGTTTCAGCATGTTGGACGCATCCATCGCCCCCTGGGCTGCTCCCGCTCCGACGACCGTGTGCAACTCGTCGATCATCAGGATGATCTCGCCCTGCGCGCGCTGCACTTCCTCGATGGCCGATTTCAGGCGCTCCTCGAACTCGCCGCGGAAGCGGCTCCCGGCGATCATGCCGCCCAGGTCGAGCGCCACCACCCTCTTCCCGGCCAGGATTTCAGGGATGTCGTTGTTGGCGATCTTCTGCGCCAGCCCTTCCACGATGGCCGTCTTGCCGACGCCCGCTTCGCCGATCAACACCGGGTTGTTCTTGGTGCGGCGGGACAGGATCTGGATCAGGCGCAGGATCTCGGTATCCCGGCCAATGACCGGGTCGAGTTTGCCTTCGCGCGCCATCAGGGTCAGGTCGCGCGAATATTTCTCCAGCGTGCGGTAGCGCGCCTCGGCCTGCGGGTCAGTGACGCGCTGTCCGCCGCGCAGCGCCTGCACGGCATCGTAGACGCGCTCGCGCGTCAGCCCGGCAGATTCGAGGATGCGGGCGGCGGGGGTGTTGCGTTCGGTCAGGATGGCCAGGAAGATATGTTCGGTGGAGATGTACTCGTCTTTCAGGCGGTTGGCTTCTTCGTTGGCCAGGTCGATGATGCGCTTGACGCGCGGCGTGATGAAGATCTGCCCCGCGCCGCCGCCGAAGATGTTGGCCTTGGGACTGGCGCGCAGCGTGGCGTCCAGCCGTTCGGTGATGGCGGCAGCGCTGACGTTGAGTTTTTCCAAAATCTGGGGGATCACCCCGCCAGGCTGCTCGATCAGCGCCATCAGGATGTGTTCGGTATCGATCTGGTTATGGCCGTAGCGCTGGATGATCTCGGCAGCGCGTTGGGCGGCCTCTTGCGCCCTCTCGGTAAAACGGTCGAATCGCATCATAAGCGGTTATCCTTTCGCAATCAAACCTGACAGATTTCACCTGTTATTCTTGTTTCTGGCATTTGTTATAAAAGCGGTTCTCCATTGAGTTCTTGTGGAGACCTGTCAGGCTTTTGGCAATGCGATTATAACAAAAGTGAGTTGGTGATTTGCATACGTGGTATAAGAGTTGTATTAGATTCAAATATTCCCAAAGGAGTAGGCTATGGCAAAGGTCCTGTATATCGAAGACATTCCCGATAATGCAGCGTTGGCGCAAAAACTACTCACCCATCTTGGATATGAGTTCCTTTGGGCAAAAAACGCTGAAGAAGGGTTGGCAATGGCATTGGAAAGTCGGCCAGACCTGATCTTGCTCGACCTGGGCCTGCCGGATATAGATGGGCAGACGCTATCTGTCTGGTTACGGGGCGAGGCGGTCCTGGAAAAAACGCCGATCATCGTGTTGACTGCCTGGCCGGAAGAAGTGGCCCGCCAGACAGTCGATTCCTATGGGTTGAACGGGTATTTGTGCAAACCCTTCAAAATGGATAGCCTCAAGAAAATTCTTGACGCCAACTTGGGCGCCTGAATCAGTATGTCTATTGAAATCATTCCAGCCAACCGCTTCACCGTCCAGGAACTGGCTGACCTTTACAACCAGACGCGCGTTGATTACCTGGTTCCCATGCCGATGAATGCGGAACGCCTGGCAGAATACATCCATCTCTTTGACATCGATCTCAGCCTGTCTTGTGTGGCGCATGATAGTTATGGTCAGGTGCTTGGCTTGAGCATGCTGGGGGTGCGCCCGCCCTGGGCCTGGATCACTCGCCTGGGGGTAATCCCCCCTATTCGTCGCAGCGGCGTTGGAGACGCCTTGATGGATTCCATGCTGGCCCACGCGCAAGCCCTGGGCATGGAGGAGACTCACTTGGAGGTGATCAGGAACAACGTGCCTGCACAAAGTCTCTTTTTAAAAAAAGGATTCAACGAAGTGAACGAATACCTGGTCTTGCGCCGCGCTCCCCGTTCTGTTCCCGAACCGGTAGAATGCAACGCCACCTGGCTGGATCGCGAGGCCGCCCTGGGTATTTTGGAAACATATCCGCGACACCTGACCTGGATTACCGCACTCGCTTCGATGCGGAATGCCTCGGACCTTTCCGCCGTGCGGGCAGAACTTACAAATGGCAATTCCGGATGGCTGGTCTTTCGTTGCCATAAGTTCTTCCTCAGTCACCTGGTCTTTCATACTGAACAGGGCTCGCCCGTGAAGATGGGGATTCAACTTTTAGTGAACTTGTATAACCGTTACCCCCGTCACGACACGTATGCCGAGAACATCCAGGTGGAAGACCCACACCTGCCGGCTTTGTTTGGAATGGGCTTTTTTGACAATTTCAGGCGTATCGAGATGCGCCGGAAGATGTGATCCACTCGAAAAAGTCGAATGGTTGAAGGACGCCGCGCGCTCAAACGATTCCATAAGGATCGAGGCAAGATTGATCCTTGACCCTCTCCCGCGCTGGAAACAGGAGAGGGGTCTCTTGATCTTGGAATGAAAAGCAAGAACGTTCGACGGTTCTCACGCCTCCATCTTGGTTTTCAGGTTTGTCAGCAGGGTGGTAGCCTCCTGTTCGTTCTGCTTGACGATGAACGACTCAGCCAGTTTTCCCAGCAGGGGGACAGGCACCTTGTATTCGATCTCGACCGTCAACTTCGTACCGCCGTTTTCCGGCTCGTAGGTCCAGACGAAATGGCTCTCGATGCCTTTGCTGCTCCTGGTCACTGTGCGCTGGTTAGGGATTTGCTCGGTGGTCTCGGATGCGCCGTCGAAGCGCATACCGGCCATCTTGTAGACCCAACTGAAGTTGTAGCCTCCCGCAGGCGCAGGTTGGACGTCCTTGACCTCGACCATGCTGGGCCACACTTCCGGCAGGTTTTTGGGATCGGATAGATAGGCGAACACCTTCTCGACCGGCGCGTTGATCGTGATGGATGTTTCGAACTTTGCCATACCGCTCACCTCCTTTCCTCGTTTTCGTAAAATGATCTTGCCTCGACCCTGTCCGGGTATCTATACTATACAACACGGACTGCCCGGATTCAAGGAGGTTTCCAAGTATTTGTGAAGGTGTGGAGTTCAAGGAGAAATCGGTCTTCATTGTTTCAGGCACACCAGCCCCTTCAGGTAGGCCCCTTCGGGGAAGTTGAGCGCCACCGGATGGTCGGGCGCCTGCGTCAGCGTTTCCACGATCTGCGCCTGCGCACCCGCGTCCAGCGCGGCGGAGGCCACGATCTTTTGGAACAACGTCGCGTCCACGCCGCCTGAGCAAGAGAACGTGACCAACAGCCCGCCCGGCCGCAGCAGCAGGAAGCCCAGCCGGTTGATGTCCTTGTAGCCGCGCGCGGCCTTTTCGGCCTGCGCCGCCGTAGGCGCGAATTTGGGCGGATCGAGGACGACCAGGTCGAACGAGCGACCCTCGTCCCGGAACTTCCTCAGCGCCTGGAAGACGTCCGCCTCGATCCATTCCAGACGAGAGGCCTGCTGGCCGTTCAAGGAGGCGTTCTCCCGCCCCAGCCCCAGCGCCTCCGCTGAAGCGTCCACCGCCGTCACGGACCTGGCTCCGCCTGCCAGCGCGTTGAGCGCGAACCCGCCCGTGTAGCAGAAGCAATCCAGCGCCTCGCGGCCCTCGGACAGTTGCCGCACGCGCAGGCGGTTCTGGCGCTGGTCGAGGTAGAAGCCGGTCTTGTGGCCGCCAGCCAGGTTGACGGAGAATTTCAGCCCATGTTCCCGGATGATGAGCGGTGTTTGGGGAGGCGCACCGCGCAAGGGAGCGACGGCCGGCGGCAAGCCTTCCAGCGCGCGCACGTCGGCGTCGGAACGCTCGTAGATGGTTTGCAAGCCGGTCTCTTCGAGAAGGAGGTCGGCCAGGGTCTCCTTCCAGGCTTCGCAGCCGGCCGTCAGCGCTTGCAGCACGAGCGTATCGCCGTAGCGGTCCACGACCAGGCCGGGTAGCCCGTCCGATTCGGCGTGGACGAGGCGGAGGGCATCCGTGTCAGGCGTCAGGTTCCAGGTGTCGCGCGCGCGGACGGCAGATCGAATCCGCCCGCGAAAGAATTCTTTATCAACCGGTTCGTCCTCGAACGTCCAGACGCGCGCGCGGATTTGGGAGGTTGGGGAGTAGGCGGCGCGGGCCAGGAAGTCGCCCTTGAACGAGAGCAGGTCCACGCTCGCGCCCGAGGCGGGGGTTCCATCCACATGATGGACGGCGCCGGAAAAGACCCACGGATGGCGGCGCAGCAGCGACTTTTCGCGCCCGGGTTTGAGCACCAGGTCAGCCATTGAATTTCATCATCCAGCGTTCGGGGTTCTCGAGCGGCGTCCAGCCGAACTGACGGTACAGGCCGTGCGCGTCGTTGGTAGCCAGCATCCAGCGGCGCAGGCCCTGTAAATCGGGGTGGCTGTGGACGGTTGCCATCAGCCACTTGCCGAGACCCTGGCCGCGATAGTCCTCGTGGATGATGACGTCGCACAGCCAGGCGAAGGTGGTGTAATCGCTGATGACGCGCGCCAGGCCGATCTGGCGGGCACCGTTGTACAGGCCAAAGGCGAGCGAGTGCTGGAGGTAGCGCGCGATCATTTCGCGCGTGCGTCCTTCGGCCCAATAGGCGCGCGAGAGCAGGTCGGCGATGGCGTCCATGTCCAGGCGGGACGGGTCGGTGCTGATGGTGAATTGGTCGAGGTGGGTTTCCAGGATTTGGGGCATGGCCGTAGTGTATCACGGACTGTGGAATGCGGGCGAGTATGGTATCATCCGACGCTGATACAGCATGGACAACTTGCACACAGGACAAAATGACTAAATTAGACTTTCCCTCACAAGTGGATTTGCAGCAGAAGGTTTCTGCCTGGGCGCATGACCTGCGTTCGCCTTTCAATCACGTGCTTGGCTTTTCCAAACTCGTATTGAATGGCCAGAGCGGCCCGGTGACCGATGAGCAAAAAAAAGACCTGACCATCGTCTATCACAGCGCCTTGCGCACCCTGTCGCTGGTCAACAACCTGATCGAGATCGCCCGCTTGCAGCGCGGCGAGAAGCAGGCCAGCCGCGCGCCGGTGGACCTGTCCGCATTGCTGGATGGGATCGTTGACCAGTGGCGCAAGAACAACCCAGCGATAGAGATGCCCATCGCCGTTTTCTTGCCCGAACCGATCCCGTCTGCCGCGTTGGACAAACAGCAGATGGGATGGATCCTGGGCGGATTCTTCTCTTATCTGGCCGCTTACGCTGCCGGGACGGGTCATTTGAGCGTGGAAGTGTCCAGGGAGCAGGAGTCGCTGCTGTTCGACTTGCGCCTGGGGAGCATTACCAAGATCGGCCACGATCACATCATGCAAGAGATGTTTGGTCTGATCTGCAGGGCTTATGTGGAATTGCAGGGCGGCGAAATCCGGCTGGGTGAGGCCGACGAGGGACAGGCCAGAATCCAATTCGCTGTTCCGGCAGTCGCTCAGTGAAAAAGACCAGTTTCTATGCCCCCGAACTGGACAGCCTGCGCTTCCTGGCTTTCCTGTTGGTGCTGATCCATCATTCCCAGTATTATGAGGCCATCCCGCTTTGGGCGACCGTCTCCAAATATGGCTGGATGGGGGTGGACCTGTTCCTGTGCCTGTCCGCTTTTTTGTTTGCCCGGCTCTTGTTCGTGGAATACCAGGAGAAAGGGGATATCCATGTCGGGTATTTCTACCTGCGGCGCGGATTGCGCATCTGGCCGTTATACTGGTTCTTCTTTGGCCTGATGCTTACACTTTCCATTGGGGAAAATGGCTGGAACCCGTATCTCCTGAAGCGCTCCGCAGGCATGTTGACCTTCACCGATAACCTGTTTTCCATGTCCCTGGGGTACAACCTGGCGCTGTTGTACTCCGCCCACCTGTGGACGATCTCCTACGAAGAGCAGTTCTACCTGGTCATCCCGTGGGCCTTGCGGGCGCTCTACCGCATGAAAAAAGTCACGGCCCTTTCCGTTTTGGGCGCGCTCATGCTGGCGGGGATGCTGGTGCGGGCGGCGTTCATCTACTTCGATGTCAGTCATCCTGCCATCTGGGTCTTTCCCTTTACGCATTTCGAATCCATCTTTGGCGGCCTGATGGTCGGCTTGGGCTTGTTCGATGAGCAACTTAAGAAAATCCCGGCCTGGTTCCTGTTCCTGGCGGGCGCGCTGGCGTTGTGGGGCGTCACGGAACTCCCCAACGTCAATGTCATCCAGTGGGAACTCATGCTCACCTATCCGCTGATCGGCCTGGGTATGGCGCTCATCCTCGCCTCCGTCATGCAGGGCGGGCTTTGGCCGCTCTCGCTCCTGTTCAAGAACAAAACCCTGGGCTACCTGGGCAAGATCTCCTACGGCCTGTATGTCTATCACCTGGCAGGCTTGGACCTGGCCTTCGAGTGGACAGACACCCTGGTCTCGCCGGAGCGCCTGCTGGTCTACCCGCTGGCGGGGACGGCGCTTGGGCTGGCCGTCACAGTGGCCTTCTCGGTCGCTTCCTACGAACTATTGGAAAAACCCTTCCTGCGGATCAAAGAACGCTTTGCCTTCATCCAGACGAGACCGGTCTGAGCGCGGCGGGATGGGGGATTCTTCCCTGCGCTTCCTCCCGAAGCCTCGGCCTGCTCCTGACCATCGGCGACAGCCCCTGATTGTTGCGCCAACAGTTGCAGGTTAAATTGGCAGCCGTGTGGGGGACTGGCGCGTATTGCGGGGGCGTGGGAGTGGAGAGGGGAGGGTGGAGGGAGGGCGCGTTCCAGGGAAATATTGCGCAGCAATACGATATAATTGCAAATGTATCCGATACAATCATGCTTGTATCCGATACAACAATAAACGTATCGTATCCACCAATAATTGTTTGATATACAATATAGAATGTATTTGATACAATAGGCAATGTATCGAATACATTCATGTATGTATCGTATACATCTATAAATGTATCGCATACATCAGCCAGTGTAAGATATAATTTCGAAAAATCCAGGCAACTCCCTCCCTGGAAGGTCTGGAACCATCGAAAATGCCAAAAAAGGAGAGAAACATGGCTAAGAATCAGACAATCCGCATCCGCCCCGCCCTGCTGCAAGCCGACCTGGACGCCTGCACCGCCCTGCAAACGATGCGCGATTACGCGCCCGCTAACGCCGCCTACGCCAAAGCCGCCGTGCAGGACAAACTCGAAGCGCTGAGGAGCGCGCAGAGGGCCGAAGTCAACGCCCAGAACGCGCTGGCCGCTGCGCGCGACGCCGCCACTGCCGCCGAATGGGAGTTCCACAACATGCTGCTGGGCGTCAAGACCCAGGTGGTAGCGCAATACGGCCAGGACTCCGATCAAGTCCAGGCGCTGGGCTTGAAGAAGAAGTCCGAGCGCAAGGCGCCCGGCCGCAAGGCGAAACCGCCCGTGTGACCGTGTGAGAGGAGGGAGAGCCTGCCCGGGGAGGGATCCGGTTCGCAGGATGTGACAGGGTTTTCTAAAGAAGACCCTGGCGCCTCCTTGTTGCGCGCTGCCGGGATTTGATGTATCCTCAGCGTATGATCTCCTCAAAAGGACCAGGAGGCATGAAATGTTCATCGTCCACGTCCATGTGAATGTCAAGCCTGCTTTTCACTTCAACTTGACCACTACCCAAAGTTTATTCTTGTCGAAGTCTACAAGACCGCCGAAGCCCCCGCCGCGCACAAAGCCAGCGCGCATTATGCCGTGTGGCGCGATACGGTCGAAGGGATGATGGCCGCGCCGCTCCGTCAAGTACAGCAATCTCTTTCCCGAGGATGCGGGTTGGTGATGGAGGCGACGGATGCCCGCTTTTGAATTTGCCACGGCTGGCAGGATCATCTTTGGGGCGGGGAAACTGACCGGGTTACGGGAGCAACTCGAAGGGCGCGCGAAGCGTCTGCTGCTGGCGCGGGGCAGGTCGCCTGTCCTGCCGCTCCTGCCAACTGGCAACTCGCCAGGGACCAAAAGGTAAGACAGCAAAGTCCTGCGAATTCCGGTTCGCAGGACTTTGCTCATCTGTTGTCCGTTTGCGATTACAGAGGGAAGCGTAACCTGTCAAACCGGCAATTGCACTTGCGGCAGTTTCTCCATCGCCGCTTTGACCGCCTCGGCGGGGTATTCGTAGTCTTCCAGCTTGCCGCCCAGGTAGTTCTCGTAGGCCGCCATGTCGAAGTGTCCATGCCCTGAAAAGTTGAAGAGGATCACGCGCTTTTCGCCTTTAGCCTTGGCGTCCAGCGCCTCGTCTATAGCAACGCGGATGGCGTGCGCTGTTTCCGGCGCAGGGATGATCCCTTCGGCGCGCGCAAATTGGATGGCCGCCTCGAAGGTGGTTTTTTGCGGTACGGAAGTCGCCTGGATCAGCCCGGCGTCACAAAAAGCGGACATACTGGGCGCCATGCCATGATAGCGCAGGCCGCCAGCGTGAATGCCAGCCGGGACGAAATCATGCCCCAGGGTGTGCATCTTCACCACCGGGGCCATCTTGGCCGTATCGCCGTAATCGAAGGTGTAGAGTCCCTTCGTGATGGAGGGCGCGGCGGTCGGTTCTACGGCCAGCAGGCGCGCGCGCTGTCCGTTCTTGAGATTCTCGCGCAGGAAGGGGTAGGCCAGCCCGGCGAAGTTGGAGCCGCCGCCCACGCAGCCGATGACCACATCCGGGTATTCCCCGGCCAGATCCATCTGCTTGAGCGCTTCTTCGCCGATCACCGTCTGGTGCATCAACACGTGGTTCAGCACCGAACCCAGGCTGTACTTCTTTGCGCCGCCCGAAGAGGCGGCCACTTCCACGGCCTCCGAAATGGCAATGCCCAGGGAACCGGGGTTGTCGGGATCGGCTGCCAGCACCGAACGTCCGTAGTTGGTGCGGTCGGTGGGACTGGCGAAGACCTGCGCCCCGTAGGTGTGCATCATCACCCGGCGATAGGGTTTCTGCTGGTACGAAACCTTGACCATGTATACTTCCAGGTCGAGATCGAAGAAGTTGCAGGCCAGCGAGAGGGCGGAGCCCCACTGCCCGGCCCCGGTCTCGGTGGTGAGCGCCTTTGTCCCAGAGATTTTGTTGTAATAAGCCTGGGCGATGGCGGTATTGGGCTTATGACTGCCAGCCGGGGAAACGCCTTCATGCTTGAAATAGATATGCGCAGGTGTACCAAGCGCCTTTTCCAGCCGCCGGGCGCGGATGAGCGGAGTCGGCCTCCACAATTTGTAGATATCGCGCACTTCATCAGGAATGTCGATGAAACGCTCGGTAGAGACCTCTTGCAGGATCAACTCCATCGGGAACAGGACAGCCAGGAAGTCCGGCGTGACCGGTTCGAGCGTATCCGGCCGCAGGACCGGGGTCGGCGGCAGCGGGCTGTCGGCCATCACGTTGTACCAGGATTTCGGCAGGTCGCTCTCGTTCAAAAGGAAACGGGTTTGTTCAGACATGGGAACCTCCATAAGATTTGGGATTTTCGATTTTCGAATTACAACTTACCAATTACGCCCTACCCCTCAAGGCGGGTAAAACAGGATGTGCAAAATCATCTCGTTCCTCCTGTGGCTTCAACAAAAGATACCGCTGATGTTGTTTGCCAGCACCTTTTCACTGAAGGATTGGCTGTGCAGTAACCCCATGCGGGCATACACTTCCTCCAGGGTTTGCTGGGCGATGAACTTGGCCTTCACCGTGCCGCTGAACAGCACTTCCATCAGCATTTTGGGCTGGGCGATCAACGCGGCCCGCCGCGCGCGCAGCGGCGACAGGTAGGCGTTCAACACTTCCGCCAGGCGGCTTTTCACCTCCACGTCGCCCACTTTCCCGGCGCGGTAACGGCTTTTCAAATCCTCGACCTCGGCCTGGTCGGGGTTGAAGACCTCATGGTAGGTAAAGACCGGGTTGTCGTCCACATGCCCCGGGTCGGCAGCGTGGATGCGCGCCGGGTCGGTGTACATGGACATCACCTTGCGCGCCGTCTCCTCCGGGGTATCTTGCAGGTAGATGGCGTTGTCGTAGGAGGTGTGCATGGTGCGGTTGTCCAGTCCCGGCAGGCGCGCCGCCTTGGAAAGCAGCGCCTTTGGCTCCGGGAAGGTCTGGCCGTACGCCTGGTTGAACCGCCGCGCCGTCTCGCGCGTCAGTTCGATGTGCGGCAGTTGGTCTTCGCCCACCGGCACCACGTTGGCTTTATAGACCAGGATGTCCGCCGCCTGTAACACCGGGTAGGTCAACAGCCCCAACGACGGCTGCAAGTCCAGTTCCTTGACCTGCTCCTTGTAGGTCGGCACCCGTTCCAGGCGCGCGACGGTCGTCAACATGCCCAGGAGAAGCGCCAGTTGCGCGTGTTCCGGGATGATGGATTGCAGCACGATGGTCGCGCGCTGCGGGTCGATGCCCGCCGCCAGCCAGTCGGCCAGCATGTCCAGGATATTCTCCTGCACCTGCCTGGAGTGCGCGTAGTCGGTCGTCAGGATGTGCAGGTCGGCCACCAGGAAAAGGCATTCGTGCGAATCCTGCAAGCGCGCCCAGTTTTCCAGCGTCCCGACCAGGTGACCCAGGTGACGCGGCCCGGTAGGACGGTGGCCGGTGAGGATACGTTTCTTGGACATATTACCTTTCCATGTCATTGCGAACGGAGCGACATCTACGGCACGAACAGCGCCGCAAAGGTCCCTCCCGCCTCTTCCTGGACCTCCAGCCTGCTGGCCGTCAAAACCGCCTCGGCCGCCTCTTCGACGGACTCGGCCACCTGCACGCACGAGCGCTCCTGCAAGGGGATGATCTCCTCGCGCCCCGCGCTTGCGGTCTCGATGGATAGGGTTGATTCAATATGTGTGGTCATTTCTTCTCCTTTTCATAGCGTGGTTGTCATTGGAGCGAGCGCTGGTCGAGTAGGCCGAGTGTACTTCGAGGCCGTATCGAGACCAGGCGAGCGGAGCAATCTTCTCGCTTGTCTGGAGACTGCTTCGCACAACCACTCGCAGTGACAGGACAAACAAAAACAGCGTCCATCCCAACATGGGACGAACGCTGTCGCATCCGTGGTGCCACCCAACTTAGGCCGGCCCCGGCCTTACAAAAAAATTCCCTGATGAAGCACCAGGGAAAGAGAAGCCAGCCTCACTCGTAGTCAGCTGGTTTTGTGACCGCAATCAGCACATGAACCAAGTGACCTCGCCGTGATAACGGTGGCGACTTCCGGCTCGGGCTATTCATTCAAAACTTTCGCCCTGCGGCTCGAAGGTCCATTCGGCGCTGTCGTCTCGGGCAGGACTTTCACCAATCGCCTGCTCTCTGTGCCGTCGTCCAGCGCGTACTCGTCCTCGTCATAGCCTTTCGAATATTTGCGCTGATTATATCCAGAAAAGGGATTGTGTCAAGTTATTTTTGTAGCGCCAGGCTCTGCCTGGCAGACCGGCCAAAGGCCGGCGGTACGGCAGGAGGCGGCAAGAGAGTTTATAATGGGGAAAAATAACTGCCGGAGAAGGATGCACCCCAACCGCCTGCTTACACGACTGAAAAACCTGAACCCCGACCAGAAAGACTCCCTGCTTGGCCTCCTCCTGGTCTTGCTGGTTGCCGTCGTCTACTATGCCCAATGGAGCCTCTACCTGAGCGAGGTGGTCGATTCCAAGGTCAACATCTACGCGCCGCAGAAATACTTCTGGTGGGCCGACGACTCGCGCGACTACCGCGCCACCGGCGACTGGCTGTTCGGCCGGTCAGAAGAGACCTTCATCGAACTGCGTCCCTGGTTGTACCCGCTCTGGGTGGGATTCTTCCGCGCCGCGCTGGGCCCGAACGGGGAAACCGCCTTGTGGATCGGCCAGGTCCTGATGTGGCTGGCGAGCATCGCCTGCCTGTATCTGGCGATCTACAACAGCGCCAAGCGCCCTGTCCTTGCCGTCTTGGGGAGCGCGCTGTTCTTCTCACATCCATCTCCTCTCGTCCTCACCTTCCACGGCTTGACCGAGACGCTCAACATCCTGCTGCTCACCATCCTGATCTGGCTGCTCACCACCGGGCAGGAGAAACGGTGGATTTACGTCCTGCTGCTCCTCAGCCTGCTGACGGTCACCAAACCGACCTACCAGATCCAACTTGCTCTGTTCAGCCTGTATTTCATCGTCAAGAATATAAAACTGCCCAAGCAGGGGCGGGACTCGCGTCCGCCCAAATTGAAACTGGCCGGGCTGGTTGCGCTGGCGCTCGTCCCCGTCTGGATCCAACTTGCCATCTCGCTGGCCTACAACGGGCGCTTGAGCCTCTCGGACATCGGCCCGTACACCTTCAAGAACTTCTTTGTAGCCGTCGTGCATTCCCACACCGAAGGGCTGCCCTGGCGTGAGAGTCTGGCCGTGATCGAGGATTGGGGATTGGAAGATCAGTTCGGCTATTTGTCGAGTCATCCCCGCGAGACCCTCCGCACCTACCGCGACAACCTGCTCGACCGCAACCTGTGGATCGGCTCCTTCTTCCTGCGCGGCGAGGGCAACCGCATGACCGGCTTCGGGCAGTCCTTCAATGCGCTGGCGCTCTACGTGCATCTCATCATGCTGCCGCTTGCCTTCTATTTCCTACTCTCGCCCAGGTACGGGGGGCAAAAGGAATTGGTTGCAATCGTCTATTCCATTTTCCTGATCCAGACCCTGGTCACCGGCATTTCGACCGGGCAGGAGGATCGTCTTATCATCACCGGCCTGCCGTTGTGGATTTTTACTTATCTCACCGTGCTGCCGGCTCTGTTCACGCGCCCGGAAGCGGGGGAAGCCTGACATGCCGCGCTTCTCCGGCAAGAACATCCCCCTCGCCATCTTCCTGCTGACCATCCTGACCTACGGGATAATGCTGCCCTGGATCGGCTTCTATTGGGACGACTGGCCGTTCGCCTGGATCGCCGAATTCCTCGGCCCGGCGGAATTCATCCCGGCCTTTGCGCCCTTCCGCCCCTTCCTCGGCCCGATCTTCTTCGGGATGACCAGCCTGCTCCCGCCAAACCCGCTCGCCTGGCAATCCCTGGCGCTTCTCCTGCGCTCCGGGCTGGCCCTGTCCGCCTGGTGGACGTTCAAGGCGGTCTGGCCGGAGGCGCGCTGGCAGACGCTGGCCGCCGCCTTATTTTTCCTGGTCTTCCCCGGCTACAGCCAGCATTGGGCCGCCTACACTCACATCAACCAGGAATGGATCCCTTTCCTTTTCTACCTCCTTTCGTTCGGTTTGACCGCGCAGGCCGTCCGCAACCCGTCCAGGTTCGGGCGCTATACCGTGTTTGCGTTGCTCCTGCTTGTGCTGGGCGTTTTTCCGACCGAATACTTTGCCACACAGGAGCCATTACGGTTGCTCTTCCTGTGGGTGTTGGTCAGTGACAGTCACTTACGAGGTGAAGGTCGCTTGCGGCGCGCCTTGAAATTGTGGCTGCCCTACCTGTTGGTGTGGTTATGCAATGCGGCCTGGCTGGTCTACTATTACAAATTCGGCGGCTATGCCTCGTACAACGTGGCCGCCGAATCGCCGGTGGCCCTGTCGGAAAATGTCTTTTTGAACTTTGCCTTGACAATGGGAGAGGCCGTCTGGAAAGCGGGGCTGTATAGTTGGGTGCAAATCTTGCCGCTGGCGGCGCGCTCGCTGGGCAACCCGTCCACGCAGATGGCGCTGGGCGTGCTGGCGGTCAGTTTTGCGCTGCTGGCGGCCTGGCTGGGGCGGTTGGATCTGCCAGGGCAGGAGAAAACCTCCAATTGGGGCTGGCAGGCCGTGATGTTCGGTCTGACCGGCATCCTGCTCGGACGCGTCCCCTCCTGGGCGGCCGGTCTGCCGCTGACCTTGCAGTCCATCAACGACCGCTTCATGGTCTCGATGATGCTGGGCGGAAGTTTGTTCCTGGCCGGGTTGTTGGAACTGGCCTTCGGCGGGCGTCGCTCCCGCGCCTATGCGCTGGCGTTCCTGTTGGCGCTGGGGATCGGCCAGCAGTTCTACACCGCCAACGACTTCCGCCGCGATTGGGCGCGCCAGCAGGAGATTTTCTGGCAGTTTGCCTGGCGGGTACCGGCGCTGGAGCCGGGCACGCTCATCCTGACCCACGAACTGCCGCTGGACTACGAGACTGACATGGGGCTGACCGCGCCGTTGAACTGGATGTACGCGCCCGATTATGCGGGCGGCGACCTGCCCTACGCGCTGCTCTACACCCGCACGCGGTTGGGAGGCGCGTCGCTGCCGGCGCTGGAAGTTGGCGCGCCGGTCATCCTCGACTTTCGCACCGTGAAGTTCAGCGGCTCGACGGCGCAGGCCGTGACCGTCTTCGTCCCACCCAACGCCTGCCTGCGCGTCTTGGACTCGCTCTACGCGGGCGGGGAGACTTACGAGCGCCAGCCGCGTTACCTGCGGGATGCCATCCCGCTTTCCGACCCCTCGCTGATCCTGGCGGAGGCCGCCCCGCCGGGGATGCCGCCCGCGCTCTTCGGGAAGGAGCCGCCGCATACCTGGTGCTACTATTACGAAAAGGCGGAGTTGGCGCGCCAGGCGGGGGACTGGAAAACAGTTGCGGCGCTGGGCGACCAGGCGCGCGCCCAGGGACTCGTCCCCGGCGACGCGCTGGAGTGGCTGCCCTTCATCGAAGCCTACGCGCTGACCGGCGACCTGGACTCGGCGCGCGAGATTTCGCTGCTGGCCTACCAGGACGATTCGCGCCCGCGCAAGGGACTGTGCTATGCCTGGGAGCGTATCCGGGCGGGGAACCAGGGGCAGGCGGGGATCGAAGATTTGGCATCCGAGATGCTGGCGACTTTCCAATGTATTCGATGAGGAAGCAAGAGGAATTTGAATGCGAATTGCGCTCCTCGGCGAAAACGGGTAAGATTGGAGCATGAAGCAAACCTTGTCTGTTAAGAATGTAACTTTTGGAAGGCCCTCTTCCCTGAAAAATTTCGCCTCTCTGGGAATCCCCGTGATCGTTTTGCCAGCAGTTGCACTGCTGGCGGGCGGCAGTACAACTGCAGCCAGAACTGGTGGTTCACCACGCCGATTCCCAATGAGCCAAGATTCCAGGGTAGCAAGTTGAAGAGGCGGCAATGAAAGTACAACAGGATACTTTATTCGATATCGGTACAGTTCCTGAACCTACTATTCGTCAGTGGAACGTTATTCGTTCTCCCAAGAATAATGGTTCTTCGCATAAGGATGCCCAGGTATATCTCGACGAATTGAGGGTAGAGTTGGTAGATAGTCGCCAGTCTATTCAATTCCTGCCGAACACAAGCGAACCTGTGCATCGATGGGCGCCCTATGTTCAAGGCTTTTCGGCGAAATTTGTTCAACGAACCATCGATCGATATAAAAAAGAATATAAAAATCCGGTCATTCTCGATCCATTTTCTGGTAGTGGGACAGTGCCTGTTCAATCGAAGATGAACGGCTTTGAATCTTTTGGGATCGAACTAAACCCGCTCTTGCACTTTGTAGCAAAGACGAAAGTGGATAGTTGGGGGACAAATCCAGAAAATCTGCTCCATATCTCTCGTCATTTAGCGGTACAGAAACCTTTCCAGTCGCCAGATTTTCTTAAGTCCGAAAAACAATTCAATCCACAGGTTTTACGAAACTTGGAACGAATCAAGGGCGGTATTGATAGTTTCGACCCTGCAACAGACCAGGACAGTCATGTTAAAGACTTAATGTTAGTGGCGTTCTCCGCAATTTTGATTGATTGCAGCAATTTGAAACGAACCCCTTGTTTGGGTTACAGCAATTCCAAAATCGTAGAAGATGATGCTCCCTTTGAACTATTTGCAAAGAAAATGGAAGAAATTGCTGAAGACCTGTGGCTTGTCCAAACATGGCATAAGGATTTTGTCGGCGTCCCCAGCAGCATTTCTTTATCAAACTCTATGGAGTATGAACATACGACTGAATATGACTTAGCCATTACGTCGCCCCCATATATGAATGGTTTGGATTATGTGATGAATTACAAAATCGAAATGGGATGGCTGGGTTTTGGGCAAAACCACAAAGAATTGAAACATATCAAGGATGAAATGGTCGTATGCGATAATGTGTCCAAAGGTTTGATTCGAACATTTAGTCAAGATTCAGAACGATATTCCAACGAATGGATCGAAGATATAAAAGAAAACATTCGATTGAACATTGCCAAACGTGGTTCATATCGACGGAACGATATGCCAGAAATTGTCCACAAGTATTTCGACGATATGCAAAAAATTATGCAAAGGGTGGTTAAGGCGCTCAAACCCGGGGGCCGATTTATCCTTGTTGTGGGCGACAGTCTGATTGCAGATGTTTACCTGCCAACGGATTTGATTCTTGCAAAAATGGGGTGTGAAATGGGCTTAACGATCGAAAGCGTCGAGAAGGCGCGAAACAGACGGTCAGGTCAAATTCGCACATATCGATTGCGCGAAACGGTTGTTACCTTGAGGAAAGAGTAGGGTAAGGACGTGCCGCTCCAAGATGAATTTGGTTTTGTGTCCACACCAACGAATGGTTTGGGAATTGTTCGGGCCAAAACTTTAGTAGGAAATTTGCGCCTCTGGGATGTACCTCGGAGTGAACAAGCATTGGATATTTTGATAGGCGAAATTGGTCAATCGCCAATTCCAGGTATATATATCCTCTTTGATGAAAGAGGAGGGAAAAAGGCTTATATTGGACAGACCGAAAACATAAGAGGGCGCTTGGGTAATCACATTAAAACGCCGGAAGATAAGATCAAGGGTTGGGAGCGCGCAATCGTAATCAATGACGGTCGCAACGCTGAACAATCCGAGTTGAACGATGAAAATATCAGACTGGTTCTCGAAAATTACCTTGTAGATTTGTTCAAGATCAATCGGTATAAAGTTGTCACCCAAAGCAGCCGGATTCCCAGCCTGAGTTCATCTCAAGCAACGATTATTCATTCCTTCAAGGCCGAGATCAATATCCTCCTTTCGAACAAAAATAAGATCAACAAGTTCCTTACAGAACGGGCGGACAATGAAGTTTATCTTGATGACGCCAGAAGAATACTCAAACAACGAGGCTACACGATACAAGAATGGGGCGCAAAATATGCGAAGGTAAATGACCAGCCCGTTATTGTTCGCCCTGGCAGCGCCAAGGCCAAAGGATGGCAAGTCACATTCAGGGGAAGCAAATCGCTGTTAGGGCTTTCCAAAGGCGATGGGTATATGCTGATGCCGCGAGGAAAGATTTTGTTCATTCCTCTCACAACGATACGAGATTTTATTGTTTCCGTCGATAGCGAAGCATTCAGCAGGGATACCATCGATATATTCATCCGTTTTGACGAAGAGCGCATCGTTTTGGTCTATAAAGACCAGGAAACGAACATTACTTCATACGCTGTGCAAACCTCCTTGTGATTGCTAATTGAACCTATCATTGACTTCCAGAGCCTGTGCGGAATTTCATTTCCTGGGGGGGACTGTTTGACTATCCGCAGCGTCTTGACGCTTTATAAGGGATGTGCTACTATCGCTCGTACTTGCGTTTGAAAGACCTGAGGAGAAGAGTCATGTATCATCGAAAAAATGCCTTGATCACTCTCAGCCTGTTCCTGCTGATGGCGATTGCGCTTTCTGCCTGTGAATTGCAATATTCCCAGGCGCCGCTCACTACGCCGACCGCCCTGCCGACCAGCCTGTTCGTTTCCCCGTTCCCCACGTCGGACAACCCGATGGCGATGGTGGAGGAATTGTCCACCGGGACGGCTATGGCCGAGACGTCCGTGGCGCTGACGGCCGGTACGCCCCTGGCCTCCGCCGCGACTGCCACGCCGGACGCCAATGTGACCGCCACCGCGACCACGGACGCCGCTGCCCCAACCGCGACGGCCACCCTTGGGGCTGTCACGCCGACCGCTACCAAGCCGCTGCCGACCACCACCACGAACCGCCCGGCCAGTTATACCCTGCAAAAGGGCGAATTCCCGTATTGCATTGCGCGGCGTTTCAATGTGGACCCGGGAGAACTGCTCAACTTGAACGGCCTGGCCAGCGGCGATATTTATTACGCCAACCTGACCTTGACAATCCCGTCGTCTGGCAACCCGTTCCCTGGGACGCGCGCGCTGCGGGCGCATCCCGATACGTATACGGTAGCCGATGCCAGTCTGACGCTCTACGGCGTGGCCTGTGTCTACGGCGACGTGGACCCGGCGTCCATTGCGCAGGCCAACAACCTGCAACTCACGGCGGCGCTGACCGTTGGACAGAAGTTGAGCATTCCGTAGAGACTTCGAGATGCGACATGACGCCCAAGCGGAGTTCCTTCGCTTGGGCTTTTTTCTAGGAGACCAAGATGCCTTTCGAACTGTTGAAATCAGAAATTTTGATGAAAGGCCGCGCTTTTACCATCCGCCGCGACCATTTGAAGACGCCCGATAACCGCGAGACGAAATTCGACATCATCGAGCATGTCGGTTCGGTGGTCATCCTGCCGCTGGATGACAAAGGCAACCTGCTTTTTGTGCGCCAGTACCGCCACGCCGCTGGCGGGGACCTGCTCGAATTGCCGGCCGGGACGCTGGATGATGAGCACGAAGCCCCCGAAGCCTGCGCTGCGCGCGAGATCCGTGAAGAGACCGGTTTCGCGGCCGGGAAACTTACCAAACTGGGAGAGTTCTACCTGGCGCCCGGCTATTCGACCGAGTTCATGCACGTATTCCTGGCGACCGACCTGCGCCACGATCCGCTCGAGGCGGACGCGGACGAGTTCCTGAGCGTGGAGGCCGTCCCGGTAGCGGAGGCAATCCGAAGGGCGGAAAGAGGCGAGGTGCCAGACGCCAAGTCGCTGGCGGCGCTGTTCCTGGCCAGGCCGCATCTCGAGTCTTTTTTGGCGTAGTGGTTTGTCTTTAGCGGGGACGGCGGAGCAGGCGGGTGAGTTTGCCTGCCAGGTTCGAAGCGCCTGCCTTCAAGTTGCCCCACAGGGTTACATACCAGGGCTTGTGGACCAGGTAGTCCAGCCGGTAGGTGAAGCGCGCCGGCATCAGGCCGAAAATGCGCGGCAGGTTGTCCACCGGGCAGGTGCGGTGGACAGCGTAGTAATCGATCCAAAAGG
The DNA here is from genome assembly GCA_049323115.1 of Chloroflexota bacterium. Lineage (GTDB taxonomy): Bacteria > Chloroflexota > Anaerolineae > Anaerolineales > Villigracilaceae > JAABUE01. The sequence goes on from JBMOMP010000108.1 coordinate 37,761, forward strand.
AGGAGGCCGGGAAATGAGGAACGAAGGTTTCCAGCGTGACCGTCAGCGCGCGCAGGAAGGGCGGCGATATGGGAACCAGCAGGCGACGGGTATGCGTGACGCCCATGATCGTCTCCAGCACTTGCCGTAAGGTGAAATATTCGCTGCCGCCCACCTCGTAGGTCTGGTTGACGGTCTCCGGGTTTTCCAGCGCCCACAACAGGCAGGTGACCAAGTCTTCCACCCATAGCGGCTGGATGCGCGTCCCCCCCTCGCCGTGCATGGGGAAGAGAGCGGGGGTGCGGCGCAGCATCTGGGCAATTTTGGTGGTGAAGTGGTCTTCGGGGCCATACACGATGGACGAGCGCACGATCGTAAACGGGACGCCGGACTTGCGCACGTGTTCCTCGGCGATGCCCTTGGCCTTTTGCACCGGGAAAGCGGAGGCCCGGTCGGCGCCCAGGTGGCTGAGGTAGATGAAACGCGATAGGCCCGCATCCCTGGCAGCCTCGGCCAAGTTGCGCGTCCCCTGAATGTCCACGCCCAGCAGGTTGGCGTTGCGCCCGGCATGTTCGGTGCCGGCCAGGTGGATGACAGCGTCCACATCGCGCAGGGCGGCGCGCAGGCCGCGCACGTCGGCCAGGCTGACGACCGCCACCTCGACCGGCACGCCCTTGGGCAGGCGCGGCGTGCGCGGGGAGGGGCGCAGCAGGGTGCGCACGGGGTAGCCCGATTCGAACAGGTGGCGCACCATGGCGCGCCCGATGAAGCCGGTCCCGCCTGTGATGAGGATCATGGGCTGGCAAAGTCCACAGTGAAGTAGCCCCCGTAGGCGCTGTCGGCCACATACGCATAGCCGATGCCCATCTCGATGGCTTTGGGATTCAGGATGGCGTCCCGGTGGGTTGCGTCGTTCATCCACCACGCGAAGGCCGTCTGCGCATCGCCGCCCGCGTAGATGATCTCCTCGGAGTACGAGGCGGAATACCCGGCGGCGGCGATGCGCGAGGAGACCGTGGAGCCGTTCGAGCCGCTGTGACTGAGCAGGCTGTTGCAGGCCATGTCGATGCTGTGACCCTGCGCGGCGGCGCTCAACGGGGTGCTCAGGCCAAGCGCCGGCAGGCCGTTGTCCAGGCGTTCGGCGTTGATGAGCGATTGGATCTGCCCGATGTAGCCCGCGCTTTCGTCGAAATCGCACGTCCCTGTGCTGCTGCTCCCACTGGATGTGGCTGTTGGGGTCGTACCGGACCTGGCGGTGGGGGCGGCGGTGGAGGCCGTCCCCCCGCCGACGACGATTTTGACCCAGAAGGTCTTCTCCGTGCCGACCAGGATCGAATCCCCCTCGGCGGTCTTCAAGGTAAAGTATCCTGAATAGAAGCCGTTCGAGGCAGGGGCAGTCAACTCCAGGGAAATGTCTACGGTGGAACCGGCCAGCGTGTCTGGGATGGGCGCGGAATCGGGCGCTCCCATCCGATCGCCGGTCAAGAAGTGGATGGTGTAGGACGACCAGTGACAAGTGCCGGTGTTCTTGAAGCGCCAGGTCTTGGTGAAGGTCTTGCCGGCTTCGAGGCGCGTATCGTCGGGGATGGTCACGTCTTCCATCAGCACCGCTACGTTGGTGCAGTTCGGCGGGACGGTGGGGACGGCTGTG
>JBMOMP010000109.1:0-4737 GCA_049323115.1 Chloroflexota bacterium
AGGTGAGAACGAGGCAGCGCATCCCATTCCATTGACGCGCCCGTATGCAATTGCGCTGGTGGCGCTGACGCTCGGTATCCTGCTGGTCGGTACGTTGTTTGCGCCGTGGTTTGGGCTTTCCGGCGCGGCGGCGTTGAATTTGTTCTAGGTTGGTAGAAGGTGACAGACGCTTGGCAGTGGCTGTCACCTTTATCTAAAATTGACGCTCGTTAAACCTTTGTGATATAATCCGCAACCGATGAGCCAGCCGGATAACCAGGGAAAAGAGCGTTTCCAATATGCCATGAACCTGACCCTGGCCTCGGTGGCCGGTCAGGTTGGCTGCCTTACCCTGGTCATCATTTTCCTGACTCTTTTTGCGGGTCTGTGGCTGGATCGGTACCTGGAAACGAAGCCACTTTTCACGATTGTGTTCTTGATTGGCAGCGTGCCGGTGACGCTCTTCCTCATGTTCCGTGTGGTGAAGGCGGCTACCGACCGCATCAAGCCAGTGCAGAAGAAATCCATACCACCTGTTTTCGAGGAGGATCCTGATCGTGAGTGAAAAACCAAAACAGCGAGTCTGGGCGCGCTGGGTGGTGTTGGCGGCGATCATTCTGGGATTATTCCTTTTCACCGGTTTCTTTGGGATCGGTCTGGGAATCAAGCCCATCATGCCGGAAGTGTTCCTGCCCGGCGAGAAATTGAGTGAGCATCCGCTTTTCACCATTCCTTTCATTGGTCCGTTCTATTACACCAATACGACCACTGGGATCATTTTTGCAGATATCGTCATCTTTGTGATCGCGTTTTTTGTCTCACGCGGAGTCAAGAGCGGTAAGATGGCGTTGACGGGAATCTCTGGCGCGGTAGAAGCCTTGATCGAGATGCTGCATGGCATCACGGAGGGCACGGCTGGAAAATGGACGAAGCAGATTTTTCCCTGGTTTGCGGCGATCACCCTGTTGGTGCTGGCTTCGAACTGGCTGGGCCTCATCCCCGGCGCGGAGACGATTGGCCTTGTCCATCATTCAGAACATGAAGGTTATGCTTTGCGGGACCTGGGCGCCATCGGCAATCTGAAAATCCAGACCATCTGGGATGAAGGCGAACACGCCGAGGCCGAGGGCGAACATGGCGAACAATACGCGATCATTCCCTTCCATCGGCCTGTTTCCACTGACCTGAATTTCACCTTTGCCCTGGCGTTGGTGGCGGTCGTCATGGTGCAGGTGATGGGATTCAGGGCGCAGGGCTGGGGCTACCTGACCAAGTTCTGGAACGTCAAGCATTTCTTCAGTAAACCCATCTTTGGCTTCATAGACTGGGGCGTAGGGCTGCTCGAATTGATCTCGGAATTTTCGAAGATCCTTTCGTTTGCCTTCCGTCTCTTTGGCAACCTGTTCGCAGGCGCGGTCTTGATCTTCGTGATGGGCTCCCTCGTGCCCATCTTTGCGCCTGCCATGTTCTACCTGCTCGAGTTCTTCGTTGGCCTGATCCAGGCCATTGTGTTCGGCATGTTGACCATGACGTTCATGGCGCAGGCCACGCAGGGTCACGGCGAACACGAAGAGGTGCACGCGTAAATTTCGGGCGGACCTTGAAACGCCCGGGAAACACACCATATCAAGTGGCGGTTCCCCCGCCCGAAACATTCTGGAGGTTTTCTTATGGAATTCGAAGCTGCTCAAATTCTCGGTAAGTTGATTGGCGCCGGCCTGGCCATGATCGGGGCCATTGGCGCGGGCGCGGGTATTGGCATCGTCACCAGCGGCGCGGTGCAGGCTATGGGCCGCAATCCCGACGCCACCGGTACCATTCAGACCAACATGATCCTTGGCATCGCCTTTGCCGAAGCCGTTGCGATCTACTGCTTGGTCGTTGCACTCCTGATCCTGTTCGTCTTCTAAAAAAGGAGGGTGCTTTGGAAGCCTTAGGTATCAACTTACCCTTCTTACTGGTACAGATCGTCAACTTGATCATCGTCTATACGGTCGTTGCCAAGTGGGTGGTCGGCCCGATTGGGAATATGCTGGAAAAACGCCGCCAGTCCATTGCGCAGGGCCTGGAAGACGCCCGCGTGGCCGCCGAGGCGCGCGCTAATGCGGAAAAAGAAGCCGCCAGGATCATTGCCGACGCCCAAGCGGAAGCCAGCAAGGTCGTGCGCGAGGCCAATGAACGCGCGCAGGGCGTAGCCAAGGAAGTCAAAGCCGAAGCCGAGGCCGAGGCTGCCAAGGCGCGCGAATCCGCGCTGGCAGAGACTGAACTGGAACGCAACCGCATCCTGGGCGACCTGCGCGGCCAGGTGGCGGCCCTGTCCATTTCCGCTACCCAGAAACTGGTCGGCGAGGCGTTGGATGAAAAGCGCCAGCACGCGCTGCTGGAGGAGTTCTTCTCCGGCCTCAAATCCGGCAAGGTTGTAGTGCTCGAAGACGCCGCCTTCAAGGGCGAATCTGCCGAAGTGACCAGCGCGCTCCCGCTTTCGGACAAGGAGCAGGACGCTGTCAAGAAGGACGTGCTCGCCAAAGTCGGCGCGCAGGCGGTTTCCTTCCGCGTCGACCCGTCCATCCTGGGCGGCCTGGTCATCAAGGTCGGCGACAAAGTGATGGATGGCTCCGTAGCGGGCAAACTGGATGGCCTGCGCCAGAGCCTGAAATAGCCCCCTGGGTTTGGTAGCGAGGGTTTTGGTACAATTGCCAAAGCCCTCGTTCCGTTTAAGTTATCGGCACAGGAACGGGTCGAAAAATGGCAAAACTGCTTTCCCATCTCTTTGTTGATTTTCCCTTTTCGCGTCCTGCGGACATTCCCGACATTCCGGTCACAGGCATTGCCATTGATAGCCGCGCGGTGAAGCCTGGGGATCTTTTTGTAGCCATGAAAGGCGGTACTTCTGATGGACACAACTACATTGAAAAGGCCGTGCAAAACGGCGCGGCGGCGGTGGTGGGGGAGCGGGAACTTGTAGCGCAAATTCCCAGTTTGCGCCACTACATTCGTCTCGACAACCCGCGTCGCGCCCTGACCTGGCTGGCTGCCGCGTTCTACGATTGGCCGGGTCGCAACCTGACAGTGATCGGTGTGACCGGCACGGACGGCAAGACCACCACCAGCAATTTACTATTCCACATTTTGAAAGAAGCGGGTTTGAAAGCAGGGATCATCTCTACGGTCAATGCGGTGGTCGGGGACGAGGTGCTGGATACCGGCTTCCACGTCACTACGCCGGATGCGCCGGATGTGCAGCGTTACCTGGCGCAAATGGTCGCGGCAGGTTTGACGCACATCGTCCTGGAAACCACCTCGCATGGCTGGGCGCAGCACCGGGTGGATGCCTGCGAGTTCGACATTGGCGTGGTGACCAACATTACACACGAACACCTGGACGAGCATGGCTCGTATGAAAACTATCGCGCCGCCAAAGCGCGTCTGTTCAGCGCCTTGGAATGGACGCGACCCAAGCCGCAGGGCAATCCGCGCCTGGCGGTCATCAACCGCGACGACCGTTCTTTTTCGTTCCTGGATGCGTTCATTGCAGGGAGGAAACTCAGTTATGGGCTGACCAGTGCAGCCGATGTGCGCGCCAGTGACATCTCATTTTCCCCGCGCGGGATGTCTTTTGCTGCACAATCTCCTGATTTTCGCGTAGCCATTAGCACGTCTTTGCTTGGGAGATACAACGTCTCGAATTGCCTGGCGGCCCTGGCGGCGGCTGTCTATGGACTGGGGATCGAGCCGCAGGCTGCCGCGCGCGGGATCGCGTCCCTGCCGGGGATTCCGGGGCGCATGGAGGTCATTGACATGGGGCAGCCTTTTACGGCCATTGTGGATTTTGCGCACACGCCGAATGCGTTGAACGTCACATTGCAGGCGGCGCGGGAAATGGTGGATGGCATGAAGAAAGATGAAAGAGGAAAAAAGGGACGTGTCATTGTCGCGTTTGGTTCGGCGGGATTGCGAGACAGGGAGAAGCGGCGAATGATGGCAGAGACGGCCGCTGACCTGGCCGATATTACGATTCTCACTGCCGAAGACCCGCGCACAGAGTCGCTGGCGGGAATCCTCGAGGAAATGGCAGCCGGCGCAGGGCGTCGCCCTGAGCGTTCAGTCGAAGGGTCCAGGGGAGGACGCGAGGGGGAGACCTTTTGGCGGGTACCGGACCGGGGCGAAGCCATCCGATTCGCGGTCAGGAAGGCGCGGCCCGGAGATATCGTCCTTGCCTGCGGCAAGGGTCACGAGCAGTCCATGTGTTTCGGGCGCGTCGAGTACCCCTGGGACGACCGGGTTGCCATGCGCGCGGCCCTGGCCGAGTACTTGGGCGTGGACGGGCCGAAGATGCCGTACTTGCCTACGCAAGATACGCCGGAGGAAATATGGTTGAAGGCCTGACGGATTGGAGAACCCCCGTTACCCTGACCGGCAAGTATGTGCGCCTGGAGCCGATGAGCGAGGCGCATATTCCCGGCCTGGCCGCCATTCCGGAGCATCGCGGGCTGGAGATCGGCGGCACCTGGTATGGGCGCGCCTTCCGGCGCACAGCCGTCAATACCGAGAGTAAGTACCTGCTGTTACGCCATGCGTTCGAGACGTTGGGCTGTATCCGCGTGCAGTTCAAGGCCGACCTGCGCAACGTTCGCTCGCAGCAGGCTATCGAGCGGATCGGCGCGGTCAAGGAGGGCGTGCTGCGCAACCATATCATCCTGCCGGATGGGCGTTTGCGCGATTCGGTCTTTTACAGCATCCTGGATACCGAGTGGCCAG
>JBMOMP010000110.1:0-39276 GCA_049323115.1 Chloroflexota bacterium
CCATGCCCATTTCAGGAACCGCTGCGCCGCAATGCGGACAGGGATAGGTGCCGTCTGGACTTTCATCGCTTTCATCTTGCCAATTCTCATCAGCGGATTCGTAGGTGGGAGGCGGGACATCTTTCCCACACTTGGGACAGGGGCGATGACCGAGGCGGGCGTACAAAACCCGCAGATAGGTGAAGACTTCGGTCACCGTGCCGACCGTCGAGCGGGGACTGTGATTCGTCAGGTGTTGGTCCACGCTGATGGAGGGTGACAAGCCGACGATGGAATCCACGGGCGGTTTGGCGAGTCCATCCGTGACGATGCCGAGGGACTCGAACAACTGACGCAGACTTTCCTTGTGCAGGATGTCAAATGCCAGCGTGGACTTGCCCGATCCCGACAGTCCCGTCATGACGACGAGCTGGTTCTTGGGGATTTCAAGGGTCACGTTTTTGAGGTTGTGCAGGCGTGCGTTGCGAATGATGATATTGGGGGGCATTTTTCTCCGCTGTTTTTATTTCCCTTGTACAACCCTGGTGGGCAAATGGAGGGTTGGGAAGTATCCCCTTTGGCGAAAATTTCCCCGTTCTACGTGATTGGCTAAAACTATGCTTTGGGCGTCGAAAAAATTACATACCCTTCTTTCGATTTTTCGAATAGAGCCAGTTGCTTTTCCCGCTCCAGGATGATGGGCGTCAACGGGTTGTAATTCAATACAATCGCTTCCAGCATTGGGTTGCGATTTTTCTCGCTCGCGCCGACATGATAAAAATGTTCGCGGGTCAGGATGGTGAAGCGATAGGCATATTTTTCGATTGCGCTGTTTGTACGATATTGGTTGCTGTGCCAGGTGGAAAGCATGAATTTCGCGGGCGTGGCGCTGAGCATGGTGTAAAGTTCCCGCTCGTCGCTCTCCGACCATGAGTTGAAATAATCCACATGCCTGCCGATGTACGGTGGGTCGCAGTAAATGAAATCATTTTCCTTCGCCTGCTCGATGCTCTTTCGGAAATCGGCGCAAACAAAAGTCCAGTCGTACTGGCTGAGGGCGTCGCTCACATATTTGATTTGGTTCGTAATTTTCGTGATGTAGGCTTTTGCAAACCGTTCGGGCTTGTGACCAAAGGGAACGTTGAATCCGCCTTTTTTGTTGAAGCGCATGACGCCGTTGAAACAGGCGCGATTCAAGAACAGCATGTCCAATGGTTCGTGTTTCTCATTGAAACGCTCGCGCACTTTGTAATAATGTTCTTCACTTTTGGCTTGAAGTTGCGCGCCTTCCTTCTCCAAAAATTCCTTTGCAATTCCCGCTGTTATCTTCCCCTCTTTGACGGCGTTGTAAAAATTGACGATGTGCGGATTTACATCCGCAAAAATGGCACGGTTGGGACGCACATTGAAGCCAACCACCCCCGATCCCATGAATGGCTCGATCCAGACTCCGTCGTTTGAGAGGGAGGCGTGATCTTTGATCCATTCCACCAGTTTGGTTTTGATACCCTGGCATTTCAGCGGCGGGGCTTTGACGGTCATTTCTGCGTCCGCCTGTTGTTTTTGCGGGCAGGTTTTCTTGTCATCGGATTGGCGAGTTTGGGATTCTTGCCGCGATATGCAAGATAATCTTTCAGCAAGGTGATTTTCTTGACCTTGCCTTCGGGCGTGGTGATTTGGATTTTCCCGTAATTGATCCAGTAGTCATCGAACCACTTTTCGCCGAGATTTTTGAAAACGCCGTTGCCTTCCAAAATATCGCTGATTTTGGTGATACTGCCTATATTCGCCGTGTTTGAACTGCCCTGATAATCACTGGAAATCTCCCACTTTTCACGGACAAAGAATTGAAAATCGCTGATTACAGATGTGATGGATTGCAATTCATCGAGACGATGGGGTTTTGCTTCGTAGGTTTTCTCGGAGTCCGCGCGGGAATAAATGATCCCCAAACAAAAGTGACCAAGATATTCACTGTATGGAAATTGAATGTTTTTGTTGCTCTTGCGGTTGATGAAATATTCGCCGTGCGAACCGAGCGTGAAGCCATTGCAGAATTCTGGGTTGTCAGGAAGGCGGTAAGTGGTTTTCAAGTCTACGGCAAACTTCACTCCCTCATCATCCGCCTTTACAAAAGACAGATCGGGGTAGTAGTTTTGCTGTTCAGCCAAAACAATTCGATAGCCATTCAGCGCCGCAAGTTCGAGCAAACGGGGGAAGAGGTGAATTTCGAGAATCTTCGACACAATCTTCGTATCTGCTGAAATTGTGTAAATGTTACGGAATACATCAATAAAGCCTTTGACTGTCCATTGTTCGTCTTCTGTGGAGACGTGGCTTTTTAAAGTTTCAACAAACTCAGTTAAGGCTTGCTTGAATTCAGCCTTGAGTTGTTCCCGTTCCTGTTTTTTCATTTTCTTCTCCATGACAGAATTATACAACACGGAGAGGCGAGTTATGATTGTGGCTCAACCTGCCCAGGGGGAATTTTTTCCCCAATCAATCGAATCATCTGCCTTGCCAGTTTTTCCTGCGCCTTCAGCGTGGTCAGCCAGTGGTCGGCGGCGGTGAAGATGTCTTCGTCTTCGCGGGGGGTGTCGAGGACCTTTTTCAGGTTGCGGGTGTTGCCCGCGTCCAGTTCGAGGAACATGCGCAGGATTGCCATGTGACTGTAGCCCGCGTGACTCAACATGCGGATGATTTGCAGGCGTTCGATGTCCCTTTGGCTGAAGAGGCGGTAATTATTGTATGCGTTGCGCCGCACGCGGATCAGCCCGTTGCGCTCCCAGTTGCGGATGACGTCATGGCTGACGTCGAGTAATTTTGAGACTTCACGAATCGAGAGCGGTTCATCATCGCCGGTTTGCGTCCTGCGCCGCGCCCAATCTTCCAGCAGGTTGGCGGCGTCGTCGGCGCGTTCCAACTCCGCTTTGACCGACGCCAGGTGTTCCCGCGCTTTTTGCAGCGCGCCCTGCCAATCCTCCGCGACGGCGCATTGGATGATGGCGTTCCCCTGCGCGCGAAAACCCCGGCCCGGATAGGGGGCCGCGTAAATCGTCCGCGCCAGTTTGAGGCAGTCAAGGTGGCGCTGGGTGAAGATGCGGTATCCGGCTGGAGTCCGCTCCACGGGCGGAATCAGCCCCCAGTCCAGATAGAGGCGGACCGTGTTCGGGTGGATCCCAACATCCCTGGCGAGATCAGAGGTGCGAAGGTACTTCATCACTTTCTATTGAGTGTATCACTGAACAGGTGTGCAAAAGGTTGGTCAAGGCAGGCAAAATACCAATTTTATTTGTAATTTTTGGTCATATTACAATCAAATATACCAAAATACTTGACATAGGGAAATATATTTGGTAAAGTAGCGATAGTGTTTTTTTGCACAATCAAAAGGTAATCATTCAGGTGAAAGATGGCGCTGCACGAAACCTGGCTTAATGTCGGAAACAAGATACGCTACCTGCGCAAGTCCAGCGGCTTGACGTTGAAACAACTCGCTCGGGGATGTGACTTGTCTGCCAACACCATCAGCATGGTAGAGCGAAGCGAGGTGTCCCCAAGCATCGAAACGCTGTGCAAAATTGCGCACGCCTTGGGCGTATCCCCCAGTTCCCTTTTCCTGGAAATTTGCAAACCAACGGTCGTGCTGCAACGCGCTGAAAATTCTGGCGCCGAAACGAACATTGCCGGGCAAACCCTGCAAATCTTTGCCACCGCCCCGCAAACGGCTGGCTGTATGCTGGCAGCGCCGAAAACTCCCGATCGTGCGCACGAGGCGACCGAAACCAGGCGTCACTCGATCCTGTGCCTGTGCGGGCAGGTCGAACTCGAATTGGAAGGACAAACTTATAGTTTGAACCCTGGGGACAGCCTGGCCTTCAACAGCGATGCGTTCCATCGCTGGCGCAACACAGGCGAATCTACAGGGATTGCAGTGTTTATCGTTCCCCCTACCGCATCCTAAGAATCTTAGTGAGGTGATTGACATGACCACTCCCACCGATAGCGCCCACGCTTCCCAATCCCAGCAACCATATTTCTACCACCTGGAATCTTCCAAACTCGTGGAGTTGGACAAACGGGCAGAGAAATTCCTGGCAGCCTTTTCCGCCATCTTGAACAATAGTAATTACCGTTTCCTGATCGAACTGTACGCAAAGATCAGTGCCAAATGCGGACGTTGCGCGCTAAGTTGCCAGGTATACCAGGTCTCGAAACAGCCGCACGATGTGCCTTGTTACCGGACCAGCCTATTGCTGGATGTGTACAAGCAATTCTTTTCAACGGATGGAGATTGGCTTGGCTGGAGGATACCTGGGAATACACTAAGCAATGAAAAAATCGACGAAATGGCCGAGTTCTTTTATCGCTGCACCGCTTGCCGCCGTTGCACGCTGGACTGTCCGATGGGGATCGACCATGGCTTGATTGCGCACCTGGGACGTTACGTCCTCAGCGAGGCCGGGATCGCCCCTAAAGGACTGGTCGTTTCGGTGCGCGAACAATTGGAAGGCGCAACCGCGAACACCTCGGCCATTCCCCTGCCCGCCCTGATGGACAACATCGAATTCTTGGAAGAAGAGTTGCAAGATACAACAGGGAAAGAGGTGAAATTCCCCATAGACCAGGAAGGCGCGGATTACATCTTCTTCCCCGCTGTAAGCGATTACCTGATGGAAGCAGACACGCTCATGGGCAATGCCGCCGCCCTGTACGCCGCAGGCATTTCATGGACGATCGGGTCGAAATATTATGACGGCATCAACTATGGCCTGTTCTACAATGACTGGATCTTGGAACGCGTCATCGAAAAACTGGTAGAAGAAGCGCATCGCCTGAAGGCCAAAAAAGTCCTGATCGGGGAATGCGGACATGCAGCCCGCACTGCGCGCCAATTCATCCCCACTTTTGCCAACGGACGCGAACTGCCAGTGGTAAGCATCCTGGAAGTCACCTCACAGGCGGCCCGGGATGGAAAGTTGCGTCTCAAGAAGGATGCGATCAAAGAGCGCGTCACATACCACGACCCGTGCAACATCGCCCGTTCCGGCTGGATCATTGACCAGCCGCGCCAACTCTTGCGGGGTTTCGTCGAAGACTTTGTAGAAATGTATCCTGGCGGCAGGGAAAACTACTGCTGCGGTGGAGGCGGCGGCCTGGTCTCCCTGGATGAAATCTACGATTTCCGTATGCAAGTCTCTGGAAAAGTCAAAGCCGACCAAATCCGCGCCAGCGGAGCGCAGATCGTTGCCACGCCATGCGCAAACTGCAAAAAGCAATTACGCGAATTAGTTGATTACCACAAAATACCAGTACAGATCGTTGGTGTACACGACCTGGTGCTGCGCGCCATCGAACTTGACTAGCGCAAACAATTTATCGTAGGAGGTTCCTTCTCATGCCAACCTGGATGGTCCTTGCCAAAGGCCCTGTTTTCTTCTTTGTATTGACCGTGCTGGTGCTCGCCTTGTTGCGCCTGGTCATCCTGACGACTTGGGACATCATCGCCGCGATTCGCCGTGCGGGAGATCGACGCATATCCTACCGGCAAATCGCGTTTCAGACACTCTCCTGGCTGCTTCCGTTCAACCGACTGCATCGCAACCGGGCAATGTACAGTTTTGCGTCCTTCGGTTTCCACGCCAGCATCCTGGTAGTCGCCCTGTTCCTGCGCAACCATCTCGATATCTTGGACGCCAACATCGGCCTCTCGTGGATAGCGCTCCCCAAACCCCTCCTGGATGTGTTGACGCTGGTCGGCATCCTGGGGATGAGCATTTTGCTGCTCTTCCGGCTCTATGTCGTTGCCTCGCGGCGCTTGAGCAAAACTGCCGACTACCTGCTGTTGCTGCTTATCCTGAACATCTTCGTATCCGGTTTCCTTGCCGGGCGTCCCTGGAACCCGATCCCGTATGATGGCCTGATGCTATTCCACACCTTGAATGGAATGGCGCTCCTGTTAGTCATTCCGTTTACCAAGATCTCGCACTGCGTACTCTTCCCGCTCATCCGCCTGAGCACCGAAGTGGCCTGGCGGTTTGTGCCGCAGGGCGGCTGCAGGGCAGTGCAAACACTACATGGGCCGGAAGGAAGGAAGATATGAGCAGCGCATTGAAACAAGTTGGCATCTTGGTGGATGTCACCCGCTGCACGGGCTGTAATCAATGCGTGGAGGCTTGCGCCGAAGTCAATCACCTGGGCGCACTCGAACACTTGCCGCAGCACTCCCCAGATGGCTTGTCGGCGCGGCGATGGTCGTCCATCGTCGAAAGCCCTGAGGGCGGGTTCGTGCGCAAATTCTGCCGCCATTGCCTGGAACCGGCCTGCGTCTCGGCCTGCCCGGTCGGCGCCATGTATCGCACATCCGAGGGCGCCGTACTGTACGACAGCCAGAAATGTATGGGCTGCCGTTACTGCATGATGGCCTGTCCCTTTGGCATCCCGCGCTATGAATGGGATTCGCCTGCGCCGCTCGTGCAGAAATGCACGCTGTGCTACAGCCGCATCCAACAGGGACAACTGCCCGCTTGCGTTGAGACCTGCCCCGAACAAGTCTTGACCTTTGGCGAAAGGAGCGAACTGCTCGACATCGCCAACCAGCGCATCCAGGAAGCGGCGCAGACTTATCTCCCCAAAGTATATGGCGCGCAAGAAGTCGGCGGCACGGCCATCATCTACATCTCCCACGTTCCGTTGGATTTCCTGGGCTATCATGGCGCGCCCATCCAGGAACCTATGCCGGAATTGACCTGGGAATGGTTGAGCAAAGTGCCTGCCGTTACCGTTGGCGCGGCCGGCTTGATGACCGGTCTGTTTTGGATCATTGAGCGGCGTATGCAGGCGGATATGGCAAAAAAAGCGCGGGCAAACCAGGCCGAGGAGCAGTAAAGTGAACAACACGACACGTACCTTGATCAAAGATGGCTTGTGGACCATAGCCCTGGCTGGACTGGTGGCTTCCGTTATCCGCTTCGCAAGCGGACTTGGGGCTGCTACCGGATTGAACGACTCGGCCCCCTGGGGGCTGTGGATCGCCTTCAAACTGGTGTTTGTTGCGGTTGCGGGAGGCGGCTTCACCCTGGCGGCGCTGGTATACATCTTCCACCTGGAACGTTACCGCCCTATCCTGCGCCGGGCGATCCTGATCGCCTTGCTGGGCTACGGCTCTTTCATCGTCTCGCTGATCTTCGACCTGGGCCTGCCCTGGCACATTTACATGCCCATCATCAGTTGGCAGCACCACTCGGTCATGTTCGAGATCGCCTGGTGCGTGATGCTGTATTTCTCGGTGCTGGTGCTGGAATTCTCCCCGGTCATCCTGGAGCATCCCTGGTTCCGCCACCCCATTTTCAAGACCATCCTGCACTGGCTCCACAAGTTGACCCTGCCGCTGGTGATTGCCGGGATCGTGCTCTCCACCCTGCACCAATCCTCGCTGGGGTCGCTGTTCCTCATCATGCCCCACCGCGTCCACCCGCTGTGGTATAGCCCCTGGCTGCCCTATATGTTCTTCACCAGCGCCATTGCGGCCGGCATGATGGCGCTGATCGTGGAAGGCTTCTTCGTCGAGCGTTGGTTCAAGCGCGGGATGCACTACGATATCTTGACCACGCTGGGAAAGTGGACGCCCCTGCCGCTGGGATTGTACCTGTTGCTGCGTCTGGGCGACCAGGTCTTGCGCGGGGTGCTGCCTGGCGCGCTGGACGGCTCGTGGCAAAGCGTCTTGTTCCTGGCAGAAATCGTGTTGGGCGGACTGTTCCCCATCCTCCTGTTCGGCATCAGGAAGATACGGGAAACCCGCGAGGGCCTGCTGACGGGCGCCATCCTGGGCATTCTCGGCATTATGAGCCAGCGTATGTCGTTGAGCATGTTCACCATGTACCGCGCCGAGGGAACGACTTATGTCCCATCGCTGGGGGAGACGGCCATCGCCTTTGCTATCCCAGCGGCGGCGGCTTTGCTGTACCTGTTCTTCGCGGAGAATCTGCAATTGTTCGAGAAGCAGGCCGAGGGGGCGGACGAGGCGCTAAGTCCAGCAATGGGCAAGGCGAGCGCATTCGCCGGTCGGGTTTCGTGGCTGCGAACTGCGGCGGCACGTCGCAGTGGATTTGCCGTCTTTGTCATTGCGCTGGCGCTGCCGACGCTGGCGATTCAGAACAGTTCACATCCAAGCCCGGTTGCAGCGGCGATTGGCTGGGAAACCATGCAGATCGATGGGAACCAGGCCGGGTACGTTGTGCAATTCCCGCACCTGGAGCACCAGGAACGGCTAGTGGATGCGGAGACTGGCGAAAGCAACTGCCAAACCTGCCACCATCTCGACCTGCCGGGTGACCAAGCGACCGCTTGTTGGACGTGCCACACCGATTACCACCAACCGGCCTCGATCTTCGATCACAGCCTGCATCAGCAAGCGCTGGGCGGGAACGAAAGTTGCCTGGAATGCCATACCCAGGAACACGTTCGGTTAACCGCAGATATTTGCCAGGATTGCCACGAGACCATGCTGCCGGGCGAAGGGGAAGTCGCCTTCAGCCAGATGGCGCCTGGGTATAAGGATGCGATGCACGGCCGCTGCCTGACTTGCCACCAACAGCAAGCAGTTGAACAAAACAAGCCCGAACTGGCGCTGTGCAGCACCTGCCACACGACTTACCAGGAGGACCCGGATGCAGCGTTCGCCGGATTGACCGGCGAGTAAAAAATTAGGACCTTCCCCTGGGCGAAACGAATGTCCCGAAGGTTGTGGAACCTTCGGGACATTTCATTTGGTCTACTGTTCAGTTACGGAGTGCGAAGTCTCCAGACACTATCTATACCCAGGGCGGTCACAAATTGCGCTTTTTTACGAGAAGGAACGCGCAATTTGTGACCGTGGGTATTATAAACAGGATTGATCTCAGGCTTTCTTCTCGCCCAACCGCAGGTAGAACTTGGTGATCTCTTCCGATGCGGCAGGGATGAGCGCCAGGCCGATCACGATCAACCACTCGTTCAGGTTCAGGAAGTGGGTATTGAAGATCGGTTGCAGGAAGGGGACGCTGGAAACCAGCAAGAGCAGGAAAATGGACAACCCAACAGCATATTGCATGTATTTGTTGGAAAAGGCGCCTATGGTGAACAACGAGGCGCGCTCCGAACGGACAGTGTAGGCGCGGAACAGTTCGCACAGCGAAAGCGTCAGGAACGCCATCGTTTCGGCGGTCTGCACGTCCACACCGCGCCAATCGTGCTGGATCAGGCCGAGAATGGGGTTGAGGCCAGCCGGGAGCGCCTGGTCGATGTGCCAGTACAGACCGAGGCCAAAGGCGATCAACACAGCCGATGTCTGCGTGATGGTCTGGATCACGATGCCCAATCCCATGCTGCGGTTGATGATCGGTTCATGCTTGGCGCGCGGCTTCTGGTCCATGATGTCCGGATCGCCTTTTTCCATGGCCAGCGCCAGGGCGGGGGCACCGTCGGTCACCAGGTTGAGCCACAACAGTTGGATGGCCGTCAACGGGGCGGGGAGACCGGCCAGCGTCGCCAGGAAGATGATCATGATCTCGGCCACGTTGGACGACAGCAGGAAGAACACGAACTTGCGGATGTTGCTGTAAATGATGCGCCCCTGCTCCACTGCGGAGACGATGCTGGCGTAGTTGTCGTCGGTCAGCACCATATCGGCGGTCTCTTTGGCGACGTCGGTGCCGGTAATGCCCATGGCAACGCCAATGTCGGCGCGCTTGATGGCCGGGGCGTCGTTGACGCCGTCGCCGGTCATGGCAACCACTTCGCCGTTGGCTTGCAGCGCGTCCACGATGCGCATCTTGTGTTCCGGCGAGACGCGCGCAAAGACGGCCATCTCTTCGATGACGCGGCGTAACTCGTCGTCGGACATCTTGTCCAATGCCGCGCCGGTCAACACGCCCTTGCGGCGTTTCATCAAACCGATGGACTCGGCAATGGCGCGCGCCGTGTTGGGATAATCGCCGGTAATCATGACGGTGCGGATACCGGCGTCGCGCGCCTGCTCGAGCGCAGGCTTGACTTCCAAGCGCGCCGGATCGATCATGCCCAGCAAACCAACGAAGACCAGGTCTTTTTCCAGTTCTTCGGCTTTCAGGCCATCGGCCTGTTCCGGGACGTCTTTCTCCATGCGATAGGCCACGCCCAGAACGCGCAAGGCGTCCTTTGTCATATCGTCATTGGCGGCCAGGATGCGCTGGCGCTGTTCTTCGGTCAACGGCCTGGATTGGTCGTCCATCGCCTGGTAGTGTGAGCAAAGCCCCAGCACGATGTCCGGCGCGCCTTTGACGGCGATAATATCCCAGTTCTTCATCTTATTGTCGTAGAAGGGGGAGATGTCTTCCGGGCGCGGTTGGCTCACGTCGTGGATGGTGATCATGCGCTTGCGTTCCGAGTCGAAGGGCACCTCGTTCTCACGCGGGTAGGCCTGCTTCACATCAACATGGAAGGCCCCCGCTTTGGCCGCCGCCACCAACAACGCGCCCTCGGTGGGATCGCCCACGATGCGGTAAGTTTGCTCATCCTGGGCTTCGCCGGTAATTTCGATGTCAGCGTCGTTGTTCAACACGCCCAGCCACAGAGAGGTCAGGATGGCAGGATATTTCGTGATGTCAACCGTCTTCTCACCCACCTGGAACTCACCCTGTGGGACATACCCCGTGCCGGTGACGTGCACGAACTGGCCGTCGGCCCACAGGCGCGTGACGGTCATCTCGTTCTGGGTCAGGGTGCCGGTCTTGTCCGAGCAGATAACAGTGGCCGAACCGAGCGTCTCGACGGAAGCAAGTTTGCGGATGAGGGCATGGCGGCGGATCATCTCACGCATTCCCAGCGCCAGGCTGATGGTCACAACAGCGGGCAGCCCCTCTGGCACAGCCGCAATGGCCAGGCTGACAGCAATGATGAACACGTCCGTAATCTCGCGACTGTACGTCTGAAAATAAGACAGCGGAGCGCTGAAGAGAACGTTGATGTTGGTGTAATCGAGCAGGGCGACGACGAAGACAACGGCTACCAGGATCAGCGAGGCAATACTCAAGGTCTTGCCCAACTGGTCGAGGCGACGCTGAAGCGGGGTTTCTTCGGTTTCCACCGTTTGCAGCATGGTGGCGATCAGGCCCAGTTGGGTGCGCATGCCGGTGCTGACCACCACGCCGCGCCCGCGCCCATAGGAAACGGTCGTCCCCATGAAGGCGGTGTTCTTGCGGTCGCCAATCGGAACGTCCTTATCAATGATGGAGGCGGCGCTCTTTTGCACCGGCAGGGACTCGCCAGTGAGGGAAGCCTCTTCGATGCGCAGGTTGACCGCTTCGAGCAGGCGCACATCCGCCGGGACGAAATTGCCTGCTTCCAGGAAGACGATGTCGCCCGGCACCAGGTCGCGCGCCGGGATGGTCTGCCGACGACCATCGCGCAATACCTGGGCATCCGGCGCAGCCAGTTTTTTCAGCGCCGCCAGGGCTTCTTCGGCGCGCTGTTCCTGGACGATGCCAAGCACGGCATTCAGCACCACGATTGCCATGATAGCAGCAGCCTCGACATAATCGCCCAACAAAGCGGAGATAATGGAGGCCACGATCAACAGGATGACCACGAAGTTGTTCAACTGCTCCCACAGCATGTGCCAAAAGGTGGGGCGCGGCGCTTCCTGCAACTGGTTCGGTCCATATTGCCCTAAGCGTCGAGCGGCCTGGTCTGCCCTCAAGCCGTCTTCCTGCACTTCGAGATGGCGAAGTACATCTTCGACAGGCAAGGCATGCCAGGCTTGATCTTCTGTTCGCTTTTCGACCGTCTCATTTCGTTCTTTGTTTTGCATTTGAGAACCTCTTCGACAAAGATTTCTGATTTTGATATGAAGAATCTTCCAGGAAATGCCTCATCCCTACACGCCCAGCATTTTGTAACAATACCGGCAGGGCGCAGGTGGAGGCGGTAGTTCGGCGTCATTTGGCCCGTTCATATATGCAAGCATCGCCAACGGGCCGTTGCCAACATTGCGCTGCTCGAAGGCAGAGATGAACTCCTTGCGCTCTTGTCCATGAAGCGCCCGCGCGAAATCGTCCTGGGCATTTCCAAAGGAAATGACATCGAACGGATGGGCCTCCCCATTATAATAGCGCGGGATGCGGCCTTGGACAGTCAATCCCAAGTATACACATGGCGCCATTTCGCCGCGATGATTGACGTAGATCGTATGGAGCGGGTCGGCGTCACACACCATTGTATTGGGTTCGACCTGGAGCGGGTAAACGCGCAGGGGAATATCCAGGCGTTCAGCAACTTCTTTTGCCCGATCGATCACTTCGACATCTTCGGGTAAGGGTTGTTCGCCAAAAATGTGCATCCGATCCAGGGCCAGGTTCGGGGAATAGGTGAGGTTGGTTGCCACTACTTCGTCCGCGCCCAGGGAGGCTGCTAACTTGATGAGAGACGGGAACTCGCCCAGGTTGGCGCGCGTCATCAGGAAGTGCAATTCCAGCCAGGGCTTGGAAACGCCGCGCTGTTTCTTGAGATTGGCCAGGCTCTCGAAGTTGCTGCACAGGGCGATAAACTGGGAATTGGTGCGCAGCGATTCGTGAACGGGAGCAGCCGTCCCGGCGAAAGAGACGGAGATCATATCCACTCCCATGTCCACCAGGCGTTTGTTCTGCTCACCTTGCAGCCAGGCGCCATTGGTCGTGAAGCCGGTGCGGCATCCTTTTTCCCTGGCCATGCCCAGCATATCCCAGAGATGGGGGTGCAACATCGGCTCGCCCCAGCCCTGCAAGTATACCAATTCGAACAAATCAAGGCAGGGTACGATACGCTCCTGGTACAACGCCATCGGCAGGTCCCCGTCTACCCAGCGGTCCACTAACGCATCGTGCGGGCAAAAGACGCATCCTGTCCCGCACCGGCTGGTCACTTCGATCTGCACAGCGCGAAATGGACGACTTTGAGGGGAAGTTCTATCCGATTGCAGTTGCAATTTTGGAAAGAAATTCCCGATGTTCGAAAGGGTTGGAAGTTTCATCTTGTCATCCGATTACTACCTGTCGGCGGGATGCTCGGTACATTTGCGCGCTGTGAACCAGGCCGTTGGCCCAAGCGGGCGCGCCGCCGCTGTGTAAATGTGTGTAGGACGCCAACACGTTGCGGTAGAGGAGTCCGTCGCGGCCATTGCCCAAGCCGTTGCCGCGTGTGAGGCGGTAAGAAGTGATTGGTAATTCTTTGGCAGAGACCGTTATAAGCCTCGAATTGTGGAATTCATGCCCGCGCAGGACTGCGCCGGGCGCAAAAAACGGGTTCTCGTTCTCGACATGGGCGACCACATAGCCATGCCCCTGGGGCTTGGCGGTCATCTCGATTTCGCAGGGCAGGGCGCCCACCATTTCGGCCGATTTTTCGCCCCACACAATGCGCCGGGAGAGGTACATCAGCCCGCCGCATTCTGCGTAGACCGGCAAATCGTTTTCGATGGCTTCGTAAATTGCCCGCCGCAGGGAAATGTTGGCAGACAGTTCGTCCATGAACATTTCGGGGAAGCCGCCGCCGATGTAGAGGGCATCCAGGGGCGGGAGTTCCTGGTCATTCAGGGCGTCGATGAAGACCAGTTCAGCGCCAGCGTCTTCCAGCGCTTCCAGGTTTTCGGGGTAGTAGAAGGTGAAGGCGCGGTCGCGCAGGACGCCGACGCGGGGCGGCAGGGAATGGGCGACCGGACGGGGACGGCCGTGTTGGGGAGGCGAGGGGAGGGACGGCGCGGAGCGGGCTATCGACAGGACAGCATCCAGGTCGAGGTAACGCTGGATGGCCTGCTGGCAGGCTGTGATGGCGGAGAGATGCGCGTCTTCTTCTGCGCGGGGGACCAGTCCGAGGTGGCGGTCCGGGATGGTCAGGTTTTCGTCGCGGGGGATCGCGCCGAGGACAGGCACCCGGCAGTGGCTTTCGACGGCCTGGCGCATACGGGTTTCATGGCGGCCATGCGCAACGTTGTTGAGGACAATGCCCGCGATGTTCGTCCCCGGCTCGAAGGTCTGGCAGCCATGCACGATGGCGGCCACGCTGCGACCGATGCGCGCGGCGTTGACGACCAGCAGGATGGGCGCATCCAGCGCGCGCGCCACTGCGGCAGTGCTGCCGCTGCCGGTTTCGTCGAAAGAGTCGAACAGGCCGTGATTGCCTTCGATGAGGCTGAAGTCTGCCTTTTGCGCAGGGCGCAAAAAAGCCCGAAGGAGCGCTTCGGGTTTTTCGTAAAAAAATGGATCCAATGACCGGCAGGGGCGCCCAGCGGCTTCACCCAGCCATGACGGGTCGATGTAATCCGGTCCTTTTTTGTAAGGTTGCACGGCAAGCCCACGCGCCTTAAACGCCGCGCACAACCCCAGAGTCAGTGTGGTTTTCCCACTCCGCCCCTGGGGAGCCGCAATGACCAGGCGAGGCGCATGGTATGTTCGACCAGGCATGGGATGTCTGCATCCAGTTCGCGGCACTGGCTGGCACTCGCCAAGCCTTATCAATATTCGGTAATTGTGACTGCGCCCTCTTCGCAAGTCTCACAAGACATACAACCAATGCAGTCGTCCGGGCTGCCGGTGTACATGGCATATTTTTTGCCGCCTTCTTCTATCATGGCAATGGCTTCTTGCGGGCAATTCGTGACGCAATCGCCGCAGGCTTTACACTTGTCAATGTCAATCGTTACGATGAACATGGTACCTCCAAACCTTTCTACTAATCAAAATGAAAGAACCAGATCAGATTTCAAGCCCTGTTTCACCAGGAAACTGGGGCCGACCAATTCTTCGACTTCTTCGATCAGATCATCCGGGCCCATCTGGCATAGTTGCAGGGCAGCATCACAGACATAGAATTTGACGCCCAGCGCCAGGGCTTCGTCGATGAATTCCCGGATCGTGCGCCCGTCCTCGCGCGCGCGCAGGGTTTCGGCAACGCCTTGTTTCAAGAGCAACGGCGCCTGCAACACAAAGCATATCCCTGCTTCGGCGCCAGCCTTGGCGGCTTCCCCGGCAAACATAAAGGGGGCCGGGCAACGCTCCGGGTTGGCGGAACCGAACGTTGCAACGACCAGAACGCGCTTGCCGGCATACTCGGTATTCGACATCGAAACGGCCTCCATGAAATTTCAACTGACCAAAGCCAGCGCGTTATTTCGTTGCAATGCGCTGCGCCGCTTCATAGGCCTGACGAAAGGCTGCATCTGCATATTTGATATCTACTTCCAGAAGCGCATTCGCCAGATCCAGAGAAGCCTGGGCCGGGGCCAGCGCATCGCCGCGCACGCGGGCGGCCAGGGCCATGCCCTGCGCCTGTTCGATGAGCGCCTGGTCCTGCGAGGCGGCTGCAATGGCTTGCAAGGCGATGGCCTTGTCGCTCTCACGCTCCATCTGCTCGACCAACGACAGGGCAGCCTGCGGGTCGGACTTTGCCAGGCCGACAGTCAACTCGACCAGCGGGTAAGTATCGCCCAGATCAGCGGCCGCCTGACGCGCAGACTCGCTATCGCCGAGCGCCGTCAGCGCCTGGGTTTTATAGTAATTCGAGGTAATGGAATCTGCCAGTGACGCATTTCCCGTTTTTCGGATGACATCGCGCAGCGCCAGGTCGCGATACAAGGGCACAATGATCTGTGCGGCAGCATCGGCGTTTTCCCATGCGGCAGCGATGGCAGCCTGGGCGCGCGCCTGCTCGTAGGGATCGGCCATCCCAGCGGCAACGTCCCAGGCGGCCTGGTATTCTCCCAGGCGCAGCAATGCGCTGGCGCGGGCGTCGGGATAGGCGGGATCGATCTGTTCGACCAGGGTAAGGTTTCCCGAAGCGGCTGCCAGGTCGCTCAAGGCGTAAGCCAACGACGCGCCAGAGACGCCCTCGAGTGCGGACAGGGCTTCATCGAAGAGCGCCGTTTCGCCAGACGCTTGGGCAATTTCACGCAAGGCGCGCGCGCGTTGGACAGGCGCTTCGATTTCATGGGCCGCTTCGACGGCGTGCTCGAAGGCGGATTGGTTGCCGGTCAGGACTGCCAGTTCGCGGAAGGTCCAGGCGCGCAGCGAGGCATCGGCGATCTGCGCTGCGGCGGGGGCGGCCTGGCCGGCGTCAACCGTTGTCCATGCCAGGGCGATGGCGCGCAATTGAAGGTCGCGGTAGGGACCGGTCTGGCCTGCAAGGGCGTCCTGCTCGGCGCGCAAAAGCGCAGCGGCCTTTCCAGGGTCGAGGGCGTTCCATTCCTGGGCTACAAACGGCAAGGCCCAGGCGCGGGCGCGCGCCGCGTTGAGGTCGTTGGCAACCAGCCCGGCAGACTCCATTTCGATATGCTCGCCGACGGTGACTTCCTGCACCGCCAGGCTTTGCCCCCACAACGCTTCTTCGTTCTCGCGAGCAGCTGACAATGAAGCAAGCGCTTCATCCAAGAGCGTTTGGGCTTGCGCCGCATCCATTTCGCCCCAGTCGTTGCCTACGCGCGCCAGCATCCAGGCGCGCGCCTGGGCGCGGTCGGCAGCGTCGGCGGCGCGTTGGGCGGTATCGAGCGTGGTTTGGGCTGCTTGCTGCTCTGCGGTGGTCATTTCCACTTCGGCGGCCGGGAGGCGAAAGATAGGCAACGCGAAGAATACCAGTACTGCCACAACGAACAAGACTCGCCAAAAGGCAGCCCAGGATTTGCTGACCTTGCCTGCGCGAATGGCGCGCGTGTTGTACAGTCCCCAGGCCAGCGAGCCCAGCACGAACAGGGTGATGAAGGCTGCATAAATCAGCACGGTGCGCAGCCTGGCGGCCTCTGCCATTTGATTCAAGACAGTGTAGGCTTTGTTCAACTGGTAACGGGTCGACTGGGCTTCACTGACGAAAGCGTCCAGGCTGGTCGCGGGAACGTCCAACATGCGGCTGTAGCGCTGGGCGTAACCGTCCAGGCGGGACCGGCTCTTTTCGGGCAGGGGACCCACTGCACTTTGGGCGCGCTCGATCATGAGCAGCAGCCGCTCGGTATAGTACAGTTCTTCGTGGATTTTCTTCGCATCCGGGCAGGGATTATCCTCTGCGCGGGCGATGCCGCCGTTCCAGGCAGTGACCGAGGCGAGGCGCGGGTCATCGGCCAGGTGGCAGGAGATGCAGTAATTGCCGGGGACGAGACTCGTCGCTTCGGTTCCGGCTGGCAGGTTGGGGTGCGGGGAAGACGCGGAAACGGACGAAACGGCCAGCGCCAGGAGCGCGAGGAAGATCAGGGAGGGAATCAGGATACGTCGTTTCATGCTTCCATGCTCACAGGTTGTTCAGTGGAGGCCGCAGGTTCGACGGCCGGTTTATGTTCCTTACCGGCGGTCACGATCCAACGGGTCAGGAAATAATAAAGTGTGCTGGCCGCACCAATTACCAGGAGCACAACCACGCCGCCCGGGCCGGCATTGTCGAAAAATGCGTGAACTAAACCGCCAATATCCATGTCAAACTCCTGAAGGCGCTAATCGCTGGCCGCCGGGCTGGGAGCCGGGACGGCTGGCGCAGAATGGGCGTGACCGGGAAGTTCCTCGGCCGTTTCCCAAATGGGAATGATCGGGAAGAAACGGGTAAAGACCGCATAGAGAAAGATCAACCCGGAAAAACAGGCAATCGTGATCAGGATTTCAGGCAGTTGCGGCAGGTAATGTCCCTGGCCCATTACGTGCAACATGCGCGGGCTGATCTCGGTCGGGATGATGACGATGTAGCGCTCCATCCACATGCCGATGTTAATCAGCACCGACGCGAACACCATCCAGCCGATGTTGTTCTTGCCCTTGAAGATGAAAACCAGCAAGGGGATACCAAAAACGAAAACGGCCATGCTCCAGAAAATCAGCGAGTAGGTGCCGCTAAACTTGTCGTTCAAGACGACCATCTCTTCGGTCATATTGCTGTAGCCGATGGTCAGGTGTTCGGCGATCATCATGTACAACCAGCCCAGGACGAAGGTGATCAACAGTTTGCGCAGGGAATTGAACAGGCCGATGTGCAGGACGTTTTCCAGGCCGTAGACTTTACGCAGCAAGGCCAGGACGATGACGACTGCCGCCGTTCCCGAAAGGATGGCGCCCAGCAGGAAGAACGGCCCGATCAAGGCGGTGTGCCAGCCAGGCTGGACCGTCATGCCGAACAGCCAGGAGACGACGGTGTGCACGGTCACGACCAGCATGGTCATGAAGACGGCCATGCCGTCCAGCACTTTTTCCAGGCGGTGGTACTGTTCGGGACTGTGGTTCCAACCCAGGGCAAGGATTTCGTACATGCGGCGCTGCCAGCGCGGGGCGTCGGTCAGGCGGTCGCGGCACATGGCGATGTCCGGGAGGAGCGAAAGGTAAAAGAAAATGTAACTGGAAAGCATGTACAGGCTGACCGCCGTCACATCCCACAGGATCGGCGACTGGTAGCGCCCGTAGAAGATGAGATTCAGCAGGCGTTCCGGGTGGCCCATGTCGATGATGATGGAGCCAGCGCCGAACGGGAGGCTGAAGAGTGTGATGGCTTCGGCGGCGCGGGTGAGCGGGGCGCGCCAACCCTGCCCGGCGATGCGCAGGATGGCCGAGATGAAGGTGCCCGAGTGCGCCAGGCCGATGAAGAAGACGAAGTTGGTGATGTATACCCCCCAATAGACCGGGCGGTTCATGCCGGTGATGCCCAGACCCTCCACAAACTGCCACGTCCACGCGCCCAGGCCGGTCAACATCAGCGCCAGGAGCATCCCCCACAGCAGGTAATCGCCAGCCGAGACGCGCCGCACCGGGGCAAGGATCGTCTGTAAATGTTGGTTCTTCGGTTCCATCGTCATCATCCTTGCTTCAAGTAATAGACTTTTGGCTGCGTGCCCAATTCCTCGAACATGCGGAAAGCGCGCGGGCTGTGCGCCAGTTTGGACACCAGGCTGTTCGGGTCATCCAGGTCGCCGAAATAGCGGGCGTGACCGGTGCAGGTCTGCACGCAGGCCGGGATGTAGTCCGTGGCGTTGAAGGTGCGGCCCGCGGCCTCGGCCTCTTCGCGCGCCTTGCGCAACCGCTGGAAGCAGAAGGTACACTTTTCGACCACGCCTTTGGGACGCGGCTGCACTTCCGGCTCCGGGTTCAGGTGCGCTTTGAGTTCTTCCGGCCATTCCGGGGCGTACCAATTGAAGTAACGCACAGCATACGGGCAGGCCACGGTGCACATGCGGCATCCGATACAGCGGTCGTAATCTACCAGTACGGTGCCTTCTTCGTTCTTGTAGGTGGCCTGTACCGGGCAGACTTTGATACAGGGCGGGTTGTCGCAGTGCATACACGGGCGCGGCAGCATGGTGGTGTGGATATTGGGATACTCGCCTTCCATGAAGGGCAATACTTCGTTCCACAGGATGGCGCGTCCCATGTCGGCCTGGTTCTTCCCGGCGACAGGCGTGTTGTTTTCCATGCGGCAGGCTGCGGTGCAACTCTGACACGCAAAACATTTGTCCAAGTCAATTACCATTCCCCAGCGGGGCATAGTCTACCTCCAAAATAAAATTCCAATCAAACCGGGTAAATGCGGACGCGCGCCGGGCCGGCAACGGCCAGGCCGGTCAATGGTTCGCTGTGATATTCGACCAGGGTGTTGGGGTTCGCGCCAACTACCAAACCTTCTGCGGACTTGCGTCCCCAGCGGACGAAGGTGTGATGTCCCTGGCCGGGCGGCAGGAAGACCGCGTTCGGCCAGATGCCCGCATAGACCCGCACCGTGGCCTGCACCCGATCAAGCGGCGACTCTACCCAGACGCGCTGCCCGTCTTCCAGGTGCAGCGCTTCGGCGGCCTTCTGGCTGACCTCCACCCAACTGTCCCATTTGACATGTCCCTGCAGGCCGTAACTTTCCTGTAAAGTTGGGACGATGCCCTGCCACTGCTGGGACTGCGTGAGCAGCGGCTGGGTCACCAGCAGGAAGGGGTATTCCAGGGCGTCGGCGGTGCTGTCGGCCAGGGTGGGGGGAATCTCGAAGTGCGGCAGGCAGGCCTGGTTGGAGTCCGATCCGAGCAGGGCGAAGAGTTCGCGGGAGAAGAAGTCGAAGCGTCCATCCCTGGGAGCGTTCAGGCGGTCGCGTCCCACCACGTCACCCCAGGCGGGGCTGCCGGGCGCGGCGTTGAAGTACACCAACTCGGACCAGTTGCCGTTGGCTTCCAGTTTTTCCCAATCCAACGTGGACAGGCGGCTTGAGATCAGTTCCTGGTACGTTTTCCACGGCAACGCCTGGGCTACCGGGCCGCCGATCCGTTGGGCGAGATCGAGAAGAACATCTCCCGGGCCGCGGGTATCGTGGACAGGCTCGACGACGGGGCGGCGCAGGGAAATGCCCGCGTAGCCCGTGCCTTCCAGGTAGTCGTCGCCCCATACTTCCAGGAAGGTGCTGGCCGGCAGGATCAGGTCGGCGTGGGCCGCGCTTTCGTCCAGCGTGGAGGCAAAACTGACCACGAAGGGCGTTTTCAGCAGGGCTTCCAGGCTGCGCCCGCCGTTCGGCAGGTCGTAGACCGGGTTGGCATTGAGCAGGAAGAGGGCTTCCACCGGGTAGGGCTTTTCCGCCAGGATGCGTTCTGGGACGTTCTGGTAGGCCGAAAGCGCCAGCGGGAATTGGGAGCCGGCGCCATCCAGGCGTTCCTTGCTCTCGCCTTGGCGGGCAATCGCATCGAGCGAGTAAGCCGGCCAGTCCGCCAGGTCGGGGAAGCGCTGCAGGACCACCCCGCCCTGGGCGTCGATGGAGCCGACCAGCGCGTTCAGGGCGTGGACCGCCAGGGCAGTGTAAAGCGCATTGCCGCTGGACAGTTCACCCGCCTCGGTGGGCAAGACCGCCACCGCCGGGTGGTTGGTGGCAAACTCGCCAGCAATGCGGGCTATCTTGTCGGTGGAAACGCCCGTGATGGCCGAGACGCGCTCGAGCGTATAGGTTTCCAAAACCAGCGACTTGAAACCTTTGCGCAGCGTCCCGTCGGCGTCCTCGAAATCTTCGAAGCCGAAGGTGAAGTCGCGCACGAAATCTTCGTTGTAAAGATTACTGTTAATAATGACATTCGCCATGCCAAGCGCCAGCGCGCCATACGTGCCGGGGCGGATCGGTACCCACTCGTCGGCCTTGATGCCGGTCAGCGACAGGCGCGGGTGGACGGCCACCAGTTTGCCGCGCTGCGGGCGTCCGCGCCGCATGAAGGCCATCGCGCCCAGGTAACCGATCACGTTGCGGCTGGATTCGAGCAGGTTGCCGCCAAAGGTCAACACGTAGTTGGAATTGTTGATGTCATAGACCGGCAGCGCGTTCACGCCCTGCGAAAGCCACAGCGCCAGGCGGGCCGCGCCCTCGCCCAAACTCTCGCGCGAGATCACGTTGGGTGAGCCGTACGCGCGCATGAAGCGGTTGACAACCTGGCGCATCTGCCCGCGCAAGTCGCCGTGCATGAGCGCCAGGGCATGGGCGTTCCCGGATTCGCGCAGGGCGGTCAGTTTTTCGGCCACCATCCCCAGCGCCTCGTCCCAAGAAATTTCCTTCCAATCCCCTGAGCCGCGCGCCCCGGTCTGGATGCGCGGGCGTTGGATGCGTTCCGGGCTGTACAGCACTTCCAGCGAAGTCTGTCCCTTCAGGCAGCACACGCCCTGGTTGAGCGGGTGCAGCGGGTTGCCTTCCACTTTTACCGCCTTGCCGTTCACCACGCGCACATCCAGGCCGCAGCCCGAAGGGCACAGGGCGCAGGTCGTCTTGACGATGGTCTCTTCCGCTGGAGCCGCTTGCCCGGCCGCCAATTCCTGCCCCGGTTGCTGCAGCGCGCCCAAGCCAACGCCCGCCGCAACGGCGGCAGTTCCAAGTTTGATGAAATCGCGGCGCGAAAGTTTCGAACTAGAAGTCTGGGATGGGGAGGTTTCCATGCGAACTATCCTTTACCGGCCAACGGACGTAGACTAATTGCCATCGTATTGACCCAGCCACCGATACAGGCGCTGTCCCTGGGCCGGGTGGGACTCAAGCGCTTCGGCTTCCGGGACCTGTGGGTCTGCTACCGTGAAATAGGCCGGATCCATCGTCAATTCGACGCCCAGCAATTCGAGCGCCTGGAGCGTATCCGGCACCGCACCGGGCTTGCCGGAGGCCACCCAGGCCTGTCCACGCGGCCCGCGCGGCCCGCCGCCCGAGGGGCTGACGTGACAGCTAGCGCAGGGCTCGCCCGTTTGCGCCGAGTATTCCGGCAGGGCTTGCGCCGTGGAAGCAGGCAGCAACGCCAGCAATAAGGCGAAAGCCACAAACAATGTACCAAGAAGGATCAGGAAGCGTTTCATATCTCTATCTCCTGCCTTATGCCTCGCCGACGATGACGGTCTCACCCTCGACGCGCGCAGGGAACTGTTCCAATGGGATGGGCGGCGGCCCCGCCAGTACATCGCCGAATTCGTCGAAACGACCATCGTGGCAGGGACAGTAGAATTCTTTCCTGTCCGTCTGCCATTGCACGGTGCAGCCCAGGTGCGTGCAGATCAACGAGAAAGCGCGCAGGCTTTCCGGGGTGCGCAATACCATGACGGGCGTCCCGCCATACGTAATGGCTTTCGTCCCGCCCACAGGCAGGTCGCTCAACGGGAACGTGACCGGGGTCGCCTCCTGGGTTGCGCTGGCAGAGGGGAACAGCCGCGATTGCAGCCAGGTCCCCAGCCAGGCCGCGCCGACCGTCATGAACCCGAGTTGGATGAACTGGCGGCGGCGTGTGAACGCAGATGGTTTTGGGGAGGGAGCAGGTGTAGTTGTCATAGTTTCTTCTATTCACTGGTGGTCGAGTAATCCTGAGTGAAGCGAAGGATGTATCGAGACCAACGGAACGCTCAAGGAACGATCTCATCCACGCCCGCATAGTTATGACAGTTGTTGCACGAGGTGGCAGGGTCGTGACATTGCAGGCAATCGGCTTTCTCCAGGTCGCCGCGGTTGACGATATTCTTGTGGTTTCTCTGCCACCATTCCAACGGGCTGTGGTACTCCGGCGCTGGCAGGCTCGGGTCCAGGTAGATCGCCAGCGGGCCTTCGCCATCCTTGACGGGTTTTTCCACATAGCGCGGGTAAAAGGCGACCGTCAAGGCCAGAATTCCGAAAACTACGAGAGACAAGGCTATTTTTCGCATGGCTGTCTCCTGGCTAAAACTTGAGGGCGTTTGCCAGCAGGTCGATCACGCCGCCGACCTTGACGGGCACTTCCCAGTAGTGCATGGATTCGGGCAGTTGCGCCTTGCAGATCGCGCAGACGGTCGCCAGGTAATTCGCGCCCGTGTGTTTGACGGCCAGGGCGCGCGGTTTTCCGCCTGCCATGCGGATGGGCATGATCTCATCGGTCAACAAGCCGTTGCCCGCGCCGCAGCAGAAGGTCTTCTCACGGATGGTGCCCTCCGGCATTTCGACGAAGCGGTTGCAGACAGAGCGGATGATCTCGCGCGGCTCTTCGATGAGATAACCGGCGCGGGCGGAGTTGCACGGGTCGTGATAGGTCACCAGGTATTGGTCGTTGGCAGATTTATCGATGCGCCCCTCGAACGCGCCCTTCTTGAACATGTCAACGATATACTGGCTGATGTGGTACGGGTAAGATGGATTGAAATCATCCATCGGGCCGTTGAGGGACGGGGTCATAATGCCGGCGCGCCAGGCGTGTCCGCACTCGCCCCAGATGATGGTCTTCACGCCCAGGTCGCGGGCGGCGTCCAGGATGCGGCGGTTGACTTTCTTCATGTTGGCAAAATTCAGGAACAGGCCGAAGTTGCCGCCCTCGTTGCAATAGGTGCTGGTGGTCCAACTGACGCCCAGGTAGTGGAACAGTTTGCCGTAGCCGATCATCGTGTCGGTGTTGGCAAAATTATCCGCCGAGGGCGGCACCAACAGGACGTCGGCGCCTTTTACGTCCACCGGGAAGCGGATGGGGAGGCCGGTCTCCGCTTGGACGTCCTCCTCGAGGAATTCGCAGTTATCCTTCCACGCGGCCGGCGGGATGCCAAGGTTGTTGCCAGTCTGGTAGACTTTTGCCACCACCTCGGTGATGTACTTGGTAGAGACGCCAATCGAGGCCATGATCTCGCGGGCCGCGATGGTGATCTCGGCGGTATCGATCCCGTAGGGGCAAAAGACCGAGCAGCGGCGGCACTCCGAACATTGGTAGAAGTAGGTGTACCACTTCTGGAGCATTTCGTCGTCTAAATCGGCGGCATCTCCCAGGTCCGGGAAGAGACCGGCGGGTGTGAAATAGCGGCGATAGACTTTGCGCAGCAATTCCGCGCGCGCCACGGGGAAATTCTGCGGGTCGCCCGTCCCCAGGAAGAACTGGCATTTGTCGGTGCAGGCCCCGCAGCGCACGCAGATGTCCATGTAGACGCGCAAAGCCTGGTTCTTCTCCAGCAACTCGCCCAACCTGGCAATGGCGCGTTCCTTCCAATTTGGCACCAGTTCAGTAGGAAGGTCGATCGCGGATGTATCTTTGGGTTTACTGGGGTAGCACTGCACATCCGCGGAAGCATGTTCGCGGAGTTTGGGCGGGCGCAGGACGCCGTTAACCGCCGGGTCTTTGATGATGGGGGTCTCGTCAAATTTCGCCATAGACGTTTCTCTCAATAGGGATCAACCGGGTTGTTATATCGTTTTCCAGGCACCTGTACCTGGAAAGGCTGGTGACGTGAGGGGCTGAAAATAACGCCGCCTGCGTGAAGTAATTTGCTGGACGGGAAATAGATCATCAGGATAAGGACAAAGAACAAATGCAAAAGGAACAATGGGTGATGCGGCGCTTCGACCGGGCGGAAGGTCATCAAACCCAGGATGAAGCCTTTGACATCCACAATGTTGACGTGCAGCCAGTAACTTACCAGCAGTCCCGTCCCGGCTACCAGCCCAAGCAAGGCCAGGGCAAAATAATCGGGGACGTTGGAAATATAGAGCGTGCGCGGCAGGGCCAGCCGCCGCCAAAACAGGAACAGGGCGGCCGCGCCAAGCAGGCTGCCAAAGAACAGCGCGACAGGCTCCATGTACAATACGATGCCGGGCACAGGGTACGTAAAATACCGCAAGTGACGGAACAGGACAGAGACCAGGGCAACATGGAACAGCCAGGCGCCGCCCCATAACCACTTATCTGCCTTGAATAAGTTCGGGAAAATGGTGACGTCACCCAGAACGCGCAGGACGGAACCGCCCTCCGACGCTGGCGCTGGCGTCAGCGCATGGGGCATTGGCATAGGGGTGCGCAGGTAACCATAGAATTTCCAGAGCAGCCCCGCAACAAAAGCGAACGTCGCAAAGTATGCCAGGCCAATAAAGAATAGCGAAAGCAGGGTCCACAAAATATCGCTTGTGCTCATAACGCCTCAAAGAAACAACAAGGGATAGGGGGCAGGAAAGACGGCTTGTTTGCACATCTGCTCCCCCCTATCCCCAGTGTAGAGAATTTACCTCGCGCCGAGCGGATTAAACGCAGCCAGTCGGCTTGGGCAGGCCGGCAATCTTGCAGGCGCCTTTGGCCGGGCCGCTGGGGAACAATTCGTAGATGGTCTTGAGATCGTAGCCGGTCTCTTTGCAAAGTTTGCGGATCATCGGGGCAATGCCAAACTGCTGGTAATAGCCGCGCAGGTATTTGACCACCTTCCAGTGGTCATCCGTTAGCGACGGGACATCCTCTGTTTTGGCGATTGCGGTTGCCAGGGCCTCACTCCAGACAGCAGGGTCCTCGATGAAACCGTCTTCATCTACATTCACCTGAATTCCTTCCAAATCGATCACAGGCATTTCTACCTCCTAAAACTTTCTTAAATCTGACATATCAAAGTGCTTCGGTCTATTCACGCGCCAGGGAGTTTGATGAAAGTGGCGCCGCCAAAAGACGTAAACTCCAGCGTGCCGCTATTGATTAGTTCGGTGAGCGCCTTCTTGACCAGTTTCTGGTCCAGGTCCAGGCCTTTGGCAACATCACGATGGGTCATCATCTTCCCTTTTTGCTTGAAGAACTCTACAATTTGATTCTTCATTTCCTCAGTCACTTCGTCGCTCATAGTACACCTCTCTACCATTTGAAGGCAGGCGTTGACCGGAAGGTTTCAGGCGCCAGGGTGAAATCGTCGATGAGTTGAACCGTGAACGGGATGCCTGTCAGGTCAAAGAACTTTTCCCAGCCAACTCGGTCGATCCACTCGCCCATGCGTTCGTGCTTGTGGGCATGGCTCGCCCAGGTCTCGACGATGTTGCGCACTGCGCCGGTGACTTCCGGCCAGCGGGGCGGGTTGTTCGGCAGGAAGGGAATGGCCAGGCGGGAGAACTTCGGCGCTGTGCGCGCGCTGGAAATCTTGCCGCCCACCCAAATGGAGACACCGTCGCCGACCGGATCGGCCAGCGGCATGCCCGGGCACATCGTATAGCAGTTGCCGCAATACATGCACTTTTCTTCGTTGACGGTGAGGGATTTTTCTTTGGGATCAGGGCGGATGGCGCCGGTCGGGCAAGCCGCAATCACATTCGGGATCTCGCATTTTGCGCGCACCGTATCGTGATTGATTGTCGGCGGTTTGCGATGAATACCCAGGATCGCAATGTCGGAGCAATGAACCGCGCCGCACATGTTGAGACAGCAGGCCAATGAAATGCGGCAATACGCCGGCAATTTCATATCGGCAAAATACTCATACAAATCGTCCATGACCGCCTTGACAATGCCAGAAGCATCGGTCGCTGGCGTGTGGCAATGGATCCAGCCCTGCGTATGCACCGGGTTGCTGATGGCGTGACCGGTCCCGCCCACTGCGTAGCCTTCTTGCTTGAGATGGGCGATCAACGGCTCAACCTGCGCCTGGTCAGAGACCAGGAATTCCAGGTTATGGCGGCTGGTGAAGCGCAGGTGGCCGCCGCAATATTTGTCTGCGATCTGGCAGACATCGCGGATCCAGTCCGTGCTGACCAGGCGGCAAGAACCGACGCGGACGGTATAGAGTTCATCGCCAGATTCGGCAACGTGTTTCAACACACCCGGTTTCACACGTTCGTGATACTTCCACTGTCCATAATTCTTTGCAATGACAGGCGGAAGCATATCTTTATAGTTCGGAGGGCCAAAGTCAGTGCGGGCCATTATTTCACCTCCTCAGGATCCCAGAAGTAGTAGGGATTTGCACGCGGCACACGGATCATCTGCGGCACAGGCGGCAGGTCCATCGCTTTCAAGAAAGCGCGCATGCCCATGCGGTTGATCAACTCACCCAGGCGCTCGCGCATCTTGCCGTTCTCGTCCCACCATTCCCAAGCGCGGCGGACGAAATCTTTGAACTCCTCATACGGAGGTTCCATCTTCATAAACGGGATGACCACCCACGACATCAAAGCGCCATGTACGATCGGGGCCTTGCCGCCGACCAGGATGGTCGCGCCTTTTTCTTTGCCGGGGCGCAGCGCCTTGGGCATCAGGTTGATGCAGTGCATACAGCGGTTGCATTCTGCGTCATCGATGCCCAGTTTCTTTGCGGCTGCATCCCATTTCATGCAGTTCGTCGGGCACAGGTTGACCACTTCGTCCTGGATATCCATACCGCTGTTGGCGTAATTCGCCACTTCAGCAGGATCGACCTGGATTTTGTCCCGCCAGGTGCCGATGACCGAGAAATCCGAACGCGCGACCGAGGCCACGCAATCGTTCGGGCAGCCCGAAATCTTGATCTTGGACTTATACGGGAACATCGGGCGGTGCAACTCATCCTGGAATTCAAGGGTAACTTCTCGAAGGATATCCAGGGTATCGATACAGGCATATTCGCAACGAGCCGGGCCAACACAGGCGGAAGGCGTGCGCATATCGCTGCCGGAGCCGCCCAAATCGAAGTCAATTTCTCCCATCGCATCAAAGCAGGGCTGCAACTCATCCGTAGATGTGCCAAGCAGGATGATATCGCCAGTGGCGCCGTGCATGTTGGTCAGTCCGCTGCCATGTTTGTCCCACACATCGCACAGTTGGCGCAGTTTTTCGGTTGTATAGAACCAGCCGGCTGGCATGTTGACACGCAAGGTGTGAAACTCGGCAATCGCCGGGAATTCCTCCGGCAGGTCGGAATAGCGTCCAATCACGCCGCCGCCATAACCTCTCACACCAACAATGCCGCCATGTTTCCAGTGACCGATTTTGTCATGATAAGAACGCTCCAACTGCCCCAGCAAATCCTTGGCTGTGTCTTTTTTGGCAGCAGCGCGCTTAATCTCTTTCACAAAACTCGGCCAGGGTCCCTCTTCGAGTTGATCGAGCATAGGAGTTTTGGAGTCCTTAGCCATATTTTCTTCCTCCACGTGACCGCTGGGGGGATTTATGCAGAGGGGAAAGCGTGTCTTTCGCTTTCCCCTCCCCATTCTTATCAGACGGTCATAAAGTGATCGATACGTATCAAGTCAAATCCGTCTTACAGACTGGCCGGGAACAACCAGCCGAAGATCAGCCAGGAGATGACCAGCGCCAACAGGGTGTTGAAGACGGTCACGATCAGGTACACCACCACCGGCGCCCAACCCATCTTCTTGAAACCGCCGACCGAGAGTTCCAGGCCCATACACACAAAGGCCAGGCAGAACGCCCAGTCCTTCATGCTCGCAATGGTATTGCCGGCCGTCGGTGTTTCTTTCCCGGCTGCCGGGATCAGAGCGAAGGTAAAGAGCAACGAGGCGACCAGGAAGCCCAGGACAAACTTGGGGAAGCGCTGCCAGATGATGCCGGCATTGGGTTTCTCTTTCTTGCCTTCCACCACGGTGGTGAAGTACAGCGCCAGCAGGAAGGCCACTACGCCGATCAAGGCATTTTGGGTCTGCTTGACGATACTGGCGATCTTCTGCGCCGTCTCGCCATAGATCGTGCCTGCGCCCACAACAGCGGCCGTTGTGTCCACGTTGCCGCCAAACCAGGCGCCCGCAACCGGCTCAGGCATATTCATTGCGCCTGCAAGCAAGGGCGCAATCACCATCAACGGCAGGGCTGTGATGATAACCAGGGCGGTAACGTAGGTGATCTCTTCCTTCTTCGCCAGCACCGAGCCAGCGGCAGCGATCGCAGCCGAGACGCCGCAGATCGAGATCGCGGTAGACATCACCGCGCGCAGGGAATCGGACAGGCCAAACTTGCCGCCCAGCCACCACGAGAAGAAATACACCGCAGTGACCATGATGATGCCCTGGATGATGGCGCCCGCCGCAGCGGTGACGATCACCTTGAAACTGATGCCAGCGCCGAGCAGCACCAGACCGATCTTCAAGAACAGTTCAGTGCGGAAGCCCGACTTGACGGACTCATAGACCTTGAGTCCCTTCAAGATGGGGTTGAAAATCAAACCCAGCAGGGCAGCCCAGAGCGGGAATTCCAGGACTTTACCCGGAACACCCCAGCCGAACAGGTCTTTGATCCCATAGACCTGCCCCTTGAACCAGCGCGCCAGGAAGGCCAGCACCACAACGATCACGAGACCGACCAGGAAATTGACAACCCCTGAACCGGCAGCCTTTTCTTGTTTTACAGTTGAAGTGGTCATCTTGGGCCTCCTCCTAGAATTTCACCCAACCGGGTTGGATGACGTTGACAATAGCCAGAAGCATCAGCACAAAGGCTAAGATGGTTGCCAGCCAATCTTCATTTATCTTTGCTTTCATCGATTCTCTCCTTGAATTCACTTTCGAATTGGATATGGAACGAACATATTTGATGGTATTTCCTTACAGCCTGCCAGCAAGGTCAGCACATCCACATTGCATTCGCAGGGCTTGGTCGGCTTGCACCTCCTTCCATAAACAAGAGTTTTCATCATAAAAGTGTAAAACAATAAAATACATCTAAACGAATTGGCCGTCACATGGCAGCCAATCCAAAATCATTATATAGAAATTCGGTTGCCGGTTATCTAAGACATGTCTTAAATCATCTAAGAAAAGTCTTAGATGCAGGCGCAAAACACTATCACCCAATCCTTACTGAAATTCTACGTAAATCTACATTGACGGCCATAGTCTGGTAAGATACATTGGGTTCGTTTTGTATCCATTTCCAAAGGTCATCCCATGCTGCTCAAACGCATCCAACTCGGTCTCATCCACGTCGCCGTCGCCATGACGCTCGTCCCCATCAACAGCACCCTCAACCGCGTCATGATCAAGGAACTGGCGCTCTCTGCCGCGCTCGTGGCGCTGCTGGCCTCGCTGCCTTACCTGTTTTTCCCCATCCAGGTCGCCATCGGCTCTTACTCCGACCGGCATCCCATCTTCGGCATGCGCCGCACACCCTACATCCTGGCAGGTCTGCTGCTGTGCGTGGCGGGCGTGATCGTCGCCCCGCAGGCCGCCTTCCTGATGTCCGAAAACCTCGGGCTGGGCATCCTGGCAGGCATCCTGGCGTTTGGGGCCTGGGGTATGGGCTACAACCTGTCCAGCGTCTCCTACTTTTCACTGGCCGCCGAACTTTCGGAAGGCGGACGCGGCAAGACCATCGCGACCATGTTCTTCATGATGATCGTGGGCATCATTGGGACAGCCATCGGCATCAGCCGCATGGTGGAGCCCTACACGCCCGGGGCCATGATCCGCGCCTTCGAGACGGTCGGCGCATCTGCCCTGACCCTGGGCCTGCTCGGCCTCCTTCGGCTGGAGCCGCGCCTGGAAGCGGATTCCGCCCGCCCGCGCGCCGAGGCCTACACCGTCAAACAGATGACGGACGCCATCCTCGGCAACCCGGTGGCGCGCATCTTCTTCGTTTACCTTCTCCTGCTCTTGGCCGCCATCCTGGGCCAGGACGTGCTGCTCGAACCCTTCGGCGCGGAGGCCTTCGGCCTGAGCGTGGCCGAGACCACGCGCATCACCTCGCTATGGGGCGCGTTCGTGCTGGCTGCGATTATTATCGCGGGCGCGCTCGAAGGGCGCGCGCCCAAACGCATCCTGGCGCAGATCGGCAACCTGGGCGCGCTGGCCGGCTTCCTGGTCATCCTGGCAAGCGGATTCAGCCGCTCCGTGGGCATCTTCTACACCGGCGTCACGCTGCTCGGCGTCGGCACCGGGCTTTCGACCGTCGCCAACCTCTCGTTGATGTTCGACCTGACGGTGGCCGGGAACGTGGGCCTGTACATCGGCGCGTGGGGCTTCTCCAACGCCATGAGCAGGTTGGCCGGATCCCTGCTCGGCGGGGTGCTGCGCGATGGGGTTGCGCAAGTTACCGGTCAGGCCTTGAGCGGCTACCTGGTCGTCTTCGGCGTGGAGGCTGCCATGCTGGCGGTCGCCGCCCTGCTACTGGCGCAAGTGGACGTATCCGCGTTCCAGAGACGGGCCGCCGAGCCATCCTTCGTGGAGAAGGCCGCCATCGCGGCCGAGGGCGGATGACGCAGGACAGCATCCCCTTTGGGGAGTGGCTTTCCTTGAGCGCGGCGGCCGAGATGCTGGGCGTGCATCCCAGTACCGTGCGGCTGTGGTCCGACAAGGGCCTGCTGCCGGTGCACCGCACCAAAGGCGGGCACCGCCGCTACCGGCGCAGCGAAATGCAACTGTGGGCGCAGACCGCGCGCGAGAAGCGCACGGTGGAGCCGGAGGACATGCTGCAATCTGCCGTGCGCAACGTGCGCATGCAGGTCTCGGAGGGACGCCTGGAGGCCGAGGCCTGGTACCAGAAACTGGACGAGGCCGCCCGCGCACAATACCGCCAGGGCGCCCGTTCGCTCTTCCAGGGCCTGATGACCTACCTGTCCAGCGACGGGCAGGAGGCCGCCTCGGAAGCGTACGCCATCGGCTACGAATACGCCTCGCGCGCCCGCCGCTACACCCTCAGTTACGTGGAGGCGGCGCGGGCCTTCATGTTCTTCCGCAATGCGCTGATGGATGCGGTGGTGGGCGTGTACAGCCAGGCCAACATCCCCTCCGGCCCGGCCTGGGAGGATATGCTGCACAAGATGCACGCCTTCACCGACCAGATCCTGGTCAGCCTGCTGGAGACTTACCTGGCGCTGGAGACGAATACGAATGGGAAAAACTAAATCCCCGCTAATATTCCCTTGAAAAGGCTATTCCCTTTGTTTTGCTGTTGGTGGAATTGAAAATATCATAAACAAACAAAAAGGGTCTCTGGGCCTCGCCGTGATTGTTTTGCCAGCAGTTGTACTGCTGGCGGGCGGCAGTGCAACTGCCGCCAGAACTGGGGGGACACCACGCCAATTCCCAATGAACCGAAATTTTCTGGTTCTAACGGAATTTGTGGTTTCGCCGCAAACCATCCACGAATAAGGCCACGAATGCCCGAATTCAGGCCTTTTCATTCGTTTATTCGTGAAAACTTGCCCTGAGCCTGCCTGTCCCCGTAAGGGGGTCGAAGGGTTCGTGGACGGTTTGGGCAAAATGTGGCCCAACCACAAAATCCAGCAGAATCAGGAAATTTTATCTCTAACACAACTCTAACGGGGGACACCTTGACAAAAATCCAGATTTGCATATAGTTAAGCACGCTTAACTAAAAAGCAGGCTTAACTATGACAGAATCCCCCCAATTCTCGCACACCGTCCGCCAATGGATGGATGCCTTCATGCACCGCTCGATGGGCAGTTGGGCGCGCTTCGTCAAGGCCAGCGGGTTCTCCATGCCGCAGTTCATGATCCTGATGCACGCGCATTACCGGGAACCCTGCGGCATCACGGACCTGTCCGAAAAGATGGACATCTCGACCGCCGCCGCCAGCCAACTGGTGGACAAACTCGTCCAGGCCGGTCTGCTCGTGCGCGCGGAAGACCCGCACGACCGGCGCGCCAAACAGGTGGCGTTGACGCCCAAAGGCCGGCAGTTGATCGAGCAGGGCATCCAGGAGCGTTACCGCTGGGTGGAGCAATTGGAGGCCAACCTGACCGCAGCCGAAAAGGACAAGGTCAACGAAGCGCTGATGCTGATGGTCCGGGCAGTGGAGAAGATGGAAACCTCGCCTGCGCAGGAGAAAAGCGAATGAAAACGTTCCACCGCAGGATGTATCGTAACCTCGGGGATTTCCTGACCGATATGCGCGCGGTCATGTCGCAGCGGAAGAACATCCGCGCCATGATGCGCGGCCTCGACCCGGCCTTCCGCGAGCGTTTGTTCCTGGCGGTCACGCAGGTCAACGGCTGCCGCTATTGTTCCTACTTCCACGCCCGGCAGGCGCTGTTGCACGGCGTCACGGACGAGGAGATCCGCGGATTGGGCGACGGCCTGCTGGACCGCTGCCCGCCGCAGGAGTTGACGGCGTTATTCTATGCGCAACACTGGGCGGAAAGCGACGCCCGCCCCGACCCGGAAGCGCGCGCCCGCCTGCTGGAGGCATACGGCGCGGAAACGACCGCCCGGATCGACCTGGCGCTGCGCATGATCCGCGTCGGCAACCTGACCGGCAACCTGTTCGACTACATCGTCTTTCGCCTGTCGTTTGGGCTGGTGGATGTGGACAAACCCCTGGCGCTGCGCAGGGCCAATTCGTAATGCCCGTTGTAACGCCAGGCTTTGCCTGGTGTGCCGGCCGAAGGTCGGCGTTACGTACTACTACCCCTCTCAGGAGAATTCCTTGCAAGCAAGTATGTCACGACCCATGTCCCGCAAACGCGGGGAGCGCCGCAAATCCAGCGGCGGGATGAAGCGCGCCGTCCAATACCTGACCCGCTACGGACGCGAAGCGGCGCTGCCCTATCTGTTCCTGATCATCGCCACGCTCTCGCAACTGGCCGTGCCGCGCATGATCCGCAACGTCATTGACGCGGTCACGAGCGGATTCGTATCCGGCCAGATCATGGGCGCGCTCGACAAGATTCCGGCTGATTTCGTCAGCGTGGCGCTGCCGAAGATTCTCGAAGCCACGGGCAGGCCAACGTCCTTGACGCTGGAGCAACTCGAAGTCCAGTTGGAAGCGGAGGTCGCAAACGCCCCGGGGTTGCTGGTCACGGCGCTGGTCGCCATCGTCCTTTTTGCCGTCCTGCGCGGCGTCTTCGCTTTCCTGCAAGCCTTCTGGGCGGAGAAAAATTCCCAGGCAGTGGCCTACGACCTGCGCAACGACCTGTACGCCAAGATCCAGAACCTGTCGTTTTCGTATCACGACAAGAACCAGACCGGCCAGTTGATGATCCGCGCCACCGATGACGTGGAGAAGGTGCGCCTGTTCATCGGGCAGGGACTGCTGCAACTGGTGGGCGCGGCGATCCTGCTGACCGGCACGGTCATCATCTTGTTCAGCGCCAACGCCCCGCTGGCCTGGACGGCTATGCCCATCCTGCCGCTGGCGGTGGTGATGTTCGGTTTCTTTGCGGGCGCGGCCAGGCCGATGTTCACCAAAGTGCAGCAGAAGATCTCGACCCTGAACACGATCTTGCAGGAGAACCTGGCGGGCATCAAGGTCATCAAATCCTTTACGCGCGAGAAGGAACAGCAGGCCAAATTCGACGCCGCCGCCAGCGACACGATGAACCAGCAGATCCAACTGGCGCGCCTGTTCACTTTCATGTTCCCGATGGTCTTCATGATCGCCAACCTGGGGCAGGCCGCCATCCTGTACGTGGGCGGGAAACAGATCATCGCGGGGCTGCTCACGCTGGGCGCCTGGCAGGAATTCTCGCTCTACCTGATGTACCTGTTCTTCCCGATCATGATGATGGGCATGATCATCACCCAGTTCAGCCAGGCTTCCGCTTCGGCAGACCGCATCTTCGAAATCCTGGATGCGCACAACGAGATCACCGACAAGCCAGACGCCATCGCCCTGCCGGGCGTGAACGGCGCGATCAAGTTCGAGAACGTCACCTTCCGCTACTTTGGCGGCGGCGAGCCGGTACTTCGAAACGTGACCTTCGAGGCTGCTCCCGGCGAGCGGATCGCCCTGCTGGGCGCAACCGGCTCCGGCAAGAGTACCATCATCAACCTTCTTCCGCGCTTCTACGACCCCAGCCAGGGACGCATCACCATCGACGGCCACGACCTGCGCGAGGTCACGCTCGACTCGCTCCGGTCGCAGATCGGCATTGTGTTACAGGAGACCACCCTGTTCAGCGGGACGATCCGCG
This sequence comes from Chloroflexota bacterium, assembly GCA_049323115.1. Lineage (GTDB taxonomy): Bacteria > Chloroflexota > Anaerolineae > Anaerolineales > Villigracilaceae > JAABUE01. The sequence goes on from JBMOMP010000110.1 coordinate 35,023, forward strand.
AGAACATCGCCTTCGGCAAGCCGGAAGCCACGCAGGAGGAGATCGAAGCCGCCGCCAAAGCCGCCCAGGCGCATGAGTTCATCCTGTCCTTCCCCGAAGGCTACGACACGCATGTCGGCGAGCGCGGCGCCACCCTGAGCGGCGGGCAAAAACAGCGCATCGCCATTGCCCGCGCCCTGCTGCTCGACCCGCGCATCTTGATCCTGGACGACTCTACCTCGTCCGTTGACCTGGCGACCGAGTCCGAAATCCAGAAGGCGCTCGACCAACTGATGGAAGGCCGCACGTCTTTCGTCATTGCCCAGCGCATCAGCACCGTGATGAACGCCGACCAGATCATCGTCCTCGACAAGGGCGAAGTGGTCGCCATCGGGAAGCACAAAGACTTAATGGAAAACGAACCGATCTACGCAGAAATCTACAACTCGCAAATCCTGGCGCACGAAACCCAGGCCTCCAAGGTCTCACAAGGAGGCACTCTATGATGCACGGTGGACGTTTTGGCGACACATTCAACCGCGAAACCCTCAAGCCGCGCAACCTGGGCGAGACCCTCGCGCGCCTGGGCGCGTATTTCGGGCGCTTCTGGTACATGCTGGTCATGGCGGTCATCTTTGTAGTCATCGCCACCTGGGCACAAGTCACCACCCCCGACCTGACCGGACAGGCGACCGACTGCTTCCTGGTGCCGATGGGCGCGGGCAGCGACTTCGCTTCGCTCTCAGGGATGGCTGCCAGCCAGACCGAGCAGGCGGCCTCCAACTGTTGGCTGGCGACCGACGACCCGTCGGCGCTCTCGCTGACGCACAAACTGGTCTACCAGGCCTTCACCGCCGGCGGCTTCCCTGCGCCCGACCCGGCTGCATCCACGCCGGAACAGCGCACGGCTGGCCTGGTGCGCCTGATCGTCATCACGATTGTGCTGTATATCAGCAGCGCCCTGCTCAACGGCCTGACCTTCTTCGCCATGTCGTGGAGCGGGCAGCACGTGTTGCGCGAACTGCGCGTGGAAGTCTTCCATCACCTGCACAGACTCTCGCTCGGTTTCTACAGCGAGAACGAGGCCGGCGACCTGATGAGCCGCATCACCAACGACACCAGCGCCATCGAACAGGCGGTCTCGTTTGCGCTGGTGCAGGTCTTCAGCGGCATCCTGCTGCTGGTCTGGATCGCCTACAACATGCTGACCACCAGCGCGGCCTTTGCGCTGCTTTCCCTGGCGATTGCCCCGTTGATGTTCGCGGCAACGCTTCACTTTTCCACCCAGGCGCGCAAGGCTTTCCGCAGGGCGCGCAAAGAGATCGGCTCGGTCAACGCCGAGTTGCAGGAAAGCATCTCCGCCGTGCGCGAGGTGCAGGCCTTCAACCGCGCGGACGAGAACATCGAGCAGTTCAAATTGGTCAACGCCGCCAACCGCGACGCCAACGTGCGCGCCGTGGCCTTCACCTCGGCCCTCGCCCCTACACTGGAGGCCATGTCGTACCTGGCGCTGGCGATTGTGGTCGGCGTGGGCGGCTGGTACCTGCTCAAGGGACAGACCATGATGGGCACGGTCGTTTCGCTTGGCCTGGTGGTCACCTTCCTGGCCTACGTGCAGCGTTTCAACCAGCCCATCCAGCAGATCTCGGTGCTGTGGACCAACATCCAGAACGCCATCGCAGGCGCGGAACGCATCTTCGGCTTGCTGGACGAAGTCCCTGGCGTGCAAAACAAGCCGGATGCAAAACCGATGCCTGACATCCTCGGTAAAGTGGAATTCGATCGCGTCTCCTCGGCCTACAAGGAAGGCGAGCCGGTCTTGCAGGCTGTGACCTTCGCCGCCGAACCTGGCCAGACGGTCGCCATCGTCGGTCCCACCGGCGCGGGCAAGACCACCATCATCAACCTGATCCCGCGCTTCTGGGACCCGACCTCCGGCTGCGTCAAAATCGACGGCATTGACGTGCGCAACGTGACGCTCGACTCCCTGCGCGCGCAGGTCGGCGTTGTGCTGCAAGATACCTTCCTGTTCAGCGACACGGTCATGAACAACGTGCGCTTTGGCCGCCCGGACGCCACCGACCAGGAAGTGCTGGCTGCCATCCGGTTAGCCAACGCCGATTCGTTCATCGAGCGCCTGCCCGAAAAGTACGCAACCGTGCTGGGCGAGCGCGGCTCCGGCCTCTCGCAGGGACAGCGGCAACTGCTGTCCATTGCGCGGGCAGCCCTGTCAGACCCGAAAATTCTCATTTTGGACGAAGCAACCTCCTCGGTCGATACCCGAACCGAGCGTCTTATCCAAAAGGCGTTCGATGAATTGCTGAAGGGACGGACGGCCTTCGTCATCGCCCACCGCCTGTCCACCATCGTCAACGCGGATATGATCCTGGTGCTGGACAAGGGCCAGATCGTGGAGCGCGGGAAGCACGACGACCTGATGAAAAAGCGCGGTTTCTACTACGACTTGTATATGAGCCAGTTCAAGAAGCAGGGAGAAGCGGGGACGGTTGCGTGAAAAAATAATCATTCTTGCCACCCTCCATCGCTCGGAAGGCGTAAACGCAGGCGAAAAAACGGTCGAACGAACCGCCGTGCGCGCCGTCATCCAACACGGACGGCAACTGCTGATGATCCATTCCGCCAACACCGGCGATTACAAGTTCCCCGGCGGCGGTGGCCAAGCGGGCGAGACTCACGCCCAGACGCTGGCGCGCGAAGTGGCCGAAGAATGCAGCATGACCCTGTCGCACATGGGGGAGGAGATCGGCGCGGTCATCGAATACGACATCAACACAGAAACAGGCTACGACATGTTCAAGATGACCTCGTACTACTACCGCTGTGAGGTCACAGACGTCTCCGGCGCGCAACGTCTCGACGACTACGAACGCGCCCTGGGTTTCACGCCGGTCTGGGTGGATATCCAGGCAGCCATCCGGGTCAACAAGTCACTGATGGAGTCCGTCAATGCGCCAAAGTGGTTACGGCGGGAAATCTTTGTGCTCGAATATTTGCGGGAAAACTTCAACTGAAATGATTACCACGGAGACACTGAGTCACGGAGTCTTTTTGATTTCTCTGTGTCTCCGTGACTCCGTGGTTCGTTTCCTCCCAAAACCTTCGCCCAATTCGCGCTATTCGCGTTAGAATCGACCACGAGGAAAATCCCCATGCCCAAAGACCCCGAATTTGCCGCCTTCCTGAAGGCCTATCCCGACTACCCCTCCACCGCAGCCCTCGACCGCCTGCGCGCCAGCGACTACGCCCGCCTCGACCAGGCCGAACACGTCTACCTCGACTACACCGGCGGCGGGCTATACGCCGAGTCGCAGATCCGCGCGCACCAGAAACTGCTCAACGAGAACGTCTTTGGCAACCCGCATTCGACCAACCCCACCTCGTTGGCCGCCACCGAACTGGTGGAAGGCGCGCGCGATTATGTGCTCCAGTTCTTCCACGCCGACCCCGAAGAATACCTGTGCATCTTCACGCCCAACGCCAGCGGCGCGCTCAAACTGGTGGGCGAGTCGTACCCCTTCCCCGGCGGCCATTACCTGCTCACCTTCGACAACCACAACTCGGTCAATGGGATCCGGGAATTCGCCCACGCGCGCGGCGCGGAAGTGACCTACATCCCGGTGGAACTGCCCGACCTGCGCGTCAACGCCTCCACCCTGGACGAGTACCTGTCGCTGGCCCAACCGGGGAATCGCAACCTGTTCGCTTATCCCGCCCAATCCAACTTCTCCAGCGTCCAGCACCCGTTGGAATGGATCGAACGGGCGCATGCCGCCGGCTGGGACGTGCTGCTCGACGCCGCCGCCTACGTCCCCACCAACCGGCTCGACCTGTCCCGCTTCAAGCCGGACTTCGTGCCGGTCTCGTTCTACAAGATGTTCGGCTACCCTACCGGCCTGGGCGCGCTGATCGCCCGCAAGGGGGCGCTGGGCAAACTCCACCGTCCCTGGTTCGCCGGCGGGACGATCACGGTCGCCTCGGTGCAGGGCGACAAATATTACCTGGCCGATGGCGCAGCCGCCTTCGAGGACGGCACGCTCGACTACCTGGACATCCCCGCTATCGAAATCGGGCTCAAGCACATCGAAACCATCGGCTACGAGGCCATCCACGAGCGCGTGCGCTGCCTGACCGGCTGGCTGCTGGACAACCTGACGCAGATGAAACACAGCACCGGCGAACCGCTGGCGCGCATCTACGGGCCAACCACGACCGAAGGGCGCGGCGGCGCGATCACGGTCAATTTTTTCAACCGGG